>JBAZZU010000005.1:0-84536 GCA_041658605.1 Thermoleophilia bacterium | reverse complement strand
TCCGGGCTCAGGAAAAAAAAGTCGTCTGCGGCCCGGCAGGAAAGCGGTCGTCCGCCGCCCCGGGCAAAAAGGTACAATCCGCGGTTGAAGTAAGCGCGAGCCCAGCGTTTTGGTTTTGCCGTGGCAAGTTCACTTGACGCCACCTGGTTCAGCTGGTCCTTGAGGACGTCGGCATCGACGGGACTGAAACGGGTATTGCGGAAATAGTGCGAAGAGCCCTGCGCGATCGCTGAAGTGAACTCGATTCCAAGTTCACGGGAAAGCCTGTAGACAGCATAATAATCCTTGACATTCTCATCGACGACGGTAAAAGCGATGCGCAGATTGGTCATGCCGTCTTCCCTGAGCCCTTTTATTACATCGATCGCCTTGTCAAAAGCACCGGGGATACCGCGTATCCTGTCGTGGGTCTCCCCCATACCATCGATGGAAATCGCCAGGCCTATGCGATCGTCTTTCTTCCGTATGCTGGCCATCGTCTCGCGAATCCTTTTTCCGGAGACCAGCGCATTCGTGGATATGATTATTTCCGCCCGGGGGCTCGCCTGGTTGACTGCCGCTACCAGCTCGGGCAGATCCTTGCGCAAAAAGGGCTCACCGCCGCTTAAGTTAACGTATTTGAGCGACGCGGGCAGCTTTTCGAGCAACGACGCGTCGAGATCGACGGCGTCCTCCGTCTGCCAGATGTTACACATAAGGCACCGGGCGTTGCAGCGGTAAGTGACCGCGATGACTGCATCGAAGGGAAGGTTAATGGCTCTTACGTCCTCTTGATCTGTTGATATGTCTTAATAATTTTATCATAGTGAGTCCGGGGTGAATATTCTGTCTCTATCAGATGCCTGGCGTTCCTGCCCATGGTGATAGCCAGCTCTGGATCTTCCCAGAGGCGCTCTACCTTTGCGCGCAGATCGGCCTCATCTCCAGGTTCCGCCAGCAGACCGGTCTGTCCGTCCCTCACCATCTCGGGGATGCCGCCTATGCGGGTGCCGATAACGGGCTTGCCGCAGGCGAATGCCTCGAGTGCGGACATCGGCGCGTTCTCATACCACTCCGAAGGGACGCAGGCGAAACGGCTGCCCTGCACCAGCCGGCGCACTTCATCTTCTGATTTGAACCCGACAAACTCGATATTATCAGCCCCGAGCTCCCGCGCCAGCTGACGGGTCGGACTGTCCGCCATCCCGGAACCTACGATTTTCAAGGGTATGCCTGGCAGACCGGCCAGAGCCCTGATAAGGGTCACTATCCCTTTTTCCTGAGTTAGTCTTCCTGAGAACAGCACGTAGTCTCCACCCTCGCCATCGGGTTTCCAGCGTCCGGGGTCGACGAAGTTGGGGATAACAACAACTTTTTCGGGATCGAACCCGCGCGTGACCAGCTTGCCCGCCACGAACTGGCTGGGGGCGATGAAGCGGTCGATCCTGCCGGAATAGGCACGCGTCAGATCGTGGTAAAACATCTCGGTGGCGCACAGCAGGCTGGCGCCGCGTGAACCATGAACGCACCTGCCAGCCACGCAGCTTAAATATCTGTATGGCCGGCAGCGCTCACAGACCTTGCCCTTGTTATAAAAACGCAGCGCCGGGCACACCAGCTTGTAATCGTGGATCGTCATGCAGATGCCGATACCGCGTTCCACCAGCGGGCGCAGGATAGACGGCGACAGATGATGGTATATGTTGTGCATGTGGGCGATGTCCGGATGGGACAGGTCGGCCACGATGGAAATACGGCGCTCGGACTCCTTTGAGTTGAGGATGCGACCCGCGATCGCCAGGCGCTTCCACATGGGGACGCGATACGGATCGGACAGCTCTACCGGGGAAACAAACAGGGACTGATAACGGCTGCGCTCATTGGCCGGATCCTGCATGGCAAACGGAATGATCTCGTGTCCACGCTCGGACAGCATGCGTGAGAGCTCGAAAACATAGCGCTCACTGCCGCCGCGCACCCGCCAGAATTTATTGACCTGCATTACTCTCATGTTACTGACTTCACCCGTTCTTTGGTATTTGCCGCGTTGCCGTTACATCGGTTGCCCTATATACAGCCATGGTCTCAATGGCTATATTATCCCACGAGTACATCCGGTCTGCTTTGTCGCGGTCCTGCTCGAGCTGGCGGCGGATTTCCTGATCGTCTGCCAGTCTGATCATCGCCGCGGCCAGAGCTTCTGTGTCTCCAACTGGAAAAACCAGACCAGCCGATGTTTGTCTGACCATCTCCGCAAGCGCTCCCACATCGCTGGTGATAACCAGTTTACCGAAACTCATTGCCAGATGGACGACAGCGCTTGTCGACGACTCCCGATATGGAAGGACGAGCGCGTCCGCGGCTTTTAGATATAACTGCACTTCCTTGACCGGAATATGGCTTGCATGCACGCTCACAACCTGTTCGAGCCCCAGCTCCCTGATGCGCTCTTCATATATTTCCATACCAGAGGAATCGGGCTCGCCCGCCACGAGCAGTCCCAGCCGGCGGCCTTCGCCCTTTTCTCCGCCTGGGGCAGAGCCCGCCATTGTCTTTGCCAGGGCTTCGATCGCAATATCAAGTCCCTTATATGGAGCAATATGGCCGAAGAAGAGATACCAGTACCGTTCATCGTCCAGCCCCAATTGGCGACGCGCTTCCCGATCTGTCAACTTCTGGTCGAAATTGAAAAAATCATAGTAGCCCTGAGGGACAACAGCGAGCCTCCCGGGGTCGACGCACATATGTTCGACCATGAAACGCCTGCCTGTCTCAGAATGGACTATGATCCTGCTGAACAAGCGATAGTAGATCCTGTACAGACGCTTGTGCCAGGGGCGCTGTTTATGGGGAATCCAGTCATGAGCCGTATATACCAGCACGGCTCCCTTTCTCTTCTGCAATTTTAACAGGAGTAACTCCAGGAGTGGAAACTTCAGCGGCCCCTGGTAATGTACGATGTTCGGTTTCTCAGCACGGAATTGACGCCAATAATTGAGGATATGCGCAGGATAGGACCGGCTGCGGCCGAAGACCTTAACCACGGGAAACGCGGAGTGTAAAAAATCCAGCTCGTAGTTTCTGTTGGTCACAAGCGC
This sequence comes from Thermoleophilia bacterium, assembly GCA_041658605.1. Taxonomy (GTDB): domain Bacteria; phylum Actinomycetota; class Thermoleophilia; order BMS3ABIN01; family BMS3ABIN01; genus JBAZWE01. The sequence continues at coordinate 81,459 of JBAZZU010000005.1, read as the reverse complement.
GATGTCGCAGCCGGCTGCATGCAGGGCCTTCGTCAGGCAATAGCTGTAATGGGTCAGGCCGCTGTTACCTGTAAAGACGGCCATCCATATCTTCCCGGAGTAAGCGCCCTCCTTTTTTTCTTCCATGCTTTTGCCTTTGCCGATCGTCATTTCTGTTTAGCGGCGCGCTCAATGGCCGCTTCGAATTTCCGCGCCAGTACCGGCCAATCATATTTTTCCTCGACTAACCGACGCGCGTTAAACCTGAGTTTTTCGTAAAGATCGCGATCATCCAGCAATTTGAGAACAGCTCTGGAAAAATCTTCCGGTGTATCAGCAAGCAAGAGATGCACACCGTCAATGACGTCGATGCCTTCGGCGCCGGTCGAAGTCGAGACAACCGGCCTTCCCGCCGCGAACGCCTCGAGGATCTTCAGCCGAGAGCCGCCTCCCATTCTTAGTGGCACCACAAAAATCGAGGCATCCCTGTACAGCGGCTTAATATCTTCGACGAATCCCAAAATCCGCCTGTTCATGCCGTCATCGAGACTGCGTAAAGCGCTGGAAGTCTCGCTGCCAGCCACATATAGGACGGTATCCGGGGATTTTTCCAGAATCAATGGAAGGATATCCGATGAAAACCATTTAACCGCATCAACATTGGGTTCATAGCCCATCGACCCGATGTAGAGAAGGGCAGCGGCCGATGACGGCGACGCCTCGTACAGCTCCCGATATTCTTCGCAACTTACACCATTTTCCACTACCGAAATCCCTATTCCATTGCTCATGGAGCCCAGCGTGGTGGCGTCATCCTGACTTACGGCAACAATATGCTGCATCTTACCAAGCATCCGTTGCTCGTAACTCCCGATCCAGGCGGACGCGGCCTTTTTCAGCCACCGGCGTGAAACGCCGGCTCTTTCTGCCATCATAAGGTGCAACTTGCCCTCGACATTCTCCTCCACAAGAACCTTGGGACATGTGAGATTTGTTATATAACGGGCCATAAAGAGATGCTCCGCGACCGCGACATCGACAGTTGCGGCCTTTTCAAGTTTCCCGATCACATCAAATACCTCAGTCTCCCAGGACAGCGTGAAATAGATTGGAATACCGTAAGCCAGGCTGCGCAGATAGGCAACAGCTTTTGCAATGTATGACTTGCGCGGCTTATAGACCAGCGTCAACCCCAGACCGGCAGCCTCGATCGCCTGCCTCTGGCTGGGCTCAATCGGGGTGGCTGCAAGACATAAAAGGTGCACCTCGTGCCTTCGGGCCAGCTCGCGCGCTAGATAATATGACCGGACCTTTAGACCTGATGTGGCCGGCCATGGAACAACCGGCAGCGCGAAGAGTATTCTCATCGTCGTCCTCCCGCTGTCTCAAGCCAGGAACGGCCGCACCTGCCCATGCGTGCCCTAATAAAATCAAACAGGCCTGACCACAGGGCGGCGATGTAGGGCGCGGATGCGGTCCTGTGCGCCCGGAGCATGGTTAGTGACTGGACAAAGACCAGGTGCCATGCGAGCCTGAAAACCCCTATCGAAAGCCGGCGCATGCCCATATGGCCACTATAGATTTCCAGCAGGTTGCGAGACAGATAATAATAGTAGACTGGACGGTAGGCGCCCTCCATCGAGCGCGATACCTTGTGCATGATGACAGAACCAGGCTCAAAAAAACAGCGAAACCCCGCGCGCCTCGCCCTCAGACAGAAATCCACCTCCTCCGCATACATGAAGAAGTCCTCACGCAACAGTCCGAGCTGTGAAAAAAGCGAAGCGCGGACGAAAAACAGGCAACCGGTGACATAATCGACGTAGCCGGGCTTATTGAATGTGGCCGAGTCGGCGAGGTCCTGGCCGCGATGGCTTGTGAACCCGCGGCGCCGGTCGATGCTGCCGCCGGCGAACCAGATAATATCGGGATTGTCCGCGTACAGTATCTTGCCTCCGATGATGCCCGCGTCCGGCGTCGCGCCTGCCCGCTCCACCAGAGGTTCGATGAAGCCCGGCTCAACCAGCGTATCGTTATTGAGCAGGCAGATAAACTTCGCGCCGGAGTCGAGCGCTGACCTGATCCCAAGGTTAGCGCCGCCGGCAAAGCCTTTGTTTTCCTCCGAGCGGATGTGTTTCACCTGAGAGTACTTCTTCTCAAGCTCCTGGCCGGAGCCATCGCTGGAACCGTTGTCCACGAGCACCACGGTCATCCCGGAATATGTTGACACCGCCAGCGACTCAAGGCACTCGGCTGTATCACCGTATGAGTTGAAATTAACGATGACGACCCAGACCGATGGCGTCTCCGGAGCTTGTGTCAAATCAGATACCTCCAGTCTTCCCGCCGGTTTTCAGCTGACGGAAATAACCAAGGTCATCCCTTGATATTATCCCGGCAATATAAAGGGCCACGGGATAGACCACGATGCCGGCCAGGCCTGCCAGCGGGCTGGTATAGCGCTCGACGACAAGCAGGAGCAGCAGTGCTCCGACAGCTACCAGAATCGGAGCCAGGAAGACCTCCACCATCCTGACATGCCTCAGAAAGTGAGCAGTAAAACCATAGAAAAGCAGAAAGCTGAATATTTCGGAGACAAGAGTCGTTATTGCGGCGCCCATGACGCCGAACTGGCGTATCAGCACCAGGTTGAGACTGATGTTAACAGCCAGCGATGCCAGTGACCAGCGTGCCATCCTCGCCTGCACGTCCATGGCTATGAAAAGATTGCCGAACAGGACGCAGCCCACCATGAAGGGGAGCGATGCACCCAGCACGACGAGCAACCGTATGGCTGGCTCGTATTCGGAAGGCAGGAGCAGTTCCGCGACCGGACGTGACAGCACAGCCATCAGCATAGCTACTCCCAGCCCGACAATCCAGATGTACTTTAAAGTCTTTTCAAAGAGCAGTAGCAGGCCGTCGCGAGATGTCTGATGGAGCCTCGACATAAGAGGCAGCAGCGCCTGCACCGCCAGCCAGCCGAACATAATGGGAACCTCGAAAAGCTTGTAAGCCGCGGCATACCATCCGACCTCTGCCTCAGTACGAAAAACACCCAGCAGCAGAACGTCCACCTTGTAATAAGCCAGGCTGACCAGTTGCCAGCATAGCACCGGAAAAGATTCGCGGGCCATATACCAGAAATCTGCACTGTCGAAAAGCCAGCCGCCCCTTTGACGCTCTTGCAGTAAACGGTAGGCAGCCAGCGAATAAAGCAGACGCACGCCACTTGCAGCGAGAAAAACAATCATCATTGCCGTGACGCCGCCGCCAAGGAATACCACCGTCACACCGGCCGCCGTGAGGACGACCGAAAAGACTACATCCGCAAGAGCGCTCAAGTCCATCCGCTCATGAGCCTGCAGTGCGGCCTCCACCGCGGTCGACAGTGATGCGGGGATGATAGACAGCGCGGCTATCATCAGCGGCAGCGCGAAGTTGCGCTCTACACCGCCCAGGATAACTGCAAGGAATACTCCCCCCGTCACGATAACCGTGGTAACCATGCGCAGCATTAAAACCGGGGCGAGCAGCGAATTGGCCTGTTCTCGCCGGCGGCTTATCTCTCTAACGAGGATACTGGCCGTACCAAAATCCGCCGCCATTGCCGCCATCATGACAATCACCAGTATCAGGGAATATCGCCCGTATCCGGCGTCGGCCAGTTCGCGCGCCAGCACCAGATTCAGGACCAGCCCGAGAAAGCGGCTCGCTGCCTGGTAGGCGAAAAGAAAGGATATGTTGCGGGCGACCTTTCGGACTACGTTCATTCGGGGAGCCTACCCCGCACTTTTTTTATTCCTGCTCGCCAGGCAGATGGCCTCGGTCATGCCCAGCATCAGCGCCACCACCGGCACTGTGGCAAAATCATAGAACTTGGGAGCCGCGATGTTGGCTGCCATAAGAGTCGCCACGGAGAAGGCGAAGCCGAGCAGGCTCGCCTGCAGCAGCGGATCCCTGATCTGCTTCCAGTAGAAAATGCTTCTGAGTATCGCGACCGCCATCATGCCAAGAAATGCCGACAGACCCAGTATTCCGTAATAGGTCCAGAACCAGATATATGAGTTGTGGATGTAGAAACGAAGGTTGTCCATCATCCCGGGGACCGGCGGACGATACAGCTCATTGAGGCCGATCCCCAGCAACGGGGAATTCCTGATGGCCTGCCAGGCATATGTCTGTTCGATCTCGCGGCTGACGATACTCTGGGATTCCATGGTCTGGGACGAGAAGGCGGATCCATAACGGACGATGACGGCGTCGTAATATTTCCCCAGTTGTCCCGTAGCCGCGAAAACGAGCACCAGGCCAATGATGGTGATTAAAACGGTCGTCAGGAGCTTTACCCTTACCATTTTCTTGTTCAGTAAAAGCGACAAGACAACCAGGAGCATCATGGGGATGACATAGCTGCGGTTGAATTCCAGAAGAATGCCGACCAGCATCACCAGCGTCAGCGGAATAAAGACCGCCAGCAGCCGGCGCTTCCACGGACGCAGGATTATATTCATCAGCCCGATCCAGAAGCATACCAGCACTATTGTTCCCCCTGGCGCACGCAGGCGCTGCACCGACAGGTCTACGGTCGGGGTCTCATCTGCCAGCGGTTGGGCCACCGACACCATCTTGAAAATCGGCAACGCCGGAACCAGAAGCTCGAGGAGCACGCGCATCATGATCAGGGAGGCAAAGACAAAGAGAACTCTAACCATCCATTTCTGACGGGCCTCCGTATTCATGAGAAGCAGCACCGGAATGAAAAGGATGTAAAAGGAAAGCCCGCGATTGAACACGTACATCTGGCCGATTGAGCCGCCTCCGAACCGATATTCGATCATCACCGCCATCGACTTGATGACTACGATGCCCAGGAACAGGATGACGGCGATAGCTTGAGGTGACGAATAGATCCGGTGAAAGGCGCCGGGCTCACCGGCCAGGCGAGTCCTGTCGGCCGCCAGGATGGAAGCAGCCACTATGAGAAAAAGAAGTAACTCAATCGCGTAATAGACCGTGTTCGGAGTCACGACGGCGGCAAAGAATTCCGGCGCCGTTACCGTCGACGTGAATGCCAGAAGCGGGACCAGGCCCCATTGGGGCCATTTCATGACAAACCAGACCACGGCGACGACTACGACGAGCGCCACCAGCGCCTTGTAGTCGAAGCTCGAAGTCAGGTACCCGATCATGACTGAGCCTGCCACCACGGCCGCGGCAACGGTCAATAGAAGCGGTAAACGCCCGTTCATTATCTGCCCCACGCGGGGAGCGCTGTGTGTTTCACTGTTCATACCGGAATCATCAACTCTCATCAAAGTCTAGACCATACAGTTCTTATTCGATACTTCGACTATGGCGCCGCCGCGCCTCCAGGGCCTGACGACCGTATAGACGGCCCCCACCACCACCGTCATCACCAGGCTTGGCTTGTCATATAGAATCATCAGATGACCGCCGTGCAACAGGATAACAACCATCGAAAGCAGCAGCAGCACGGCGGGCGACTGCGTATTACCGATAGCCTTCACTCCTTCATACGCGAATAGCATCAGTAACCCTCCCAGCAGCATCAAGCCAGGCCAGCCGAATTCCATCATCCAGGTGAGCGGCAGGCTGTCCACCGCATGGTGATCCGTTCCCGGTGTGTTGAACAGACCCACCCCCATCGGTTTATCGCGAAGTACCTCCCAGGCGAAGGGATAAAGACTCGTCCTGGTTGTAATGGATGTCGAGCGGGACAGCCACTGCTGTGCCACAACCGATGGCAGCTTCAGTCTGCCTTTCTGCAGTACCACCCTGTCGACGGTGAAGATGCTGTCATCGTCGACGATACGAAAATCAGCGCCCCTGTTCTGACGCCCGCTAAAACCAGGTTTCTCAAGATAGAAGGCGGCTGTCGTCCATTCCTGGCTGTTTGTCTTGTTGACGGAAGCGGTCGGAGTGTACGTGCCGTTCTCATCTCCCGTGCTTTCGTCAGCGCCGTCGTAATCGATACGTACGGCCCCGTAACCCTTGTCAAAATAATGGACGCTCACGGTAACCGGACCCTGGTCCCCGGAATAGAACCCGTCGTCGACGTCGAAATAGACAAACCTGTTATAGGGCTGAATGCCATAAGCCTGGCCCCTGGTCACTACGACTGGGCCGTCCTTGCTCTTGAGCCAGTGCAGCCCGTTATCGCGGATCGGCGAACCCAGTTCGGCCCAGACCTCATCCCGTCCCCAGTAATCGAAAGCCAGAAGTATGAGCGGTATCAACGTCAGCGGCAGCACCCACCTGAGGTTGCGTCTGACCCAGAAACGGGCCCGGATCAAAAGCAGCGGGACGAGCACGAGCATGCCGAGGAGCCACGATCCCCTGCTGAAGGTGAAGAAGAGGGTCAGGCTCATAAGGATAAGTGAAACAGACATGAGCACCCGGCGGCGCCAGAATACCAGCACGGCCAGGGGCATGGCGCCGAGCACTGTCGCGCCCACGAAACCAGGATGCCCTATAAGGGAACGGATGCGATAGAACTGGCTGCTGGCCGCGACCCGCTTGTCCATTCCGATCGCATCGATGGCGATGGAATCAAAGAATGGGTTGGCCTTGAAAAGGTATTCCACCATGCCGTAAAGACTCAGAACGACAGTAGCCCCTACCAGCGCCACAAGCACCAGGCGCACATCAGCGGCATCGCGAATGCCGTGTTTTATCAGAAGAAAGACTCCCGCGCCGGTGATCAGCAAGTTTATCGTCGAGCCGAGGGTCTCGGGCGTAAACAGGCCCCTGAGCAGAAACACGGCGACGATTACAGCCACAAGCAGGTCGGCGCGGTCCAGACGGGGTAGACGCCTCTCCCGGAACAGTCCACAGAGCAGCAGCAGCCATGACGCAAGGAAAGAGACGCGGAAAGGAGTCAGCAGGAATGGCCCGGCCTCCAGACGACCGGATCCGGTCAGGTTGAGCAGATGGAGCAGGCCGGTGAATACCACAACGACGACGCTTGCGCGCCAGAGCTGATGCAGATGATTCTTGCCCGGTACCTTCAAACGCTCCCCATGCCTCTCTGTTTTTTCATCGTCTGAACCGATCCGGGAGCGGCCAGGCATCGTCCCGGCCGTATTTCCTACCTGCCGAGGAACTTCTTCTGAATCAACCGCTTCGGGCTCCGTTTGGGCAGGAGGTCGACCTTCGCCATGGCGATCTGCCTCTTGATCGGTATGTGATAGGGGCACTCGCGTTCGCAAACGCCGCAGTTATCACAGGCATCCAGATTCGGCGTAAACCCCTGGTATTGCTCCCGTGCCCAATCCCAGGAATGGTAGCGGTCAAAATACTCATACCAGCGCAAAATCGTCCTGATGTCTATTCCCTGCGGGCACTCCACACAGGTCTCACATCGGCGGCAGAAGACCTTGAAGCACCTGCGCTCAGACTGCGATATGGCTTCGAGCATCTCTTCTGTGGACACTTCACCGCCGGCGGATTCTGCGTCGAGGTTCTCGTTCAGCTCCTCAAGCTTGTAAGTGCCAACGATCGTCGAGTCCGGATTCCTGCTGAATACATACTTCATGGCCAGAGTCGCGTTGGCGGCGTATCCGAAAACCATCGGCTTGATTGAGACAAAACCGATGCCGCGCGCCTTCAGCTCTTCCATCAGCCGCTCGGGGCCATCCGCGGCCTCCCGGTCAACAAAATTCAGGGGAAACTCGACAACATCGAATGCGGCCAGCTCAAGCGCCGTGAGGATCGTCTCAGGCTGGTGGGCGCTGATACCCACGTGCTTGATAAAACCCGCGTTGCGCATCTCATCCAGGGCGCGGTAGGCGCCGCCGGGACTCATGATCTCCTTCAGCACTCCGAGCGTCAGCACGTTGTGCAGCGAATATACGTCTATGGCGTCAACGCCGAAATTTGCAAGGCTCTGGCGGACATCCTTGAGCGCTTCCGTCTTTTTGCGCTTGTGCGTACTCGTGCCGAGCACGACCTTGTCGCGGAACCCGCGCACCGCCACGCCGATCTTCGTCTCGCTGTCCCGGTACATGCGCGATGTGTATATCAGGTTGACGCCCCGATCGTGGGCGGCATGGATTATCTCATTGGTCTCGGTCTGGCTGATGTACTGGAAAGGTATGCCGCCCAGCCCGAGGCGGGATACTTCCAGGTCCGTATTCCCGAGTTTGTTATTCTGCATCCTGAGCCCCTGTTTCCTCTGCCCTGTTTTTTCCGTCATTGCCTTCGGCGGTTCTTGCTGCCCGGCCGTCTTCCGGCGCCCGTTTGACCGCGTAGACCGTCATCGCCGACGACCTGCGGCTGCCTTTGACAATGCGGCGATAAACCGAGAGTAGCTTGACCACGCCGCGGTCAACAAGCGTAGGCTCGTGCACGACGTCGTTCTTCCGGCCGAGCCGCCGTTCCTTGAAATACTGCCAGTTCATCTGGCAGTAATACAGCGGCGTCTCAAAAACCGTCTCGACCACGCTGAACCCGGCCGGCGCCAGCAGCTTTGCCAGCGAATCGGGAGTAAAGCTGTAGAGATGGCGAGGCACCTCGTAAATGAACCAGTCCTGGCCCAGCCAGCGAGCCTCCGACGCTGAGGCGTTCTGGGTGTATATAACCAGAAGCGCTCCATCCGGAGTTATGCGGCCGATCTCGTCGATGGTCCGGCGCGGACTCTGAACGTGTTCGAGCACACCCCAGAGCGTGACGACATCGAAGGCCTCTTCAGCAAAACCCGCGTCCTCGAGTTCGCCGACCCGGGCGTCGATGCCGATTTCCTCCTTCACCATGCCGACCATCTTCTCGTTGAAATCGACGCCGGCGACTTCCCAGCCGCACTCCTTCATGAAATAAAGGAATGAGCCGTCGCCGAAGCCGATATCCAGCAGGCGTCCGGCCGGCTGGTACTTGTCAATCTTTCCCTTGCGTGGGCCGAGCAGCCGGCCTAGTTCGTCCATGCTGCGGTCCTTGAGGCCGGCCGCCTTGTTGTAAAGGTCGTAATCGTCCTGCGGATAGAAGCGCGCCATCTCCTCGTAGGTCGGCCTCGCACTGACGAAGATCAGGCCGCAGTCCTGGCAGCGGACCAGCGGGAACTCCCCTTCGATGCCGAACAGGCGATCCGAGCCGGTGAACATCAGCTCCTGATGCGTGCCGCCGCAGATATCACAGGTGACGCTCATCTATACCCAGCCCTTCGGTGTCGGATACCAGATGTTCCTGGTATAAGCCCAGTAGTTGCAGTTGCGGCAGAGATCGATCTCGTCCCAGCGACCCTTCTTGTGCAGCTGGCGATAGCGCTCGAACTCGGGGCTCTTCCAGACTTCCTCTATGGTCTGCTCCCGCACGTCACCGACGATGCCGAGGTGGTTGTAATCAACGTTGCAGAAACTGACCTTGCCATCAAAATTGATCGAAAAGGAGTTCCACAGAAACGTGCAGGGATAGCGCCGCGCCGGCAGCTGCATGAGGCTCTTGACCTCCGGCCGGTGGCCGCCCCAGTTGATGGCGGGTATCAGAAGGACGTCGACTTCGTGAGGTCCCCATTTTTCCTTGAAAAGACCGATCTCATCCTTGGTCTCCGCCATGACGATGAGCTGCACCTTCACCTTCGGCCAGACATATCCGCGCTCCTTGCGAATTTCCAGGAAGCGCTCGATGTTGGTGATCACCTGGTCGTATTTTGTCGACCCGCGCACCTTTTTGTAAGTCTCAGGCGTAGCGGCGTTGACGCTGAATAGCAGGATGTCCAGCTTTGAGTCGAGTATGCGGTTGGCCTTCTCCTCGTCGAGCAGCAGGGCGTTCGTGTCCATATTGAGCAGGGTGCTCGGCGCTATGGTCTTGATGTGGTCGATAAGGTCGAATATATGCGGGGCCATAAGTGGCTCGCCGTCCTTGTGAAGCCTGACCTCAGACGGCGCGTGGCGCGAAATCTCCTGCGCGAGCTTGTCAAACAGATCGATGTCTATCTCGCCCACAGGGCGCGTCAGGTCCTTGCGCGGACACATGTTGCAACGCAGGTTGCACTGGTTGGTCGGTTCGATATTGATGCGGTTCGGAAAATCGGACACGATCTCCTCGGCCCGCAGGACCTTGTTCTTGACCAGTGTTTTTGCTTTTGTTTTTAATGACATGGTTACCTGCCTCTTGAATCCGGCCCGATCGTCCTGTTCGTTAACGGGGTTGCTCCACTGATCAGGCTATGGGCTCGAAAGTCCCCTTTTTGAAGGTCTTGAACAGGAGCCATTCCAGCGGCAGGGCGTAAAAGCCGGTCCTTGTCCTTGCCCGGGCCAGTCCATGCATCAGTTTATACGGCCATTTCTTTGCGCCGTGCGTGAGACTGACCTGCATGTTGCTGTCAGGGTAGGCGAAGGGATAGTAAAAACCGTTTATCTTTTCTATCATCCTGCGCTCCACGTGCGTGACCCACTGGCTTTCCTGCAGGGTGGCCGGATTGTAGTCGGCCCACTCCTCCAGAGATTTCGGTTCAGGCATGCCGTACTTCAGCGAAAGGTCATAAAGCGGCGTGCCTGGATATGGCGTGAAGACAAAAATCTTGGTGCGTATGTCCGAGTGGATCTTTTTGACTTTCTGGATGAAATCGAGCAGATCCTGCGTCGTCTCCTGCGCCGGCGTGCCGGGTGGATGGGGAAAGCCGGTGATGAACGTGAAGGTAGCGCCGATGCCGTAATCCTTGCATACCTGGGCGCTCTTCAAGTGATCCTCGGCCGTCGCCCCCTTGCAGATAAGCTCCAGCACGGGTTCAGAAGCTGATTCGGCGCCGACGATGATGCGCTTGCAGCCGCTCTCGCGGATGAGTTTGAGCACCTCGGGTTTATAACGGTGGAATGTATCAGGCCGCGCGGAGGCTACCCAGCGGATATTGAGCCCCGATTCGATGAAACCTTCACAGATCGCCTTGACCCGGTTCTGGTTGGCGAAGAAGTTGGCGTCGCTGAAATTAACCTGGTCGAGATTATGTGTCTTGACGAGACTGATGACTTCCCTGATGACACGATCGGCATCAAGGCCGGTCCAGTGGCGCTGATATAGCTGGGCGTCGGCGCAGTAGCCACACTTGCCTGGGCATCCCTGGCTGGAATGAAACTCGGTGGTGCGTATCTTCTCGTTATTGGTTTTCTGGTTAAGCCCGATTGCGCGGTCGACATCGATCAGATGATACGGCGCCGGCAGGACATCGTTTATGTTCGTCAGCGGCCGCGGCTGGTTGACGACGGTTCCCTCGGGCGTCCAGTACGCGCATCCCAGCACGTCTCCGGGCGCGTTGCCGGCCGTAAGGCTCTCGACTATCTCCTTGAAAGTCTCGTCCCCCTGCCCGACGCAGACGATATCGCAGGCGAGCGATTCGCAGCACTGCTCGGGAAAGAGCGACGGGTGATAGCCTCCCCAGACGATTGGCACGTCAGGAGCAACCTCGCGCACTTTCCGCGCCATCTCGATGCCGCGTTTTATCTGGAATCCCGTGATGGAGCTGATGCCGACGCATACCGTGTCATCCAGGTTCTTCAGCACTTCCTGCTCGTAGTCGGGAGTGACCCGCTCGTCGATCAGGTGCAGCTCATATTTGCCCTCGAGGGGCGCCGCGATCACGGCAAGAGCCAGTCCCAGCTCGATGCGATAATGGCCGTAGGCGGGCGTCGGGAAGAAGAGAACAATCTTCTTCTTTCCACGCCGGTCGTAATCTGTTTTTCTTTCGGTTTTAATCATAGGACTTCCATTATAGTAACAGCGGTCGGGGCTGCGCTAGGTCAGCTTCAGCCAGCGGGCCAGTTTCCATTCCCAGGGGAGCGAGTAAAAACCGGACTTCACCCTGATCCTGCATGCTTTCGAAAACAGCCAGTAGGCGGGTTTGACCTTGCTGCGGGCCACTTTTTCGCGGGCCAGCTGGTTTGGATAAGCCCATGGAATATAGAAATCGGCTATCTGTTTGACCCTCGTCTTCTGTTTTCTCGTTATCCATGGAGTCTGAACCGAGCGGGCATCATAAACAGCCCAGTCGGCCAGAGTGTCCGGAAGGTTGAATCCGCTCTTCTCTCCCAGCTGAGTGAGTGCCGTTCCCGGATAAGGCGTAAAGAACAGCGTCGTCGTGCGGGTATCGGCATAAATCTCCTTGAGCTGCTTCATGAAGTCGAGTGTGGTCTGCATCTGCGCCCAGGTCTCTGTGGGAAAACCGAATATGAATACATATGACGGCTGGATGTTGTGGGCGCGGCAGCGCCTGGTCGCTTCGAGCACGTCGGCCGCCTCGTTACCCTTGTTTATGAGCTCGAGGATCGCGTTGTCCCCGGATTCCGCCCCCATCATGAACTTTGTGCAGCCGGAATCCCGGATAAGCTGCAGGTCCTCGTCATCAAATGCCATCACCTGTGTGGGGCGGATAGTGGCGAACCATTCGAAGCTCCGCGGCGCCGCCTTGAAACCCTTACATATCTCCCGCACGCGCCGCTTTGAGGCGAAAAAATTGTTGTCGTCGAAATAGACTCGTTCCAGATCGTATTGTTCCACCAGGCCGGTTACCTCCGCTACGACGCGGCCCGCTTCAAGGCCCTTCCACTTGCGCCCATATGCCTCGGGATTCGAGCAGAAACCACAGGCGTGCGGACAGCCGAAACTGGATACGTAACTCACCGCGCGCCGGGTATCCCCATGGAAATGTTTGTTGAACTCTATATATCCCTGTACATCGACCAGATCGTAGGGCATGGCCGGGAAGTTGTTGATATCGGCGACTCTTCGCTCCGGGTTATGGACAACGGTCCCGTCGACAATCATCGTCAGGCCGGGGATGTCCTCAAGCTTCATCTCGCCGGCCAGCCATCGCGCCAGATCGAGGCAGGTCTCCTCGCCCTGCCCCCTCACCGCAAAATCTATGTTTTCATCAAGTATGGTCTGCTGCGCCAGCAGCGAAGGATGATAACCTCCCCATACTACCGGTTTGTCAGGAAACTTCTTCTTGACGGCCGCCGACACCTTAAGCCCGTCCGCGATCTGATACCCGGTCATCGAGCTGACCCCGAACAGTTCAGCGCCCTCCATCAGGCCAAGTACCCTGGCCTCATAATCCGGCTCAACCCTCGCGTCTACTATCTCGACCTCGATGCCTGCCCTCAAAAGCGGGGCGGCAATCGCCAGCAGGCTCAGCGGCGGGCTGACCTTGTGTTTATTGTCCTTGTTGGTAAGCGGAAAGAATAATACGAATTTCATTGCATGGTCTCTGTCTCTATGATCCCGCGCCGGATTTCCGGCTATAGGATTCAATCTCGATACCCTGGCCCATGCGTGGCATGAGCCGTTCGGCCGGCATTATTATTGTCTTACGTAATACGCGGTCGATTATCGATGAGGGAAAAACCTTGCCGCGGCGGTTCTCGATGCTGCGCTCGGTAACGTATGCCGACCCGTAATGGAACAGGTCGTCCTGGCTGAAGCCGTTATTCTTAAGCAGCAGCTTGAGGGATCTGGGCGAAAAATGCCATACGTGGCGTGGCGCTTCGACGTTGAACCAGTCGGCTCCAAAATAGCGCGCTTCCAGCGAAGCGATGTTATGCGTCTGGATCACCAGCAGGCCGCCGTCAGCCAGATGTTCATGACAGCGCTTCAGGCAGGCATTCGGGTCGTCAAGGTCTTCGATGATTCCAAAGAGCGTGATGCAATCATAGGTTCCATCCCAGTCGACCTCGTGCTCGGCGCCGGTCACTACATCCAGTCCCCGCTCTTCGCGAGCGTATTCTGCTACTTTCTGGTGCAACTCTATGCCGCGAACTTCCCAGCCGCGACGCTTCATGCCCAGCATGAAATCGCCGTCACCGCAGCCGATATCAAGCAGCCTTCCCGGCTGGTGACGTTTTGTGATGTGGGCGATCTGGTAATGGAAACGGGCGATTCTTTCGTCCGGGACAGTCGTATGCCTGCGCCCCAGGGCCCAGTCGAAGAGTGGATACAGGTCCGTAAAAGCCTTGCGGCGCTCCTCGAATGGCGGACGCGGTGACATCCTGAGCGTTCCGCATTCCGGGCATCTTACAATCTTGTGTTCGCCGGGAAACTCAAGCAGCGTGTCCTTTACCGTCCACGCCGGACGCTGCGCAGCGCTGCCGCAGACGGCGCAATCTATCTGTGTCATGGCTCCCTCATATGTCGGCAACTCATTTATGCCAGTTTCTGTCATGGTGACCTACTTTCGCCCCGCCCTGAACTTTTTGACGCGCCACTCGATCGGCATGCGAAAATCACGCTTGCCCACCCGCCACGCTGCCATCCTGTGCATTCCGCGGTAGGCGATCGCCTTCGGCCCGCCGGCTGCCATCTTCTGTCTCAGTTCCGGCCCCGGCGAAGCAAAGGGCATATAAAAATCTATGATCATGTCGACTTTCTTCTTGTAGACCGGGTTCACCCACGGCGTATGCAACTCGGTCAGATCGAAATCCGCCCAGTCTTCGAGTCGTTCCGGCGGTTTGAATCCCAGGCGTATGGCTTCATGATACATTGGAGCACCCGGATATGGCGCGAAGAAAAATCCATGTACTTCGAAATCCTCGTTTATCGCCTTTATCCCCTCGATCATGCGCAGGGTGGCCTCTATATCCTTCTCCGGCTCACCTGGAAAACCGAACATCGTCGTAAAACGGGTTATTATTCCAAGCTTGTCACAGATGCGAGCCACGTGCAGGGTGTCGTCCACCGTGGTCTTTTTGCCGATATGCTCCAGCGCCTGCTGCGAGCCGGATTCGGCGCCGAGCAGCAGCCTCCTGCAGCCGGCGTCATAAATGAGCTGCCGCAGCTGAGGTGAAAAATCAATGAACTGCTTCGTGCGCACATCGGCGGCCCACTTGATTTTCAGACCGCGCCCGATTATCCCCTCACAGATGGCCTGCACGCGTTTTTTGCTGACAAAAAAGTTCGTGTCCGCGAAATCGAAAGCGTTGACGCCGTAATCCTTTACCAGATGTTCCAGGTCGTCGACCACCCTCTCCGGCGAAAACCCCATCCATCCCCGGCCGTACATCGATGTCTCGGCGCAGAAACCGCAGCCGAAAGGACAGCCCTGCGAGGAAAAATATTTCATCGTACGCGTGTCGAGGTCCGACACCATGTACTTGTCGATGTCGATGATGTCGTAAGGTGTGGGAGGAAACTGGTCGAGCTCGACCAGTTTTGGATAATCCGCAATAATGACCTCTCCGTCCCGCTTATAGCAGATACCCTCCATGCCATCAACAGGCTTGCCGTCGCGAAGACGTCTTCCGAGCTCCATTGCCGTCAGCTGTCCCTGGCCCCTGATGACTATGTCTATGTAACTCTCCTCAAGCGTCTGTTCGGGCAGCATGCTTGCATGATAGCCGCCCCAGACGACCGGGATGTCCGGAAATGATTCCTTGACAGCCTTTGATATTTCAACCGCGTCCCGGATCTGCCAGCCGGTCATCACCGAAAGACCTACGTAGAGCGAGCCCCGGGCTGCCTGAATGATCTCGGGGATGTGCGGATGAATGACGCGGCCGTCGATCAGTTTCACTTCGAAGCCGTCAGCGATGAGCGGAGCCGCCACGGCCATCAACGGCAGCGGCGCCCAGGCGTTACTTTCACGCTTCAGGCGGGGAAATACCAATGTTATCTTGTTGTTATCCATTGTGATCCAAAATCCAACGTCTTTACTGTCTCGACAGGCTGGTTCTGCGGCGGGTCACCCCGTCGCGCCGCAGTCTCATTTTGACACGAATCCCGCGTATACAGCAAATGAAAACGTTTCGGATGAGCTTAAGCAAGCGCCAGCCGTCATCAATATCAGGGAGCAGCCGGGAAACCCGATTTGCGAAGGCGCTAAAGTGACTGCATATCTTTTACAACACCGCTCCTGCCCAGGCTTTTTGCAAGATGCCATTCGAACGGCAGTACATAGAATTCCCTGTTGACACGAAAACGTGCTGCGCGCGACAGTAACCACCGAACCAGCCCGCGGTCTCCCACATCCTCGGGATACGCCCATTCGAGATACTGCAGCCGCTGGTTGATATATCCGATGAAATCTTCCGTAAGCGAAAGCGAGCGCGAATACTTCAGATCAAAGGAATAACTGGCCCATTCCTCCAGGGTCAGATCCGGGACATTGTGCAGCTCCTTGTATTCCAGATATGTCTTGCTGCCGGGAAACGGGTGGTAGAAGAAGCCGGCTATCCTCGACTCCGGCATGATCTTCTTTAACTGTGCCATCACTCTCAGGGTTGCCCGCGCGTCTTCCTTGGTCTCTCCCGGAATCCCGAACATGAAAGTATAGGCGGGATCTATGCCCAGGTCTTTGAGAACCTTCAGCGATTCGGTTATGTCTTCAACTTTTATCTTCTTGTTGATTATGTTGAGCACGCGCTGCGAGCCGGATTCGGCGCCCACGCCTATCGCCTTAAAACCGGAACGCATGACGAGGTCCTTCATCTCTTCGTCCCATTTCAGGATTATGTCCGCCCGCGTGGATGTGACGTAGTGCAGGTTCATGCCACTTTCCATCAGGGCGTTAAGCATTTTTTTCGCCCAGGAAATGTTCGCGAAAAAGATTGTGCCGTCAAACTCGACGGTCTCCGTACCATAGTTGTCAACGAAATACCTGATCTCCCGGACTACCCGGTCGGGGTCCTTTGAGCTCCAGTGACGTCGATATACGGCCGCAATCGAGCAGAAGGCGCAGTTGAAGGGACATCCGAGCGAAGACATATAAAAAAGGCGTGCCGGAGAGCCGTCCCTGAACCGCAGATATCTGTTCACATCAACCAGAGAATAATCCGTCTCCGGCAGATCGTTTGCCGGCCTCAGTTCACGATCGGGCTCATTCACAATCGTCCCGTCGGCGGTCTGATACGTCAGCCCCTGTATCCCCGAGTAATCGCGCGAGCCGGAGTCAAGCCGTTCCGCCAGCTCGATTGCGGTCCATTCTCCCTGTCCGCGGACGACTACATCGACAAATTCTGATTTTACCGTATCTTCCGGAACCGTCGATGCATGCCATCCGCCCCAGACAACGGGGACATCGGGCGCGTTGCTGCGAATCAGTCTCGAGAACTCCAGGCCGCCGCTTATCTCAAACCCGGTGCAGGCCGTCACGCCGGCGAACAGCACTTCGGAATCCCTGAGTATCGAGGCGACGATGTCACGCCAGTCTTCGTCGAACCTCTCGTCGACTATCCTCACCACGTACCTGTCCTTGAGGGCTGAGGCTATCGACAGCAGTCCCAGGGGGAAATACCTGAACGTCTCCCTTACACCGTGATAATACTTCTTGCGGAGCGGTTTTTCGTTGTTCAGGGGACCGGGCCAGAACTTTGGCTGGAAAAATATTATTGTTTTTTTATTCATCCGGCCTTCCTGGGACAGAGCGATGATTCATATTGACTGATGGGCTTCCTGGGGTTCGGTCAGGAAAGGCGGATTCTTTAGAATTTTCTGTTGCGCGATATGGGACCGCACTCAGTAACCGCTTCAGCTCTTTCCCACAACGACAGTCTCGCGCTCATCACTTGAGACGGGCACTCCTGCGGTGCTGCCTATGCCACCCTTGTTACCGTTACCATTCCCATTTCCGTTGCCATTGCCATTAACATGCTTCCCTGAAACAGAGACCAGGTCTCCGACCTTCCCGCCGAGGGATTTCGCCCTCAACCCTTTTTGCCATAACGAAAAGGCCGCGGGATGATGCTCCAGAAATTCCATCACGGGCATCCAGCGTCGGTTGCGCTTGGCGAAAGTCAGTGCCAGCTTCCGCAGCCTGATGAGATACTCGCTGGTAAACTGGGGCTGCTTGAGAACCGAACCCTTCCATATCTCCGTAAGCGGCTCATAATCGGGATCGAGCAGGTCCTCAGCTATACAATAATTATAAAACGGCGTGCCCTGGAACGGGTAAAAAATCGTTATCTGGAATACGTCGGGCTGCAGGTTGTTGATAAGCTCCAGGGTATCCTGTATCTGCTCCCGCTTCTCATGTGGCAGCCCCATCATGACAAAGGCGAAGGTCTTGACCCCATAGCGCTTGCATATCTCCACGGCATCAAAGATTTCCTGCTGCTTCGTCTTGCGGTTGAGCATCTCGCGCCGGTATTCTTCATTGCCGGACTCAAGGCCGAAAGCCACGCATTTCGCGCCGACCTCGGCCAGCAGCTCCATGGTCTCGTCATCTACGGTCTCAGGCCTGGTGCTGAAAGAGAACGGCAGGCTGATCTCCCTGTACAGCTCGCATATCTTCCGCAAGCGTTTGCGGTTGAGGATGAATGTCTCATCCACGAACCGGACATAATCGATGTTCCTGTCCGCCTGCAGCTTCCTGACCTCGGCAATCACCCTTTCCGGCGATTTCTCCCGATGATACCTGCCCTTGCCCCTGTAAAGCTCCTGCATGACCGGTGTCAGGCAATAGGGGCAGGAATACGGACAGCCCCTTGAAGTCTCGAGGTCGCCGAATATCTCGGCGCCTTCATAAAAAACCTGGTGATAATGCTCCTCGAAGTGGCGGTCATCCCACATGTCCCACGCCGGCATGGCAAGACTATCCAGATCCTGGATGAGATCACGCAGGTCGTTCCGGACGATCTCGCCGTCCTCCCGCTTCAGCCACAGATTTGGAACATCGCTCAGATCCGAGCCGGTCTCAAGCCTCTCAAGGACATCCAGGATCGCCAGTTCACCTTCGCCGCGGACAAGCATGTCCACACGACCGTCCGCCATGACCTCATCCGGGGCGATAGTCGCGTGCGGGCCTCCCACCATGACCGGCGCGCCGGGCTCGGCCATCCCGAGGATGGACTGTGCCGTCTTCCACTCCGTGCTCCTGCATGAGACGCCGATCACATCGGGATCAAATTCAATCAATGTGCGCTGGTAGGCTTCGGCTATCTCGGAATCTTCGAGGAAAGTTATGTCGAAAAGACGGTACTCGTGGCCTTCCCGCTTCAGGGTGCCCGCCAGAGAACTCAGGCCCACCTGGGGAGAACGGTTGCGTGCGATATTCGGATAAAGAAAAAGTACTCTCATGCGTTATTCCAGTTATTCTTCAATGCCACCTTATACCCTCGTTTCCTAATCGATGAACTCCCGATGCCACAGTTCAAAAATAAGCAGCATCCAGATCTGCCATACCCCCTTGCCGGTGCGCTCGTGCCGGTCCACGATGAATTTCAGATACTTGTCATCGAAGTAACCGCGGCTCCTCGCCTCGTCCGAAAAAATGACCCTTTTTGATTCTCGGCCCAGATGCCCCTGAAGCCAGGGCGACGCCGGCGGCGCGAAGCCCGATTTGTCACGATAGACCGTGTCATCGCGGAGGATCCCCTCGCCCATCTTCTTGAGTATGTATTTAGACTCGGTTCCCCTCAGAACGGCATCATCAGAGAGGCTTGCCGCAAATTCTACAAAATTGTGGTCCAGGAAGGGTGTCCTTCCCTCTACGCCGAATGCCGCGCATGTCCGGTCGAGGATCCTCAACATGTTAGGCATCATGTTCTTCATGTCGAGATACATCATCCTGTCGATTGTTGTCGCGGCAGGGGCGTTCTTAAACGACTCGATATAATGATTCTCAGTGGTATAGCCGCCCAGCCCTGCGTGCAATTTCTGAGAAAACAGCTTTTTCTTTTCGTTTGGCGGGAAGGTGCTGGCGATGCGGAGAGCCCGCTGCGCGGATGTTCTGGGGAGTTCGTAAAACAGGCCTCTGAGAGGCTGGGGACCAAAAAAATCGAGTGTCTTTTTGATTTCACTCCAGGCACTGACAGGTCTGATTCCCTTAATCGCTCGTGAAAACCGATCCCTGATATCAGCAATGATATACCGGTTGTATCCGGCGAGCAACTCATTGCTTCCCTGCCCCCCAAGCACGACCTTGACGAAGTTGCTCGTGAACTCATTAAGTACATAAAAGGAATGGATGCCCGGGCTCACGGTCGGTTCATCGACGTGCCAGATGACCTTGAGCATGGTATCGAGAAAAGTCTCCTCGGTTGGGAATACCTCGATCGTCTCATGCCTGACTCCGGCGTGCTCAGCGGCCCTCAAGGCAAAATCACGTTCGTCATACTCCTGCTCCCTGAAGCCGGCCGAAAGCGTGATTATGCGGTCCCGGTCCCGTCGGGCGGCCAGTGAAGTGATAAAACTAGAATCGATGCCGCCGCTGAGATGGATGCCCAGCGGCGATACGTCGGACATCTCGAGATCGACCGCCTTCTCAAGAATGGCCAGTCCCTTCTCCGCCAGCTCCTTCTCATCCCAGGGGTGGTCGGGCACGAAATTCATGTCCCAGTAGCGGTTCATGCGCCCGCGCCCGTCGCTGTCTACGATATAGATACAACCCGGCGGCACTGCCTGGATACCCTCGAACATGGTTTCACTGTCAAAGATATAGGAGAGGCCGAAAAAGTCACTCACGGCCCGGGAGTTTACATTCCTTCGGATTGAAGGCTCAGCCAGGATCGCCTTAATCTCAGAGCCGAAGACCAGCCCGGAAGATTCGTGTGAATAATAGAGAGGCTTTGTGCCGATGCGGTCCCTGGCCAGCAGCAGCCGTCGCTTGCGGCTGTCCCAGATAGCCAGGCCGTACATGCCGTTGACATCATCCAGAAACCGCTCACCGGCATCCTCGTAAAGATGGAGCAGCACCTCGATATCCGAACCGGTCTTGAAGCGGTGACCTTTTGCCTCCAGGCTTTCACGCAGTTCGTCATCGTTGAAAACGCGGCCGTCGCAGACAATTACGATTGTGTCATCCTCGTTGAACAGGGGTTGTGGCACAGATTTAGCCGAGGGTATGGCCAGGTAACAGTGCGCGATACCCGCATTGCCATCGATGAAATGGTCAGACCCGTCAGGTCCCCGATGGGCGATGGCATTTATTAGAGAGGCAAGTTCTGCTTCAGAAACGGCTGCGGATTGATTTTTTATGATTCCGGCTACGCCGCTCATAAGCCCCTTTCAATCCCGGCTTTCACCATTTATCGGGTAATTCCGGGATATTACGTATTCTGCAGGTCTGCTTTGCCATGCTGCAATCTGAGACGAGAGGATTCCCGTATTCCAGAGCACCAAACGCATATAAGCATCGCGCAATTGTACAAGAAACCGTGCCGGAGTGCATCCCGAGAGACTCAGAACTCCTGCTTGAGGCCGTTGGGAGCGGAAAATCCTGCCTATTGCCCTTTCAGCAAGGGTTTGCCGACACCCCAAAGCCGACACAGCCGGAATCAGTTGGCCCGGCTGAGTCCCTTGAAGCGCCTTGACATGCTGACGCATGTTTCCCGGGTCACGCTGTAAAGCGATACGAAGAACTGCGACGTGCGGTTCTTCCTGTAGGTATGCGGTCTGATCGACGTAAGACAGAACTCATTGAATTTGCCGGCGAACCTTCTGTAGATGCGCCAGCGGACCTTGATCATAGGCTTCATGAACGGTCTCAGGAAGGGCAGCTTGACGAAAACCATGAAAAGGTCGCACAGGTTCTCCGTCTCACGCTTGTTCAGATTCTTCGTAGAGATGTTACGAAACGGAGAGACATTGATATTCGTTATGTCGTAACAGACCATGTCGCTCTGCTGCGTATATATGCCCAGGTCTGTCTCGGGTAGCGGAGCATAGACATTTACGTCTGAATAATCGACCCCGCACTTGATGTTGAACTCGAGCGTCTTGAAATCATTCTCGATCGGAGAATCCGGAATGCCCAGGATGTTGTGGGCAAACAGGCGTATGCCATGACTCTTTATCATTGCGCAGACACCAAGCAGGAACTCGTCGGTCATCTTCCGGCGCAGGATCTGCTGCCTGGTCTCCTCGTCACCGGTTTCGATGCCGATCGTGATCGATACGCAGCCCGCCTTCTTAAGTAATCCTATAGCCTTCTCCGTGGCAAACGTCGGCGTCACCAGGCACCAGAACGGGACCCCGACGCGCTTCGGATACAGCTCGGCGAACTCCTCAAGCCACTTGTTGCTGAAGATGATGTTGTCATCAAGGATGATGACACCCTTGATGTTGTATTTCTCTTTGGCCTCCTCGAGCTGCCGCACAAGGTTCTCCGGAGAACGCCACCTTATCTTGACCGCCTTCTCCGCATATAGTTTGCGGTACGCGTGATTGAAGCAGTGTGCGCAGTCCGAACGGCAACCCCGGCTGGCCATCACAGGGAAAGGTCTGGACTTCAGGTAAGTCGGATTAACACGAAAAGACAGGTCATAGTCCGGGAAAGCAAGGTCGTCAAGATCCTTGATGAGCGGCCGCAGCGGGTTTTCATAAATCTTGCCGTCCTTCTTGACGTTCATGTTCTCGATCTTTGTTATATCGCCGCCCTGCTCCAGGGCGTTGATGAATTCGACCATCGCGATCTCGCCTTCACCGCGGCATATCGCGTCCACGCCTTCCTCGTTGATAATCTCCGGAACAAAAGTCGCATTAGGCCCGCCCGCGATCGAATAGAAAGAGAATTCTTCCTTGAGCTTCCTGTTGATCTCTATATATTCCTTGACATGACCGATGATCATGCTCAGGGCGACGACGTCGGGTTTGTAGGTCATGACCGCCTCGCGGGCGGTCTTATAGTCAAGCAGGCAGGAGTAAGTGTCGTGGCCGGCCTTTTTCAACGCGGAGCTCAAATACATCGGCCCTAGCGGAGCCTGCCGGTAATGTACAAAAAACAGAATTTTCATATATCACAAGTTACCTGTAAGTGCGGTCTTGCCGGCCGATTAAAACGACAGCCACCGGCAGCATCGGGGCTTCTCAAGAAGATGAATTCAGAGGAGCATGAAACGAAACCACACGCTTAATACCTTCCATCAAAGATAGCAGTTTTTTCGGCCTTATGAAAAGAGACTTGAGCCTGGCCAACACTGGATTGAGCCGGACCCGATACCAGAAAAGGCGCCTCAGCTCCTGGCCAGATTCCTGATTTCCGAAATACTCAGGGCCCGCATGGCGAACAAGGACCCGACATACCCAAACGCGCCCAGGACCGACGCAACCCACGGCCCCAGCCACCACGTGAGAAAGGCCACCAGGAACATGACCGCGCCCGCGATGACGGGTCTTGACCATAGAATCAGAAAATGTTTTTTCTTCAGGAAATTGCGGCGTATCGCCTCGTAATACTGAATTTCCCTCAGGACTGCTCCCAGCAGCAAGGCGATCGCCGCTCCAGTCACGCCGAAAATGGGTACAAAAATCAGCTGCAAGCCGATCGTCGCAACCATGGAGACTACAATAATTCTTGCTCCCACACCCTCGAGTCCGATGATCTGCAGCATGCTGAGTTCCAGAGGGGAGATCAAAATCGAAGGCACCATCCACATGAGCAGAATCAGGACAAGTTTCCCGCTCGAGAAACCCTCAGGCATATATGACGCAAGGGTTCCTGCGAGAAGGGTCGTTCCCACAGCCAGGGGGATTCCGGCCATGACGAGCAGTCTGTACCACTGTTGGAAGTAGCGGCGGGAATCATCGGTGTTCTCCTTGTATGTTTCAGCAAGTGTCGGAAAAGTCGTCTTCGCAAGAGTTTGCGCAACCCATACAAATGGAACAAACAGGCTGTAGGCCACGCTATAAACACCGACGGCCGCGTCGCCCTTAAAAATTTCAATCGCGACGATGGCCGCCTGCGAATATAAAACCGACGCCAGGGCCACGGTTGCGAAAGGCAGCGATGCCCTGAATAATCTCCATGTCTGACTTAAATGTATTCTGGCGGAAAAACCCACGATCCTGCTGGCGATCACAACCATCCGCAGCAGTGATTCGACCATCACGGCGATAAGATAACCAGCCATGATCACTGTAACGGACATGTTCTTCGCAACAGCAAAAAAACCGATCGTCATGAAAATGACCCTGCCGGTCAATGAAAACAGAGACGAGTAAAGAAAATTCTTGCTGGCGATAAGTATTGATTCCGTTGCGTTGACCACCCCGGAGAGAAGCACGGCCCCCAGGCCCATCAGCAACAGCATCATCTTTGGCTGCTCCGGGCGCCAAGCGAGGATTATGACAAGCCCGACCAGGCATAAGGCCACTGAAGTGAGGATCTGCAGCAGAAGGAACTGGCTGTTGAGCGCCGGCCTGTCCTGCTCGTCTGCCTTGATCATTTCACGAGCGCCAAACTGCGTGAGGCCAAGTTCGCCGAGCCATGACAACAATTCAGTCATCGCCATGGAAAACGCGAAAATGCCGAAGAGCTCAGAACCGAGGTGGGCGGCGGCGAATACGACAAAAGCCGTATACATGACGCGGGTAAGAATCTTCGTCCCGAAAAGGTAACTCGAATACTTTACGACTGTCTTAAATCTGGCCATTGGATGATATTAACATGAATAAACCGGTTATGATGGAGAGGATTGACTGCGGCTGATCAGCTTGATTCCGGGATGGAAAGACGGAAAACGCGAACCTGTTCCCAGTAGCAGACAGCTGCTTTTCTACTATTTTTCAAGCTCGAAGACAAGAACCTCGTTATCGCCTGCGGCCTGCCCGCCATGGATCAAACGCCAGCCCGGATGGAGGCTCTCATTCTCAAGCAGAACCTGCATGCCGGGGCGAAAGTCCCTGATGTCCTTCCGGCTGATTACCAGGTAGTCAACGTCCTTGATGCGCGCATAGTCTGTCGTATCCTCATAGCCGGCATACGGAAACAGCACCGCCGTCCCTCCGGAATAAAAGGCGCTGTTCAGTTCACGATCCATGACATTCGCACTGCCACCGCCATTATCCTTGAGCCACTCGCCAGCCTTCTTCAGTTCGACATTGTAGCCTTGTCTTGAGGTATACATGGCGGTTAACATCAAGAGAGGCAGCAGCACCGAGATGGCAATAACAACCGGAATACCGCGTACGGCAAAATCACGCCTGGACTTGCCCACTGTGAGGGAGACAGTCTTCCTTCCCCACTCCTCCAGCCAGAGCCAGCCGACCGCAACCCAGATCATGGCGAGGGGAACAAAGGGTACGAAAAAACGCGGCCGGTATTCAATCGCGAAAATCAGAATTGACGGCGCAATGAGCAGCAGGGAAAACCCGACCGCTTTTGCGCGTTTCCGGTCCCATGCGGCACCGAACAGCCCCAGGCCCAGAAGCGGCAGCAGCCAGAGGGGGATAACATTCGGAAATTCCTCCATGTAGAAGATATTCAGGTCTCGCGTGAATATCTTTACAAAAGTTTTTGGGTTCTTTGCAAAATAAGAGAGCGGGTCGACATCTTCCGCCTGGCTCAAGTCGACGATATCGGTCCCGTCATCACTCAGCGACATGATCATTTTTTCGTATTCCGGAGTAAACCAGCGGATGTCCTTCGCCGCGGCCTCCAGATCAAGCCCGGCGCTGCTCTTGCCTGAATAGGTCCATTTCCCCAGACTGCTATGGAGAAAGACAACGTAAGGAATAGCCAGGACAAGGAAGACAGCCAGAAAAATCGATGCCGCCTTCAGGAAGTGAAAGCGCGTGCCCCTTTTCATCGCTGCCGTTATGACATAGATCAGCAGAAAAGCCACGACATAGAAGAGACCAGAAGGATTCGCCAGATACGCCAGCCCGATCATTCCGCCGGCAAGGGGCGCATACAAAAGAGCGCCGCCGTGAACGCTCCGCCAGAATAAATAGACACCCATTATAAGGAAGAATGTATAAACGCCTTCCGTATATATTCGTGTTGAATATTCAACCGCGACCGGTAGGACCGCCAGCAGGGCGGCCGTATATAGCCCGGCCCTTTCGCCTGCGAATTCCTTTGCAAGAAGATAAGCCGGGATCAGCAGGAGGCTGCCGAAAAGAACTTCGATCACATAGCCGGAAGCCACGATATCATTGAGGATGAAGGAGATGCCGCCTGATAGCAGCGGCAGAAGCGGGGAGAAAATCGTATTGACATTACCCAGTATATCGATGTAACCACTGCCGTTAGCCAGATTTTCGGCCAGCCGCGAGTATCCAAACTCGTCGCCGTTGATGGCCTGCCGGCTCAGTACAACGACGACCCTGATAACCAGTGCCAGCAATATGAATAAAATTAGTGTCCTGTTGACAGTAAAGCCGCGAAGCTTTTTCAATGGCTTTGCCTCGATTGCGTCTTATGATCACCGATTACTGATCGATTCTACCTGAAAATCGCCAAAAAGGGGCGCGTCCATATCGATTTCTTCATCAGTCGTAATCAAATATTCTGACCATTATACTTCCTGCCTGATCCGGCCGGCCGGGACATAGCTGTCTTGTCCGCATGCATTCATCGAGAGGTTGGATCCGCATAGCCGGACTATCAAGCTATTTCGAGAGCTGGCCTGGCAGGATGATCAGGTAACACAGGTATTACAGGAGTCGCTTCAGCCTTTATGGTTGTGACCAGGAACGATCAGCGGGGTTTAGACGCAAGGGCGATTATTGTGAGCCCGAAAGGAAGCTTTGCGAACAGGGAATTTTTCCATTCCTTCTCGAAGATATGATATATGGCGCTGTTTATTGGCGCTGGCAACCGGAACAGGTCTGACTTGGTTTTCTCCGGATCGAGTTTCCGTGGCGGTCTGAGTGCCTTGCTGGCGAGGCGGGTGGCCATTATCAGCGGTAAAACCGTCTTGGTGGCATAGCTGAACGATTCGATTTTAAAACCGGCTTTCTCCAGCTTGTTCTGCAGATCTTTTTTCGAGTAGCGTCTTACTGATCCCTGTGACAAATCATGCTTGCTCCACAAGATCGGATACGTCGATTCAATAATCAGAAAGAAACCTCCCGGGGAAAGAATCCGAAAAGTCTCATTTATGCAGGCCTGATCGTCAGGTATGACCTGCAGGACAGCACAGCTTAGCGCATGGGTGAAGGAAGAATCCTCGAACGGCAACCGCTCACCGTCTCCCACGACGATGTTTTTAAGCCCGCGCTCCTGGGAGTAGCGAACCGCCTCACTATGGACATCGATTCCCGCGGTCTCACAATATTCTGACAGCATCCGCAGGTTGGCGCCGGTACCACAACCGACATCCAGAAGCCTGGATTTGGAATCGATCGTCGGAACAAGCTGATCTCTGATGATCGAGCGCATACCCCGATGCCACCAGTACTCGTCCTCGAGGTCGCGCATGATTTTATATTCTTCAAAGTTCAATGAATTTAATTTCTCTTCAGCATGAATATCACGGGTTTATCGGCAGTGCAGATATATTATTGAAGCGGCCATCATATGGAAGGAGCGCTACGAGGAACGTTCATATTCTTGTTAATAAATGAACATCCACATAAAACCCGTGGATACAAACCACCCGCAAGGAAAAATATAGCACATCGATGCCGGCTTTAACAGAGTTGTTATCAACCGGGACAACACCCGTATGAGAATAACTGAAGCACGAAATCGCCCTTGTAATCTCTTCTTTCGAAAGCCGGTTGTGCTGAAAGCATGTGGCCAAAAACCCGGCTATGATTCCTGCGCCGGGCCCTCTCCGTCCAGGAATGAACGGCACCAGATCTCGAATACCACAAGCGACCAGACACGCCAGATATCCTTTTTCTTGTCAAGGCTGCGGGAAACGAGTTTCTCCACGTAGGGGCGAGAGAAAATTCCACGGGCGGCCGCACGCTCACCGAGCAGCAGTTCCCTGATCTCCCCGGCCAGGGCACCCGTGAACCAGCTGTCGATAGGAGCTGAAAAACCCTGCTTGCGGCGGGTGATGATGCTTTCGGGCACCTTGCCGCGGGCGGCTTCTTTGAGGATCAGCTTGGGCTCATCCCCGCTGACCTTGGCGGTCGCGGGTATGGATGCTGCAAGCTCGACCAGACGGTAGTCCAGAAAAGGGACCCGTGATTCGATCGAGTGCGCCATGCTCATGCGGTCTTCGGTCCTCAATATGCTGGACAGCATGTTGTGGAAGTCGTTAAAGAGCATGCGGTCGATGAGGCTGTCCGAATCGCAGCCGGACAGCGAATCATGGAATACCTCCAGGGGATCATAACCGGCCATCTTCTGCCGGAATTCATCCGAGAACAGCTTCGGTATGCGCCGCGGCAGGAAGCCGCTCACGATTTCATAGATTCGCCGCTCATCAGGGGCATTTATCCTCAGCAGCTCGTTTTTGAGGCCGCCCAGACCGTACCGGCGCCGGTACTCGGACAGAGCCGCCACCATGCGTGGAAAGCGCCCGCCTCCTAGCGCAATGGAAATATCTTTCTCCAGAAGCGCCATGCGGTAGCGTGGATAACCGCCGAAAAGCTCGTCACTCCCCTGTCCCCCGAGGACGACTTTTACCGATTCGGATACCAGTCCGCACAGGAAGAAGTACGGGTAGACCCCCGGGCTGAGCGTCGGTTCGTCCATATGCCAGATGATCTTTCTGAGGTTTTGGAAGAAGTTATCAGGACCGACTTCCACCTCATGATGGCTGGAGCCGATACTCGCCGCGACCTCCCTCGCGTATACCCGCTCGTCAACGGCTTCCTTGCCGACGAATCCTGCTGAAAAAGTGTTGAGATCCTCGATGTAATCATCTGCGATCGCGGAGACGACGCTCGAGTCGAGACCACCGCTCAGATACGTGCCCACTGGAACGTCACTTACGAGATGGCTTTTGACGGCATCGACGAGGAGATCGGAGACAGCCGATGTTAGTTCTTCACCGGACAGCATGGTCTTGACGGCGTATGACGGATTCCAGTATCTGCTAATTTGCGGTTTGCCGTTTAAGCTCCAGAGAAGCATGTGTGCCGGTTCCAGCTCATTGATGCCCTCAAAAGCGGTACGGCCCTGCTGAATCACGCTGAGCGAAAAGAAGTCGACAATCGAGCGGAGGTCGGGATTAACCAGACGCTGCGATGTCTGCACCAGCGCCTTGGCTTCGGAAGCAAATCGCAGCGAGGTACCGTCGAACATGAAATAAAGCGGTTTGATTCCCGCCCGGTCACGGGCCATGAAGAGCTGCTTCTTCTTCTCGTCGAAAAGTGCGAAGGCGAACATGCCGTTCAGCCTGGAGACACAGTCCGGGCCTTCTTCCTCGTAGAGATGAATGATGACCTCGGTATCACAGCGGGTGCGGAAGGTATGTCCCTTGGCGGTCAGTTCCTCGCGCAGCTCGGCAAAATTGTAGATCTCGCCGTTGTAAACCAGCCAGACATCGCCTGCCTCGTTGGACATGGGCTGGTGGCCTTCCGCCAGATCGATGATGCTGAGGCGACGATGGGCAAACGCGTAGAATTCGCCCTGACGCACGCCATCATCATCGGGACCGCGGTGACGGATGACCTCGCCCATCTTCTCGGCAAGGACAGCGTCAGCCGAGGTGACGCCCGCCCTTCTCACTATGCCCGAAATACCGCACATGTCATCAACTCCAGAATACAGCCGGCACCGGGCGCGGCATTTCAGTTACGTGGGATATTTTAGCAGATGACGGGATTGTGTCCGACAAAACACAGCCGGCAATATGTTTTTTAACGGCGTTCGAGGAAGCGGAGCATCAGGACTACAGCCGCGTACACCGAAAGGCCCGCGGCCAGAGAGGCAAAGGGACCATAACCTGACACCGCAAGAGCCACAAGCGCCATGCATCCGCCACCCAGTACGGGCATGCTGAAAACACTGAGAAGACCATGTCTGGGGGCCAGAACATACTTTACCAGCAACCAGTGTGTCATGACTTCCCAGAGGGCGGTGGTTATGACCATGGCGACGGCGGCTCCCCTGGGGCCATAATGAGGAATCAGGGCGACATCCAGCGCCACGATAAGTGCGGCAGAGATAACTGAAGTATGGGCGCCCGTCTTCTCGCGGTCACAGACTGTCAATGACTGAAAACCCGTACTCACCATCATCAGGGTTGGAATCGTCCACATCAGAATCTGTAATACGATGATCGAATCGGCGTATGTGTCGGGCATCAGGGTAGCGATTATCGGTCTTGCGAGCACTGTCATTGTAAATGCTATCGCGACCCCTGCAACCGCCATCGCGCGATACCAGTACCAGGTTGTCAACTCCGCCTCTTTGGGATCGTCTCTGTAATGGGCCGTGAGGTCGGGCAACAGCACCTTGTTGATCACGATGGGCAGCCACATGAAGAATGAGAAGAAAGAATATGCGGCGCCATAGATGCCGACATCCAGATCTCCCCTGACAATCCCGATTACGATTGTGTCTGCGCGAAAATAGACAAGCGACGCGATGGATGTGACGGCGAACGGCAGCGTGCCGCGGGCGACATGTCTGACTTCACCCAAGGTGAAACTGAATGAGAAACGAGTAACCCTCGTCGCCGTGTAGATCATCCTGACCAGGCTCTCGATGGCGATACTGCCAACGAATGCCCACATTACAGCGACTACTGAATAGCCTAGACCCAGAACCGCGAATCCCGCAGCCAGATATATCAGGCGCCCAATTACCGTCAATAACGCCGATGCGGAAAAATGATGAGTCGCGGCGAAGACAGTCTCGGTTGTATAAGTGAAGGCGGAGAGGATTACAGCCACCAGCCCCAGCAGCAATACCTGCAGCTTTGGTGATTCGGGAGCGCTGAATAAAACCACTGCGATTCCTGTGCCGGCCAGCAGCAAAGACGTGGCCAGCTGCATGGAAAGCAATATGCCCGCGAACCTGGCGTGGTCCTTCTCCTCACGGACCATTACCCTGGTCCCGTACCGGGAAAGACCGAAATCACCTATTGACGAGACAATTTCAACTGTAGCCAGGACAAAGGCGAAGACACCGAACATCGACGGGCCGAGAGAGGAAGCCACGTAGACAAGGAATGGCACCGACGCAAGGCGCACGAACAGCTTCGCCAGCAGCAGATACCCGGAATGTTTGAGGACTTCGAATCGATTGGCCAATGCAGCTTTAGCGTAACCTGTTTGGAAACCTGTGGCAACTATCTGGTTTTCAATTCTCCTGGCATGTTTTCCAATGCGGCAACCGGGGGAATATTGTAAGAGGCGGGGGAAGCCGCGTGGAAGATACTTCCACCCGGCGCAAGAGAGGCGTGCGTGGGAATTTGCCGGCATTCAGATTATTACGGGGGTTGATGATGAAATACAGTGAATACAGTGACCTTGAGAACGCGCTCAGGCAGGAGGCTATGTCCGTGAGTGGTGAGGACCGTACCTGGACATCTTTAGAGGTCTCCCAGAAGCTTGCCGAGATCGCCGACGTCCTCAAGAGCATTGGCAGTACAGGCCAGGGCGGAATCAATGCATCCATGGGCAAGAGATCAGGCTGGAAGGTTGATATCTAGAAGAGTTACGGAAGTACGGTTCATCCCGACTGACAACCGCCTGTTTGCCTGCGGATAACCCCTACTGCAGCGGCGGCGGGCCGGCGAACCAGAATATGTTGCCGCCGTCGTCGGAGCAGTCAGCGTACGTGATGGCATAGAACCTGTTCACGCCGCCAGGCACCAGATACACAAGACTGTAGTAAAACGTCGAACCTGAAACCATATCGCCGAGATCCACGGGTATCGGACCGAGAACAAGTACGCCGGAAGTTGCTGTTCCCATCGAGACCTGAGCCTTGTTGCAGGAACCTGAACCCGGATTTGCCATTCGATAATCAACTGTCAGTTCATGCTGCAGGTATGCCGCATAGCTGGGCCAGTAAGTCCTGACCGTGGAAAGCTGCAGTGATGGCGAAGTAACCGTAAACGACCACGTCTGCGCGGCGACCTCGCCCTGGTTATCCGCAATCGTGACTTGGACGGTATGGGTACCGTTAGTGAGCCGGGCTATAGTCGCGGAGTCCAGCGTCGAGCTTATATGTATCGCTGTCGCGACATGCGTCATCTCGACTCCATCCAGATATAGATGCGCTGTGGCAACATTCACTCCCCTGCCGTTGTCAGCAATGTCAGCAGAGATCGACGGCCATCCATTGTTGACCAGCTCTCCAGGCGCGGGCTTCATGTTCGAGATGACCGGCCCCGAGGAGGCAACAGTAAAACTCCATTCGCTGGTGGCTGTATTGCCGGCGCCGTCGCTCACCAGTACCGACAACAGGTGAACACCGTTAGACAGATTGCTCACCGGGCATGAGACAGAAACAGAACTTGCGGTGCAGCCGGATACCGGGTTCCCATCGAGCGTTACTCTCACCGAACCGGCATCGATAAGGCTGCTCGGCGCCATGTCTGAGAAATCAGCACTGATGGTCGTCGCGGCGCTCGCCAGTGATCCGGTCGGTGACGTGTTGCTTATGAAAGGTTTGATGTTGTCCACAATCTCAAATGACCCTGAAACCGTCGACGGATTTCCA
Source organism: Thermoleophilia bacterium (assembly GCA_041658605.1). Lineage (GTDB taxonomy): Bacteria > Actinomycetota > Thermoleophilia > BMS3ABIN01 > BMS3ABIN01 > JBAZWE01. The sequence goes on along the minus strand of JBAZZU010000005.1, from coordinate 49,247 downwards.
AGCTGGTCCATGGCGCTGATGCTTATCGCATGCAATCCCAGATTCAGCCCGCTGACCGAACATGAGACCGGGTCCGTGACCAGCGAACAGTCCGCCGGTGCCACCCCATCAAGATAAGCGTGAACAGTGGACAGGTCCACGCCGATCCCCGCGTCATTCAGGGCCGCTGAAAAGGAAACTGAATCCGAACCGGCTGGCACGTTTATATTGAGAGGCCCCAGGACCGGGCCGGTTGAGTCCACATCTAAGGCAGCCTGCCATTCAAGTGCAGGATTACCCATAAGATCTTTGAGATTGACCATATAGACATGGTGGCCGTCACTTATACCCGACACGGCGCAGCTGACAGAAGTGGCTCCTACCGTACATCCTGCAACCGGGCTGCCATCGATAGCGACAGACACAGTCGATGTGTCAACCCCTCTGCCAGAGTCAGCATACATCGCCGTGAACATCGTCGAACCGACTGCAAGCCATCCGCTCGGTGTGACAGAACTGATCTGGGGTCCCTGGGTATCGACTGCAAATGATGCCTGCGCGGCGACTGCGGGGTTGCCACCGAGGTCTCTTAGATTGAATGAAGCAACATGTGCTCCATCCGCGAGACCAGATACAGGACAATCAACCCTGGTTGTGGTCACCGTACACCCAGCTACCGGCAAGGAGTCGAGTGTTACTTCCACTGTAGCGGTGTCGACAGCCCCGAACGTTCCTGAATACGTTGCGGTCAGCACTGCTGAACCATTACTCCAACCGGCCGGGCCCGAAGACTCAATCACAGGGGCCACAACATCCGCGGCTTCATATATGTCCCAGTTGCCCACACGCTTGTCCATCCAGGCAACTGACGTCCCGCTCACCACAGGCATTTTTTGTAAATAAGAGTCCAGAGTAATGACAGCCTCGTAACCGGTGGCAACGTTTTTCGCATAGATATCCTCATTGCCGTTGCGTGTGTCCTTCCACGCGATAAGGTCACCACTTGCTCCCGGCCAGCTCTGTTGCGAAGAGTTGTTTGTGACCCGCGATTCGATACCCGTCGAGAGGTCTTTCATGTAAATGTCCCAGTTTCCGTTACGAAAATCCTGCCAGAACACTCTGTGTCCTGACACGACCGGATTGTACTGATCCGAAAGGTCCGTGCAGACAGGCTGGTCCGTGCTGGTGGTAAGATCCCTCATGTAAATGTCGGGATTCCTGACCCATCCCTGCGCGTCCGGCAAGGCATTACGCCAGTCTTCCCAGACGATTATGTTGCCGTCTATATCCGGATTCTTCTTGTCCTTGTTGTAATCGGGAGCGCCCGTGAGGCTTGACCCAAGGCTGATCGCCTGATCCAGCGGCTGGGTAAGATCGCGCATATATATGTCGCCGTACTGGCCACTCTGGCCGGCTGGATTCAGATTACGATAGTCGATCCAAACGACCCTGTTCCCGCTGATCGATGGGGATACCTGCTGGCCGGTGCCGTCCGATGCGTTTTGCTCCGCACTGTCCGTGAGGTTATGCAGGATGATTTTTCCCGTTTCCCAGTTTCTCCATACGACCCAGTTTCCACTGATATCCGGGTCGAGCGCATCCACAGCTGTGGTCAGCCTCGTTTCGATACCGGTGCTCATATCACGGGCGAAAATATCTGCCTTGACACAATTCTGTGCCGTAGTGCATCCCGTTAAATTGTAGGACAGAGGGGTAAAATTACGGTAATCCTGCCAGACGATGACGGAGCCGCTGATGGATGGGTTGACCTGGTCCATGGCATTTGAAACAACCGGACCCTGTGAGGGTAGCGCGAGGGCGGTGCAGACGATGACCAGCGCGAGAACAAGTCCGAGGCCCATAATCAAGAATTTTCTCGACACTAAATCCCACCTCACCCATGCCGCCCCAGTCATTTGCATGACGGACGGCGAAGTTCAACCTGCGATTCCCGCAATTAGAAAGAAAGGCTCCGGATGCCTTCGGCTATAAGGCGTGGCCCGGAGCTACAATGCTGCATTTAGGAGCAAAATAGTCTACAAACATATAATGCACGTTTATTTTACATCGCACCACTAAAATAGCATGATGCAATTTAAGCATTATTATGGTTAATATCGATTATTTAATCGGAAGATATAGCTCCACGCACCCCACGCAGGAGCCACCAGTCGGCTGGCAGCCCCCAGTAATGATGCCGGCAGCGAGCCGAACTGAGTGAACTGGCAAGGGAAACATAGGCGCGGCGCATAGGACTTTTCGCGGCGCGCCTCCTGACCCATTCGGATGGATAACCATAGACCATGTAGAACTCGCGCTGCTTCATCCGGTTTTGAAAATCGTTGCTCATCCAGGGTAGCTGCCCGGTCACGGTCGTAAACTTTGCCCACTCCTCGAGGGAGCTGGGACCCTGAAGACCAAGCTCTACCGCGCGGTCATAAAGAGCGTTGCCCGGTGTGGGCGCATAAAAATGGAGCTGCGAATTGTACTCGCCGACGATCTTTGACACTTCCTCCATGACGGTCCAGGTCTCTTCGACCTCTGCTTCCGTCTCTCCGGGAAAACCCACAATGAAGCTATAGGAGATCTTGATACCATGCCTGCTGGCGACCCGCGCGGCCTCGAGGATGTCCTCGGGCTCGATATCCTTCTGCATCGTCTCCAGCTGTGTTTCGGAACCGCTCTCGGCTCCGACGAGAAAAGCCCAGAGCCCGCTGCGTTTGAGAACGTCGAAGGTCTCTTCGGAGAACCTGCCCAGCTGGGGGGCGCGCGCGTTGGCGGCCCATCCGAATTTCATATCACGCTCCACCATCTTCTCGGAAATCTCCCTGGCCCGGCGTTCGTTGACAAAATATGTGGAATCGAAATACATGATGCCATTCACGCCCATGAAGCCCTGCAGGAATTCAAGATCTGAAAGCACCCTGTCGGGCGTATAAGCTTTCCAGCGGCGTCCATAAACCAGCGGCTCGGCGCAGAACTGACAACGCGCCGGACAGCCCTGGCTGGAGACATAATTGATCACGCGGGTACCCACATGCATGTTGTTCAGATATTGCTGAGGATTGTCCAGCTTCTCGTAGGGAAGCCGCGGAAAATTGTTGATGTCTTCCACGGGCCGTGACGGCGTCGATACCGTCTCGCCATCACGCGTGAAAGTCAGGCCATGGATATCTGTATAATCCTCACCCTGGCTGAGACGGCCCGCGAGTTCAAGCAGGGTAAGCTCTCCCTGCCCTCTGACCACCGCGTCCACATAACGGTTCTGGCTTGTCTGTTCAGGAAGGATGGATGGATGATAACCACCCCAGATGATAGGTAGTTTCAGGCCGGCTTGACGAACAGCCTTCGCGGCCTCCAGGGCAAAGTGGATCTGGGGACCGGTCATGCAGCTTATCCCCAGCAGCAGCGCGTCCCGGCATTCCTCAACAAGTATCTTCATCCAGTCGGGCTCGACGTTGGCATCGATAAGCCTGACGTCATACCCCTCGGCGAACAGAGGCGCCGATGCCGCAAGAATGGGAAGCGGAGCCCATGTCCAAGGATGATAGATCTTCTGATAGTGGTTCCTTGGATAAAGAAGAACGGCTTTTTTCAGTGATTTATTTTTCATCAATACATTATAAGGCGAAAGGCGTCAGCACCGTAACTGAGTAAACAAAACGTTGTTGTGACCGCAACATAAATCGCTGCCTTCACAGGTTAATTGAAAACAAGGACCGCATTGGCAACATAGCTCAGCTGCTCCTCCGTGATCTCGGGAAATATCGGTAGTGACAGTATCTCCCCCACGATCTTCTCGGTAACCGGCAGTGTGAACTTCATATCTTCAGAGTAGGCCGGCTGGAGATGTACGGGAACCGGATAATGCACAAGCGTGCGCACGCCCTGGCCGGCCAGGTGCTTCTGAAGTTCATCACGCCGCCCGGAACGCACGACATAAAGGTGATAAACATGCCGCGCCCGGTCGAGTTCGGCAGGCAACGTGACACCCGGAGCGCCGGCAAGCGCGTCATTGTAAAACGCTGCCGCCCGGCGGCGGCTCTCCGTCCAGCCGTCCAGTGCTTTCAGTTTGACTCTGAGTATCGCCGCCTGTATCTCATCGAGGCGGCTGACGTCGCCTTTGTAGATGTTGTGGTAACGCTGTTCTCCCTGTCCGCAGTTTGCAAGCGAGCGTATTTTCGCGGCCAGTTCATGATCCCCGGTAGCCACAGCACCGCCATCGCCACAGGCACCAAGGTTCTTCGTGGGATAAAAGCTGAAGCATCCGGCGACTCCGATCGTACCGACGGTCTTTCCCGCGTATACCGAGCCATGCGCCTGGGCGCAATCCTCGATAACCGTCAGGCCGTGAGCATCCGCGAATTCCATGATCGGATCCATGTCCGCCGGATGGCCATAGAGATGTACTGGCATTATCGCGCGCGTCCGCCCAGTCAAAGCGGCTTCGAGACCGGCCGCGTCCATACAGAAATCTTCTGGTTTTATGTCAACCAGCACCGGCGTGGCACCCACCTTGGAGATCGCCAGAGCCGTGTTGACTGCGGTGTGGGATACAGTGATGACCTCGTCGCCCGGACCGATATCCAGCGCCTTGAGCGTAAGGTAGATGGCGTCGGTACCGGATCCTGTCGCCGCGACTTCGGACACGCCCAGCCAGCCCGCGAACTCCTGCTCGAATGCGATACTGTTCTCGCCCAGTACGCAGGCACCGCCTGCGAGAACACGCGCTACCGCACTGTCGATCTCATCCTTTAGGCTGCGGTATCCCGCTGCAAGATCGACGTAAGGAACTTCCATAACTAGATGAACTCGAGGTGCTTCTGGTTCTCCACGATCCAGGCTCGGGCAAGCACGGCCGCCTCATGGAACGGACAGTCGAATACGGCGCATTCTTTCGGCTTCGTGGAACGGAACGCTTTGAAATGGCGCTCGCTGTACCAGATCTCGGGAAAGCTCTTCTTGTAGATATTACCTATCTTGTGCGTATCCTTGCGATGGTGAAAAAAAGCGCAGAGATACATGTCGCCCTTGGCGTCGATCACAGGATGGATCGGATTGAGAAAACAGCGTCCGATAACTTTCGTTTTGTCGAGACTGCCGAAGACCTGGAACTTATTGTTGGAAAGCTGCCGGGCCTTTTCGGCCTCCTCCTGGGCCTGCTTCAGCGTCTCGCCCTCGGGGGTGAATTTGCTGGCCCTCAGTGCCTTGAACTGCAGATAATCGAGGCCGATCTCCTTAGCCAGTTCTGCGGCCCGGGACAGTTCCATCCAGTTCTTTGTCGATACCAGGTATTTGGCGCCGATAGTCGCGGTGCCGTAGCGCGCATCCGTACTGCGGCGTTCAGACGGGCTTATGACCACAGCTTTGGATCTACTCCCACCGTGCTTCGCCTTCAGCCTGACCAGGGTTTCCAGGTTCTCGGTCAGCCTGCCGAAATCGTCGCGGCCGTGGATCTTTTTATAAGTCTCGGCTTTGCCTGCGTCAAAAGCTATGCGCATGAATAGCACGTTCTCAACCAGAAACTCTGAGAGCTCTTCGGTCAGTAGCGTACCGTTGCTGAACATGCCCACCTTCAGACCCTTGCTGCGCATGTACGCGATAGCCGGAATAATCTGTGGATACATCAGCGGTTCGCCACCACCGGAGATCTCGACGCCCTCGACGCCCAGCTCGGCGAAATCATCGACGACTTCTTTAAGCGTGTCAAAATTGAGGAACTGGTCTTCGTCCTTATGCATATAACGGGAGTGACATCCGGCGCATGCGTGGTTGCATACGTTCGAGAGAAAGAACTCCATCGTTCGTGGTACCGGCATCTTTCCCGCCAGTATCTGCTGTATCTCCCTGTAGCAGGAGAGAATCTTCATGGCCCCTATGGGAACCTTGTTTATGCTGACATCCACCCTGGTTTTCCTTTATTCATTTTATTGCCCTGAAGTGACCTGGGGCTTTATCGACAGAAGATGATTTATCTACAATTATCCTAAGTGAACAATAAACATCTTTAAATTATATATGGATATATGCGGAGTTAATAAATTGGGAAAAGATAATCTGCTTTCGGCTACTCGTGCCATTGTGGCGCATAAACATCAGGAAATCTTCAAGAACATGTCCCATCCGCCATTTTCATTCATCCTTCTGCCCGAAGAGCGTCGAACCCGCGTCAGCCGCCTGCCTCCGGCAGACCGCGCGGACTTCATCCAGGCCGCGATCCGCGTCCCATGCCACTCAGCCGCCGCTTAAGTCTGAGGGTCCCGGTCAGCATCTTGATGCTTTCACCCCATACTTCTGTCTCGCCACTGGTTGTGTCGTGTATCCATGGCAACCCTACTTCAACCAGCCTGAATCCGGCATAATTGGCCTGGGCGATGAACTCGACCAGCATCTCGAAGCCGTCCACCTGCAGGTCCAGTTTCGGCAGTATGTTCCGGTAGAATCCCATAAACCCTGTCTGGGTATCAATTATGTCCAGGTTGAAAAGCAGCCGCGTAAGTATTGTATATCCGCGGCTGAAAATTATCCGCTTCAGTGGATAGTCGGCCTTGACGCCGACATAGCGGGAACCTATGGCCATGTCAGCTTCCTTGAGCGCTTCGAGGAAAGTAGGAATCGCCACCTCCACCGGCATGGCGAGGTCAGCGTCCATCTGGATTATTATGTCTCCCCTTGCCGCCCCATACATCTCGCGATATGTGTAGCCGCAACCGCGATTCGGAACGTGGCTGGTTATCCGGACCGTGCTGTCTGCCGCGGCGATCTCCTCAAGCAGCTCGAGTGTGCGGTCGGCGCTGCCGTCGTTGCCGAAGATTATCTCGTATGAGACACCCTGCGCCTCGCAGGTATCTTTCACCCTGCGATAGCTCGCATCGATAATCGCCTCTTCGTTGTAACAGGGGACGACTACGGAAAACAGTGGTGTCGATTCACCGGCCGCGCCGGCTCCTTCTGCTTCCTTGGATTTCCTGCTCATAAAAGGTCCCTTCGGTGCGGGTCGCGTTTCGAAGCCACGGCGTATCGCAGGAAGTCCCGCGATGCCTTGAAACTCTCTGACGGGTATCGCACGAAATTGCCCATCTTGCCCAGAATAAATGATGGCGTCAGGTAATAACGTCGATAGAATTCCGCCTCGCGCTCGGTGCCCGCCTGGTTCTTGAACTCACATTTATAAGGCAGCAGCGAGAAATCGATATTATCCTTCTCCAGTTCGTAAAGTTCCGTATTGGGGTAAGGCACAAGCGTCGATACGGCGATGTAACCGAGTTTAAGCTCACGGGCGAGTTTGATGCTCTGTTCGAAATCTTCCCTGGTCTCAACCGGGGAACCGACGATGAACCACCCCACCATCTCCAGTCCGCTGTTACGACATTCCTTTAGATTCTGCATGACCTTATCAAGCTGATAACCACGCTTCAGGTAATCCAGGACTTTTTGTGAACCGCTCTCGATTCCGACGTAGATGCGATGGCAGCCGGCCTCCTTTAGCGCCTCCGCGATCTCCGCGTTGATCGTGTTCGGCCGCGTAAGGCAGCTGAAACTGATTCCGTCCAGCTCCTTTAAGCCCTCACAGATATCCAGCACCCTCTGCTTTGAAGCTGTGAACGTATCGTCCATGAAGCGGAAGTACTTGATGCCATGGTTTTCAACAGCGTCCGTGACCTCTGCGACAACATGCGCCGCCGACGCCTTGACGAACTTGCGCCCGTATGTCCGAACGCAATATGAACAGGTGAAGGGACAGCCGCGCGACGAGAGGAAGGTCGTGTAAGGATGTCCGAAGAACGGCTCGCCGTATAAGGAATGATCGACCGCAGACTGATCCGCGAACGGGAGGTCGTCCAGCGACTCGATGCGCTGATAATCAGCGCGAATGAATTCGCCATCATCCCCCATCACCGCGACACCCTCGCCCGAAACGGCTCCGTTCACGGCAAGCCGTTCGAGAAGGCCCCGGAACGAGTTGTCAGGCTCGCCCACCAGAATGAAATCAGAACCGGTGGCTTCGATCGTCTTCTGGCCGTAATTGCTGGGAAGGTGCCCGAAAGATCCGACCAGGGCCTCTGGCACGGCCTTTTTGAGCCGGCCCAGGAACTCCACATCATTATCGAAATATTCGATAGCCATAATGGACAGTACGACATCGGGGTCATATTCACGCGCGATGTCAATTGCGGCCTCGGGAGACAGGCGCTCGGCGATGCAGTCGAGCAGCCGCACCTGGCAACCATCCACCAGCTTCACCTGCGCCGAGAGATACATGAGTTCAAGAGGCGGAAAAAGAAAATTCGGAGCATTGTAGGAACAGACATAGCGCCGGATGATCTGCGACCGATACGGAGGATTAATTAAAAGAACTTTCAAATTTGAACCACTATTATTAGCACCTGAGGACGGGTATCTTTATGCTAGTATAACAAGGAATTGAGACATTTCGGGAGCCACTCCGGATAAAGGTTCATCACTCACAATGATTCTTATCATTATTGCAATCACCCTGCTGGCCAACATGGCTGACTATATGCTTAAACGTGGCGCCCTCGACGCCGGAAGCTCCCTGGCCGACCCGCTTTCGGTTTTTCTGACGCCATGGATCTGGATCGGAGCGATCCTCGGCATAACCGCCATGGCTTCGTGGGTCTACGTGCTGGGACGGCATCAGATCAGTCACGCCTACCCGATATTCGTGGGTTTGGGTTTTGTGAACATCACGGCTATCTCCTGGCTTATCCTCAAGGAGGATATCGGTCCACAACGTCTTGCGGGAACCGTCCTGATTCTCGCCGGCATAGTCGTCGTGCACCTGCAGTCCCGGTCGGAATCAGGGAAATCCGCGCGATCCTCAGATAAATTGACCGGCGACTGACTTGGATGCCGTCCAGATCATACTTGTCCTGCTGACCTCCGTCAGCGCATCTTTCGGAAACACGTTGCTCAAGGCGGGCTCATCCGCTGGCGGCGAAGGAGAGCTGCTTGTGATACGACAGTTGCCGCGGATCATGCTGAAACCGGCAATTCTCGGTGGCGCCGCGGTCTATGCGGTATCCCAGTTGTTCTGGATCACCCTGCTGAGAAGAATGGACCTCTCGCAGGCTTATCCGGTCCAGATCGGACTCAACTTCATATTCATCATGCTGATCGCCAGGCTTTATTTCAGGGAACATGTCTCGCGGGGAAAGCTGCTGGGCATTGCCCTCATCTTCGCCGGCATAATCGCAATCGCGACAGCGTCCACTTCCTGAACACGTTAAAATTCGCCCCATCCTGATTGCGCCAGCCGCCGGCCCTCACGAGCCGCCGAGTCATGAAAGATTCTTCTGGCCTACCGCACGAACTCGAAGACGAGTGTCTCCTCGGGCGTACCGGCGCGAATGGTATGTACCAGCTTCCACTCACGCTGACCATCGCCATCAGCCAGCAGCCGCTCCGCCAGGTCGGGGCGGTCATCCAGCAGCCCCTGACGCGTGACAATCATGAAATCTACATCCTTGAAGCGCGCGAATTCGTTCGTTCGGTCATATGTGGCATAAGGAACATAAACCGGCATGCCGCCGGCGTAATACGCGGACGACGACTCCCTGCTCATGATGCGCCTGTCATCGCCGGCGTACCCTTGAAGCCATTCCCCCGCCTCTCGCAGCTCCAGATGATAACCCCGTTTGGCCACCGTGGCGGCTGAGAACACCATCGGCGGCAACAGCACTATGGCTGCCAGTAGCACCGTCAGCCGGCGCCGCCACCGGTCGGCCGTTTCCGCGCTGAAATCCAGTGCAAGGGTCTCACTGCCCCACTGTTCGAGCCGCTGCCAGCCCTCCGCCGCCCAGATGAGAGCGATGACTGCAAATGGTATGAAAAACCTCGGCGTTGCGTACATGAAAAGTATCAGCGCCATCGGTGTCATCATCAGGGCCATATATCCCATCCGCGCGGCGCGGCGCCGGTTCCAGCCCCTGGCGAAAAGACCGAGTCCGGCAAGTGGTAAGAGCCAGAGGGGGATCACATCGGGAAGTGCCTTTGAGTAGAGATAAAACGCCTGCTGGACAAAGACCCTGGCTGCCAGCTTCGGCTGTTTTATCAGAAAACCTGCCAGGTCGGTATTTTTTCCCAACGTCAGCAACTTGACCTCATGGTTGTCATCCGTGAGCGTCAGAACATCCTTTTCCCACTCCAGTGACTCCAGCCTCAGGTTCTTCGAGGATGTATACACATTGGAGTCGACATACTTCCCGGAATAGGTCCAGCGGCCCAGCTCGTGATGCAGAAAGAAGATATACGGAGCCGCGATTACCATGAACACGATGAGAAAAACGGTAATCGAGCTCGCCAGCCGGCGCCATTTACGCCGCCGCACCGCAACTGCCACCGCAAGCGCCACAATAGCCACGACATAAAAGACCGCTCCCGGGTTTGTCAGGTAAGCAAACCCAAGCGAAACACCAGTGTATACTGCGCATTTAAAGCGTTGCTGGTTGAGCAGGTTCCATCCGAAAAAGATCGCCATCAGCAGGAAAAATACATAGACGCTCTCATTGTAGAGCATAGAACCCAGATCAACCGCCAGTGGCAAAACCGCCAGCAGTGCAGCCGCCAGCAGTGCCACGCGGGCGCTTACCATCTCCCGCCCGAGAAGATAAACCGGTATCAGCATCAGACTGCCGAACACGATTGAAATCATGTAGCCCGCAACAACGAAATTACCCACCAGTATTCCGAGGGCAGCCATCATGATCGGATATAGCGGCGAGAAGTAGGCGCTTGTCTGACCAGTGATATCCAGCAATCCCCGCCCGTTGGCCAGATTCTCGGCAAGGGCGGCATAGGCGGTCTCGTCAAGCATAATCAACGGTCTGGACAGCGATGCCACGATACGGATAACAAGCGCGGCCAGGATCAGCAGCAGCAGAATCCTGCCGTCAGTCATCTGCTTATTGTTGTTTTCAGGTTTCTGATTCAATTTATTGATTTTATTATTGTGGTAGCTTGATCGATTGCCTGCCCTGTCAGCCAAACCATCATCCATTTTCCCTGAACCTGAAAATCAGGACCTCGCGACTTGTGTCGGGCCTGATCGTATCAACAAGCTCCCACTCCGGGTGTTCTCTGGTTTCGTGATCGAGCAAACGATCCAGGCCGGGCCGGTAATCCTTAAGAGACTGGGTGCCTATGATCAGATAGTCAACATTCTTTTTCCTGGCATAATCAGTTGTCGCCGCATAACCGGCGTATGGCAGGATTACCGCGTCGCCTCCAGCGTAATATGCAGAGGAATACTCGCGGTTCATGATTCGCGCACCCTCGCCGCCATTATTCTTCAACCACAGCCCTGCCTCTTTGTACTCGACAGGATAACTCTGCTTGAGCGTTGTCACCATGGCAAAAGCAAGCACGGGAAGAAGAACAACAGCACCGGTCAGCCACGGGGCTCGCCGGAGCCACTTTTGAGCGGCCTCTCCGGCAAAGCTCGACACGACGGTTTCGCGCCCCCAACTATCAAACCTGAGCCAGCCTTGCGCTGCAAGCATCATGGCAAAAGGCACGAACGGCATGAAAAACCGCGGATGCGCGTACATTGCAAGCACCAGCACAACGGGCAACGACATCAGGAACACATACCCCAGCGCAGCCGCTCGCGGCCGGTCCCAGCCCCGGGCAAAAAGCCCAAGCCCCACAAGCGGCAACAACCAGAGAGGAAATATCTGAGAGAGCACATTGGCATGAAAAACATAAACCTGCTTGACAAATATCTTAGCGGCCTCAACCGGATTGCTCATCAGGAATGTCGCCGGGTTCTCTCCCTGCGATTCCAGCTTGAAGGCCAGCGGCTCGCCGTCTTCCTGCAATGCCAGTATTTCCTTCTCCCAGCCTCCGATGTCATCGCGGCGCAGGTTGTGGGTCGCCGTGTAGATGTTGCCTCCGGTAGATTTGCCGCTGAATGTCCACTTCCCCAGTTCCCCGTGAAGAAAGACAACGTAGGGAAACGCGAAGACTGAAAACAGGGCCAGAAAGACCAGGATAGATTTCCCCATCCTGGCGTTGATACCGTTACGTACCGCCAGGATAATCATAATGACAAGCAATGCCAGCATATAAAAAACGGCGGAGGGATTTGCCAGATATGCTATCCCGATGGATGCTCCCGATAACGCCGCACTGCGCATACTCTGTCGTTTGAGCGTGAGCCACCCGTAGTACAGTGCCATGTACAGAAAGAAAATATACAGGCTCTCGTTATAAATATACTCTGTAGTTCCAACAAAAAATGGTTCCACCGCCATCAGTGCCGCAGCCATAAGGCCGACACGCTCACCGAAGAGTTCCTTCCCGAGCAGGAATACCGGAACCAGGAGCAGGCAACCAAAGATGGTAACGACCACGTACCCCGACAACACGTAGTCACGCAGAACGGCCGCGACACCGGTAATGAAAATGGGAAGCAACGGAGAAAAGTGGGTGGTCGTGAGCCCGCTGATATCAAGTGGGACGTTGCCTGAGGCCAGATTCTCAGCCATTCGCAGGTAAGCTGTCTCGTCAAACTGCACCATCTGGCGTGTGAGCGTTGCGAGTACGCGCACTACAAGGGCAAGCAGCAGGATCAGCGTGAGAAACTTGCGCGGCCCAGATGCCGAAGTTACTTTTCCTGATCCGCCAGCGATTTTTCCATCCGATTTGATCGCGGCCCTTTCCACCTGCATAAAGGCTGGATTGTTTTCATCCATCTTTTTTACAAAAGACGTAGACCGCCGGGCTTGTGCCGAGCCTGGCCATAACCTTTCCAAAACGCATGCTCACAAACTGCAGGGGTTTTGGCAGATTCATGACAATCGTGGAACGCTGTGAACGGGTAACCGCGTTTCGCAACCGCAGCATCATCCATGCGGCGCTTTGGAAGATCGTGGTTACGGGAGAATAGACCTTGCCGCTGACGGTAAAACCGGTTTCTTTCAGGAGTCTGGTTATCGTTTTTTCGCTGAAGCTGTACAAGTGCCTCGGGGTATCATAACCAAGCCAGTATCTGCCCAGCATCGATGCTTCGTAATTGCGGTTAAAACAGTACAGGACCAGCATCCCGTCATCTTTAAGTATGCGATTGACTTCGTTGAGAAGCCTTTTCGGATCAGCTGTATGCTCCAGCACTCCCATTATGGTTATTACATCAACGGATTTTGCTTCATGATGGACCTGTTCGAGATCACCAAAGTGAATATCGATCTGATGCTTTTCCCGAAAAAACTCAACCAGTGAAGCGTCTACCTCATTGCCGCCGACATCCCAGCCTAAATCCCGCATCATCGGCAGGAATTGGCTGTTGCCGGTGCCAACATCATGGATAACGCCGGGCTTCATCTTCTTCAGTTCCTCAATTACCGGCAAATAATGAGAAGGCTCCTGTGATGGCTTGTCACTCTTGAACGTGTATTTATCGTCATAAAACAGGCCCTTCGTATCATCCGTCGGGCGCGGATCCATGTAAACGAGCCCGCAATTCCTGCATTTTTTGACGGTAAAGCGTCCCTCGTAGTTGTGAAACTTGTCGCGGGCGGAAAAGATTTTTTCAGCGTTATCGCCGTCGCAAATAACACATCTTACGCTTTCGTATTTAATATTATCTACATCCCGCAACTGCAGACACGCTCCTTATCACAATTGAAATCCTGAACATTTCAACCATTCACACCCAGCTTAAAAAATCCTTGAACATGCGGGCGAAATTTATTACGTCGCGGCCAGAGCGGATCTTCCTGATAACGTTCGATACCAGATATGGCTGCCGGTAGAACTCGCGGTATGCGCGCTCTCTTGCTTCCATTACCTGCCCGGAAGTCAGCTCGGGTGTGGACAGCACCGAGAAATTCTGCTCAAAGAAACGCCAGTCTTCATTGTCGATCCAGTCGTTCTCGACGCAGCGATCATACAGCTTCGATCCGGGGAAGGCGACCGCGCAATAAAACTGCGCGTAGTCAAGACGCAGGAATTTGGCAAAGTCTATCGTCTGCTTCATTGTCGCCTCTGTCTCCCCCGGGAAACCGAGGACGCAGTGTCCGGTAACCTCAAGCCCCGTCTCATGCGACATGCGTACCGCCTGCACCGCCTGCGTGAGGGTTGTGCCCTTGCGAACCTGGTCCAGCACGCCCTGGTTGCCGCTCTCGATGCCGAAACCGATCATCCAGCATCCAGCTTTCCTGATCGTCTTTAAAAGTTCTGGTGAAACTGTGTCTACCCGGCTGTTGCATACCCAGCTGATATCCAGCCCGCGGTTCATTATCTCCTCTGCGATCTCGATCGTGTAATCCTGGTCGTTGGTAAAAGACTCCGACCAGAAAAGGAATTCGCGAACATCGAACTCACTGACCGCCAGGGCGATCTCATCGACAACCATTTGCGGAGACCGCTTCCTCAGCGCAGCCCCGTAATAAGCCTTGTTGGCACAAAAAGTACACCCGTAAGGACACCCGCGCGCAGTGGGAACCAGCAGAAATTTCTCACCGCTGAACGGCATGCGGTAGAGGCTCGTATCGACCAGGTCCCAGGCGGGAAAGGGAAGCTCGTCAAGGTCAGCAATAAAGGGACGCTTTTCGTTATGGACCACCAGACCGTCGGCATTCCTGTACGAAAGGCCTTCAATCCCATCCAGGCCGGCACCCGAGCCAAGCGCCATCGCGGCATCGCGTAATGTGAACTCCGGCTCGCCGCGGACGACCATGTCCAGGTTTTCTTCCATCCTGAAACATTCATCGGGCAGGGCGCTGGGATGGATTCCGAAAGCCAGCGTATGCACGCCGGGGACTGCCTTTTTTGCCAGCGAGGCTACGCCGAGGTCGCTGTCGATCGATGGCGTCCCCGTGTTGATGACAACCAGCGAGGGATGAAACGAAGACATAATCGCCGCCAGGCCGGCCCAGTCGATGTCCTCTACACTGCAGTCGGCGATCATCACCTGAACGCCCTGTTCACGCAGAACAGCCGCCGATACGGCCAGTGATACAGGAGCCCATACGGAGGTCCAGGCCCCGGTCCGCTGCATGCAACGGCCTTCCCGGACGATGTTCACGCCCTCGACGGGCGGCGGATTTAAGAGTAAGACCCTCACCTGGAATACAAGTTATTTGACCAGGTTCTTAACCAGACACCAGGCGAATCGCGGCGCCACCTTCCAGACGGCTATCTGCGACGTACCCGCCTGCCGGCGATATTCATGCGAAGAAACCTCGGACACCCTGTAGCCGTTCTTCAGGCATTGCATGATCATCTCCTGTTCGATCGTGAAGATGTTCTCGGTCATGGTGATACCCCTCGCCGCCTTGGTGGAAATTGCGCGAAAACCGTTCTGGCTGTCCGTGAGCCTCACGCCCCATCGATAATTGATGGCCAGAGTGATCATATGGCTGCCGGTGCTGCGTATGAACTTGCTTATATCCCCGCCCAGTTCGTCGCTGCCCCCGGTCCACCGCGAACCGATGACCAGGTCGGCCTTGCCGGTAATGATCGGCGAAGCCAGGGCCGGGATATCGTTAGGATCATGTGAGCCGTCGGCATCGATGAAGACGATGACATCGCCGCTTGCGACCTCGATCGCTTTCCTGATGCCGTCACCCTTGCCTCTGCCGGCATCCCTGTGGACCGCGACGCCGAGGGATTCAGCTATTTCCCTCGTACGGTCCGTGGAATTTCCATCGATGAGAAGGGCCTCGCCACAGGTCGGCAATACCGAACGGATAACATTCTCGACCGTCGCCTCCTCATTGCGGGCAACGATGGCAACGGTTACTTTTTCTCTGGAAGAATTCAAATCAGCCTTAAGCTAGTTCGGGCGAGCTGACGAAATCTGTCAGACCGCTGATAAAAGTCTCGCGCTTCTTTCCCTTGAGGACCTCGGATGTTTCCATTCTGACCGGGCTATCGGTCACCATAAGAGCCATCGCGGTCCGGATTCCCATGTAATTTCCCAGCGCGAACAGGCTCGAGGCTTCGAGCTCCACACCCAGGAAGCCATCCCGGTTCCATGACGCAATCAGCTCTTCGGTCTCGCGGAAAGCCGCGCCGGTTGTTACGATCGGGCCCGAATGAACCGCCAGCCCACGGCGCTCCATAAATCCGGCGAGCGAGCGGGAAAGCTTTTCGTCGGCAGGAATCCGATCTCCGTATTCAAACCCGTAATGCAACGACATTCCGTCGCCGGCCTGGGCTGATTCCGCAACGACTATGTCACCACAATCGATCTCGCGCTGCAGAGCGCCACACGTCCCGATTCCGATCACAGAGTCGACCCTGGTGAACGCCAGGCTCCTCATGATGCCCTCGAGAATGACCGTCCCCGGCGGTACCCGGATGTAGCCGACCTGCCGTCCGCCGATGTAGCCTGAGTAGAGTGCCCCGAAATGCTCGTGACGCTCCAGTAAAGGACTAATAAAGTCCTCACCGAAAGCTAGCAGGAGCAGGCGCGGTGTATAGTCGTGTGGGTCAGTTCCCTGAAATACCCAACGCTCGGCCATAAAACGAACAAATTTTTCTTCCCAGGTGGTCATAAATGAGGCGGCTTTCATTAACTTGAGATGGTCGATACTATAACAGAAAATGCCATCCCAGACAGTCAATAAACCGTCCGGTTCGAGCCGGGTTCCCTTAAACGCCGCTCTCCTGAGTTCTTCACAGTTCGTCAGGGCCGCGATCGGCTTTGTCTTCTTTCTTTTCCTGGCGCGCCGCCTGGGTCCTGAGGACTTCGGCCGTTACATGTTCGCCTTCGCCCTCTCGGAAATATTCTCCATTCTGGGCGACATGGGGCTGCATGAGTACACCATCCGCGAGATCGCCAGAAAACCCGGGCAGCTCCGTGAGCGGCTGGCCGGCATCCTGGGCTTAAAGACACTGCTTTCAAGCTCTTCGGCGATCATCATGATCGCCATCGTGCCCCTGATGGGAAAAGACAGGGCGACTTCGATGGCAGTGGTTGCTTTCGCTATGGCACAGATCGGCTATTCCTGGTTCTACGCCGCCACCATTGCCTTTTCCGTAAGACAGGACCTGCACATCCAGGCCTTCCTCTGGCTTTTTGAAAAGGTGCTGTTCGCCACCGGTGGCGTGATTGTGCTGCTTGTCTGGCACGACTTCGTGCTTGTCGCCCTGAGCAATACCGTGGTTCAGTTTATCGGCGGGGCGCTTGCGGTCTGGATCGCATGGAGAAAGTACGGGCCATTCAAGCTAAGACTCGAGTCTGGTCTGTGGCCGGGTTACCTGAAAGCAGCTCTGCCCTTCGGCATGATCGTAGCTTTCTACCTCGTATATTTCCGGATCGACAGCGTCATGATCTCATTCTTCCGCGGTGACCAGGCAAACCTTGAGGTGGGTCAGTATGCTTCCGCCTATAACCTGATCTCAGCCCTGCTGTTCATTCCCGCGGGACTGATGGCGGCGCTGTTCCCGCGGCTGGCGAGCCAGTATAACAAGCCCACGGATGACCTCGATGCCCCATTCCAGAAGGCATGCCGCTGGCTGCTTGCCATCTCGCTGCCGATGGCCGTCGGCGGCTGGCTGCTCTCCGGGCAGATAATCCTGTTTTTCCTGAAGGACGATTACCTGCCGGCGACTACCGCCCTCGCGGTCCTGTCTTGGGTGCTTCCGGTCTGGTTCGTCACCTTTCTACAGGGGAACATTTTGACCGTCGTAGAGCGCCAGAAAGCCGTCGCGGCTGTCGGTTTCATCAACATGGTCGCAAACGTGGGGCTCAACCTGATCGTGATCCCGCGTTTCGGCTTCACCGGAGCCGCGGTCACGACACTCATAACTGAAGTGATGGGACTGCTCCAGATGTTCTACCTGCTGAGACACAATGTCTCACTTGCCAGTACGGCTGTCATGGCGTTCAAGATCGCAATACTCGCGGCGGCTACCGGGGTTCTTGTGTGGCTGCTGCGTGACCGCATCCATGTGCTGGCTGTGATCGCCGCCACCGTTGCCGTATATGGCGCCGCGGTGCTGGCGACAGGGATCATACCGCTGTCCGAACTCGCCACAATATTCAAAAGGGGATCGGCGCCTGAAGTGGCCGGCGAAGAGCTTGATCTGCCTGATTCGGGTCCCTAGGCCGATACAACCCGGCCTGACCGGTAAGCTCATTTCCAATCCCGCCGGGACTCGCGGCGTCACGATTAATCCCGAGCTCCTCCTGCGCCCATCAGGCACGCGCCAGAATAAAGACCGTCGATCCCCAGTCAAGCGGCAGAAGCGGGTTCATCGCCCGCGCCAGCACGCCAGCCGCGAAGCTGGCGGCGCGGTCCAGCTGCTTGTTGCGGTCACAGGCGCCGCCGAACGCCGCAAATGTTTTCAACAAAAGCGATGAGGATGCATACTCCGGCCCCAGCCGCTTGGCGTATTCCTCAGGCGGGAAGATGCCGGCGCGGAAGAAGCTCCATGCCCGTGGCACCTCGAACCCGGCCTGCCGGAAGCGCGCCGATATTTCGGAAGGCAGCTCGAGGCCATAATGGCCGTCGAGTTCGATGAAATATTTCTGGAAAAGTTCCGGGTCACTACGCACCAGCTTATAGAACGGCGCAGTGCAATGAGCCTCGATGATATGCAGCATCCAGCCACCGGATTTTAAAATCCTCTTCCATTCGGCAAGCACCGGCCCCTTCTCGTCGAAGGGGATGTGGCCAAAGACATCCCAGCTGGAGATGATGTCGAACGAGTCGTCCGCGAACGGCAGCGAACGCGCATCAGCGGTTGCAACAGCCTGGTATATCTCACTTGCGTCCTTCAGGCCCGTGAAGGAAAGATCGATTCCGACCGTCTGGTAAGGCGCCAGGATTTCATTGCCACCGCCACAGCCAACATCGAGGATGCGCGTCTCGTGACCAAAGCCGCTAAGGAACCTGCGAGTGAACTGATGTTTTACAGTAGTGGAAGAAAAACGGTCATAAAAAGCCTTGACCGCCCGTTTTGCCCCGGCGCGCTGAGCCACGCCATCCTGAGTAGGCGCAACAAACTTACCCTCATAAAAATCATCTGCCGTAGCAAAACAGGGCACACCCTCGCGCACCGTGAATGAAGCGCCGCAGCCTGAGCACTTCAGCGATTCGCCTTCAGGCAATAAAGTTTCCCTGCATTCAGGGCATCGAAAAATCTCAGTAGGGTCCATCGGGGTGAATCAATCCTTACCTGGGCTTATCTCCGATTCCAGCGGAACTCCTGTAGCCGACTCCGCCTTGTCCTGCTTCCTCTATTCTAGCCGAGACGAAATCGGAAATCTCCCGCTTGAAGCGGTCGCGGGAAAATCTCTGCGCGTGCGCGCTTATCTGTTCCGCATCGAAATCGCCGGCATTGAAATTCGATACGGCCTCCATTAACGAAGCGGCGGTTGGATCAGAGAACAGGATGCCGGTCTTGCCATCCACAACGCTCTCGAGCAGGCCACCACGGCGCAAACCGATTACCGGCCGTCCGGCCGCCATCGCTTCCACAGGCACCATTCCGAAATCCTCTTCGCCAGGGAATATCAGTGCCTTGCATCCTCCGACCAGCCGCGGCAGTTCCTCGTCCCTGGCATATCCCATGAACTGTATGTTGGGGCCGGCCATCCGCTCAAGCTTCTCGCGCAGCGGTCCGTCGCCCACGATCTTCAACGGCAGGCCAAGCTTCGTGAAAGCCTCTACCGCCAGCTCCACGCGTTTATACGCGACCAGCCTCGAGACCACGAGGAAATAATCGCCAGGCCCATCTATAACAGGAAATCGGTCAACGTCAACCGGCGGATGCACCACCGCCGCCTCACGCCGGTAATATTTTCCAATCTTGGCGGCCACGTTATGCGAGTTGGCGATATAATAATCGACCCGGTCACTGGCCAGCCGGTCCCAGAGCCGCAGATAATGCAGCAGCAGGCTGTTGCCCGCTTTCATAAGCGGATTGGACGAATCCAGCCGCCGGTCCAGGTAGGGCTCCCACGCATAACGCAGCGGCGTATGGCAATAACATATATGGATCGTGCGCGGCCCGGTGAGAATCCCCTTGGCACACGCCGAGCTTGAGGAGAAAACAAGATCGTATTCAGAAAGGTCGAATGACTCGAACGCCAGGGGAAACAGAGGGATGTACTTCTGCGATACCTTGTGCAGAAACGGCAGCTTCTGGACGAACGATGTCCTCACATCCCACCCGAGCATCTCGTCGGGCAGATTGCGGCTTGAGAGGAACGTTGTATAGACAGGCGAACCCGGGTATATTTCGAGCAAAGCCTCGACCACACGCTCCGAGCCACCCAGCGTCGTCAACCATTCATGTGATATGGCTACCCGCATCATTGAACCTCTGTTATCATTGTCATATACTTTTTACAGCAATCTTTCTTATAACAGACATGAAATCCTCTATCCAGCCAGTTCCCGAACCCAAGCGCCGCGTTCTGCCAGAAGCTGCATTACGGCAACAGGACGAGGCCATCCTCAAGTCCCTTTGTTACGCCGACATCTTCGATTTCGCGCTTACCCTTGAAGAGATCGTCCGCTACGCCCAGGGAGTCGAGATCACTTTCGACGAGGCGGCCGACAGGCTGAGCGATGACGGCATCCTCTCCGGTATCGTCAGAAAGAAGGGCGACCTCTACCACCTCGACGGCAGGGACGACAACTGCCAGCTGCGCCTGGACCGCGAAGCCGAATCACGGCAACAGCTCGAAATCGCGCTGCGCAGGCTGATCCCCCTGCAGGGTATCCCCTTCCTGAGGGCCGGCGCCATAACCGGAGCCCTGGCGGCTCTTAATTCTCCAGCCGGAGATGACATCGATCTTCTCATCATAAGCGCGCCCGGACGGACATGGACCACTTATTTCTTCCTGCGCCTCTGGCGCCGCTTCGGACACAATCCCGACATCTGCTTCAATGTATTCGTTTCCCAGGCGGACCTGGTATTCAAGAATCCCAACCTTTTCTATGCCCGGGAGATCCTTGGGGCGCTGCCCGTCTTCAATGACGGCGCGTTCGACAGCTTCAAGGAAGCAAATCCCTGGATCCATGACTTCTTTCCCTCGTTCATCCCGGATCCCGAACGACAAAGTTATCATATACGCGTCAGCCCCCTCTGGAAGAGGAGACAGCGCAAGCTCCAGGCGCTTCTTACGGGTCCGCTTGGAGATCTGGTCGAAGTTATCGTACGCAAGGCGCAATACAAGAACCTGGCAAGCTCGACTCCGGACGCCGCCATGCGCATGCGCCCCAACCGCATCAAGCTCCACAAACGCGACAACCGCTCGCCGATCATCGACAAGTTCAATCAGCGGCTGGATTTCTGGCTGAACCGGTACCGCGAGCTGTCAGACGAAAAGCCGGTCAAACCCGTCTGATTCCTAGGCGTCCCTGTCTATAAAAGCGAATACCGTCTTCAGCATAATCTTTATATCCAGCCAGGGGCTCCAGTTCTCGATGTAGTAGACATCGTGCTCCACGCGTTCAGCGATATCCGTGTCACCCCTGAGCCCGTTTATCTGCGCCCAGCCGGTCAGCCCGGGCCGAACCCGGTGGCGGCTGCAATAAGTGGGTATCTCCTCCTCGAACTTGACCACGTGTTCCGGCCGTTCCGGACGCGGTCCCACCAGGCTCATCTCTCCCTTGATAACATTGATCAGCTGTGGCAGCTCATCGATACCCAGCGGCCTTATTATCCTTCCCATCCTCGTCCGGCGCACGTCCCCTGGAGTCGACCAGCCAGCCTCGCCGTTTTCGGCGTCCCTCTTCATCGAGCGGAACTTGAGAATCTCAAAAGGCCTGTCGTTCTTTCCCAGACGCGTCTGCCTGTAAAGAACATTTCCCCGGGAATCGATCTTGATTGCGAGCGCCGCCAGGAGCAGCATCGGCGCCAGCAGGATGAGGGCGACTAGCGAGATGAATATGTCCATGGCGCGCTTCACGAGACCCTGGAGTCCCTTGATGCTGCCGCGCTTAAGGCCTATAACGGGCAGCCCGCGTATGTGCTCGACGCCGACCCTGTCAGAAAAGACTTCGTAGAGCCGCGGCACAACGGTGAACTCCACGCCGTAAGGACGGCAGCGCTCCATCAGTTCCACGGTCCTGGTGTGATTGTCACGGGAAAAAGCGACAACCATGTGCTCGACATGATATTGCTCGATGACATATTCGAGCTTATGGTAATCGTCAAACACCGGGAAGGACCCGCTTTCGGTCGCTTTCCTGGATGGCTTCTCATCGAGGAAACCCACCATCCTCAAACCCAGCGCCGGATTCCTCACCAGTTTGCCGGCGCATGATATGCCCACGGCGCCGGCGCCCAGAACCAGCGTGTTCTTGACGTACCAGCCATGGCGCCTCCCCCATTTCTGTAACTGGTATACGAGCAAACGCATTGTAGAGACAGCTACGATCACGCATATCCAGGAGAGCACGATGACGTTACGGGAATAATGACCCGGTGGGAAGACGATGATGGTGCCGACCAGCACAATCATCGAGGCCAGTGTCGAGGCGGATACAATGTTGGGCAATACCTCCAGCAGGCTGAGGTTGAGCCTGAATCTGTAAAGGCCGTAAAGTTTGAACAGCAGCCAGTACAGCGGCAGGATGACCAGCGTGAGCGCCATGTAGAAGTTGGTGTTGGGCGTAGCTTCACCGACATCCACATACCAGATTCCCAACTGGAAGTAGACGGCGAAGGCTAACCGGAATCCAACAATAACCCCGAGAAGGTCGCCGAAAATCAGGGTCAACTGGGAAATCTGGTGAGAGGTGAAGAATTTTTTAGCTTTTACATACAATAATCTGTCCCGATCCTATTTTAGACGTTTTTGCTGACAGTTTCATAAAAGATATCCCCCCTGGGGCCAATGTTTTGTCGGTATCAGGCCTGCGGTGCTAAAATCAGGCGCATGATCCATATCGGCATAAACGGTCGCTCGATGTTCAGGCAGCTTACCGGCGTACAGCATTATGCGCGGGAAGTCACGCGCGAACTCTGCCTGCTCGAATCACCTGACGTCAACTTTACGGTATTCTCGGGCCGCGAAGGACGAGACGGCTCTGAGCCGGGCCTGCCGCTGAAAACAAGCCTCATGCCTGCCGGCAGTCCCATAAAGGGATTGATGTGGGAACAGACACTGCTGAAGCGCATGGCGAAAAAATCCGGTGTCGATGTTCTCTTCAACCCGGCCAACGTGGCGCCGTTATATCCTCCGGTCTCTAGCGTAGTTACAATCCACGATCTGGCTTTCCTGCTTTTTCCCGAATATTTTTCACGAGGCTTCGGCGCCTACTACCGCGCCATAATACCCCGTATCGCGTCACAGGCGTCGATGGTGATAACCGACTCCGAGAGCACCCGGTCCGATCTTGAGTCCCGCCTGGGAGTACCCGGGAGCAAGATCGCGGTCATCCCCCTCGGTGTCTCGCCGGACTTCCGCCGCCATATGAAGAAGGATGAACTCGAAGCGGTACGGCGGCGTCATAATCTGCCCCGTAAGTTTTTTCTGTCCATATCCAGCCTCGAACCGAGAAAGAACCTGAAGGGACTCGTGGACGCTTATAGCATCCTGCCGGACGATACCCTGGCTGAGCATGGCCTGGTCCTGGCGGGCGCTGGCAACCGCGTCTACGCTGACCCGGGATTATCGGCGAGCATTTCACAGTTAGGCAGAGGGACTGTGATGACACCCGGCTATATGCCATCCGAAGACCTGCCCGCAGTGTATCGGCTGGCGACCGCGCTCGTCTTCCCTTCCCTGTATGAAGGCTTTGGCCTGCCGGTCCTGGAAGCCATGGCGGCTTCGACTCCCGTCATCACATCGAACCGGTCCTCCCTGCCCGAGGTTGCGGGCCACGCCGCGGTCCTGATCGACCCGGAAAACCGCGAAGACCTGGCTGCCGCAATGGAGCTGGTCGCCAACGATTCCGGCACCAGGAATCTGCTGATTGAACGGGGGAAAAAGAGGGCTTCGTTATTCAGCTGGAAAAAGACGGCAGAGCAGACGCTTGAAGTCTTGAGAGCCGCGGTTTACTGATCAGCGTCTGCCCGCTGGCACATCCATGAAGTCAACCCCAGGTATGTGAAGAAAAGAAAGATAATCCCGGTCTGCCAGAGGAAGCAGTCCAGCATTCCATGTACAACATAGGCGACAGTGGCAACCAGCAGCGCCAGCGATATATAGCGCTCCGACGGCTTCAGTCTCCGGTTTCTGACAAGACGCAACTGGGCAAACAGGGTTGCAGCCAGGAGGAATACCATACACGCCAGACCGACCAGACCCGTGTTTGTGAGGGCCTCCATAAATATGTTATGGGTCCGAACGCGCTGATCCGGTGGCAATTCGGGGGCGAATTCCTGATACCGCCTGCGGAACTGGTCCGGACCCACACCCAGCACCATGTTAGTCTTCCAGGTCTTGAAGGCGGCCTTCCATAACTGGCTCCTGGTGGCCTGAACCGTAACCGGGTCCTTCGCCAGGTAATCATCGGGCGAATCGGTAATGGCAAATCTCCTGGCCTCACCGCCCTGGAATTCCAGGGGCACGATGTATGGTGCCACGCCCGCGCTTGAAAACCAGCCGACATGCGCTTTGGCGAGCTCGAAAATCCACACATATCGTCCAGGCTCAACCGGCGTCATGAAATCAAGCGTTATATCAACCTCTTCCCCGGGCTGAACCTCCCTGGGCATACTGGTGGTGATATACGGGACCTCTTCATGGACCACCCTGTCGGGATAACTCGCCCATCGATACGCCACTTCCACCGTTTCATTCCCTTCGGTTCCCCAGGTGATCGAACCGGTATTCTTCACATGAAAAACAGCCGTATTGCGCGAATCAGGCGTCAGCTTTTCGGGAAAGCTGACCAGCGTGTAATCGGCGCCGTAATATTTTTCCTGCTCGGCAACATCCAGCCTCGAAGCCATCTTGCTGCTGACTGCGGTTGAAGCCACGACTATGACTGATAAAAGCACCGCGCCCGTTACAAACAGCATCCAGACCCTGCGCCCGTATCCAAAAATGGCGGCGGCAAGCGCGCCCGCCAAAAGCGATACCGGAGTCGCGACTAGGCCGCTGCGTGTAAACGTGAAGACCTGGACAGCCATGACGGCAGCCAGCCCTATGACTGCAAGGACTGTCAGCCACTGCCGGCGGCGTTGCTCTTTCGACCTGCCGATCATCCAGACAGCCAGCGCCAAAGCCATGGGTGCCGCCAGCTCCAGGTACATGGACAGGGTCGTCGGAAACGGCAGCGTGGAAGCCACCCGGACGTTGTAGAACGCCCCGAACGTGATGATTCCCTCCTGAAACGGCTTGAGGATATCCGGCCAGTAAATGAAGGAGATATAATTCTCCAGCAACCCGGTCAGCGTCACGATTATCAATGCAACCGTCACCGTACCGGCTATCCACAGATGCGGTCTCAATCTCTGCGGCAGGCGCGATACACCGACAAATATCAGGGCCGCGTAGGTCATCCTCAGGGAGAACTTCAAAGCGCTGGGTCTGTCGTCGGCAGCGATAACTGAGACAAAGTTGCTGACGACGAAGAGAAGGACCGCGACGTCCAGTGTCCTGCGGGAAAAGAACGATGCAAGACCTTCCTGCATGGCCCAGGCCGCTACAGTAATGAAGAAGAAGCCTGCGGCCAGTTCGGTTGTTGTAAAGCCAACCGGACCGAGAGAAAAAACGGGAGTCTTGACTTCAAAGGCGGTGAGAAAAACCGTCAGTATGGCGCCGGCAAGAACAAACCTGGCCCTGTTCTCTTTTCGGCTATCCTGCACGAGCAGCATCGCGGAGAATCTCAAGCGTCTTTTCCGCGGCCTTCTTCCAGCTGAACTTGGCGGCGCGTTCCAGCCCCCTTGCCCTCAAATCGGCAGCCAGCTCAGGATCAGCCAGCACCCTCTCCATCGACTGCGCCAGCTCGTCCACATCGAGCGGGTTTACATACAGCCCCGCGTCGCCGACCACTTCGGGAAGCGAGGAACTCCTGGAAACGATAACCGGTGTTCCCGAAGCCATGGCCTCGAGTGGCGGCAGACCGAATCCTTCGTAGAGGGACGGATAGACAAAAGCTTCAGCCTGACGGTACAGGGGCGGCAGATAACGGTCCCGGACATAACCTGTGATGTGTACCCGACCCAGTAAATCCAGTCGCTCCAGCTCGTCGAATATCGCCTGCGCCATCCAGCCGCGACGGCCGGCCAGAACCAGATGGATGTCAGGCCGGGACCTGGCCAGCTTGTCGAAACCCCGGATGAGGACGTTGAGGTTCTTGCGAGGCTCGAGCGTTCCCACATAAAGGACGTATGGTTTTGTGAGCCCGTACTGGGCAAGCGCCTCTTCATCTTCTGGCTGCGGTTCCGGACTGTACTGGTCGGATACTCCTTCATGAACAACTGTCACTTTCCTGTCACTGATGTTCATGACCCTGAGCAGGTCGAGCTTGGTGTTGTTCGAAACGGCGATGACGCGATGGCTGCGTCGCGTTGAAATGGGAACCAGGCTGCGGGCCCAGATAACGTTGCGCAGCGAATGCGTCCTTGGGAAAAGTTTGAAGGAAAGGTCATGGATGGTCAGCACCGTGGGACAGGGCGCCGCGACAGCGCAGACAAAATTCGTGAAGAAGCACACGTCGACGCTGTACTTCCGGAGCAGTAGCGGCAGAATCAGCTGACGCCACGGCTCCTGGTAGCGGAACTGACTGCGAACGACCTTGACCCGGTCATGCCCCCTGGCCTCCTGTTCAAAACCGGTATCCCGGTTACTGAAAAGGTAGAGCTCGTCACCACTAGCCACCAGATCCATCATCTCCCGGATGACGTGATGCGTATACCAGTCCACACCACTTTTTGTGGACTGGATCGCTGATAGGTCTATTCCTATTCGCATTTATTGCAGGACATAATTGGCTTGCCGGTGTAACTTGACAGAATGTGAAACGACCCTGATATTCTTCGCGTCGGAATGCCGGTTCAAATCAGCACCGCGCGAATTGTTCTTCCTGAGCGTATTCTAGCTTTACGGTCAGGCGAATTCCACCATATACCGCCAGTCGTGACCGGCGGCCACGCCTAACCCCTATCTCCCGGCGAGGAAATCCCTAATCATGGCCTGGCTTTCGTCCTCGTCCAGCACTACGTAAGAACCACCGTCAATATTGCTGCCAGTACCGGCCAGGACATATTTACGATTACTCTCAGCCGGCGTACGAAACTTGATCCATCCCAGCTCGATCAGTTCGTTTGTTGAAAGATCGGTGGTTATGTTTTCAACGATACCCGGGGCAAGAAATGGCATTTTTGCCATATTCACAGGGCTCGTCATCTTCTTCTGCATGGCCTCCATGAACAGCTGCTGCCGGCCCATTCGCTGAAAATCGTCGTCAGAATAACGCACGCGCACAAAAGTCAGAGCCCGGTCTCCAGACATCTTCTGAGGACCGGCGTCGAAATGGACCTGGGTCCACGCCAGCCCCTGTGGGTACTGGGAATCTATCGTCTTCGGCACGTTGATTTCGACACCGCCAAGGCTGTCAACTATTCCAGGGAACCCGTTGAAGTCCAGTTCCACAAGATGATGTATGGGTACCCCCGTCAATTCCTCTACCGCCTGTATCTGTAGCGCTGGGCCACCGTAGGCATAAGCGGAGTTGATCTTTCCCTCTCCGTATCCGGGAATATCCGCAAGAGTGTCCCTCGGGATGGAAAGCTGCGCGACCGTCTTTTTCTGCCCGTCGACGCGCATGATGAGAATCGTATCGGCGCGAGCGGTATCACCAGGCCTCTTGTCGCTTCCCAGAAAGAGGATATTCACCGGAGTCGACATCATCCCTCCCGCTGGTTTCTTGAGAACCTGCATGGTGTCGGCCGGCACCCTGTCGTTGCTGGCGCGTACAGCCCGGTCCAGCCTCCAGTAAGAAAAAACGAGCGCCACAATTACAAGGGCAAGCAGCAGCAGAAAAGCGAGGAATATCCTTTTCCCCCAGCCGCCGCGAGGACGCTCCTGTTCGAACCCGGTTGGCCCGGATGGCTCGTAAGGGGGCCGTGAGGGCGGTTCGTCCCGCGAATCCGTGCCCGTATTGAGGGGCTTGTTCCTTAGCTTGATGCGGGAACTTTTGTAACGGGTATAAGGTTTTTTCTCATCGTCCGGCATTGCTGGTTAGTTTTGCAGGAATGAATAACCAGCGCAAGGCGGATAACAAACCGCACATCATTCCCGGCTGAAGAATTCGTGTTTTGAAAGATCACGCAGCCTTGACAGGCGCCATCAAACAAAAGAGGCGCGCCTGCGGCGCGCCTCTGGATTTCAATATTTTTTCCGTATTACAGGGTCATCTGAAAAGAAAGATGATAGATCACAACCGCACCGTAACAGGCAGTCACAGCGGTCATACCGCGGACCGCCAGCGACATGTGGCGGAATCTCCAGAGGATCAAGGCGCCCGCCGCGACTATGGCGACCTTGGCAGTCATGCCCAGGGGTATGCTCATGCTGAAAAGACCTGCCATCAGCGGATTACCTTCCTCAAAACCGAGCGACAGGGCGCGAGAGGTCAGAATGCAGTCAAGTATATTGAATGACAACAGCAGGGTGATTACCGACATTATGAATGAATTGGACCATACGCTCGGCGCGGAACCCGCAAATGCGCCGCCTGCCATGCGGTACCCAATAGGTACCCAGTTGCTCATGGTCCTCCGGTCGGAAACAGACCAGTCCATCTTCTGCACCCTCTGGACACGTCTGTCAGCTTTGAGAAAGCCACAGCCATCGCAGCGGGTACCACAGCTGCCGCGTTGTATCGAACCTGCCGTGCAGATCAAATTACTCACCACATGTACTCCTGTCCGCCTCCCCGCATGATGCGGTTGATACATTGAACCATTTTATGGTAGATCCTTCAATACCCCTGAGGGTATACTTTTTCATCCCCGCATTGAAATGTGGCGGCGCTTTCTATACGCTCCGCCCGAGCACCAATGAATATAAATCCTGAAATACTCGTTATAGGTGTGGACCTGGGAGGCACGACGACGGCTGCCGCCCTCGTCGACGCGAATCTCAATCTTCTCGACCAGATCGAGATCCAGACCGACACCTCGAGCCAGAGCGCGCTGCTGGAAAGCATCGCCGGTCTTGTCGGAGACCTTTCCGCAAAGGCGGCAGGCCGGGTCGCGGCCGTGGGCTTCGGCATTCCTTCAATGATCGATCAGACAAGGGGCCGGGCGATAATGTCAGTCAATGTCCCCCTTGCCGATTTCGATTTTGTCGATCATATGAGCGCCAGGCTCAGCCTGCCGGTATTCATCGACAACGATGCCAACCTCGCAGCCCTTGCCGAGACCAGGGCCGGCGCGGCACGCGGAGCCAGTGAAGTCATCATGATAACCATGGGTACCGGCATCGGCGGCGGCATTATTATCAACGGACGGGTATACCGCGGTTATACGGGAAGCGCCGCAGAGCTCGGCCATATGGTCATCGATGTGAACGGGCCACGATGCCAGGGTTCATGTGAGAATTACGGCTGCTTCGAAACCATGGCATCCGGTACTGCATTGAAACGATACGCCGCAGAGGCAGCGGCTGAAAAACCGGAATCGGAACTGGGCAAGGCCGCGGCGAATGGCGTTTTGCTCGACGGCGCCATGGTCACCAGCCTGGCTCAGGGCGGCGACGAGGCCGCACTTCTGGTGCTCAAAAAGATCGGTTTTTACCTGGGCGTGGGTATGACCAGCCTGGTTAACATGTTCAACCCCGAAGTCTTTGTAGTAGGTGGCGGCCTTGCCAAAGCCGGCGACCTGATTCTGAAACCGGCAATGGAAATCCTCCACGAGAGAGGCCTCAGACCCAACCGCGACATCGTCAGGGTGGTCACAGCCACGTTCGGCCCCGATGCCGGCATCATGGGAGCTGCCTGCCTGGCACTGGACGCGATTATCGAAAAACCGCGGGACAATTCGGAAGGACGGGATAATGCCTGAAGCCGCCAGCGTATTTTTCATTTCCAGCCGCGCCGAAAGCAAGGAGCGAAATCTCAAGAAATACGGGCGCCTGCTCCGGAAACTTGACCTGGGTAGCGTTATCGCAGACGGCGATCTGGTCGCAGTAAAGACCAGTTTCGGCGAACATGGAAACTTCACATTCCTGAGGCCGCAGTATGTCCGGGTCGTCATCGACGAAATCAAGCGGCTCGGCGGACGCCCTTTCCTTACAGACTCAAACACGCTCTATGCCGGGGCGCGCCAGAACTCCCGCGACCACCACATCGACGCCATCGAGAACGGCTTCGGTTTCAGTGTCACCGGGGCGCCGGTCGTTATCGCCGGCGGCCTTCTCGGCCTTGATTACCGGACAGTACCGATAGATGGCGAACATTTCCAGGAAGCGAAGATCGTGTCAGAAGCCCTGGACGCGGACGCGATCATATCCCTCGCCCACTTCAAGGGGCATATGATCTGCGGCTTCGGTGGCGCGATCAAGAACCTCGGCATGGGCTTCGGCGCCCGCGCCGGTAAACAGAAGATGCACTCGGACGTCCATCCCCTGGTTGAATCCTCCCAGTGCGATGGCTGTGCCCGCTGCATCAAGTGGTGCCCGGAAAACGCCATCACGCTGGTACCGGGGCCGGACGCCGGCAAAGTCGCCCTTATCGATGACGAAGCCTGTGTAGGCTGCGGCGAATGTGTTGCCACCTGCTTTAACGGCGCCATCGGCATCAGCTGGAAATCGGACCCGGGAGTCGTTCAGCAAAAGATGGCCGAGTACGCGTTCGCGGCGCTGACAGGGAAAAAAAGCAAGTTTGCCGCCATAAACTATATTCTCGACGTTACCCCCGACTGTGACTGTCTTGGCTGGAGTGACAACCCCATAGTGCCCAACATCGGCATAGTCGCCTCGCACGATCCAGTAGCAGCCGACGCAGCCGCGCTCAACCTCGTAAACCAGGCAGCCGGGGTCGCCACAAGCGCCCTGCCAGCTGACTCTTTGTCCGGTCCTGATAAATTTGGCTCGATCCACAGGGGTATCGACCCCACCGCGCAGTTGATCCACGCTGAGAAAATCGGACTAGGGACCCGCGATCATGAACTTATCGCACTTGACAAAGACGGGGGCGAAGAGGCATAAAGATAAGTAGTTCGCTTTTCTTTAAATACAATATGGAGGTAGAACGGTGGCTCTACAGATTTCTGATGAATGTCTCGCTTGCGGGGTCTGCATGGACGAATGTCCCGTGGAAGCAATCACTGAAGGCGATGACATGTTCATTATCAATCCCGATGAATGCACTGATTGCGGCGCCTGTTCGGAGGTATGCCCCAACGAAGCCATCAGCGAAAGCAAGGTTTCATAAGAAAGACGTCGACCAGTAATCTTCTTCCAGGGACGTTGATGAGACGTCCCTGTTTTTTTCTTAATCGATCGAGGATACCGAAGTGCTGTATGTCTGTCCCACACCCATAGGTAACCTGGGCGATATAACCCTCAGGGTACTTGACGCACTAAGGCAGGCTGACCTGATCGCCGCAGAGGACACACGCCGCACCCGCAAGCTGCTTTCCCACTTCGATATCAGCAAACCCCTGGTGAGCTTCTTCGAGCACAACGAGATCAGACGCCTGCCGGACCTCCTGAATAAAATGAACGCGGGAAAGACGATCGCGCTTGTTTCCGACGCCGGCATGCCCGGAATCTGTGATCCCGGTTACCGCTTTGTGAAGGCCGCCCTGGATGAAGGCTTGCAGGTCGTCGTATTACCCGGTCCCTCCGCGGTCGAGACGGCGCTTGTCAGCTCGGGGTTTCCATCTGACTCTTTTGTTTTCTTGGGTTACCTTCCCAGAAAAAAGGGAGAGCTGGACAAGGTACTGGGAATGATCGCTGGAGAATCCCGCACCTGCGTCGCCTTCGAAACACCTCATCGGCTGGCGGCCACCCTGACAGCGGCTGTTCCGCACCTCGGGGACAGGCACATCGCCGTCTGCCGCGAACTGACCAAAAAGTTTGAAGAGATACTCCGCGGTACAGCTTCGGAGTTGCGCCTGCGCATGGCACAGAAGGTAAAAGGAGAGATAGTGCTGGTCTTTGAACCACGCGGGCCGCGGCTGCCTGAAGAGACCGGACCAACTGATACCTTCGAAGATGCCATACGCGGACTTCTGGAAGAAGGCATATCCGCCCGCAAGCTTTCTGAACTGGTTGCCCTGGCGACGGGAGTCTCAAAAAACAGGGCCTACAAACTCACGCTGCAGATAAAACAGAATATATAAGCGAAAATCTCAATCGCGTTTGCGCGCGACGATTATCTCGAAGAACCCCCGCCCGGCGATATATCGCCGGATATCGAAAAATCCAGCCTCATCGATCTCGCGCACCAGTTTATGCTCCCACATGTCGGCCAGGGTATCGGTCTCGGCAAGCCGCACGAACCTCATGCCCAGTTTTGTCAGACGAGTATCCGGCCTGCGCATGTCGGCCACCACTATAAGACCGCCAGGCCTGAGCACGCGCCGCATCTGGGCGAGCGCATTGATCCTGCCCCTGCGGTTCATCTCATGGATAGCCAGCGACATGGTAATGCGATCAAAAGAGGAGTCCCCGAAGGGAATATCTTCGGCATTTCCCTGGACGAACCCGGCCTGGCTCACCCTCACCTTTTGACGGGCCACGTCCAGCATCTGTTCGGAGAGATCGATCCCCACAACGTGTCCGTCCGGTCCCGCGCAGCTGGCCAGTAATGCAACAAGTGTGCCGGTACCGCAACTGACATCGAGTACATCGCTGCCGGCCTTAACATCCGCCATTTCAACAATACGGCAGCGAAATGCATATTCCCCTCCCGCCAGGTGAAATGCCACGCGGATGCCGAGGTCATAGAACCTGGCAGCCCGTCCGAACTCATCGCGATAATAGCCAGAGACTGCATTCGCTTCCAATCCGGTCTGTTCGGATGCCTCCCCTGAATCTATATGCCCGTTATCTGAAGTCAAATCAACTGTTCCGTCAATCCTCCTGGCTGACCAGGTAAAGCTGCCTGTAAATAGAGCTGTTGCGTGTAAACAGGTATGATCGATACGGCTGCTTCATGTATTTCATGGACCGGATGCCGCGCATGATGATGGCCAGATGCGAATAGACTTTCTCACAAGCCCAGTTATATCCCTTCTGAAGCTCTTCCGGGGTCATTTTTCCGGGAATGAATGTAACGTTTCCCACATCATATTTCTCCCAGCGGGAATGGATAAGCCTGCCCTGCGATTCCATTTCCGCGCGCAGCGAAGTGCCGGGGTAAGGGGTCAGAACGGTCAGCTGTGGACAATCGATGTTGTTCCGTTTTATGAAGTTGACTGTCTTCCTGAAAACCGACTCATCATCGCCGTCGAATCCAAAAACGAAACAGCCGATCAGCCCGATCCTGTGCTTGTGAAAGATGCGGATCTTTTCTTCATATTCATCAACCCGGTTAGAGGCCTTTTTGCCTATTTCCGATATGTTGGCATCAGAAAGCGATTCGAATCCGACCAGCATGCCGACACAACCGCTCGCAGTTGCCAGATCCATGAGTTCGGCGTCGTCGGCCATATCGATCGATCCCTGGCTCAACCAGAAGACACCCAAAGGCGCCAGCGCCCTGAATAATCGCTTGGCATAATTCTTGTTGGCGGTAATATTGTTATCCGTGAAAAAGACGAAACGATGCTCGGCGGCCTTCACTTCGGCTACGACCTCCTCCACCGGCCGGAACCGCATGCGCGTGCCATAGAAAATGGTCGTGGAGCAGAACGAACAGCGGAAGGGACAACCCCGCGATGTCTCCACCTTGGGAATATTCAGATAAGCGTCTTCCTTCATCAGGTCCCTGCGAGGAAACGGCAGCCCGGCGAGATCCGGCTTTGCCGAGGCCTGATAGCGCGTCTTCATCACGCCATTCTCAAGATCGGCCAGCAATGCCGGCCAGACGTCCTCAGATTCGCCAACGACGACTGCGTCCGCGTGTTTTGAGGCCTCGTCCACCATCAGGGAAGGATGTACCCCTCCCAGCACCACCTTGCGTCCACGACGCCGGAACTCATCGGCGATCTCATACGCGCGCGGTGCGGTCGGCGTGAGCGCGGTAATGGCCACCAGATCCACTTCACGGCCGAAATCGACGGCTTCGACATTCTCATCGAGAATATAGATATCATGTTTTGCGGGAGTCAGCGCAGCCATGAGCGGAAGGGTCAGCTGACTCATATAGATCCGGCCCCGGGTCTTTACATTGGACTTATGATAGGGTTGTATCAGTAGGATCCTGATGAAAAACTCCTGTCTGAGACCTTGGAACTACAATAAACGCTTTATGCAGAATCAAGCCTTGGAGCAACTTGTGTCCAACTCAAAAAATATTGCCTTATCCCGCCTGGCCGGGGATAAAAAATTTATATACCCCGACCGCAGGAAAATCAACAACTTTGACGGCAGCGCCCGCTCATAACTTCGTGAAGAAGTCATCAGAAGTCCGTGCTTTTCGCGGTCTCCGCTACAATCAGGACCTCGTTCCCGATATATCCCTTGTAGTCGCTCCACCATACGATATCATCAACCCGGAACGTCAGCTCTATTTCCATGATAAGCACCCCCAAAACGCAATACGCCTCGACTTCGGCCTGAGTCTTCCCGAAGACGACGAAGAAAACAATCGCTATACCCGAGCGGCGGCCCTGCTGAAAGAGTGGCTCCAGGCTGAGATCCTCACGCCCGAGCCGAAACCGTCCATATATTGCCTGCGTGAGGAATATGTCTCAGAGAACGGCGTTACCGCTACCCGCGATGGTTTCATCGCCATGGTGCGCCTGACTGATTTCTCGGAAGGCAGGGTGCTGCCGCATGAAGAGACGGCCCCCGGCCCCAAGAAAGACCGCCTTAAACTGATGGAGTCCACCGAAGCAAACTTAAGCCCGATCTTCTGCATTTATTCTGATCCGGATGGCACTGTTTCCGAAACCCTCAAACCCGCATACGGGGAAACTCCCGTAGTACAGCTCGTCGATGAAGCCGACACACGGCACTCACTATGGGTTGTCAGTAACGATGATGCCTGCGCCGCTATCAGCCAGGCGTTCGCGGAACGAACCCTCTATATCGCGGACGGCCATCACCGCTACGAAACGGCTCTCGCCTATCGCGACGCGCGGCGGGCAAAAGACGGACCGGGTGCGGATCAGCCATACGACTACATGATGATCTATCTTTCCAGCATGGAAGAGGCGGGCCGCTCCATCTTCCCGATTCACCGGTTTGTATCAGGCCTTTCAGCGGAGACGATGGAGAGTCTGCCAAGCTCCATGGAAGAACATTTTGAAATCGTGGAAGTCCCGGGAAACGGAGAAGACCGCCGGCTGAGAATGATATCGATGCTGGCCGAACAGCCATCCGGCCACAACTCGTTCGGCATGTAT
Organism: Thermoleophilia bacterium; assembly: GCA_041658605.1. GTDB lineage: Bacteria > Actinomycetota > Thermoleophilia > BMS3ABIN01 > BMS3ABIN01 > JBAZWE01. The sequence continues at coordinate 13,865 of JBAZZU010000005.1, read as the reverse complement.
CTGCCGGCCCGGGACAGTTACCAGATACTGACAGCTCACGAATCACGGCCGGTGATCAGCACAGAAAAGAGCGCCCGCTCAGCTGCCTATCGCTCTCTTGATGTTGCGGTTCTCGATAAAGTCATCCTGGCCGGCATTCTTGGGATCGCGCCCGAAGGTCCCAATGCGAAGGCAAAAGTCAGGTTCGTCGAGCGCACCGACAAAGCCCTGGAAGATATATCTCAGCCTGGATTCCAGGTGGCATTCTTTGTAAATCCGACAACCATTGAAGAGATCAGGGCCGTTTCTGAGGCGGGCGAGAAAATGCCGCAGAAATCCACATATTTCTACCCCAAGCCATTGACCGGCATGGTTTTCCGAAGCTACCTCTACTAGGCTCACCCGGCATGACGGAATCAATCATCATCCTTCTTATAAGCCTGGCAATAATCCTTGCCGGTTGTGAAGGCTTCACGAACGGCATCGAGTGGTTCGGCAAGAAGCATGGACTCGGCGAAGGCGCGGTCGGCAGCGTGCTCGCCGCCGTCGGCACGGCCCTCCCGGAGACACTCATACCGATGATCGCCATCATTTTTGGAACCGGCGCGGCCGCAAAAGAGATAGGCGTCGGTGCAATCCTGGGCGCACCCTTCATGCTTTCCACCCTGGCCATGTTCGTCACCGGCGTATCGCTGCTCGTTTTCGCAATTACCAGAGGCCGTCCGCGGAATCCAGAAATCAACCCGAAGATCATCGGCCGCGACCTGGCATTCTTTCTTGTTTTCTACCTCGCCGCGATAATCGCGGGAATCGTCCAGTCAAAAACACTGGACTGGATGCTGGCGTTTCTACTTTTCGCCGGCTATGGGATCTATGTTTATATAACCCTCCGGACAGAAGGAGACCTTGACGGCCATACGCGACCTCTCTACCTGGCCAGCTCCCACCCCCCGCACTTCCCTCACCTGCGCTGGATTCTCCTGCAGGTAGTCATTTCACTGGCAGCAATCGTATTGGGGGCGCATCTGTTCGTCGGGGCGGTGGCCGATGTCGCAGACAGGCTGCTTCTGCCTGCGCTGGTCATCTCAATGCTGATAACCCCGATCGCCACTGAACTGCCCGAGAAGTTCAACAGCGTACTCTGGATCCGCGGCCGAAAGGACACGCTGGCGCTTGGTAACATCACAGGAGCCCTCGTTTTTCAGTCCACTTTCCCGATTTCCGTGGGGCTCCTGCTGACAGAATGGAAACTGGAGCCTGTAGCCCTGGTCAGCGCGGCCATGACACTCGGCTCGGGTTTTCTCTTGCTGGTCTGGATCGTTATCCGGCGCACAGTAGCATGGTGGATGCTGATCCTATGCGGAGCATTTTATGCAGCATTCGTAATTTATGCGCTGTTGTATGGAATGAACGCACCCTCCTGATTCAACCGCGGCCGCGGTTTCACCACATCAGCGCGTATGCTAGACTGTTTCCTCGGCCGGATAATACCGGCCGTAGTTCGTAAATGTGCGCCCGTAGCTCAATCGGCAGAGCAGGGGACTCTTAATCCCAAGGTTATAGGTTCGATTCCTATCGGGCGTACCAGATTTACTTAATGCCTTCCACGCTTAAAACAACGCAAAAAGGGCCTTTCGACCCTTTCTGCGCTCGTATGCAACCGGCTTTTGCAGTTACCGGTTTATGTCTGATTGAAGAGCATCCCCGGTACTTCGTCGAATGAATTGTTGTATATCACCCGCTGGCTAACAACAAGCTGAGGCTGTCCCTGCGTACTGATTACCTGGACCGGACCGTTCATCTTGCCGGGGAAGACCGGCGTAACACGGCTTCCCGCCGGAATCGAATAGTGACCTACCTTGTTCCCGCCGATATTGATATCCACCTCTGCGGTTTCCTGGCTCTGGTTCCCCACAAGAATCCACGTCATCATGCCGGGGGAAGCGTTGTCGTACCATGGGAACCATGCCTCGCTGCCAAGCTCTGAGGGCGGCATGCCTGAAACCTCTTCAAATGAGCCTTTGAACAAAGACCTTTGACTTACTATCATGTGTTGCCCGTTCGTACTGACAACCCTGACCGGTCCATTCATCGTTCCCGGATAGCTGGGCGTTACTCTCCCGCCCGCAGGCACAGTATAAGTACCCATATGCTGCCCACCGATATAGACCGCGACATCAGAGGCCTCGTTACCCTGGTTGCCGATTATGATCCAGTTGAGCATTCCAGGGCTCTTCTGATCGTACCAGGTGAAATAGTATTCAGATGACAAACTGTTGCCAGGTACAGCTCCAACCTCGTTGAATGCGCTTCCATATAAAACCCTCTGGCTGACGTTGAGTGGCTGACCATTGGTAGATATAACACGGACCGGACCATTCATCACACCCGGGTAGTCAGGCGTGACCCTGCCCCCGGCCGGGATGGAATAGTGACCCCTCAGCTCACCTGCGATGAAGACATCAACTTCAGCTGTCAGGTTTCCCTGATTGCCGATTATGATCCAGTCACGCATGCCCGGGCTCTTCTCATCGTACCATCCCATATTCTGATCAGTTGAAAGATCGTCTTCGGTCGCTGCCGCAAGTTCGGAAAAATAGCCATTCCACAGCACGCGCTCGCTGACCAGCAGTTTGCCACCGGTAGTGGAAACCACCTTTACTGGGCCATTGATAACTCCGGAATACATTGGAGTGACCATCTGCTTGGGCCCTACGTCGTAGCTCCCCATCAACCTGCCACCGATATATACATCAGCATGCTGGGCGGCAGCTTCGGGATTCCCTATGATCACCCATGCCATCGCGCCAGGCGATCCGCTGTCGTACCAGCCAAAGTAGTAATTACGATCATTGCTGTTGTTGACAGATACCACCACTGAAGCGTCCGATGTATTTCCAGCCGGGTCATATGCCCTGGCCGTCAGCGTGTAGGAACCATCCCCTACGGTCCTCGAGCTGAATGTAAAGCTGTACGGAGCGGCTGTCCTGGTTTCAATCAGTGTGTCTCCAGCATATAACGCAACCCGGGAGACTCCGCTATCGTCGGATGCGGAGACGTTAACCGTCTGATCGCCCGAGATGTTCGAACCCTGTGCGGGAGAAGTTATGGCCACCGCTGGAGCTACGGCATCCGGACCCTGGACAGCCGCACGAAATGCCTGCATGCTTTCGGCAGAACTCTCCACGCGCCAGTCAGTTTCCTTGTTTATATTGAACCAGGTGAGACTTACTATCCTTGGAAACCTTACAGGGAGCTGCGCAAATGCGTCCGTGATCCAGCGTGCCTTTCCTCCGTTCTGCGCGCTTTCGCCAACGGCGGTGGATGCGGTTTCGCTGATCATGACCGGCTTGCTGGTCCTCGAAACCGCGACATCATAATTGAATTGGAACGTCTCGGTGAAACTCTTCCACGTGGAGGACCAGTTCGGCGTGCTGTACATGGTGCCCCAGTTGTAACCATTGATGCCGACATAGTCGACATACGCATCGCCTGGATAATACGTATTGAATGTGTTCTGCGCTTCGGCAAGTGTATTGTCCTGATTCGGCGACCACACCCACTGGACGTTTGTGGCACCTTCCTGAACAAAAATGTCATGGACGTGACGCCATGCGGGGATATAATCTTCAGGCTGGTTCCCGTTGACCGTTCCGCTCCAGCTAGTCCAGTCTCCGTTCATCTCGCACATAGGCCTCAAAATCACCGGATAACCAAAATTCTTAAGATCCCGCGCCCAGCGACGTATATCGTTGTCGAAGTCACCACGAGTGATATTGTCGAGTCGATATGCCGGCTGGTTCACTCCGTCGGGGTTGCTTGGATCGCGTGGCTCCCATGCCATCTGAATCGTTTTACCGGCGGCGGCGACCGGACCAAGGCTATACGTGTCAAGATGTTCACCGATGGCCTGATACCAGAGGAAGATGTCTGTCTGACGCCCGATGCTGGACTCGAAATTGCCCAGTTCGTTGACATCTGGCATAAAAACTCCCAATTGCAGATTGGGAGATTGGCTTGCCGAAGCCTGCGGAACCGCAGCACCGGCAAAGAGCAGCGCCACAATCAAGGCGCCCGCAAAAAATGTTGCAAGACGAGGGATGTTCATTAGAAGCCATGCCTCCTAGGCGGCAGCCAGGCTATCCTAGTCCGAAGACCTTAGATCCTTGGCTTTGCGCCGCTCCGTTTCCGGAGCTTTGCCCTTTTCACCTGGTCTGGCTTCTCCCCCACCAACCGTGTACCGAGGTGCGACCACTCATGTGACCACTAATTGTATCGGCCACGCAGGTATCACCTTTACTGGAGTCTTTGCCGAAGAGGATTATGAGGCTAAACAATGCGAGGCTAATGGAGGCTAATTCACCGAACCCACCTGCCGTGCTTTATTTCTCATTGGAACACATAATAAGGAGATGTTCTGATTGAGAAATAATCCCATTTATGCGATTATTAAGTTGCTACTAACGTGGAAGTTGAAGCTCAGGGCATACGAGTGGCAGTTAGGGGGAGGGGTAAAGAAAAGATCCCCAGCCATGAAGACTATAAAAACAATGACAATATTCGGGACTCGACCCGAAGTTATTAAGCTGGCTCCTGTAATCCAGAAGTTGGATGAGTCGGCGAATTTCAGTTCAGTGCTTGTCACGACAGGCCAACACCGGGAAATGCTGGGTCAAGCCCTTGACCAGTTCGGCATAATCCCGGATTACAATCTCGATATTATGGCGCCGAATCAGGCCGTCAGCGATGTCACCATTAATTCACTCCGCGGAATTGAAGAGATCATATCAATAGAAAAACCCGACCTTGTCCTGGTCCAGGGTGATACAACCACGGCTTTCGCAGGCTGCCTTGCGGCTTTCTATCAAAAAACCGCAGTCGGTCACGTCGAAGCTGGCCTCCGGACATATGATAAGTTCAGGCCTTTCCCGGAAGAGATCAATCGCTCCATGATCACCCAGCTTGCCGACCTGCACTTTGTCCCGACGCTGTCCGCCTGGGATGCCTTGAGGCGCGAAGGTGTCACTGAGGAGAAACTCTTTATTACCGGAAATACAGTGATTGACGCTCTTTTCAGCGTAGTGAGCCAGGATCACCGATTTAGCACGCAAGAACTTGAGAATGCCGGGAAAGATGGAAAGCGCCTTATCGTGGTCACATCACACAGAAGAGAGAACTTTGGTGAACCACTCCGTAATATTTGCAATGGTATCCTTGAGCTGTTGGACAAATTCGCTGATATTGAGATAATATTCTCAGTTCATCGAAATCCCAAAGTGAATGTCCCGGTTCATGCGATGCTGGGTGATCACGATAGAATCCACCTGGTGGAACCGCTCAATTACCTGGATATGGCAAATTTGATTTCACGTGCCTATATGGTAATGACTGATTCGGGCGGCCTGCAGGAGGAAGCGCCGGCACTTGCCAAGCCTGTGTTGGTATTAAGGGATATGACGGAAAGGCCGGAAGCGGTTCAGGCTGGTCTTGCAAAAATCATTGGTACGTCCAGAAAAGCGATTTTCGCCGCTGGTTCGGAATTGCTGACCGACAAAGCCGTTTATGCATCCATGACCCAGGGCTTAAGTCCATATGGAGATGGTGAGGCCGCAACAAGAATTATTGGTGCCATAGAGTATGTAAACGGACTTCTGTCATTTCCTCCTGATCCATTCGTAAGTGGCATGGTCGAAATGGTAACCGGAGATCAGACATTCGTTGGCCCCATCAGCGACGAGCTCTTTTACAGCCAACTTGACGAGCGCATCAAGCGCGCAAGGAAAGAGCGGCAGAGAGTCTCAGTGGCGACGTTCAATCTTGAGGAAACCGACAGCGAGCAGTTTGCAAATGCGGTGAAAACAATAACAAGAGGCCTGAGGAAATCAGATACAGCCGCGGCTCTCGATGGTAAGCGTCTTGTCCTTGTCCTCCCTGGAGCCAATGAGGCACAGGCGCGCAGAACCGCCGACCGCCTGATGGAACGTCTGGCCGGGCCACTCAACCGCCGACGTGAAGCCGACAGGATAGCACGAGACCTGCCACAGACAGGTAATGAGTCTGAAATGCGACTGAATGTCGATATCAAGACATACGAGGAAGCCGATCACACCGCGGAAGATGATAAGACGGCAAATGCACTACATAATACATACTCAAATGTCGACGATAGATGAAATAGGACATGGGTACAATTATCATATATAAAAAAATGGAATCAGAAGAGGTTGATGTTCCAATGAAGGGGGTGTTTTAAATGTATGGAGTTCTGTTACCAGTTACTGGAGTAGCTATCGGTCTTTACGCTGTGGTGGCTGTCACATGCGTCATAGTGGGGTCCCTGATGAGAATGAGGAGAGATCGAGGCTGAGCAACTCACGAATTGCGGGGCGGCTGGTTGGCATTTCGCTTCTGTTAGCGCTATTTGCGGTTTTCTTAATTTCTGACGCAAATGCTGAAGATACTTTTACGAAAACAGGCACGGAGGCAAACCAGGCCAGGACCGCTTTAATTATCAGCGACAACTCCTACGATGAAGCCGTGGTTCTGGAAGAACTCCTGGGCCACTTTTCTATTCCCGCAAGAGTAGTTTCAACCTCTGATTATGCCGCAGGCAGTCTGCAGGACTTCGATTTAACTTTCTTCGTCAAGCAGGACAATACGAAGATCCGCGCCGATATCCTTGGCGATTTTGAGCAAACCCGTAAACCCCTTATCTGGATAGGTTACGGTTTCAATCAGTTTTCCCGTGGACGCTCAGTGGATCGATATGGTTTTACCGCGTCGGATAGCACGCTGGGCGGGTTTACCAATGTTGAATACAACGGCAGGAGCATGTCCAGGACTGTTTCCGAAGCCGATATCGTCACGGTCACAAATCCCGCTGTCGCTACAGTGCGCGCAAAGATGACGGGCAAGAGCACCAGCGCTCCCTATGTGGTCCAGGGAGCAAACCTCTGGCTCGTCGCAGATGTCCCTCTCATGAACACGACCCAGTACAGCAGCTATCTGGTTCTGGCGGACCTGCTGCACGAAATGGTGGGAGTCACCAACCATCCGGTCAACCATCTGGCGCTGATACGCATCGAAGACGTACATCCAAAGGTTCAACAGGACAAACTGCGCGCGATCGCCGATTATTTATATTCTGAAAAGATCCCATTCTCGGTAGCGTTAATCCCGGTATATGAAAATCCTTTCACCGGTGAGAGGGCCACGCTGTCCGACAGCCCTGAATTTATTGAGACAATAAACTACATGCAGGAAAAGGGTGCTTCGATCGTCCTCCATGGCTATACGCACCAGTATATCGGGGAATCCGCAGTTGACTACGAATTCTGGCGTGGATCTGAGAACCGTGAGCCCCGAGCAGAATCCGATGGCTGGGTCAAGGGCCGACTACAGGCGGCGCAACAGGAATGCTGGGACAATGGCATCTATCCGATCGCCTGGGAGACGCCCCACTACACCTCGACCGATTTTACCCAGGAGATCATTGCGCGATATTTTCCCGTCAGCTATGGCCGCCGCGGGCAGAATTTTTATCCTTACATTCTGGAAACCAATCGTTCGGGACAGAAAGTCATCCCGGAAACGATGGGCTATGTCCGCATCAAGGAAGATGCCGGCGTTGAACCACAGGTACCACAGACGGGCGAACTGATTTCGGTCAGAGACGGCATAGCCAGCGCCTTCTTCCACCCATTCATGGACCTTGCGCTGCTCAAGGAGCTGACGACGGAGGTACGGCGGGACGGTTTTGACTATGTATCGCTGACGTCCCTGACCGACAACAGGCAGATGCTGCCGGTAGAAATGTCGAAAAGGGATGGTTTTCAGGCGTGGGTTTCCAATATGAAACAGGTGGTCGAAGCACAGGGGACTCCCGGCTTGAGCTGGATGTCGCTTACCGGGTTTATTCTCCTTATCTATTATGCTCTGATTTTTGGCCTGGGCCGCAAGGTGCGGGACCCTGACCTTTTCAGTAATCCCAAGCTACAATTCATTTTTGTGATACCTGCACTTAACGAAGAGCTTGTGATCGGCGCAACGCTCGACAGGCTTCTTTCCCTGCCGGATGAAAACGTACGGGTGATTGTAATGAATGACAATTCCGATGATCGCACAGCTGAAATCGTCGAGAAATATAAATCTGATCGCTGTATTCTTGTCAATCGCTCACCCGAGATCGCGAGGCAGGGCAAGGGTCACGTTTTAAATCACGCATACGAATTCATAAAGACTTCGGATATAGCCAGAATATGGGGAAAAGGCAACATAATCCTGGCCGTGCTGGATGCTGACGGCCAGGTTAAGCAGAATATTATCAAGGCGGTAACGCCGTATTTTCTAAATTCAAAAACAGGCGCGGTGCAGGCGAGCGTACGCATATTCAATGATGACGTAAACATACTTACTCGCTGGCAGCAGTTCGAGTTCCTGACATTCAACCGTATATTCCAGAGGGGCCGTGAACGAATTGGCAGTGTCGGACTGGGCGGCAATGGTCAGTTTGTCCGACTTTCAGCGCTTGAGACCCTCGGAGACGAGCCATGGTCGGATTGCCTTACGGAGGATCTCGATATCGGAATCAGACTCATGCTCGATGGCTGGGACAACCATTTCGCCGGAAACACCTTTGTGGCCCAGCAAGCTGTGACTAATTTCAGGGCGCTCGTGCGCCAGCGTTCCCGCTGGTTTCAGGGACATGTCACCTGCTGGATCCACATACCTGGCATCTTGAAGAGCGATCTTCGTTTGGCGACACGGATAGATACGATCTACTACCTGTTGGGCATAACAATGGTATTCCTGTTTTTCCCGGCGACCCTCCTGTTCCTGCTGGGGGCGTTTTTCGTGCTCGCAACCGGAGCCGCTTCTGTTGGTGACCTGTTCTATGGCGGATTCTGGCCATACCTGCTGCTTTTATATCTGCTCTCCTTTGGTCCGCTGCCGGTTATGGCCGTGATTTACTGGAAAGAGGACGGCAAAGTGAGCCTTGTGGGTGCGTTTATCCGCGCTCATATTTTTACCGTTGTCTATTATGTATGGTTTTTGGCCGGCTGTATTGCGATATTCCACCTTGCCCGTGGTGAGCGTTCATGGGCCAAGACCGAACGCACCAAACAGCCTGCGAGAGTTTAAAGCTGTACATTGCGGGGAATTAAATATTAGCCTGTTTGAGTCGTCCCTCCAAGGATTGTTAAGCTTCCCGCCGATAATCATTAAGGTAAGCCGCTGTATGGTGGGAAGCAAGCTTAAGATGACTGTGATATAATCGCCGCTTGGAATTTTCCGAAAACGGGCAAAAAGAGGATAAGACAATAATAAATAGAAAGATAAATTAAAGTGAAATCAATGACAGAGCTGCCGAACGAATTGACTCAAAATCTCATAACCCAAGGTCAGGAAAAGGGTTTTCTAACCCTTGACGATATAGCTGATGCCCTCCAGGAGGCTGATCTCACAACAGAGCAGATTGAAGAGATCTACTCACGCATAGCTGATGTGGGCATCGATATCCTGGAGCACGGGGATGAGCCGGAGGACGAGCTTGAACCCGTTGCGGAACAGGAAGTTGAAGCACCCGTTGAGCGGCCGGCGGCTGCCACGGATGATTCTCTACGCATGTACCTGCGCGATATCGGCCGTATACCACTGCTTTCGGCGGCTGAGGAAGTATCGCTTGCCAAGCGCATGGAACGCGGCGACATGGAAGCCAAGAGCAGGCTGGTTGAAGCCAACCTGCGGCTTGTTGTCAGCATAGCCAAGCGCTATCTGGGCCGCGGCCTTTCTTTCCTCGATCTGATCCAGGAGGGAAACCTGGGGCTAATCCGCGCCGTGGAAAAGTTCGATTATCGCCGGGGTTACAAATTCTCCACATATGCGACCTGGTGGATACGCCAGGCGGTCACGCGCGCGATCGCCGACCAGGCGCGCACCATCCGCATACCGGTTCACATGGTCGAAAAACTGAACCATCTCGTGAGGGCCAAAAGGCAGCTGGTACAGGATCATGGCCGCGAGCCCACTCCGGAGGAAATCGCGAAGGTCATGGATACGTCTGTCGACAAGGTCCAGCACCTGATAAAGATATCCCAGAGTCCCGTAAGCCTTGAAAAGCCAGTCGGTGACGAGGAAGAAGCCGAGCTTGGGGATTTCCTCGAGGATGAGGGCACACCGCGCCCGCTTGATGCTGCAATGCTTGAGATAAAAAAAGATGACCTGAACAAGGTCCTGGATTCACTCCCCCATCGGGAAAGAAAGATCCTGGAACTGCGCTATGGACTCAATGGAGAGCATCCGCGCACGCTTGAGCAGATCGGCCGCCGTTTCGGTGTCACCCGCGAGCGCATACGTCAGATCGAAGCCAATACGCTGGCGAGGCTCAAGGAGCAGCATGAAACCCAGCATCTACGGGAGAGCGCATAATTCGGCGCAAATATATAAGAAACTAAAAGAGACGGCCGTGGCCGTCTCTTTTTTTTACATTGCTATGTCTGATCAGGCTCAGGGACTTTATGAACCGTTGGGCTTATTCTAAGCCGTCTGATCAAGGAACTGCTTGGACTCCTGGCCGACTGTGCTGGTCGGGTTGAGACTGTATGATTTCTGCCACGCTTCTCTTGCCTCAGGCACTTTGCCCCCCTGGCTGAACGCCCATCCAAGAGAATGCCATGCGCGCTGGTTTGATGGAGCGCTGACTGTTGCTGTCTGAAGCTCGCGCACTCCAAGGTCAATCAGTCCCATTTCGACATATGCCAGCCCGAGATCGACATGTACTTCCGGGTCATCCGGCCTTATATTCAGGTATTTTCTATACTGCTCGATCGCATCCCTGTAACTCCGAAGCGACCCATTGAAATCTTCACTGCCTGCTTGAACCGCACCCAGCTCATAGTAACCTGTTCCCAGCTCCTTGATGGCTTCGGCATCAGCTGGATTTGCGGTAACAAGCTCAGTCGCCGCATCTATGCGCTTCTGGATATCTGTGATTTCCTGTTCGGTGGCCTGGCTCTGTGGCTTGGATGAATCGCCTGCATTTCCATCAGAACTGCTGTCAGAGCTGAAAATCCTCGGTATGAATATAATCAGCACGACGGCAACGAGGACCGCAACTGGAAGTAGTAAAAGCCATTTTAGATTATCTTTCATCAGCTCTCGATCAAATAGTTGATTAGTAAGAAGTCGTCCGCTGTCAGCCTTCCGATAATGATTTTTGCCACTTTTCCTTCCCTGTCCACTATGAAACTCTCAGGATATCTTACAGTCTGGTAAGTGCTTCCAACCTCGTTCTTCGTATCCATCAGAACAGGGAATGTCAACTTGATCGGCACACCGTTCTCATCAACAAGTTTCTTGACAAACGGCTCGATGACCGTTGCTCCATCCTTGTCGGTGCTCACCGCCAGTATCTCAAAAGGCTTGTTTTTTAATGACTGGTATTCCTTTTCCATCAATGGCATTTCTTTCTTGCATTCCAGACAGGTCGTATTCCAGATATTGACCAGTACCACCTTGCCCCGGAAGCTTGAGAGTGTGGCTTCGCCACCGCCAAAGACGGGGTATGTAAAATCCGGAGCCTGCATGCCTTCGGTTACGGTCGGTGGCTTGGTGCTCTGGTAATAAAGAAATCCGCCGGTTGCCAGTAGCACAATCAGGGCGAAAGCTGCAATAACCAGGATGATATCACGCGCAGTCCAGTTCTCTTCCTCGATGGCTGGACTGGGAGATTCGCTATCTTTTAGTGCTTCGTCCATATTCTTTCCATGTCTGGCCCGGGAAACAAGCTCCTTCTGATAAACAAAAAATTGCGACAAGGAGGGCGCGTAGCTTCAGGCGGGATAGTCTTTTCTGATTCATACTAGCAGTTACGGGAGGTATTCATCAACATCAAAAGCGTGCATGCATCATATAGATGGGGTCCAGTTGGGCATTCTTTGCAGCATCCAGCCGCTGATAGCATCGAGTTCTCCCGAGGCCAGAAGCAGCCCGAAAATTACAAGAATTGCTCCAGATATGATTTTTATGGCGTCAAAATGCCTTTTCAGGAACGAGAAGGTGCCAATCAGCTTTGTAAAGAGAATTCCGGAAATCACGAAGGGTAGACCCATTCCCAGGGCATAGAAGAACAGAAGGCTTCCGCCGGCGAATGGATCCTGCGTACTGGCCGCGAGAGTCAGTGAGGTACCGAGCAGGGGCCCGGTACAGGGTCCGATTCCGACGGAAAACAGCATCCCGGCCAGCATCACGCTTACCAGACTTGCAGGTTTCTTGATCAGTCGCAGTCTCTTTTCCTGCTGAATAAACGCTACCGGAAACAGGCCAAGGGCAAATATGCCCAGTACAAAAGCTCCGATCGCCGTCAATATCACGACAGACTGCAAATCAAACGGTGATGATTGAAGAATGATTGCAATCACTTCAAGAACTGCAACTATGGCCAATGTGTATAACTTCTCTTTTTTGGTACGCTCGCGAAGTGCTTCTCCAAGAATGAAGAAACCGAAGACAACGAGGAATATGCCGGCAATCACCTTTAGAATCTTCGAGGACAGAAAGGCACCAAGTTCATTGCCCGCAAGCCCGGCGGCGGCGCCCTGCAGGGTGAAGAAGATCACGAAGCCGATCACAAAGGCGATGCTTGCCAGCGCCACCTTGCGCGTCTGTGTTCCCAGCTGGTCTACACTGACGCCTGAGACATACGAGAGATAGCCCGGCAGCAATGGGAGCACGCATGGAGAGAGAAAAGCAGCAAAGCCGGCGATAAAAGTCGCCACGAATGAAATAAAGGTTAACTCTGTAATTGTTTCCGGAATAGCTATCTTACTACCAGTCTAATGAGTGATAACGGGGAACGTGCATAACAGAGGCTGAAGAATTGGCAACCCGGGAAACACGAGATGAATGTTTATTATTTCCAAAAACTTTTATATGCCGCTCAATACGAAGGTTGATTCAAATATAGCACAGGGACACCGGGTATCAAAGAACGACTAGCCGTCCGATGCGGGCCGCATCTGTACCCAGATAAAGACAATCCCGGCGATAACAGCCGTGGAAAGCGCAAGTATTTGCTGTTGTGACTGTCCTGAGCGCTGAAAGCGCACATATTCAACCAGGAATCGCTCTACCCCGGCCATCATCAGATATACCAGGCCGAGAGACCAGTCGCGTTTCAGTCTCGGTCTCAGATACATGAGAACGAAAAAAATCATTATCGAGGAAAATGATTCGTAGAGTTGTGTCGGCTGTACGCTGACTCCAGGTGATGTAGGTGGTGACCCGTCACGAAATTCCATTGCCCAGGGCAGATCCGAGGACCTGCCATAGTCGTCACCATTCAGAAAACAGCCCATTCGTCCGAAAGCGTAACCTATGGCAAGCGCGGGAGCACAGGCGTCCGCCACTTTCGCACGCGGGAGCTTAAGGACAATAACCGTAAGAAGGACTGCCATAAAGCCACCGATAAAACCGCCATACCATACAAGGCCGGCCCCGCTGAAAGCTGATGACAACGGATCGCTGGCAAGCTCCTCAGAGTGGATCAGCAGGTAGTGTATCTTGCTGCCAACCAGACCTCCGAAGGCTGCGGCCATCGAAAGCCAGTAGACATATTCCGGATTCAACCCAATGCGCTTGAACTCAAAATGAAGCACGAACCCGGCCGCCACAAAGCCAAGCGCCATCATCAGGCCGAAGGTATGAATGGTAAATGGTCCTATGGAAAAGAGCTCGGGGTACATCGCAAAATGCACTCTATCACATATCGATAAAACTACTAAGAATACGCTAAAGGTTTTGTTTGACGCGGTCGACAATTGTTCAAATGAATCATACGAAATGGCAAACCCGCCGCGAGACGGGGGCGCAAAGCCAGGGGTCTCACG
>JBAZZU010000004.1:0-95571 GCA_041658605.1 Thermoleophilia bacterium | reverse complement strand
CAGATCGAGCTCTGGGACCCCGTCGTCTGGTATTTCGACGGCGCGACAACCAGGGCATTGGGACGATTCGAACCCGCGCTTGCCTGCCTTGAAAGGGCTCTCGAGATCGACCCCGGTTATGCGCCCGCCTGGATTGAGAAGGGAGCCACGCTCAGGAATCTTAAAAGGCCGGATGAGGCGGTAATGAGTTATGACGAAGCCCTGAAGCTGGACCATGAAGATGCGGACGCATTGGCGGGTAAGGGCGGTGCGCTGCTCGAGGCTTTTGATTTCGAACGCGCCTCTCATTGTTTCAGAAACGTCCTCGAACTCGACGAGGGAAACAGGGAGGCAATGGACAGCCTCAACAAATGCAGGCGGGAACTTGCGCTCCTGCGGATGCAGGACCCATATATCGAAGGCGCGGTTGTCGAAGAGCCTGAACCGGTCGTCGAGGAGCCGGCCGAGGAAGTCACGGTTGAAGAGCCTGAAGTGATAGTCGTGGCTGAAGGCGAGACCGTTGAGGAGATCCTGCAGGAAGAAGAAGCCGTCCCTGCGGATATTGTCTTCGAAGAAATTGAAGAAGCGGCTGTCGTCGAAAAGATTCCCGAAGAAGAAGCCGTCGAGGAACCTGAGCCGGTTGTCGAGGAGTCGGTCGAGGAAGTCACCGTCGAGGAACCTGAGCCGGTTGTCGATGAGCCGGTCGAGGAAGTCACGGTTGAAGAGCCTGAGCCGGTTGTCGATGAGCCGGTCGAGGAAGTCACGGTTGAAGAACCTGAAGTGATAGTCGTGGCTGAAGGCGAGACCGCTGAGGAGATCCTGCAGGAAGAAGAAGCCGCCCCTGCGGATATTGTCTTCGAAGAAGTTGAAGAAGCGGCTGTCTTCGAAAAGATTCCCGAAGAAGAAGCCGTCGAGGAACCTGGGCCGGTTGTCGATGAGCCGGTCGAGGAAGTCACCGTCGAGGAACCTGAGCCGGTTGTCGATGAGCCGGTCGAGGAAGTTACCGTCGAGGAACCTGAGCCGGTTGTCGATGAGCCGGTCGAGGAGCTCGTTGCAGCCGCTCCTGTCCATATGGAAGCACAGGCTCCGGCACCGAAGCCAGTGACTCCGGCAGACGCCATCCTCTGTTTCGACAAAGCACTTGAGCTGAACCCGAATGACGCGAAGACCTGGTTCAACCGGGCTGTAGCGCTTAGCGATCAGGGGCGCTTCGCTGAAGCTGTCGACTCGTTTGACCATGCGCTCGAAATAGAACCCGCTTCCGCGGCCGCATGGGCAGGCAGAGGCGAGAACCTGGCCAGTCTTGAACGCTTCAAGGAATCATCAGCATCATTCGCCAGGGCCTCACAGACCGAATCCGGCATGGCTTCCGCCTGGTTCGGTGAGGGCGACAGCCTGCGCCGGCTGGGCAGGCTCGAGGAAGCAATCCGCTGCTTTGAGAAAGCCCTGGAAGTTGAGCCCCGGATGGCGAATGCCTGGTATAGCATGGGAGTCAGCCTGGATGGGCTCGGAAGATTCGAAGATGCCGTCAGGTGTCTGGATAAAGCACTCGGCGTCAACAACGATATCGCGGGGGCCTGGCTCGTCAGGGGCGAAAGCCTCGCCAGCCTCGAGCAGTTCGACAAGTCTGTCCAATCTTTTGACAAAACTTTGAAGCTCGACCCCGGCAATCAGCATGCCCTGTTCGGCAAGGGCGAGAGCCTGCGCGGTCTCGGACAGTTTGAAAAAGCCCTTGCTTCATATGAAAAAGCTATCTCGATAAACAGTCTGGCTCCGGAATACTGGTTCGGCAAGGGCGAGAGCCTGCGCAGTCTCGGGCATTACAGGAAAGCCGCTGAAAGCTACGGCGAGGCGCTCGGACTGGACGCGAAAAACGCGGACGCGTGGTTCGGACGCGGAGAATGCCTCAGGAGCCTCGGGAATCATGATGATGCGGTTCCTGATTTTGAAACGGCAATAAAAATCGAGCCGAAGAACGCAGCCTCATGGTTCGGCCGCGGAGAATGTCTCAGAAGCCTCGACCGGCTTGATGAGGCTTCCGCGAGTTACGACAAGGCACTCAAGCTCGAGCCGAAGAACGCAGCCTCATGGTTCGGCCGCGGAGAATGTCTGCGCGGCCTTGGTCGCCTCGAGCAGGCGATCACCGCCTTCGAAAAATCCTTAAAATTCGATTCTTCTGTTTCACTTGCCTGGTTCGGCAAAGCGGAGTGCCAGCGTAGCCTGGGTAATCACAAAAAAGCAAAGGGATCTTACAAGGAAGCTCTGGAGATCGATCCCGCTAACGCCAGCGCATGGTTCGGGCGTGGCGAGAGCCTGCGTACGCTGGAGCGCTTCAAAAAAGCCGGCGGCGCCTATGAAACAGCAACGAAGCTCGAGCCCAGACGCGCAGCTGCCTGGTTCGGCAGGGGCGAATGCTACCGCCTGCGTGGCAGTTTCGAAAAGGCGCTCGGCTGTTACGAAAAGACCATCAGGCTCGAACCGCGTGACGCGGCCGCCTGGTTCGGCAAGGGTGAAAGCCTGCGTGGACTCGGCCGTTACATGAAAGCGATCGAGTGCCTGGAAAAAACGATCAAGCTGGAGTCCACGAACGCGGCGGCATTGTTCGGCAAAGCGGACAGCCAGCGCATGCTCGGACAATTCGACCAGGCAGTGCGCTCGTTCGACAAGGTAATCAAACTCGACTCCGGAAATGTTGCCGCCTGGTTTGGCAAATCCGAGAGCCTGCGTAGTCTGAAACGTCACGAACGGGCCATCGAAGCTTATGACGGGACTATCGCGCTTGATGGAAAACACGCTGGCGCCTGGTTCGGCCGCGGCGAGAGCCTGAGAAGCCTCGACCGGTTTGAGGAATCGCTGGCCTGCTATGAGAAGGCTAACCGGCTTGACGGAAAACACGCTGGCGCCTGGTTCGGCCGCGGCGAGAGCCTGAGAAGCCTCGAGACGTTCGAAAAAGCCATCGATTGCTATTACGCGGCGCTCAAGCTCGACAAGAAAGACAGCCTCTCCTGGTTCGGCCGCGCGGAATGCCTGCGCAGCCTCGAACGCTACGGCGAAGCAGTCTCAGCGTATGACCGGGCGATCGCTCTCAAACCAAAATCCACGGGTTCATGGTTCGGTAAAGGTGAAAGCCTGCGCAGCCAGGATCTCCATAAAAGGGCTGTCCAGGCTTACGAGAATGCGTCAAGACTCGATGCCGCGAACGCGGCCATATGGTTCGGCATGGCTGAAAGCCTGAGACACCTGGACCGCTTCAAGGAGGCAGTCCGCTCATACGACAAGTCTTTGAAGATCGATTCGAAGAATTCACTGGCCTGGTTCGGCCGGGGCGAGAGCCTGCGAAATATGAACCGCTTCAAGGAGGCGATCCGCTCATACGACAAATCCTTGAAGATCGATTCGAAGAATTCACTGGCCTGGTTCGGCCGGGGCGAGAGCCTGCGAAATATCGGAACCTGGCGCGAAGCGGTCGACAGTTATGACCAATCGCTGGAACTCGGCCTGCGAAACGTGGAGGTCTGGTTCGGCAAGGGCGAAAGCCAGCAGGGCGCCTCGGATCATGCCCTGGCCATCGAGAGCTTCGATGCAACTCTTGATATTGACCCGGCCCATGTTCCGGCGGGCTACCGCAAGGGGATCAGCCTGCGTGAACTTTCGCGGCACGAGGAAGCTATCTCCAGCTTCAACTACATAATCGATATCGATCCCCGGCACAGGGACAGCTGGCTGCACAAGGGCGAAAGCCTGCATGATCTGGGCCGTTTCCCGGATGCGGTCGAGAGCTTCGTGAGGACGCTGGAGATCGACCCGGAATTCGCAGCCGCCTGGTTCGGCAGAGGCGAGAGCCTGCGCGCGCAGGAACGCTACGACGAAGCTATACGATGCCTGGACAAGGCGCTCGAAATCAGTGAGAAGGAACCCGCCACCTGGTACAGCCGCGGTGAAAGCCTTAAGGCGCTGGAGCAGTTCGAAGAGGCTCTGGCCAGCTTCGAAAAAGCTCTGAAGCTTGCGCCGACGGACGCGGACGCGTGGTTCAGCAAATCAGAAAGCCTGCGCCTTCTCGGCAAATATGAAAAGGCCGTCAACAGTTTCAACAGGACGTTGAAAATAGAACCGCAGCGCGCGGAGGCATGTTTCGGCCTGGCCGAAAGTCTGCGCGGGCTCGGACGTTATGAAAAAGCGATCAACAGCTACGACAAGGCGATCAGGCTGGAGCCGATGGCGGATGCCTGGTTTGGCAGGGGCGAGAGCCTGCGCGGCCTTGGGCGTTACGAGAAAGCAATCAACAGCTACGACAAGTGCACCGGTCTGGAACCCGGCCACAACCCCGCCTGGATCAGCAGGGGTGAGAGCCTGCGCGGCCTCGAGCGCTACGAGAAAGCGATTGAGAGTTTTGACAGGGCGCTCGGTATAGAGCCGATGGATGGAGCCGCATGGATGGGCAAGGGCAGGTGTCTGCATAATCTCGGCCGATTCGAGGATGCCGTCAGCTGTTTCGACCGGGTCCTCAAGCTCGAGCCGGCGAACGAGCAGGCCTGCTATCACCGGGGCGAGAGCCTGCGCGGCCTCGGCCTGTTCGAGAAGGCGATCGCCTCATTTGAAAAAGCAATCGATATCGAACCCCGCTTCGCGCTCGCATGGTATCGCCGCGGCCAGAGCTTCAACAGTCTCGCCGACTTCAAGAAAGCGATCCGCTCGTATGATAAATCGCTCGAGGCCGATGACAGCAACGAGCGCGTCTGGAACAGCAAGGGTGAAAGCCTCAACAGCCTTGGGCGCTACAGCGACGCCATCCAGTGTTTTGACAAGGCGCTCGAGCTCGATCCAAAGGACGCTGAAGCCTGGAGCAACAAGGGCAGCAGCTTAAGCGAGCTGACCCGCATCTGACACGCGGCCGTAGCTCGCGCGGCCCATGAACGCCTGATCCTCGAACTGCACACGACAGGCGATTTCTCCAGCCGGTAACCGCCGCTGACTACTTCACGTCTCCCATGAACATCGGTATCGCCAGCCGCTTGCGGGCCGTCTCCCCATTGAACAGCTCGTCCTTTCTGTCCGGCGCGTCGCCGCGCTCACCCAGATGCTGTCCGAACTTGTGGGCGGGATAGCTGGAACCCAGGAAAAGCGTGTGCTTTCCGTACTTGAGCCTCACCCCGTCGACGGCCTCGTAGACCCGGGCCATCCGTTCGATCCTCGCCGTCACTCCGAAGAGATCCGGCTGCGTTATGACGTCATCACCCAGCTTGAAGAGCACCACCCCCGTCGAGCGGTAGAGCTGCGACGGCCTGAACAGGCGCTCGAACACCGGCTCCAGCGCCTTGATGACCTCGTGAGGGAAGGCGGTCGGCCGCGAGAACCTGACCTCCGCTCCCCTGCCCTGAAAATCCTGTGTCTTTAAAAAGCAGACGGCTCTGCCCGCCGCCAGCTTGTAGCGCCGGGCTTTCATGGTGGCGTTCTCAACATTCTTGCAGAGCTGCGCGAAGACGAACACCGGGTCGGCGGACGGCGGCGTGAAGGTCTTCACTTTCTGGATTGAGGCGTAAGTCTCTTTCTCCTCCGTCGCCAGCGGAAGCACCGCCTCGCCGTTGAGCTCCCGCCAGGTCTCGTAAAAGGGCTTGCTCAGATGGGATTTCACCCATGCCTCGTCGCGGCGCGCGAAATCGAGGGCCGTGCGGATGCCCTGCTTGTTTAAGTAGGCCATCGTCTGCGGGCCTATCCCCCACACCTTCTCCACGGGCATCTCCCGGATGAACTCGTGGATATCCCTGCCGGAGATGATCGTCAACCCCGAGGGCTTCTTCCACTTCGAGGCGATCTTGGCGATCGTCTTGCTGGGCGCGAGCCCGATCGAGAAAGTGAAGCCGAAGGCGTCGTCCAGCTCCTGCTTGATGGCGGCCGCGATGCGCCGGTAGTTCATGCGCATGGGCCGCTGCATGCCGGTGATGTCGGCAAAACACTCGTCGATGCCGTATTCCTCCACGTCCGGCGTGTAACGGCGCACGATGGAGAACAGCCTTTTTGACAAGAGACTATAGGTTTCATAGTCGGACGGCAGGAAGACCGCATCAGGACAGAGCTTTCTCACCTCGGAGAGCCGCATGGCGCGCACGACGCCGCGGGCCTTGGCCTCATAGCTCATCGAGGCGACGATGTTGCGCTCCTTGCCGGTGATGACCGGCCGCCCTTTAAGCTCCGGGTTGCGCGACTGCTCACAGGAGGCGAAGAAGGCGTCAGCGTCGATGTGGATAACGGCGCTGGGGAACGAGCGGATGGTGAGAGGTGTGGGACCGCGCTTATTGCCGACGGAACCGCCCGTATAGCCTGTGTCGCCTGAGTGCCAGCCGCCGGGCTGGTCAGCCCGGTTGTAGTGTCCGCCGCCGCCGCGCGTCATCTAGTACTTTCTTATGACCGCCCGCACGATGGCGGCGATGCGGAGCTCGTTCTCCGGGTAGATGGGCTTGTACTTTTTATTGGCGGCCTCGAGCCAGACCTTCCCCCCGCGCTTGCGGTAATATTTCATCGTCCACTCATTGTCCACCTCCGCGATGATGATGTCGCCGTCCTTCTCCTTGACGCCGCGCTCCACAAGGACCATGTCTCCGGGCATGATGCCCGCGTCGGCCATCGAGTCGCCCTGCACCTTGAGCATGTAGGTCTTGTCCGGGCGCCGGATGAGAAACTCCTCCAGACTCAGAGTGTCGATCAGCTCCTCTTCCGCCGGTGATGGCCAGCCGGCCTCGACCGTGCCGATAAGCGGCACACTGTGAAAGCGCCGCCCGGGCAGCAGCTTCCCCTTTTCGTCGCGCTCCACGAAACCCAGCTCCACCAGCCGGTTCACCAGCTTCCAGGTCGTCCCCTTGGAGCGCAGGCCCGCAGCCTCGGCTATCTCCGCGTGGCTGGGCATGCGGTGATTCGCCCTGTAAAAGGCCAGAATCCTGTCGAAATGTTTTGGCGTCCTGTTCATGGTGAGAGTGGGATGAGACAGTATAGGCGTACGAACGTACGCCTGTCAACTTTCCGAAGCTGCCATTCACACTTCTCTTTAACAGGTTTACCCCTCCCCCCGGAATGGGAAGTTATACATGTTATCCAAAGGCTGGTCCTTGGCATACTGGAGCTTGCCCGATGACAAGCAATAGCCAGACAGAATATCTTTTCAGTTTTCTCATCGACGACGGGCAACACATGCTATGTCTTTTCAACATAGAGAGGGTCATCCGTACAGTTGAAACCGCTCCTTTGCCGGATAGTCCCGGGAGACATAAATAATGAGCGGGAATAAAACAAAAGATCCGCCAGGCCTGGCGGACAAGCTGCGACGTTCAGAAAAAGAAATCACTCTCAGGAATGAGAGCGCCGACGTCTTTCTCACCATTCCTGACGATGAAATGTACAACGAGATTCTGAAACTGGTTCTTCCAGCCACGGAGAGCGCATTCGGCGCATTCGGCTATCTCGATGAGAACAAAAGCCTCGTGGTCCCCTCGATGGCCGGGCATCTCCCGAGCAAATACCGGGTCCAGAAAAAAAACATCAGCTTCCCCCGTGATGCCTGGGGGGATAATAGCTGGTGCCGGGCTATCCGGGAAAAAAAGGCCATCTACTCAAACAAGCCCTCCACAAACATGCTGGGGCATCATATTACCAACCAGCGCCACATCAGCCTGCCCGTTCTGTTTCGAGGCGAGGTTATCGGCCTGTTTCAAATCGCCAACAAGAAAACAGATTATAACGAAGCGGATGTCCAGAGACTTGAAATAATTGCCGGTTTCGTGGCACCCGAACTCAACGCCAGGCTGCAGAGAGAAAGGTATGAGGAACAGGGCCAGATGGCGAAAGAGAATATCAGGGACCGGGAGGCAAAATTCCGTTCCATTTTTGAACAGGCCGCCATAGGCATCGCCCGCATGGGGATCGACGGCCGCTGGCTCGAGGTAAATCAAAGGTTCAGCGATATCGTCGGCTACACCCCCCAGGAGCTGATGAAGCTGACCTTCCGGGATATTACTCATCCGGATGATCTCAAGAATGATCTGGAATATGTGCGCCGTCTGATTTCAGGAGAGATTGATAACTATACGATGGAGAAACGCTATATCCGTAAAGACGGTTCTGAGATCTGGATAAATGTGACAGGTTCGGGCGTGCGCAAGCCGTCAGGAGAACCGGAATATTTCATTACCACCGTTGAGGATATCAGCCAAAAGAAGCGCGCGCAGACAGAGCTGATACAGATGTCCAAGGTTTTCATGGACGGCAGGAACCCCATCCTCATCGAGGACCTGAGCGGCAATATCCTGAGGATGAACAAGGAAGCAGAGCGGTTCTATGGCTTCACAAGCGACGAGCTTGTCGGCCAGCCGGTCACGGCCATCGTTGCGCCTGAGCACCACGAGCAGAACAGGGAGTTGCAGGAGCGATGCATCAGCGGCGGGGCGGTCCGTAACGTTGAGGGAATCAGATGTGACAGGTCCGGCAAGGAAATCCCCGTCCTCCAGACCCTGTCCCTTTTAAAGGACGAAAAGGGAAACCCGGAAGCCATCGCTTCCATGGTTCAGGACATCACCGAGCTCAAACTGGCGGAGAAGCAGACGCAACGTGTCGCCGTGGTCGAGGCCGCCAACAGGGAGCTGGAGACTTTTTCGTATTCGATCTCCCATGATCTGAGGGCGCCGCTGCGGGCGATCGACGGTTACTCGCATATCATCGTGGAGGATTACCGCGACAGGCTCGACGACGAAGGCAAGCGGCTGCTCGATGTTGTTAGTGACAACGCACGGAAGATGGGAGAGCTGATAAATGACATCCTCGAACTCTCCCGCCTGAGCCGCCAGCAGCTCACGCCGTCGATAATCGACATGAAGATCCTGGCGCAATCAACTTTCGAGGAGCTCAGGGCAGCCGCTCCAGAACAGAAGATTGTTTTGAAAGTGGAAAGTCCTCCACCGGCACGCGGTGACCGGGTGCTGATCCAGCAGGTGATGTCCAATCTGCTTGCCAATGCCATCAAGTTCACCGGGAATAAAGCAACTGCGGTCATAGAAGTTGGTGGCAGCCGGAAAAACAGCGAGTGCACCTACTTCGTCAGGGATAACGGCGCCGGTTTTGACATGCAGTTTGCAGACAAGCTGTTCGGCATGTTTCAGCGCCTGCACAGTGAAGAGGAATTTGAAGGAACCGGCATCGGACTCTCCATCGTCCAGCGCATCATTCACCGGCATGGCGGTCGGGTATGGGCGGAAGGACAAGTTGGCGAGGGCGCGACTCTGTATTTTTCACTACCGTCTGATAGGGGATAAAAATGATAGAGATCGATGAAATAGAGGTTTTGCTTGTCGAGGACAACCCCAACGATGCCGAGCTCGCCATCAGATCGCTGAAAAAGCATAATCTTGCCAACAACGTGCATTGGGTAAAAGACGGTGCCGAAGCCCTGGAGTACGTCTTTGGCAACGATCCAGATACGGCGCCGCACATGAATGGCGGCCTCAAATTCATTCTCCTGGACCTCAAGATGCCCAAGGTGAACGGTAAGGAAGTGCTGAAAAAAATAAAGGCCGATCCAAAGACCAACTCGATCCCGGTCGTGGTGATGACTTCGTCAAATGACGATCAGGATGTTGAAGAGTGTTACCGACTTGGGGCCAACAGCTATATCACCAAACCGGTGGAGTTTGAAAAGTTCACCAAGGTGGTTGCGGATCTGGGATATTACTGGATGATTATAAATGACTACCCTCATCGGTAAAACGGGTGAAGCCGCTTCGAAAAAAAGGCGAGGGAGACTGCGCAAATCCGGGGCAGGTTGGAATGAGTGATCTCACCCGCGTTCTGATGCTCGAAGACGCTCCTGAGGACGCCGAACTGGTGGTGCGGGAGCTGCGCAAAACGGGAATGGAATTTGAGTCTGTCTGTGTAAGTACGAGGTCTGCATTCCTGAAAGAACTCGAGGATTATTCGCCCAACCTCATCCTCTCTGACTTTTCACTGCCATCATACGACGGGTTCACGGCGCTGGAGGATTTTAAGCATGCCGGTAATGGGGCACCGTTCATATTCGTCTCCGGCAAAATGGGCGAAGAAACCGCGGTCGAGGCAATGAAAAGGGGCGCGACCGATTATGTTCTCAAGCAGCGCCTTGAAAGATTGGCGCCCGCGGTACAGCGAGCCCTCCACGAAGTTGATGAGCACTCCGAGCGTCTTAAGGCGGAGGAAAAACTCAGGAAAACCCTGGCAGATATGAGGAAAGCAATGGGCGGTGTCATCAATGCTTTTATACACACTGTCGAGTCCAGGGATCCCTACACTGCCGGGCACCAGAAAAGGGTTGCTGATCTGGCCCGATCCATCGCCAAAGAGATGGAACTTGGCAGCGGACAGATTGAGGCAATCCGCATGGGTGGTGCGATCCACGATCTGGGCAAGATAAAGGTGCCGGCCGAGATACTCAGCAAGCCCGGCGTCTTGACCCGCCTGGAATTTGAGATGATCAAGCTTCACCCGGAGACCGGCTACGAGATCATAAAGGATGTGGAGTTTCCCTGGGATATCGCTCGAATCGTGCTTGAACATCATGAGAGGCTGGATGGCTCCGGTTATCCCTACGGTATCTCAGGCGAAGATATCGGTGTGGAGTCGAGGATCATAGCCGTCGCCGATGTGGTCGAGGCTATGAGTTCTCACCGGCCTTACCGGCCTGCTTTGGGAATAGACAAGGGTTTGGAAGAAATTGCCAGTAAAAAAGGCGTGGCTTTTGACGCCGATGTTGTCGATGCCTGCGTAAAGATTTTCGATGGTGGATATCGCTTTGACGCTGATGGCCAGAAAAATATAACAGGATCAAACGCATAATTCTCCTCGCGATGATGCAAGGTGTGAATCCGGCATTTGAATAGTAACCTGGGATAATTAAAGCCCTTTCAGTCCAAAGACAGAGAGACCGCGTCGGAGCCATAAATGGCGAACCCCGGAATACTGAATACCGCGCACAAGTGTACGCGTAACAAGCAGATGTTAAACTAGCGGTCTCGCTTAACCACATCAACCCGGACGCCGTTGCCTCAACTGGCGACATTCATGCGCAGTTGTGATATAATTCCGAATTCCCACTCGTGATTAACATCATCCATTTCCCGATCATCCCCACTCCCCTTGACCCGTACACGCCTATAGCTTTAGTATTAGCTTTAGTTGTATGTCTGAGTATTAAACTAAAGCTAGGAGTAACCATGGATGACATCATTCCCATAAGCGACCTGCAGTCGCAGGCCAAGAAGTATATCGAAGCCGCCAAGTCCGGCAAAGAGAGGATCATCATCACTCAGCGCGGGCGGCCCGCCGCTGTGCTCATAGGATATGACGAGTATCGCGAGTTCCTGGAACTCACTGCTACGTTTATTGAGAAAGCAGACCCCGAAGCGCTGGAGATGTTGCGCATTGGCATGCGGCAGTCACAGGAGGGCAAGACGGTGGAGCTCGACGAAGTCCTGAAGAAACTTGAACACAGAAGACGCTCTGCGTGAGAAGGCGGCGATAAGCAAGGTTGGCGCGGGTAAAGTTTACTTATTTTGCATCGATGCAATATGCCGGCCTCACACCTCATGACCAAGCCAGCGTCACTGGGAAACTGTTCCTTCTGACGGAATTTCCGAACGCCGGTCCACGGGTTTTTGATGTTTGGAAGGGTTGCCGTGCTATTAATGCTGATCGCCACCGCATTATCTATTTCCAACCTACGGCCGACGAGGTCGAAGTCATCTACATCCAGCCGAACAAACTGGTCAGGCAAATCTGATAACTTCCGGAATTCACAGCCCGGCTCTGATACTCAAACCAGAGCCCGGACGTTGTTCGCTGACTCAGACCCCGCCCTCGATTGCCAATCCTGTACAAAAACCAGACTGTGCGAAAAGATCAAACTCCATTCAGCGATTCCTCCGGTGTTTAAAATCCTCCGGAAATGGTATTGAAAACGAATGCGGCTGTTGACAGATAATTCATCAGCGATATAAATCCTGCGAGAGGTAGATGGTAGATATATGAACACCAATAGCATCAGGCACATCGAGGGCGAAGACCACGGGCACATCATGCTCTACGCGCTGAGCACATGCATGTGGTGCCGCAAGACCAAACAGATGCTCGACGACCTGGGCGTCGCGTACGATGTCGTGGATGTCGATCTCCTGGATAAGCCTGAGCAGAACGAGGCGACGGAAGAAATCAGCAAGTGGAACCCGGGTAAGACCTTCCCCACAATCGTCATCAATGATGACAGGTGCATCATAGGCTATAGCCCCGACGAGCTTCAGGCGGAGCTGAAGAAATGACCGTTCTGGAGCATCCATGAGCGAAATCAGCGAAAAGGAAGTCGATGAGCTGTTCGAGCGCCTGCGGCACGACGCCGAAGCATCCGGATACCATTTAAACCCCGATACTGAAGTAACCCGGGACCTGGTTCGAGGCCTCCTTGTTAATGTGAAACGCTACGGCTACCGGGCATGCCCCTGCCGCCTTTCCTCCGGAGAGAAGGAAAAAGACCTCGACATCATCTGCCCCTGCGATTACCGCGACCCCGACCTGGGCGAATACGGCATGTGCTACTGCGCGCTTTATGTGTCGGACACCATATTGAACGGCGAAAAGCAGGTATCGTCCATTCCCGAGCGCCGGCCGCCGGAGGAAGAAAGGATGCGGGCGCGGGATTCGCTCGACCGGGGCGCTTACCCGGGCGGTGCACCGGAAAGCAGTTCGCTGAGCAAACCGGTCTGGCGCTGCCGCGTCTGCGGTTACCTCTGCGGCCGCGACGAACCGCCGGAAAAATGTCCCATCTGCGGAGCGCAAAAGGAGCGGTTCGAGCGGTTCATGTAAGGTGATGGCCACGCCGCTGAATTGCTACTCCCCATATTCAATGAGCCTGTTTTTTTCCACGACCCTATTCCTGCCTGACATCCCCGGCACGATAAAATATTCTACATTGTAGAATCTTTTCTACATTGTAGAATCATGCTCCAGAAACTGAATCCGGGCTTACCCTGTAAACATATTGTGTAGCGCACCCCGGTTTCATAAATTCGATATAATATTTCGCGTCATACCAAGTTTGAATCGGAGTGAAAAATGGCTAATAGCAATATAGCGGGTTCCGGAACGAATAATGCAGCGGCCACAGCCGGCGAGATGATCATCCGCACTACCAACCTGCATAAGACGTACGATACCGGCGAGGTCCAGGTGCATGCCCTGCGGGGCATCGACTTCGAGGTCATGAGCGGTGCTCTTCAAACAGAAGGCCGGCATCAACGTCAATATAAACGCAATCTGTGAGGACAGAAAAACCCCCGCCACCTGGCGGGGGTTTTCATATTGCGTCAGCGTCACAGTCGAGACTCAGTTTATAACAGATAGGATATTCCGCGGCGCGTCTTCCAGAGGAAGTATTTCTCCAAAAGACGCTTGCCGATATTCGCAAACGGGTTCGGCATCATCACAGCGAACTGGCGCGGTTTTAGCAGATGGTTGCTGATGATGATAACTTCCTTGTGGCCCGCATCCAGGACGCAGAGGCCGGGGATCCTGCCCCATGGCTTGGATTTCAGACTCTCAGTCTCGCCGTGCAATACATGTACGATATTGCCGGCCGCAACCTTGGCACTCTCCTCAGAAGGAAATCCCGTCTTGGGAATACCCAGCGCCACCGGCGTCGACCATGGCAGCGGTACGGCTACCGCCAGCCCCGCCGCAAAGACGTTCGCGTACTTCTTGTGGCGGTAGGTGTCATCGATAGGAATAAAGCCCTTTTCATCCCCGAGGTCGCCGGACTCCTTGACGTATTTCGCGCCGTTGAACGGCGGGATAATCATCGAGTATTTGTAGGGCAGCTTCCTTCCGTCCTTGAGCACTACATCCGTCCCCGTGATCTTCTCGATCTCGGAATTTACAATATAGTTGATATTGAATATCTTCATGAATGACTTGAGCATGGCCTCTCCGCCGGCCATTCCACCGATGCCGAAGTGCGCCAGGAAAGGCTCAGGAGTAATCCAGGTGATGTCGACCTTGTCACGGATACCGGCCTTGCGCGCGGCATATTCCAGGTTGAAGAGGAACTCGTAACCTGCTCCCATGCAGCTGGCGCCCTGGGAAGCTCCGATAACCACCGGTCCCGGATCGCTGATCAGCTTCTGCCAGCCCGCACCCGCCTCCTCGGCGTGACTCGGCGTGCAGACCGAATAAGTGTTCTTGTCGGGCCCCAGGCCTTCGATCAGATCAAAACGGGTGCTGACACCGGACGCGACCAGCAGGTAATCGTAATCGATCTCACCATCGCTGGTAATGACCTTGTTGTTTTCCGGATCGACCTTTGATACCTCGGTCTGGATAAATTTCACACCGTGCTTCTCAAGAACGGGCTTGAGAGGAATTGTGATGTCCTTGACCGTCCTCCAGCCGAAAGGAACCCAGATCAGTGAAGGGATATAGACAAAGCTATCCGTTTTGGAGATGAGGATTACCTCGGTCGTGGAGCCCAGTTTGCGCTTTGCTTCCAGCGCTCCCGTAAGACCGGCAAAACTGCCTCCTATGACGACTACCTTAGACATGATGAGTCCCCCTTGGGGTTTGAAGCTTATAGATTCCGTGCCCCAAAGGTACCCACACGTCCAGAGAGAAAACCTGTATCCACCAGAATCATACGTGATACCTAGGGGGGTATATAAATATACGATTGTTTAGACGCTTATGGTCGCATAAGGATTCCGATTACTCAGATGTGAGATCAAAACCAGATTCTCGACATAGTCACCTGGTCATCAGCTTGAAGTCAGTGGAGCGGAGAGTCCGGCATAAAAACAGCTCAGGCTTTGTGCCGCGCAGTTCGAGCGTCGGGGACGACAAACATGTATCCATTGCTCGGGCTGCCGGGTCAAAAAACTTCCGTTTTATCCTCGCCGGGTCGATCAGCGCCGCGTATCAGCTATTGCATCCGCCATTCGGGTCCGCGAGT
Source organism: Thermoleophilia bacterium (assembly GCA_041658605.1). GTDB lineage: Bacteria > Actinomycetota > Thermoleophilia > BMS3ABIN01 > BMS3ABIN01 > JBAZWE01. The sequence continues at coordinate 80,591 of JBAZZU010000004.1, read as the reverse complement.
AACATGCCGACAGCGCCCGCCACTCAGGGCAGTTCGACCTTTTCCAGATCGACTGACGCCGGGCCCTGGATGACCTTGCCGTCAGCACTGTAGCGCGAACCATGGCAGGGGCAGTCCCAGGTTTTTTCCTGCGGGTTGAAATCGACGACGCAGCCCATGTGCGTGCATTTTGCAGCGTGGCCTGAGATGTTCCCCTCGTCGTCCCTGTAGACGGCAACCTTCACGCCGTCCATGTCGATTACCATGCCTTCACCATTATTGAGTTCTTCCATGTCTGAACGCCCCTCTGCCTCTTTGGGGCCACCCTCCTCTTTTATATTCGACGGCATGGACACTGACGTGGATTCCCCCGTATCCCTCGCCGGATCAAAAAGCGCCGCCCCCGGATTGTCGCGGCCGGCAATCAGGTCGGCAATGACGGTGGCGGCCACCACGCTGGTCGTCATACCCCAACCTCCAAAGCCGGCGGCCATATAAATGTTCTCCGAACCGGGCATCCTGCCGATGAACGGCAGCCGGTCGGGTGTCTTTAAGTCCCTGGTCCACCAGTGATAATCGATGGAACCCACGTCGAACTGAGACCATGCGATCTGCTCGATCTTCTCGTACTGCAGGGTAACATCGTCGATGGTCTTGTCCTTGAACCAACTTCCCACCATCAGCAACGCCCCCTCCTTCATCGGCTGTCTGCGGATGGATTGCCCGTTACCGTCGATGCCGTAATGCAGTCCTTTTGGTATCGTCCCGTTGAGACGCAGACCGAGGACATGGGAGCGGGTCGGCGTCAGCCTGGAAGTAAACTCGTCGGCGCGGTAAAAGGGAGTGTTGGTGGCGACGACGACGCGGTCGGCCTGGATGGTGCCGCGGTCGGTCACAAGCTCCGGATAACTGTCGTCCCCGATATCGAGCGCCCGCGTGTTCTCGAAGATATAACCGCCGCCGGTGGTGATCTCTCCGGCGAGGGACAAAAGCAGCTTGCGCGGATGGAACCGGGCCTGGTCTTTGAAACAGACGGCGCCGCGCGCGAATGGCAGCGGTGTCTCGTCAACAAAGGAAGCCGGTAATCCGGCAGCCTGCGCTGCCCGGGCTTCGGCCCTGATGATTTCGAGGTTCTCTTCTTTCTCCGTAAACAGGTAGGCGCTGGTCCGCCTGAAATCACAGGGAATCCACTTGTCATCTATCAGGCTGGCGAGCTTCTCCAGCGCCGCCTGGTTTGCCTCCCCGTAGAGACGGGCGTTTTTGATGCCGAGTCTTTCGGCAAGCTCACCGTAGATCAAACCGTGTTGAGAAGTAATCTTGCCTGTGGTAAATCCGGTTACGTTCTCGACGATCCTTCCCGCCTCGACGACCGCGACCGACAATCCCTCCTGAAAGAGGAAATATGCGCACATGAGGCCGGCGATTCCCCCGCCGGCAATAGCGACATCGACCTCGACTCCCGCCGCCAGCGCTTCGTAATTCGTCTCCGGCGTCGTGTCGAGCCATATGGATGTAGCCTTGCCCCACCTTGCTGTTTCACTGTTATCGCTTAAAACTGCTTCCTCTCATGTCATATGAAAGACTGCTGGCTATTTTAATACACTCGGGCACAAATATTCTCTTTTTTTCTGCTGACTTACGAGTAATGACGCCTGGAATGTTTGTTTTGAGGTTAGTCTATCCATCAATCAGGGAAATCTATCACAAAAGCTTTTGCCTGGCTGCGGAAGCTCGCCCTACTTTGGAGCCTGCCTTTCAACTGCCGCAGCATTCCGGCTATGCGCTCACAGCAGTGACACATTGCCACTAGCAATATTATCCGACTGGAGATGACGGAATGGACGAGCCGAACCAGGGTACCGTGGTTTCCGTGCGCGGCAGCGTCGTCGACGTACTGTTTCCCCACCGGCTGCCCGAGATCAACAACGAACTGAGAGCCGGCGAGGACGGAGAGATCGTGGTCGAAGTCGGCACCCAGGTCAACTCCCGGGTCGTGCGGGGTATCGCCCTGACACCCGCCCGCGGTCTGGCTCGCGGCGCTTCCGTACTGGATACCGGAAGCCCCCTGCGGGTACCCGTGGGCAGGGAACTCCTGGGCCGCGCCTTCAACGTCTTCGGCGAAACCATCGATAAGCAGGGCGAGTTGGCGGATATGGCATGGCGTTCGATCCACCACGAACCAGTGCCGCTGGCCGGGCAGTCTGCCAAGGCGGAGATCTTCGCCACCGGCATCAAGGCGATCGACGTACTCTCGCCCCTTGAACTGGGCGGCAAGGCCGGTCTTTTCGGCGGCGCCGGCGTCGGCAAGACAGTGCTGATCATGGAGATGATCCACAATATGGCCGGGAAGCACGAGGGGGTCAGCCTCTTCTGCGGCATCGGCGAGCGCTCCCGCGAAGGCGAGGAGCTCTACCGCGAGATCCGCGAAGCAGGTGTTCTCGACAACGCCGTCCTCATCTTCAGCCAGATGAACGAGCAGCCCGGCGCCCGCTTCCGGGTGGGCCACGCGGCGCTGACCATGGCCGAGTATTTCAGGGACGACGCCCGCCAGGACGTACTGCTGCTGATCGACAACATCTTCCGCTTCATCCAGGCCGGTTCCGAGGTCTCCGGCCTCATGGGACAGATGCCGTCCCGCGTGGGTTACCAACCGACCCTGGCGACGGAGCTGGCCGAGCTGGAGGAACGGATCTGCAGCACCCCAACCGGAGCCATCACCTCGATCCAGGCGGTCTACGTGCCTGCGGATGACTTCACCGATCCGGCGGCCTCGCACACTTTCGGCCACCTTTCAGCATCGATCGTGCTCTCCCGCCAGCGGGCCAGCCAGGGTCTCTACCCGGCGGTCGACCCGCTACAGTCCCATTCGAAGATGCTGAACCCGACTGTGGTCTCGGAAAAGCATTACCGGATAGCCCGGGAGATGCGCAAGACGCTCGCGGAATACGAGGAACTGAAAGACATCATCGCCATGCTGGGGCTGGAGGAACTTTCCCATGAGAACCAGAGAACGGTACACCGGGCGCGGCGGCTGGAGCGTTTCCTCACCCAACCATTCTTCATGACCGAGCAGTTTACCGGTCTCGAAGGCCGCTTCGCCGAGCTGGAAGAGACCCTGGACGGCTGCGAGCGGATACTGAACGACGAGTTTTCGGGCCGCCCGGAAAAGGCGCTGTACATGATTGGCGGCATCAACGAGGTGAAACAGTCATGACATGGATGGAGGCGATGAGGCCATGAGACTCAAAGTTTTTGTACCGGCCAAAGTAATCGTCGACCTGGAGGTCGACAAGATAGTGGCGAAAAGCCCCAGGGGCTATTTCTGCCTGCTGCCCCATCATGTGGATTTCGTCTCGGCGCTGGTTCCCGGCATCCTGTCATATGAAGATGAAGGCGGCCGCGAAGTCTCCCTCGCCATCGACGAGGGCACCCTTGTCAAATGTTCCAGCGAGGTGCTGGTGGCCACCCGTTTCGCAATCGGCCGGCCTGCGGAAGTCGAAGGGAAGGCCATGCGAATGCCGTCCCTGCCTCAGGATGACGCGGAAAGCAGATGCCGCGGCATCGTCGCGGAACTGGAAAGCGAGTTCATGAAGCAACTGTTGGGAGAGGATACCGATGACCAACGCGACGACTGATGACAGGCCTGAGAAGGAACATGGTCCCGGCGGCGCGCAACGCTCGCATTCTGATGAGGGCTATCGCGGCGAGGAGCGGCGCGGCAGCGACCGGCGCATCGGCGAGCGCCGCGTGGCAGAGCGCCGGCGCGGTGTAGATTCGGCTGGCCCGGGCCAGGGAGGAAAAAACACCGCTGGCGCCGGCTCCCGGGAGCGCGACCAGAGCCGCTTCTGGTACGACTTCATGCGCTTCAACCTGACCGGCTGGTCGGTGGTCGTCCCCACCCTGGCGGGCCTCGCTATAGGCAACTGGATAGATAACCGGTACCCGACCGGCTTTTCCTGGACGCTGACGCTGATGGCGGCCGGACTCATTCTCGGGTGCCTTAACGCCTGGTACTGGATACGCCACCATGACCATGGAGGAGACAGATGACGGCTCTACAAAACATAATTCTGCCGGTTTTCGCCGGCCTCGCCCTTGGGATCCTGTATTTCGGCGGCCTGTGGCTGACTCTGCGCCGCCTGGCTGCATCGAGGCAGGCCGCCTTCCTGACGCTGGGCAGCTACCTGGGACGGCTGGCACTGTGCCTGGCCGGTTTCATCCTGATCGCCAGGGCCGCGGGGCTGCAGGGCATCCTGATCTGCACGGCCGCCTTCATCGCCGCACGCATGATCCTCGTCCACCGCTGGGGAAAGCCGAAGCTGGCGCTCCCCGGAACGGACAAAGGTTGCTGAGATGGAGATCAGCCCCGACACAACTGTTATCTGGAGCTGGGGAGTGGTCAACCTCAACCTGACCATCCTTTTCACCTGGGGTGTGATGGGTCTTATCGTGCTCTGCGCCTGGCTGGCCACGCGCAGCCTCAAGGTACACCCACCGCTCAGCCGCTGGCAGAACATCTTCGAAGCGGTAGTGACTTTGATGCGCAACCATATCCGTGAGATCATCGGCCCGGACATCAACCGCTATCTGCCGTTCCTGGGAACCCTGTTCCTGTTTATCTCTTTTTCCAACCTGTTGATCGTCATCCCCGAATACCGGCCCCCCACCGGTTCGCTTTCCACGACGGCGGCGCTGGCACTCTGCGTGTTTTTCGCGGTGCCTTTCTATAGCATCTCCACCCGGGGTATCTGGGGCTACCTCCGCCACTATATCGAACCGTCGCCGCTGATGCTGCCCATGCATATCCTCGGGGATTTCACCCGCACTCTGACCCTGGCCGTCCGGCTTTTCGGCAGTATCATGAGCGAGTCGATGATCGCCGGAGCGCTGCTGGCCATCATCCCCTTTTTCCTGCCCGTGGTGATGAAGATGTTCGGGCTGCTCATCGGCCAGATACAGGCGTATATATTCGCGGTTCTGGCGGCAATCTATATCGCGTCGGCGGCGGGTTCCCACCGGGCGCGTGGACAAACCTGACAAACTGACCTGGGAGGAAACCATGGACAGCACCACCATAATCGGCCTGGGATCGATGGCGATGGCGGGCCTTACGATGGCGATCGGCTCCATCGCGCCGGCACTTGCCGAGGGGCGGGCGGTGTCGCGGGCGCTGCAATCAATCGCCCAGCAGCCGGACGAGGCGGACATCCTGTCGCGTATCCTGTTCGTCGGCCTGGCAATGATCGAATCCATCGCTATCTACTGTTTCGTAATTTCCATAATCCTGATTTTTGTCAATCCATTCTGGGACAAGATGTCAGCAGGAGGATAAACAGTTGCACATCGATCTGTTCACATTATTCGCGCAGATCTTCAACTTCGTTGTCCTGATGCTGCTGCTCAAGCGGTTCCTTTACAAACCTATAGTCAGGACGATGGACGAGAGGGAGCGACGCATCGGCGCCGACCTCGAGGAAGCGGAGCACAAGGTGAAGGATGCCACCCGCCAGGCCGCCGTCTGCCATGCCGAACGCCAGGAGATCGAGGACAAGCGGGGCGAGATGCTCTCCACCGCCCAGGAGGAAGCGGCGGCCTGGCGTCGCGACCTGATACAGGAGGCCCGTGACGAGGTCGAGGAGCGCCAGGAACGCTGGCGCCAGTCGGTTGAGCGAGAGAAACAGAGTTTTTTAAGCGACCTGCGGCAACGGGCCGGCGCGCAGGTGTACGAGATATCTCACCGTGCTCTGGCAGACCTTGCCGGAGTGGACCTGGAGCGCCACGTCATCGAGACTTTCATCGCCCGGCTCCCTGAGGCGGAGGAATCCGGATTCGATGCTTTCGCGCTGCCGGCGGTGGAGGCGACGCGCACCGGTGACAAGCCAGAATCCCAGTGGCGATCCGAGGCGGTAGTCTGCACCGCCTTTGATATCGACGAGAAAACACGCGAATGGATTGAGACTGCAGTGCGGCAGCGCCTTGCCGGCGACTTCGACCTGCGCTTCGAGGTATCCGCCGACCTGATCTGCGGCATCGAGCTCCGTGCCGGGGGCAAGACCGCCAGCTGGAGTTTGCAGAACTACCTGGAAACCCTGGAAGAGAACCTCTCACAGGCGTTTGTCCGAAAGCCTGGTCAGGAACAATGAGCGGCATCTGCAAAAGACCAGGCTGGAAATATGACCAGGCCATGATCGGCGAACAACCGGCATGAACGACAAAAAGACATCCAGGGAACTGAAAAAGGTCATCGACGAGACCGTCGGCACAATCGGCAGCGTGCTGTCAGGTCAGGAAACCAGTCTGGGCTTCCACGAGTCAGGCACTGTCAGTTTCGTGGGCAAGGGCATCGTCCGCATCACGGGGCTGCCCAACGTCCGGTCTGAGGAGCTGGTGCGATTCCCGGGCGGCAAACTGGGGATCGCGCTCAACCTGGAGCCCGACGAAGTGGCGGTCATCCTGCTCGACAAGCAGTCGGGCATCGAGGCGGGCCAGATGGTGAGCCGAACCGGACGCGTAGTCGATGTTCCCGTGGGGGAAGGCCTGCTGGGCAGGGTGGTCGACGCCAAGGGAATGCCGCTGGACAGCGGCGGCGCCATCCCCGGGGTGTCCAGACGCCCCATTGAGAGCCCGGCCCCGTCGATCATGGACCGCGCACCCGTGAGCGTGCCCCTGCAGACCGGCATCCAGGTTATCGACGCGCTGATCCCCATCGGCCGTGGCCAGCGGGAACTGATCATCGGCGACCGCCATACTGGCAAGACCGCCATCGCCGTCGATACCATCATCAACCAGGTCGACAAGGATGTCATCTGCGTCTATTGCGCCATCGAACAGCGCGGTTCGGCGGTGGCCGGCGTCATCAACGACCTGCACCGCCATGGCGCCATGGAAAAGAGCGTGGTCGTTGTGGCGGCCGGCGAGGACCCGCTGGGCCTCAGATACTCCGCACCCTACGCGGCAACCGCCATCGCCGAATATTTCATGGAACGCGGCCGCGACGTGCTTATCGTCTACGACGACCTCACCCGCCACGCCCGCGCATACCGTGAGCTGTCGCTGCTGCTGAGGCGCCCACCGGCCCGTGAGGCTTACCCGGGCGACATCTTTTACATCCATTCGCGGCTGCTGGAACGCGCCACCCGCTTAAGCGACGAGCTGGGCGGCGGCTCACTGACGGCGCTGCCCATCGTCGAAACCGAGGCGCAGAACCTGTCGGCCTACATACCGACAAACCTCATCTCCATCACCGACGGACAGGTGTATCTCTCGCCGAAACTCTTCCAGGAAGGAGTCCTGCCGCCAGTGGATGTGGGCCGCTCGGTATCACGCGTGGGCGGCAAGGCCCAGTTACCGGCTTACAAGGCCGTGGCCGGCGACCTGCGGCTGTCGTACTCGCAGTTCGAGGAACTGGAGACCTTCTCGCGCTTCGGCACCAACCTGGAGGAGGAGACCCGCATGACCCTCGAACGTGGCCGCCGGGTGCGCGAGACCCTCAAACAGGCCCAGTTCCGGCCCCGCACGGCGCCGGAACAGATCGCGGTGCTCCTTGGCGTCACGAGGGGACTGTTCAACGGTTTGCGGCTGGACGACATCACCGCCGCCAAGCGCAGCATCGAGAAGGAGATCGAGAACCACCTCCCGGAGCTGTGCCGGACGATACTCGAAGGCGGAGAGCTGTCCGACGCGGATATCGAGGCGATTACCGAGAGGATCGGGAACGCCCTGGACCTGGGAGTAATCGTGGAGCCGGCGGGAGCGGTAAAAGGTTCGGGCGAGAAAACCAAAGAAAGTACGAGAGCGGGTTCGAATGCAGACGCTTGAGGAACTACGCCGTCGCATCGGCAACGCCGGCGACATGCAGTCGGTCGTCTCGTCGATGAAGGTGCTGGCGGTAGTCAGCATCCGCCAGTTCGAGAAATCACTCTCGTCGCTGACCGATTATACCCGGGCAGTGGAGATGGGCCTGCAGGTGGTTCTTCAGCACGGACCGCCGGAGATCCACAAAGCCGTGGAAGCGGCGGAGACGGGAACTCGCAAAACCGTCGCCACGGGCGGCTCCCCTACTGCCGGCGAACGCGTCATCGCCCTGATACTCGGCTCCGAGCAGGGTCTGTCCGGTCAGTTCAACGAACAGATAGTATCATTCGCCCTGGAAACCATGGACGGGCTCGGCATCGTTCCGGAGCAGCGGCGGCTGGTAACGCTCGGCGACCACGCGGCCTTCCGGCTGAGGGCGATGAACATGGCGGTCGAACAGTCCTTCCCCATCCAGGGTTCAGTCGATGGAATGACCCGTTCCGTCCGGGAAATCTTTAAGTTCCTCGGGGAGCGGCGGCAGGGCACGGACACTCCCGTCCTGATCTTCCATAACAAACCCCTGTCCGGGGCACACTATCGGGCGCACATGTCCCGGCTGCTTCCCGTGGACATGGATTTTCTGAAAGGGCTTGTCATCCGTCCGTGGCCGGCGAAGTCACTGCCAGTATTCACGATGGACGCCTGGCAGCTCTTCCGATTATTGATACGCCAGCATATCCGTATTACCGTTGAATGCTCCTATGTAGAATCTCTGCTCAGCGAAAACACCAGCCGGCTACTGGCCATGCAGGTGGCGGAGAAGAACATCGGGGAGTACCTGGAAGACCTGAAACACGAGTTCAATAACCGCCGCCAGGGTGAGATCACTGCGGAGCTGCTGGATATCGTCGCAGGCTCGGAAGCACTGTCGGAAACTTATTCTTAAATCACGCGTGGCGAACCGAGCCGCGCCGCGCAGAACCAGCGCTGATAAAAAGGGGCGCGGCCTTCCACCAATGTGCCGTATTCCCGCCTACTGCAGATATAACGGACGGTAATTATCCATGGTCAGGATAGCCTTCCTGAACGCTCTCAGGTTTCTGGTCGAACTCTGAATACGCCAGTCGGTCTCCTTGTTGATATTGAACCAGGTAAGGCTGACCACGCGCGGAAACCTGGTCTTCAGCGTCGAGAACATATCGGTCGTCCAGGCCGCCTTGCTGCCTCCCAGCTCGGTTGACCCCATTTCGGTGATCATGATCGGCTTGGCCGTCCTGGTGGCTAATTCGTCATAGCTGTACTGGAACACCCTCGTGAAAGTCTGCCAGCTGGAACTCCAGTAAGGCAGGACGACCGACGTTCCCCAGTTGTAACCATTGATGCCGACGTAATCCACATAATCATCGCCCGGATAGTATGTATTGAATGTATCACTGGCCCCCGCGGCCGATTCGTCCATGTTGGGAGACCAGACCCACTTGACGTTGGTAACGCCCTCCTGCACGAAGACGTCATGCATGTGACGCCACGCCGGGATGTAATCGGCGGGCACGTTCCCGTTGACCGTCCCACCCCAGCTGGTCCAGTCGCCGTTCATCTCGCACATGGGCCTGATGATAACCGGGTAGCCGAAGCTCTTTAAATCGCGGGCCCAGCGGCGGATGTCGTTATCAAAGTCGCCGCGAGTGATGTTCTTCAGCCTGTACGCCGGCTGATTGACCGCGTCCGCGGCCATGGGATCATGCGGTTCCCAGGCAAGCTGGATCGTGCGTCCACCGGCGGCGACGGGGCCGAGCTGGGCTGAGTTGAACTGCTCACCAACGGCCTGGTACCAGAGAAAGATATCGGTGCGGTGCTGGATGGTCTGGCTTTCGAACTTGCCGATATTCCCTGGATTGGGAAGGAACACGCCCAGTTTGAAGGTCGGCGTCGCCGGCGCGGTCTGGGCCATCGCATGTCCCGCAAACGCCAGCGAGAGCAGCAAAACGGAAAAAACGGCAAGAACTATCGAGGTACGGATTGTGGCGCGATTGAGCATGGGGGATTAACTCCTTGTTACGACCTGTTTTTAGATGTTTGGCGGCCAGGCTGTCATAGCCCCCGGTAGCCGCACCCTTTCGCGGCTTTTTGGGACCTTAGACCCTCGGCTTTGCGTCGCCCCGTTTCCGGGGGTTTGCCCCTGTCAACATCGAGAGGGCTTCTTGTGATTCGAGGAAGTCTTTTCGTGCTTCTGGGGTGAGGCCACGCGAAGACCTCGTTACTTTTATCGTCAGGGATGGAAGCGTCTTAACTGCGGGCTTGTGAGAAACCTCACGGGCCAGCGTTCGCAGCCACGGGCGCAGGTAGCCTAAGCAGGCCAGGCGGCCGGATCTACGCGGGGCTCAGCATGCCCCGGATGATAAGGTCCACGGCCTGCTCCTGGTTCAACCCGCGCGCCATCAGCGTCTCCAGCTGCTTCCTGTCGACGCTGCCGATGGCGGCTTCGTGGGTGACCTTGGCCGTTGAATCGAAAACATCCACGACCGGGACCGCCCGCGCTGTACCTTCCTCCTGGACGATCTCGATACAGTCAACATGGCCGCGCGAACGGGCTCCGACCGCCGACATCTCGGAGAAGACTTCGCTGGTCGCCCTGCCTTTGACCGCCACCCGGCTCTTGATGATGCCGCGCGCCCGCTCACCGGCCAGCACGCATTTCTCCCGGATGCTGATCTTATCGCTGCCGTATCCAAACACCCGCGCGATCATCTCGGTGACGGAACCGGGGCCGGCCTCCACCTCGTAATCGATGTCAAGCTCTCCCACCCTGCCGCTGGTCAACTGGAACCCGGTCCTCAGCGAAGCGCCCTCGCCCAGGGTGATCTTCGCCCTGGGAATAACCGTCGCGCCGGCCCGCTCTCCGTGGAAATGAACCTCGTCGTAACCGTAGAAGCCATTGTCGGCGATTATTATTTTTGCCTGCATGTTGTGCCGGACGCTGACAGAATTGGGAAAGACGCAGTGCGCCAGCAGGCTTACACCGGCATCGCTCCCGACTTCCGCCGCGATGTTGATGTTCTGCTCACCCGACTCCGGCAGGACACCGAAGCAGAGGTGCACCGGCTTTTTTATCTTCACACCCGGCAACACCCTGAGAGTGATATCGATTCCTGACGGCGTCTCCACCGGCTCGACTTCGAGGCCGGGCACCAGGTGCGCGCCCAGCACCATGTTCTCGTGTACTACAAGGTGGGCGATATCGTCGTTCGCGAAAACAGTGGGGTCGCCGCTGACGCCGCTGTAAGCCTCCAGCATAAGTTCATAGTCGCGGGCGTGGGCCTTCATGGTGAATCCTCAACGGGCGCAGAAGAGGTTGACTCTTTTTTCGATTTACCGGCCGCGATATCCTCGGCTGACGGGTATATCTTGCCGGGACATGGTCTGCAGATACGCCGGTAGTAATCGACTATTTCCCGCGGTTCACCGACCTTGAAGGCGAGGCCGCTGCACATGAGCGCGGCGCGGTCCGCGGACAGGATGACCTCTTCTTCATGGGTTATCAGGATGACCGAGCCGCCATAGCCGCGAATCGTATCTATCATGTTGATGATGGCATCCCGGGAGATCATGTCTATACCCGAATCGGGTTCATCCAGAATAGCCAGCCGCGGCCTCATCGCGAGAACGGAAGCGAGCTCGATTTTCTTTCTTTCACCGCCGCTGAGAGTGCGGTCGACTTCTCGCCGGCGGTATTCTTCGGGAGCGAGACGCATGGCCTCGAGGTATTGATCAGCACCTGGCACGCTTCCGGTTTTGGCGCCTGCGTCTGGTCCGTGCCAGCCGCAGCCCAGCGTGATGAAACCGGCAACATCTATGCCCTCGAAACGCGCGGGCTCCTGCCAGGCAAGCGTTATGCCGAGCCGCGCGCGCTCGTCCATGCTTTTGCCCGATACATCGATTCCGTCGAAGGTGATGGCGCCATGGTCAGGCTGGTAATCCGGACAGCCCATGAGAGCATAGGCCAGCGAACTTTTTCCGGCGCCGTTCGCCCCGAGGATTCCAAAAACCTCCCCGTCGGCAACCTCGAATGAGACATCGCTTATTATCTGATGGTCGCCTTTTTTCAGGTTGATGTTGCTGACCGCGAGCATGATGCATTATTGCCGGAAAGTGCGATATTCATTCATTGCGCGGGGGGAAGTGCGTCAAGGCTGATCGCTGGAAAGCAAATCCCGGCCCGGCGAAGGAATTACGTTTCTACTTGCACTGTGAGTCTCAGGCGGCGCTGCCACCATGCAGATGCGCCGCGCTCCCATGCCTGACGGCAGCGGGCTCCCTGGATGTCACTTTACTGTAGATCATCAATAGGGCGATCAGCAAAACCGGTATGACGATATCCGCGTACAGGACGAATCCGGCATTTCCCGGTTCATGGTTGTTGTTGACAAGCAGATCGTAAATGTGGCCATATGCAGCACCCCACAGGAAAACCGTGTAGGCGGCCACGGTCGCCCACCAGAATTTCCCATGATAACGGAGGCACAGCAGACCGAGGACGCCGTAGGACAGGTTCGCCACCGCGACCTCGAACTGGAAGGGGTTGCCGGCTGCCCAGCCGATAGACCTGGCCGTCTCGTCAGAAAAAAACGTGTGTCCCATGAAAGACCAGACGCCGCCAAGGCCTACGATGACGGCCAGGAACCAGGGCGTGAAGGCTTTGAAGAGCCCGGAGCCGTTACGATCTTCGCGGTGGTGCATCATGTGGATCCCGACACCCGCTGCAATCACAAGAACCTGAAATATCAGGGTTACGTATAACATTATTACCCCTTTGTGGTATTTGCGCTTGCCCTTCACGGACGATTACAAAAGCAATTTCGTCAATTGACGCAAATTACCTTCAGAAAGAGGGACCGGACAATCCGGGACAGGTGATGCTCAGGGAATCATCTGCCTGATAGTGGCTAAGAGACTCTGACTTGATGCTCGGGGAAATGTGCAGTGAGAAACTTCAGGGAAAGTAGTGCTCGCTGCTACCGTGGCCGGATGCAGCAGAAACTATGCCATGGAGGAAGAAGTCTTTTCTGTTGTCGCCAGCTTCGCTTCCTCTTCCTCGTACTCGCGCGCCAGCGTCTCCATCAGTTCATGCACGGAGATGATCTCGCTCGCTCGCCAGGCGTTGGACCCGGCGAAGGCGAAACCGTGTTTGAGCTTGCCGCGCTGGGCGTTGATCAGGGCGAAGAAGATGCAGTACGGGCTTTTCTCATAATCGCAGGTGCGGACGCAATGATAGGGGCACTTGTACGGCTTCCTCTTGCCTTCACTGACATCGTCGAGGAACTTGTTGCGGATCGCCCGGCCGGGCATGCCCACCGGGCTTTTGATGACGATGATGTCCTCTTCGCTCGCTTCGAGATAGGCCTGCTTGAATTCAATCGCGGCGTCACACTCGTGGGTCGTGACAAAACGCGTGCCCATCTGCACGCCGCTGGCGCCAAGACGTAAAAACTTTGAGATATCGGCACCGGTGTATATACCGCCGGCGGCAATCACGGGCACTTTCACTCCGCGCTCGTCGGCGAATGGCTTGACCTCGGCGATCACTTCCGGAATCAGGTTCTCGAGCAGATTCTCGGGGCTGTCCAGCTCGTCCGGCTTGAAGCCCAGATGGCCGCCGGCCTTGGGACCCTCGACCACGATAGCGTCCGGAAGACGGTTGTGGCGTTCCGACCAGCGCTTGCAGAGGATCCTTGCCGCCCTGCCCGAGGAGACGATGGGCACGAGCTTGGTTTTCATGTTGCCGTTGAGAAGCTGAGGCAGGTCGAGCGGCAGGCCGCCGCCGGAGATGATCACGTCGATACCTTCGGAGACCGAAGCCTTGACCAGGTCGGCGTAATTGGAGAGGGCAACCATGATATTGACGCCAAGGATGCCCTTTGTAAGCTCCCGCGCCTTCCTGATCTCCTTCCTGAGCGCCCGGATGTTCGCAGTCAGGTAGTTGGAGAAGAAGTCAGGCTCTTCCATGCCGATCGCCGGAGCCGCGATGACGCCGATGCCGCCCTCGTTGGCTACCGCCGATGCGAGGCCGGCGAGTGAGATGCCGACTCCCATGCCTCCCTGGATGATGGGGAGCTTCGCTTTCAAATCACCTATTTTCATTTCGGGCAGCTTATTAATCTTCACGGCGTTCTTTCCTGGTTGTGACTAAACAAAGAGGGACCCCCCTCTCGGAGGGCCCCCATTAGATTCCTCAATGGAATGCTAGGCTATGGGATTCACGTCTGTGGCCTGGGGGCCCTTGGGGCCTTCCGTGGCTTCAAAGCTCACTTTCTGGCCCTCGGCGAGGGTTTTGAAACCGTCGCCTTTGATCTCAGAGAAGTGCACAAACAGATCTGTCCCGTTCTCGCGCTCAATAAAGCCGAAGCCTTTTTGATCGGAGAACCATTTGACTGTTCCTTCTGGCAAGTTAATTCCTCCTCTCACCAATCCCGTGGTAGGAGTACTCGATCAACTGCCAAAAGAACGATCAGCCAAGCACTTCAAACCAAATTAACACCCGCGACCTAGCGGGCTGTGTATAACTATAGGGCAATAGCGGGCCGGAGGCAACTTTTAGGCAACCCGTGCCGGCTGGGCTTCTCAGCCAGAATCGGCTCGAACAAAGGTAATCGGCCTGTTTGCGCAGATACTGTGTCCGGGCAACCTCCTGATAACCATCCCGGATTCATGAATTCTTCACATTACATTAATTATTCCTTCATATGCAGTGGGCACAATATAGAAGACACATGGATCAGCCGGATCCTGAAATAATGGGAGATGATGTAAGTGAGAAAATTCGCAGTAATACTGATAGTACTGATTGTCTCGTCACTGGGATCGCCCTTCGCTTCGGCGGCGTTCGCTAAGGAAAAGCCAGCGAGTGAAGCTACCGTCTGCGTATGCCCGCCTGAATGCGACCATACGACGGGCGAGAAGTGCAAGCACAAATGCCATAAAAAGAGTGATGAGAGCCGCGAGACCGAGGACTGATCAGGAGCGCAGGAGCGGTCGCGTAAGCAGCGTATGCAGATAAGACAACCGGACCTGAAACACCTGACTATATAGCAGCGAATCAACCGGCGCCGCTAAAGCGGCGCCGGTTCTTTTTGCGGGCCACGCAAGGATTGCCTGTATTCTTGCGGTGTTATGGAAGTATGATGACATCCGCGGCATCGAAAAACCCTGTACTTTGCGCATAAAGTCCGGCGCCGTGTTTTCAGGGAAAAACAAAAGCAGGCAGCCTGTTCGCTGCCTGCCGCCGGAGCAATAGGTTTAAACTGCAATTCCCACGATGTTTCACGGGTTCCCGTGAAATAATTACTGTTTCTGTGTATTCCTGGGCTTTTTATGTGATGTGCGTATTCCCCAGATGGCAAAACCTACAAACACCAGGAGAATGGCTCCGCCGAGTATGATCTGGGAAAGGTCTATGCCGAAATATCCGTTTTCCATCATGATCCTCATCTCCTCGTGTTTCGTTTCTTTGGGTCCTCGCAAAAGCCTCTGGTTTTAAAATACCCGTTTCGGGAGGTTTCTATCGCGTGCAGACCCGCTTCGGATGAAGAGCGGAATATCGAAAACAATCTCCATATCCTTGCTGAAGAGCAGTCCTGGCTGCCTATAGAGCGCCCGCTGTTTCTTCTCCGAACCCTTTCCCCTTGGCTAATCAACCCCCCAAACCTTATACTTTCGAGATTATCTACAGGGAGTTCAATGAAAGACATTCCAGCCACACCAGAAACCCACCATAAATCCCGCGCCATTGCCATGGTCGGCGTGATGCTTGCGATCTTCCTTGCGGCGCTGGACCAGACGATCGTCGCCACGGCCATGCCGCAGATCGTGAAGGAGTTCCAGGGTCTTGAGCACTTAAGCTGGGTCTTTTCGGCCTACATGCTTGCCTCGACGGTCACCATCCCCATCTACGGCAAGCTTTCTGATATCTACGGGCGCCGCATCTTTTTCGTGGCGGGCATCCTTATATTCATGGCCGGCTCGATCATGAGCGGCCAGTCCCAGTCGATGCTGCAGCTAATCCTCTTCCGCGCTTTCCAGGGCATCGGCGGCGGCGCCATCATGGTCAACGCAATCGCCATCATCGGCGACCTGTTCACCCCGGCCGAGCGCGGACGCTGGCAGGGACTGATCGGCGGCGTCTTCGGCATCGCCAGCGTCGCCGGGCCGCTGGTCGGCGGCTGGCTCACCGACAGCTTCAGCTGGCGCTGGATCTTCTATATCAACGTGCCCTTCGGCATCCTGGCCCTTGCGGTGCTGCTCATCGCTCTGCCGAAGATAAAGACAGCTGCCGTCCGGCGTTCCATCGATTTCCCGGGAGCGACAACCCTGGGGCTGGCGCTTATCGCGCTACTACTCGCCTTTGTCTGGGGCGGGAGCCAGTACACCTGGGGTTCCGTCCAGATAATCGGCCTGTTTGGCGCGACGGCACTGCTACTGGCCCTCTTCGCGCTGATCGAGGGCCGGGCCGCGGACCCGGTGCTGCCGCTTGGCCTGTTTGCCAACCGCGGCCTTAACGTCTCGGTCATCGTCACTTTCCTGACCTCGTTCGGCATGTTCGGAGCCATCGCCTTCGTGCCGCTCTACGCCCAGAGCGTGGTCGGCTTTTCCGCCACCAATTCCGGGCTGGTGCTGGCGCCGCTGAGCGTCGGCATCATCATCTCAAGCGGCATCGTCGGCCAGGTGATCAGCCGTACCGGAAAATACAAACTCTCATCGATCATCGGACTGGCCATCGCCATCGTCGGCATGTACCTTTTCTCCCGGCTTGCGGTCGACACTTCCAAACTGGCGCTGGTGCGCGACATGGTCATCCTGGGGCTGGGCATCGGCGTCTCCTTCCCGATCTACACTATCGTCGTGCAGAGCTCCTTCGACCGCAGCAAACTCGGCATCGCCACCGCCACAATCCAGCTGTTCCGCAGCATCGGCAGCACCGTGGGCGTGGCTATCATGGGCAGCATGATGAACAACTCACTTGCCGACCATCTCGCCAATGTGAACTCGGACCCGTTCGTGCAGACAATCAACCGGATGAACCCGGACAGGGCGATCTCGGGTATCGATACCAACACCCTGCAGAACTTCCTGTCCGTGGACGGCCAGCAGCGGATGGCGGGATTGATGGAGAATGTACCGGCGCCCCAGCAGGCCCAGGTGCAGGAATATTATCTGCAGTTCATCCAGACGCTCAAAGCGGCGCTGGCAGGTTCCATCGGCCACGTTTATGCACTGGGTGTTTTTATAATCATCGCCGCATTCATTACCACGTTTTTCCTGCCGGTCATCGACCTGCACCGCGCGCGCAAGCGTCCGCCGGTCCAGGAGCTGGGTGTGGAACTGGAAGCCGAGATGGGTCAGGCGGAGCCTCGGGATGAGCCGCAGCTGTAAAAGGTGGGCGGGCGTTTCGGCCAATAAGTCTGTGGCCTTGAAGCTGGCAAGTCGACGATTGTTACACCGGCTGATCGGTTACCGTTTCAGCCGGACGATCAAAGGGAAGAATAACACCATTTCCGAAAGTCGAGGTGAGCCATGTCCCTGAACCTGACGATCTATTCCGATTACGTATGACCCTGGTGCTATGTCGGCCAGGTCGCGGTCGATCAACTGAAGCGTGAGCATTTAGACGCGGTGATAACGTGGCAGCCTTATCTGCTGCGCCCCGATATGCCTCCCGAAGGCATGGAAATGCCCCTTGAATATCAGGACGAAACCGACGATTCCCACACGCGGCTGAGAAAGATGGCCGGCGGCGGCGGGCTGAAGATGGTTTTCACCGGACGCATCCGCAACTCGCGGCTGGCGCTGGAATCCACCGAATATGCCTACGCACAGGGTCGAGGTAATGAGTTTCACCGGGCGGTCTTCGACAAGCTTTACGGTGAGGGGATGGACATCGGCAGCTGGGAAGTCCTGCTGGCCGCGGCAAACGATGCCGGCCTCGATGCCACCAGACTGGAGCATGCCATTACGGGCGGCGAATACAGCACGGTTCTGGATGGGAAGCTGGCGGAGGCAGCGAAGCTGGGCATCAAGGCAGTGCCGACCTATGTGATCAATGGAAGGTACCGGATCGTTGGGGCGCATCCGTATGCGGTGTTTGCGGAGGCTATCGCGGGGCTGGGGATGTAAGTACCGGATACGCCTGTCCTGAAGATACCCGGGCTAAACGGACCAGAGAAATCCCGATGATCATTCTTCAAAACATCAATGCTGTCAAGTGTTGCACTTCAAAGTTGGATGCGCCATTATTAAGAAACTTGAACGGCTTGAATTAAGTAACATTTCCGTTATGACCTTAAGCGCAGCAACAGGGGCTGGCTCACGGTCTTTTACGGAAGGCTGGGGAACACCATGAAAAAGAGCTTTATCCTTGCCGGGATTTCGGTGGTTCTGCTCATCGCGATTGCATCAGGTGGTTCAGCACTGTTTTCATCTGATGGGGCAAATCACCAGGGTTCACCTGCGTCCACCTTGCTCGCAACTGATACTCCGATGGCCCTGAACCCCGATGCAGCAACAGGCAGAATCACTTCCGGCGAAAAAGAATTAATAACAGACGCCGACTCCATCCCTGGTGTCATTGGTAAGCCTGATCCCCGAATTGATTCCTCCCTGAGCCAGCTTATATCCAGCCTTGAGTCCGGCGGTGCCGGTGCGGCCGCGGATTTTGCCAGCCGGAGAGGTCTAAACCTTACCGATGGCAGCGTCAGGGTTGTGCTGGAGAGTTCCGTCACCACAACCGAAATCGCGGCGCTGGTAACCGCTGCCGGCGGCAGAATCGAGACATCCTATGAGAATCTGGTACAGGCGAAGGTTCCGGTCGAAAGCATCGAGAAAATCGCCTCCTCCCCCGGAGTTTCATACGTAAGGCCGCCGGCCCGGCCGGAACTGCTCACCACGACCAGCGAGGGCGTCGGCGTTATCGGCGCTACCCCCTGGCAGAACAGCGCCCTCAAGGGTTCCGGAGTCAAAGTCGCCATCCTGGACGCTGGTTTTGCCGGATACACTACCCGGGTGGCCGCAGGCGAGCTCCCCGCCAGCGTGACTGTTAAGTCTTTCCGCGCTGATGGTGACATCACCGGCGGCGCGGAGAAACACGGTACCGCCTGCGCCGAGATCGTTTACGACGTCGCTCCGGACGCCCAGCTCTACCTTGTCAATTTTCAGACTGAAGTCGAGCTGGGTAACGCGGTCAATTATCTGGTCGCCCAGGGGGTCACCGTCGTCTCGGCATCATGGGTTTTTTCCGGTTCATTCCGTGGTGACGGTCAGGGAACCATAGACGACATGGTGAACAACGCGCGCGCGTCCGGCATCTTCTGGGCCGCTGCTTCCGGCAACCAGGCCCAGATGCACTGGAGCAACTATTTTAATGACACCGACGCCAACAATTGGCATAACTACGCCTCAGACGACGAGGGCAACACGATCGCTGCCCAGGAGGGTCAGAATATCGATGTATACCTGACCTGGGACCGCTGGCCGACGACCGACCAGAACTACGACGTCTATCTGCACCGAAGCAGCGACGGTGTCATGGTGACCAGCTCGGCGAGCACCCAGGACGGGACTCAGGCTCCCTCAGAAAGCTTCAGATATACGGTTCCAACCGGCCAGGGAGGCAACTACTGGATCGGTATATACAACCGCAGCTCTGCCGGTGACGCCCGTTTTGAACTCCTTTGCTTCCAGTACTTCCTGCAGTACCAGACACCCATGGGCAGCCTGGGAGGACAGCCGGCCGATGCCACCGGCGCCATGACCGTGGGCGCGGTACCCTATAATTCGACGACGCTGGAGGATTTCAGTTCCCGCGGCCCCACCATCGATGGCCGCGTGAAGCCGGATATCGTCGCCCCTGACAAGGTTTCCACCGCCACCTATGGCGCCCAGGGTTTTCTGGGTACTTCAGCGGCGGCGCCTCATGTTGCCGGAGCCGCCGCTATCCTCAAGGGAACATATCCGGCCTATACGCCCGCGAACATTCAGGCTTACCTGGAAAATAACGCCACGGACACGGGTATTCCCGGCAGGGATTACTGGTTCGGCAGCGGCCGGCTGAATCTGGGCGCCACGCCGCCGGATACTGTCACCCCCACGGTCAGCAATGTCCAGCCGACGGGTTCGATTTCCAGCGAAAGCTTCAACATCAGCGCCGTGTTCAGTGACCCGGCGCCGACCAGCGGAATCAATACCGGCGCGGTGATCATGACCCTGGACAGTGGCGCCCTCACCGGTTGCACCGTTTCGCAGACGGGCGTCAGCTGCCCCGTTTCCGGTATCGCGCTGGGAGCGCATACGATCGGCGGGTCCGCGGCCGATAACGTGGGCCACAGCAGCGCGATCAGCGGCAGTTTCAGCGTATTCGATTCGGCGGGTCCGGTGGTCAGTAATGTAAAGCCTGTCGGATTCCATGCCAGCACTTTTGCCACCATCAGCGCCGATTACAACGACCCCGCTCCGTCGGGCGGCATCAATACCGACTCTGTGAGCGTGACACTGGATGGTGGTGGCGCCCTCCCCGGCTGCACCGTTTCGCAGACCAGCGTCAGCTGTCCGGTCTCAGGGCTGGCGAATTCCACGCATACTATCGAGGGTTCAGTTGCCGACAACGCCGGTCATGTAACATCGTTCAGCGGCAGTTTCGAGTCAGGAACCATCACTATTCCCGATACATTTTTCCCTGTTGTCACATACCTGCAGCCAACCGGGATGATTTATAACAGCTATACAACCATCCTCGTCGGTTACACCGATGTCGGCAGGGGCATCAACGCGGGTGATGTCAGCGTGATACTTGATGGAGTCGTCATTAATGGTTGTGCGGTCATGGCCAGCAGTGTGAGTTGTCCAGTCAGCAACCTGGGCTATGGACCACACTTTGTCGGTGGCTCAGTGCGTGACAGGGCGGGAAACGCAACCCCGATCAACGGGAACTTCGTTGTGCTGGACCGTCAACCACCCACGATCAGCAGCGTGTCACCCACTGGTAATATTTACTCCGGCTCCACCACGATCACAGTCGGATATTCTGACAGCAGCGGTATCAACCAGGACTCGGCTAGCATCACACTGAATGGCTCGCCGCTCGCGGGCTGCACCGTGTCAGCGACCAGCGCCAGCTGCCCCGCATCCGGTCTGGCTCTCGGGCCTCACATTATCGGCGGTTCCGTCAGCGACAACGCTGCCAACACCGCAACAATCAGCGGAGGCTTCACCGTGGGCGACAATACAGCGCCCATCATCGACAATGTTCAGCCGGCGGACCTGCTCTTCAAGGATGCGGCCAGGATCGAGATCGCATACCATGACATCGAACCCTCCAGCGGCATCGATCCGGATTCGATGATAGTCAATCTCGATAATGCCCGGCTGGCGAATTGCGTCGAGACCAAACTCGGCATCAGTTGTGACGTCAACGGACTTCAGTATGACAGGCATCTGATCGCAGGTTCCGTCAGCGACAACGCCGGCAACACCGCCTCCATCGCCGGCGAGTTCAAGATCGGTGACAGAGTGGCTCCGGTGGTCAGCAAGGTGGAGCCCTCGGGAAACGTCAATGGTGACTCGACGATAATCAGCGCCGTGTTCAGCGACGCCGAACCGTCCAGCGGCATCGACGTCGCATCGGTAAGCGTCACCCTGGATGAGAATATTCTGGAAAAGTGCGATGTTACCGAAGCCGGCGTCACCTGCCAGGTAGCCGGCCTTGGCGAAGGAGGTCATAAAATCGGCGGGTCGGTAGCCGACAGCGCCGGCAATACCACGCCGATTCTGGGATCCTTCGAAAGCAGCTCCACCTGCGTGTCCGCAAAACCGCACCTGAGCCCGGCGGTAAATCACTCCTTCTGGGCCACCTATGCCGATTATCTGGCGCGCGAGCTTACCGTGCAGGTCGGTATTTCAAACAACGGTACTGAAACCGCCTACAGCGTAAATCTTACGGGAAGTTCGAACACGGGCGGAGTCATCCTCTCGTCAATAATGCCAGCGCTGGTTGGTGACATCCCGGCAGGCATCGAAAACAGTGTGTATCTCAGATACAGTGTTCCTTCCGGAGTAGGGAGCTGGCAATCGATGTACACTGAAAGCGCTCAGGATGTCTGTGGAACAACTTATATCTATCCGTAATATGACAGAGGCTTAATCGGAAGTCCAAATCTGGAGCCGACGTGCGGAATTGAACCACAGACCTGCTCATTACGAGTGAGCTGCTCTACCAGCTGAGCTACGCCGGCCTGAAGGATGATGCCGTCTAATTATAGCGGAGGGGCACCGGGTAGGAAAATTGATCGCCATAACTGGAGTATTACGAACGCGGGACTCCAGGCTGTCGAGAATATGAAGCAACCCGCAGGATCAGCTTCCTACCGGGCCAGCTCCCGATAAAGATCCAGCGTCTTGGCCGCGGCTTTGTCCCAGGAGAACAGCGCGGCTCTTTCGCGTCCGCGGCGGCGCAGGCGCTGCCTTAAATTTTCGTTGGCGAGTGTTTCGGTGATGGCCGACGCCAGGGCCGCCGGACGGGGCGCAACCAGCAGGCCGCCGTCGCCTATGACTTCCGGCAGGCTCGATGAGTTGGAGCAGATAACCGGCGTACCGCAGGCCATGGCTTCCAGCGGCGGCAGGCCGAAGCCCTCGTATAGAGACGGAAAGACGAAAAGATCGGCTGATGAGAAGAGCGCCGGCAGGTCCTGGTCCTCGATAAACCCGGGAAAGAACACGCGCTCGCCGACTCCCCGGCGCCCGGCTTCTTTTTTAACATCCTTCCAGTCAACTTTCCTGTCGCCCGCCAGTACGAGTGAATAGCGCGCCCTGAGCTTCGACGACAGGGTCGAGTAGGCGTTCACCAGGGCGTCCACGTTCTTGTGGGCGATGAACTCTCCCAGCCAGAGTATGTGCGGCCGGATGATGCCGTATTTTTCACAGACGCTCTCTATCTCCTCATCGCCCCGCGGCCCGAACTCGGAGCCGACGCCGTCGAGTATTACCGAGACCTTCGAGAGCGACATGTTGAAATGCGCCAGCAGGTACGACTGCGATACGGTCGAGACGGTGATGACATGGTCGGCGCGCTGGACGGCGTCCGCCAGCAGCCCCTTGTACGTGCGGCGCAGGCGAAAGCTCGGTATCGAATTTGGAAATAGCAGCGGGATGATGTCGTGGGCGGTCACCAGCAGCGGGCACTCGAGGTTGCCGGGCGCCACAACATAGGGAGAGTGGAAGAGGGAGCATCCGGCCTTATTGACCGCGCTGCCGATCTTGTTCAGGTTGCGCGAGCTGAAGACCTCTTCGTTGATAGAGACCTTAGTGAAGTTGGCGCCCGCGGGCAGGCGGCCGGCGGTGTCGTCGTTGACAAAGCAGACGACTTCCATGTCGGGTACCTGGGCGAACTGCTTCAGCAGATTGCGGGAGTACGTGCCTACTCCCTTCCAGGCGATCATGCGGGCGTCGAAACCGATCTTCATTCTTCCTCCGGTGGATCCTTCGCTGCGCTCAGGATGACAGGTCAAATTCAGGCTGACTGTTCTGTTCTTCCTTTATTATATAATCTGTCGCGGCTCTCGACTTGCGAACCTTTCGCTTTGCTCAGGATGACATGTAAATTCCTGCATGACAGGTCAGATTCGGGATGCCAGATGCGGCAGTCCTAAGATATCGCTTTCATTAGCACGCGCCTTATATCTCCAGCCTTGAAGGGCTTGGCTATAACCGAGTCCACCATGCAGTCCTTTATCTTCTGCGAGTCCAGCTGATCGCCCCAGCCTGTGATCAGCACGACTGGTGTTTCCGGGGAGCGCTGCTTGATCGCGTCCGCTACATCCCAGCCGGATATCCCGGGCATGCCCAGGTCGGTCATCACCAGGTCGAACGGCTCTCTGGCTTCAATCGCTGCATCGAAGAGCACCAGGGCCTGCTCTCCATCTTCGGCGGTCTCATAATGCTGCTCCATCCTGAGGAGTATGTCACCCAGCAGTTTTCTGACCAGGGGCTCATCGTCAACGATCAGCACTTTGCCCTGCCTCAAGCTGCCGGATTCGTTCTCCGCGGTTTCAGCCAGTTCGACAGCTCTCGAAAATTCGCCGGCTCCGGTGAGATCGTTCATCGTAGCCACGGGCAGCCGCACGATAAAGCGGGTACCTTCGTCTTCGTTGCTTTCGACTGTTATATCGCCCCGGTGGCGATTGATGATGCCATACGCCACGCTGAGTCCAAGACCGCTGCCGCTTACCCCCTTGGTGGAGAAGAATGGTTCGAAGACGCGCTTCTTCACTTCCTCGTCCATGCCTTTGCCGTTATCGGCCACCACAACCCTGACCCAGTCGCCGCCTGGCTCCGTATCGGTCGTCACGGTGATCCTGCCGCCGTCCCTCAGGACATCCGCGGCGTTGATTATCAGGTTAGTGAAGACCTCCGCCAGCTCCGATTCATTGGCCAGCACCGGCGGGATACTGACAAGCCTGGCCTCGATCTCGATTTTCACTCCACGCGCCTCCGCCTCGTCACGCCAGCGCGGGCGCGCGATATCTATGGAGTTGAGCAAAACACTTTTGATATTCACAATCGTAAAGCTGCGCGCCGTTCGGACCCGGGTGAACTCCTGGATCCGGCGCACGGTCTCGGCCGCGTCGGCGGCGGCGCGCTGCACGCTTTCAAGCGACTCCCTGAACTCCTGATCGCGATCGCCGTCCATTTGCGACAGCATGAGCTGTGTGTTTCCCGAGATGACCGTCAGGAAGTTGTTGAAGTCATGGGCGACGCCGCCGGCCATCTCGCCGAGAGCGCGAATCTTCTCCGACTGGGCCAGCTGCGTACGCAGGCGCTCCTGTTCGGTGATGTCGCGAACATCGTGCACGGCACCGGTGATGTTGCCATCCCGGTCGAATATGGGGTCGGAAGAAATATTGAGCATGGCATCCAGCTTCGCCTCTTCAGCGACCAGCGTGTGGCTGCAGCTGTCCCTGAATGCCAGGACCTGCGGGCAGGCCTCCAGCGGCTCGTCCCTGTCGTGGAAAACCTCGTAACACTTGCGGCCGATGATCTGGTCGGTCGTCTTGCCCAGCAGCTTCGCCAGAGCCCTGTTCGCCCGTACGATATTGAAATCAAGATCATGGATCGAGACGCCGTTGGTCATGGCGTCGAATGTGGTCTCCCATTCGTTCTTGCCCCGGGCGACATCTTCGAAGAGATTGGCGTTCTCGATGGCGACACCTAAGGAGTTGCCTACCGCCACCAGAAGCGCTCGCTCGTTTTCATCGAATTCATGGGGGGTCGCGGTGGAAACGATCAACACACCCAGAACCCTGTCATTGTGAGTCAGGGGGACTCCACCCATCGATGCTATCGGGAACAGATCTGGCAGCTCGGGCAGGTAGTATTCACTGCTTTTGTAGTCATCGAGAAAGATCGGCTCCCCCGACTCGGCGATCTTGCCGGTGTGCCCCTGGCCCACATTGATCGACTGGATATGCGCCATCATTTCATCTGTAATCGGGTAAGTACTCGCCGCTGGTGTCAGCAGCTGTGAGCCCTTCTCCGCCAAAAATATGATCCCGCCACCATAATTCATGGAATCGTTGATGGCATCCAGTGAATTCTTGAGTGCCCGCCTGATATCGAGTGAACTGGATGTGGCTACCGCCACGGCGTTCAGTACGGCGAGCTCGCGGTTACGCCGGAGTATCTCCGAGGTCAATCGTTGTTCCGCGGAAATATCGCGGGCGATCCCCACCAGCGCCATCGGCTTGCCGGACGCGTCGTCTACCCGCGCCGATGAAACGAAGACCGGAAAATCCGAACCGTCGGCGCGGCGGTACCACATCTGCCCTTCCCAGCCGCCTTCCAGGGTTTTGGTAAAAATCTGTTCCTTGAGACCTTCCGGGTTCGCCTCGGACCAGAATTCGCCCATGTGCATGTCAGCCATGGCCTCAGGCTCATAACCAAGGATGGCGGCACCGGCGTTATTGATGGAGATGATATCGCCGTTGAGGTCGGAGACGATAACACTTTCGTGTGTATTCTCAACTGCGGCGGCCAACAGGCTGATGCGCCGCTCTGCTTCCTTCTTTTCTGTGATGTCGCGGCCGATGACGCTCCACTGAATACCGTCGCCGGAGAGAGCCGGCAGCGCGCGCGCATGTATATCCACGATCAGCTTACTGCCGGCGGCGGAGAGGAATATGCGCTCGGAGCTGAAGACCATGCCGACCTCGCCCTGCTCCTTGAACCGCTCCAGGACTGCCACGGCTTTTTCGCGATCGGTTTCTATTTCGTGTTCGTATATGTGGCTACCGACGATGGATTCCCACGCAAGACCAAGACTCAGGACCATCGTCTCGTTGCAATCGATGATTATTCCTTCATCGTCGAGCATGTACATCCAGTCGGCGGCCATGTCATAGATCTCGCGGTATCGCTCTTCGGACCTGGCCAGCCTGTCGTATACTCCGGCGGTACCGGCTATCGTGGCAGCCTGGGCGGCTATGCTCGAAAGCACCCCCAGCTCTTCCTCGTCGAAATCACGGATATCATTGGTATAAACCACCATCACGCCCAGCCGTTCCCCACCGTATTCAAGCGGAGTCGCCACCGATGAGTGGAAACCGTGCCTGACGGCTGAATCGACCATGCCATTTTCATGCGCATCGGTGACGGCGTCTCTCATTGCCGTCTGTTTTCCTTCATGGAAAGCCAGCGCTATCGGTGTTTTCAGGTTGTCCTGGTATACAAGATCGAAAGCATCACCACTGTTCAGCTGTTCGAGATAGTCAGGATCAAAACCGTGGCTGGCGACGATTTGAAATTTGGAGCCATCGTCGGCTGGCATGAATATGTTGCAGATATCATAGGAGAAGGCTTCAGCGACCTCATGAACCAGTGTCTTCAGCGCCTTGCCGCGGCCGAGGCTGGAAACACTCTTCTGCATGACCAGTTGCAGCAGTCCAAGCTGCCGGTTGCGTCTCTCAATATCGCGCTCCAGTTTCAGTTCCCCGGTGATGTCTTTCGCCACGCCGATTGCCCCGACTATTTCGCCATTCTCAAAAAGCGGGGACACCGTCTGGCTGACGACGATCCTGATCCCATCCCTGCCGATGACATCGACTTCATAGTGGTCCGTTCCTCCCGCCTTGCGGCGCATCATCCTTTCCTTCACAGCTTCGATCTCTTCCGGGGCGACTATGTCTGTGATCGCTTTCCCGAGCAGCTCCTCCCGGGTAAAGCCGGTTATTTCTGTAACGGCACGATTCACAAATTCAAATGCGCCGTTCCTGCCGTATATATAGACTCCCTCGGTCATTCCGTTGAGCAGGTTGTTTAAGAACTGGTTGCTGGATTCAACCTCTCGATAAAAACGGCTGTTCTGCACGGCGATACCCAGCTGATAGGAGAGCAGGTCAATGAAGCGGATCTGGTCTTCCTTGCATATATCACGGGAATCCGAGAACACGAGCAACATGCCGAGCACCTCGTCGTGGGATATTACCGGCATGGCTATGAAGCTGGTGAATCCCTGCTTCAGGGCGATTTCCCTCAGGTGCGGGGTCACGCGCTCATCCGTTGCCAGGTCAAAAACCACAACGACCTTGCCGGACCTGATCACCAGGTCTTCCACGCTGCCATCCAGCGCCAGCGTCTCCACAGCTGCCTTGATCGCGGAGTCAGGTTCAAAAGAGCTGCCGCCCAGCCTCAATACGCCTTTCTTGTCATCAAGCGTGTATATGGCGACGAGTCTGGCATCGGTTGCATCCTCGATAGCCCTGGCAGTCTGCGTCAGGAAGACCTCCGGGACGAGTGAGCCGCTGGCCGCGGTGATCACCTTGTTGATCGCCTCGATCTCGCGAATGTGCCGGTCCAGGTCCTGTTTCTTCGTACTCGCAATAACCAGGGCGCTTTCCCGTTCTTTGGAGACGCTGTAGATAGTTCCCAGCAGCCGCGCGAGTGTATTGAGATGTTTGACAGCGGCATCGTACAGGTAATCGGGCTTGTGGAATGTCTTTCCGGCCGCCTGCCGCAACTCTTCAAAATCAACCCCGCAACACCTGGCTGTTTCTTTGAGGGATTCCTCATCGGAAGGAACTTCGGAAACGGCGCCGACTACGGCGCCGAGGATGGTTCTATCAACCTCTATCGGGCATGCGCACAGGACCAGACCGCCACAGCAGTTGGTTATTTCCTGGTGCCCGCTTTCAACAGCCGCAAGTGTGGCCTTGCGGCCGGCGTCCGCGCATTTTGAAGCCACGACCTTTTCCAGGAAACGGCAATAGTCATTCCCCACGACAACCCCGCCGACCTGATTGCCGCCGGAGTCATAAGCCGCCACAGAAGTTTCGAGGTAATCGGTGAAAGGCTCTATCGTGCTGACAATCATTTCTTCGCCGAGAACCGAGACCAGCGAGGCAGGTTTGCCGTTGACGTATTCATCCGCCGTTTGGGGGATGTTCATGCCAGCATCATTTCTGTCATCAGCGGACAATTAATCTGACTCCCGGATCAGTTTTGTCTGCCGGAACAGCGGCAACCTGAATCCAGCAGCTAAAAAACCATGCGGCTGCCTGTAACATATTGGGCCATTCGGTCACAAGTTCCTTTAACTAAAGCGAGGAATGGGTACAACCCGCAGGGAATATACCCATTATTGAGAATCAGATAACGTTTCTTTAAGATCTATCGGAGGAAGCCGGCAAGCGGGCGTTCATGCAAAGCCCTGCATCGCCGCCTGCCACGCACCATGAGCAGTGGTGGGCGTCAAATTCGCTGAGAGGCGGGAAGGCCCCATCGGCCATCGAGTCGATGATCGCCTGCAGTTCTGACTCGAGACCGGAAATATCGTCAGCCCTGAATTCCCGTAAGAATTCCCTGGGTTCGTCCGCTCCCAGATATACGAGCACCACCTTCACGGTACCCGGGTTCATCCGCATCGCGGCAAGTGCGTAGGAAGTCATCTGGTATCGATAAGATTCAGCGGCCTCGGCCGTGGTGCGTCCCTCTCCGGGAGTGCCAGACTTGTAATCGACGACCAGGGCTCCTTCGCCGGTCTGGCAATAAGCGTCGATCTGGCCCTTAAGGATAGTACTGCCAAGAAGGGTCGAAAAGTTCAGCTCGCGCTGCAGAGCGCCGCTTGCTGCCGCTCTGAAAAGTTCTGCCGCGACAGGGGCCCGCCTAAGGTTCTCGATGAGTCCGATAACGCGACTGGTATCGGCGGGCGCAAGTTCGACCCCGCTTTCCAGAACCTGGAGCGCCCTCATGGAGACCATCTCTGCCGTTGCGGGTTCTGACGCAAGCGCGGGCAGATCCTCTTCCAGTATCTTGTGGACCAGCACACCCATGTCCGTATTGGACAGCAGGCTGGTGGCGGCCGCCGCCTTTCCCGTCCTGCCGTCTTCGAACAACTGGCCCGCACGCAGGACCCTCTCCAGGAAGTAGCGGCGCGGACAGGCGCGAAAGGCATCAAGGGCGGTGGGAGAGATGGAAGGCGGAACATAGACGGCGGCCTTCGGCATTACCGTGATTTTCGGGTCTATTCGCGGCGTCTCCAGGCTCCTGTGCTTCTCCTGCGCCTGAAGGTAGCGGGCTGCCGCCCCTTCGGGCACTGTTTCGATCTGCAATCCGACTGTCGTGCCGTTGATGTCTTCTATCCGGTCGACTTTGCCAAGGTTCTCATCCCGGTCCCAGTAAAGATGCAGGAGGCTCCGCAACCAGTCGAAAGGCGGGTCGGATTGCTTTTCCATGTTGGGCGGTTTTTCGGCGTCGGCAACACCGGAAAGAATCAGATGTTTACGAGCCCTGGTAATGGCCACGTAGCCCAGGCGCTTGCCCTCTCGCCTGTTACGGATGACCGCCTCGTCCTTGAGTTCCCCGTAGGCAAAAGCTTTGCCGCCGCCAGCGCCGTTGGTTTTGAAATTCATTCCGACGCGGTCGCCGCCGTCACGGTCGAGTATTATATCCGGCCCGTAGCTCCTTCCCCTCGCCTCCAGTTTGGGCAGGACTACCAGGGGGAATTCGAGGCCCTTGGCGCTGTGCATCGTCATTATGCGGACGGCGTCAACGCCCTCAGCCTCAGTCGGCGCCTCTATCTCACGAACCTCGGTATCCTTCTGGTGCTCGAGAAAATCCGTGAACTGCTTGAGGTCGTTCCCCCACGAGATCTCAAAATCACCGGCCAGGTCCAGCAGCTTCAACAGGTTCGCCAGGTTCTGCCTGCCTTCGGGACCGGCAGCCATCATCGCCGCGTAATCGCCATGATTGACGATTCCATGCACGAGCCCGCGCAGGGTCAGCCTCCCGGCAACCTGGCGCAACTCGCCCAGCCAGGCGGCGAAACCGGATAGCTTTGCGCGGTCCTCAACGTCCAGGTGCTCGAAACGGTCAAGTGAGTTGAGGGTCGGCCAGATCGGGTGGAACTTGGGATCGTCCCCCTCGCATTTCTGGCGCAGCCAGTAGAGGGCGTTGTCGCTGACCCCCGCAAGCGGAGAACGCAGGACGGCCAGCATGGCGATATCGTCAAGTGGGTTGATGATCAGTTTGAGTATGTTGAGAACGTCGTTTACTTCGAGCTTGCCGAAATAACTCGATCCCACGGAGAAGTAATTTTCGATGCCCGCGCGGTCCAGGGCGTTGCGATAGATCTCGGCGTCTGTTTTCGTCTTCATCAGAATGGCCACATCGCTTTTCGAATAACCTTCTTTAAAAAGCTCATTCAGCCTCTCGGCAATAAGCTGCGCTTCCGCGGGGCGCGTGATGTCTTTTTTGACTGCTTCCAGGCCTATTTTTTTATCGTTTCGCCTGCTGTCGACGAGAATCACCTCGACGCGGCATTCCTCGTATTCCTCTTCCAGCGGAGCGGAGGCTTCAAGCTCGAGATAGCCCGGAGCCAGCATGCTCTCGCGATTGAAGACGTGATCGGCGAAATCGATGATCTGCGACTGGCTGCGGAAGTTGTTCTTAAGCTCTATCAGGTAATCTTTTTCCCGCGCCTTTTCCTTCTCTTTCCTGAAAAGCTCAACATCGGCGTAACGGAAACCGTAGATAGCCTGGTTCTCGTCGCCGACCAGGAAGAGGTTATCGTTGGCGATCAGCTCGATCAACTCGTGCTGAAGCGCGTTGGTGTCCTGAAACTCGTCGACCATGATCAACCTGTACCGGGACGAGACCCTCTTAGCGATTTCAGGTTTGTCCCTGAGCAGATCCCTTGTCCGCACGGCGAGGTCGGCAAAGTCCAGCACGCCGCGTTCATGTTTCGCTTCAGCGTATTTTCGATTGAAAGACTCGAGCAGCTCGCGGAAAAGACCTAGCGTTTTCAGCGCGATACTGGAACGGACCGCGTTGACGAAAGCCACGCGTGGCTCTTCCAGCAGGGAGAACGCCTCTTTGGCAGGCCCCATGCTGCCAGGTCTGATTTCTTTCATTTCGGCCTGGTGAACCCGCAGGGCTGGATCACTTTCCGCCAGGGCCAGTTCAAGTCGCGCCAGCTTTTCCAGTCCTTTTGACTGATTACCGTTAGGTTCCGAGATTTGAGTAGCGGCCTCGCGCGCGGCAATGGTCACTTCCAGAAGCTCCCGCTCCGCCAGCACGATATCCGGAAGCTCCGGGTACGGCAGAGTCACTTTTTTACCCTGGCTGCGAAGGTCCGCATATACATCGGTGATGGTTTCAAAGAGGGCGCCGTTGAGGTTCGGGTCATATGCCGCTATGAACTCGACAGCTTCGGCGCTCCTGTCACTTACAAGCCGCTTTAAGCAGTCGTCGAATACTTCTTCCCTGATCAGCCCGGCCTGGGAATCATCGACAGCGGTGAAATTGGGGTCTATACCCGCCGCCAGGGCATTGGCCCGCAGCAGCGAGGCGCAGAAACTGTCGATGGTACTGATCTGGGCGAGCTCTATTTCGCGGTAGGCCTCGGCCATCCTGGCCAGACCGGCATCGTCGGCCGGTTCCGTCCTGAGGTATCCTCGAATCCGCTCCATCATCTCCGCCGCGGCTTTCTTTGTGAATGTGATCGTGAGGATCTCATCCACGGCGGCATATCCGGTCGCGATGGCGTGGACAAAACGGCGGGTCACGACCCCAGTCTTGCCGGACCCGGCCCCTGCGGCCACGAAGACCGGCCCGTCCAGGGTCTCGATGGCCTTCAGCTGATCGGGTGTAAGTTCGATGTCAGTCATCCGCGAGCCCATCAATCATTTCGGGGAGCGACTTGTTGCGGCAGACACTGGACAGGCCGCACCATTCGCATTCGGTTCTTGAATTCAGAAGCGCAGTTGAAAAACTTCCCGTGCGGATGCCGGCTGCTGCCTCGCTTGCCAGTGTCTTCGCCGTCTCAAGCGCCTGTTCGAAGGTTTCGCTGTCGACAATATCCTTTTTGCTCATCTCAGACGACGAGGATCCAATCAGCTCGTCGAAACCTTCAAGATATAGCCCGCGGCGCGTTTCCCCCCTGAGCGAATAGTACTCGCCGCCGATCGGCGTCAGGCCAAAAGCTTCCCGCAGAGCCAGGATATAGAGCGGAAGCTGGATCTCCCTGTCCTTCTCGAAACTGGAAAACGAGGAGACCTGCTTAGATGCCTTGTAGTCGATGACCAGGGCATTATCCCTGTCACCCTGCCAGTCGACGCGGTCGAGCCGTCCGCGGAGATTGAAGTCTCCAATGGGCAGAACGTTGTCCGTATCGTTCTTTCCGCCGCATTTGCTGGTGGAAGCGCCGAAGCTGACCTCGAAGTCGTAATATTTCAGAGGCCGCACGCTCGCGATCTCCCTGTCGATGTATCGGTTGAGGTGCCAGGTCAGTTCCTCCTTCAGTATCAGAGTCTCGAGGTCGGAACCGGCGTCGATAAGTTCTTCCTCGATATATCCCGCCATCTGGCGCCTGACTTCAGCGATCTGCTCCGGCTTTACGCCCGGATCGTTGAGATAGAGCTCCGACCTTTTGAGCTGTGCCCCGAACTTGCACAAAACATCGTGCATGACCTGACCGCGTT
Source organism: Thermoleophilia bacterium (assembly GCA_041658605.1). Classification (GTDB taxonomy): domain Bacteria; phylum Actinomycetota; class Thermoleophilia; order BMS3ABIN01; family BMS3ABIN01; genus JBAZWE01. The sequence goes on along the minus strand of JBAZZU010000004.1, from coordinate 47,808 downwards.
TTTTGCCGTGGCCCGGGGGCTCCATGTCGGTGGGATCGAGGACCTTCTCGACGAAATACCTGAAAGGGCATTTCAGGTAGCGCTGGAGCTCCGTTACCCTGAAGGAGTCCATCTCAGCAAGCCTTGCGATAACCCCGGGATCGCTGATGACGGGTCCGCTTGTCACGCACGCACCGAGGACTTTTTCAAGCCTTGCGCCCAGCCCGGCGGCCGCGGCTGCTTCGATGAGCACCCTGTCTGTTTTCTCAGCCGTTCCCGACAGCAGCGCCAGCGAGCGCACCGCCTGTTCAGCGGTCGGCGCCTCACCGGGCGCGAAGGTCAGGTCGCCTATCTTCATTTCGCGGCGAGTAATGGAATCTTTCTCAAAAAGGTCGAGGGTGTCATCGACGAACAGCGACGGGATGGTCGGCTTTCCTTCCTTGTCACAGGCCGGATAGCAGAGGTATACCCTGTCGCGCGCGCGGCTTAATGTGCGGTGGTAAAGGAAGCGCTCTTCGTCCAGCCTGCCTTCGCGGCTGTCCAGGGCGAGGCCATAATTGCCGCCAAGCTCGCGGCGGTCGGCGTCGGAAAAAAAAGAGTCCTCGCGGCCGAGGCTGGGAAACTGTTTTTCCAGAAGGCCACATACGAAAATCACGTTGAAATGCTGGTTGAGTATCCGGTGCGGATCCAGAAGGCGCACGCAGTTCCGGTGCGTCAGGGCGGGCATCCTGATTGAGGCCTGCCGGATGCCACGCAGCAACAGGCCGGCGCTGTCCGTGTTCCCGCGCTCCTTCCCGTCAGGCAAAGGCGCCGCGCCCTCGATGATCTTCCCGGCAATACCGGCCTCGTCACATAATGCGTTCAGGCTTTCGAGAGCGAGGATATCAATCTTCAGTGTCTCCGACGACGCGTCGTCGATATAATGCTGCTTTTTGAAAAATGATCTTACGAACCGGCAGAGCTCGCCTCCCAGCGCCTCGACGCCTTTCGCTGCCGCTGACGCCAGCCGGTTGATTTCTTCCAGCGGATCACCGCAGCGTATCTTGCATTCCATCAGAAGGTCGTAGGTATCCTCGATCGCAAAGAGCCGGCAGCGGCGATCGAATTCGTCCACTTTTTCGCGGGGAATGTCGGAAAACGGGCTGCGCAGATAGGCGAACAGGCTGTCGCGGGATCTGCTGCCAGCAGCGAAATCCAGTGCGGCCATCACGGTTCTGCCCACGGCGGTCGCGGTGAGCGGAACCGGCGCGGGCAGATCATAGGGTACGCCGAATTCCTCGAGGGCGGCAGCGATCGAATACATGTCCTGTTCGAGGCTGCGGCAGACTATGGCGATCTCGTCCAGGTCCTGGCCCCCGCGCCACAGGTTCAGGATCTCCGCGGCGACCATCGTGGCCTGGCCCCGTGAGCCCGCGCCTTTCATCCTGAAAACAGCGCCTGATGCTGAGACCTTCCCAGGATCTTCTTCAAAGAGGCTGTCCATAAGATGCAACAGCGCCGGCGCGTGGTCGCTTTTTGCGGGCGGCTCCAGTATTTCGGTCTGTGCGCCGTCCAGCGCTTTCAGCCGCTCGATATGTCCCGCCGGGGCAAGATACGCCACGCGCCCGGCGACAAAAGGAAGTGTGACCAGCAAGCTATTCGCGGCTGAGGACATCTGCTCGATGAATTCGTGCTGAATCAGCGTGAAATCCCAGAAACCGTCGATGATGACCGTTTCGTGTTCAAGCAGCGCCGGGTTTTCCTCAAAGGCTGCCAATGCCTGCCTTTGCGCAAGCTGGGAGTCATATATTCCCTTGTCCCTGAGAGCGGCCTCGTAACTTTCAAAAAACCGGTACAGGTCCTTGTTGAGACCCTGGCGCCATTCATCGTTCCCGGCCCACGAACGGAGCGATTCTCCCATCCGGGTCGCGTCGATGCCGAGCAGCTCCATCTCTCCAAGAAGTCCGGCCAGCGCATTCACGAAGCCGTCGAAAGTCGACGAAGGCGCGAGGCTGTGAAGATTATCTGTCGTATCGACTATCGCGCGCAGGAGCAGAAAACGTTCGTTGCCGCTCAGGAACCGCGCGTCCGGCTCGGCCGCCGCCAGTATTTCCCGGCACAGCCCGCCGAAAGTGATCACCCTCCCACCGCTGAGCACGCCCGGATTATTATCATCGCCGAGCGCCCGGATTATCTGCCTCTCAAAATGCCGCGCGTCCGGACCGCCGGGCGCGATGAACACGGTCCGTTCACCGCGCTCAAGCGCTTCCAGGAAAGCATCGATGGCGCGGGCGGTTTTTCCCGAACCGGCCGGCCCGCATAAAAGCTTCAGCGTCACGCTGCCGCGTCTCTTACGCCGGCGCATGACAAAACCGCCCGCAAGCACCCGGCTATATTTAAACAGGAAATTTGAGTCATGCCGTCTACCACCTGTTTATCCGCCTGAAGATCGTGCGTCCGACCACTATGTTCTTCACCCGACGGGCCATCTTCTTCGGATTACCCGAGGTGATGACTTCGACGTTACGTAAGAGCCTCGCCGCACGGTATAGAGATGATGTCAGTTTCATGCTGCCTCCCATAGCCCGAACCAGAAACGGTTTCAGCCGGATCGTCGCGGAACGCGACTCATTTCGCGGTCTGCGAAATCTCCCGTTTATCGATGCGCCAATTATACGCCCCGTGGCCCGGATGCGCTGAAAAATATTGAGTTCCGATGTCAATTGTGGCCGGTGAGCTCTTTCCAGTGGGTCACTCGCGGGATACAATGACTTGAATATCCTATCCTGCCGGGCGGACGGAAAGTATTTCATGGCCAGCGTCAAGAAAAAAGGCTCTCCCAAGGACAAGAACAAGCTCGTCAGACAGCTGTCGCTCGTCACCTACCTGATGGCGGTCAACGGCCGCGGGATCGGCGCCGACGATATACGGCGATGCGTAGAAGGATATGGCGTAAACCCGAGCCCGGAGACCTTCGCGCGCCGTTTCTTTTCCGACCGCGACGACCTCGCGAACCTGGGCATCGAGATCAGGAGCGAGCGCGACGAGTACGGGGAAGGCGATGTCTACAGCCTGCCGCCGGAGAACTTCTTCCTGCCGCCGGTGCCCTTTTCCCGCGAGGAGCTGGCGTCGCTGCATGCCTGCCTCTACCTGCTCGACGGCCAGTTCGCCTACAGCAATCTGCTGCGCCTGGCGCTGCAGAGCCTGGCTCTCGGCACCGGCAACACGCTCGAGGACCCCGGGGCAAGCTTTGTCTGCGTGGACCTCGCCTCTTCCGGTTTTGACGACGAGGCGGCAAAGCGCCTCGCCCGGATCGAAGACGCGAAGTCGAACCGCAAGACCATCAGGTTCTCGTATCACTCCTTCGGCAGCGACGCAGTCGAGGAGCGTGTGGTCGACCCGTATTCCATGATGTATACGCGCGACGACTGGTACATGGTGGGCTGGTCCCACGAACGGAAAGCCATCCGCATCTTCAAGCTGCGGCGCATAAACGGCAGGATAACCAACCTGTCCAAAAAGAGCCACGACTTCGCAGTGCCGGACGATTTCAACGCGCGGGATTATGCCAACCTCGCGCCCTGGCAGCTCGGACCGGCAGAGGGCACCGCCGAGATCGATTTTTCACCCCGTTATGGCTGGTGGGCCGGCAACAACCTTTCCTCACTCGGCGAGATCGAGCATCACGATGACGGCTCGGCCACCCTGCGCACCAAATACTCGGACGGCGTCCAGCTATGCTCGCTGGTGCTGGCCCGCAGCGCCGATTCACGCCTTGCCGGCCCGCCCGAGCTGCGAGCGGTGATGGCCACCACCCTCGACACAGTAGCCAGCCTGCACGAAGGAACGGCGCCCGAGCCAGCGGCGCCGGTAACAGCGCCAGCCGCTACCAGCCAGGCCGCAGAAAGAAGCGGCGGCCCGCAGGTGGAACCCGAGAGATTCACGCAGCTGGCAAAAACCGTCACGTATCTGATGGACAGGCTGGAGGGCGAGGAATTCGTCACCCTGCCCCTGGATGACGTCTGCCGCGACCTCGGTTTTGACAGGTCCGAGCTGGCCAACGCGATGTCGGCGCTTTCGATCGTCAGTGCCGATTTTGGCGGTTACCTGATAAGTGGAGTGATCGAGGGCGACTCCCTGAAAGTGGAATATTTTCCCCATGGCGACCTCTTGAAGAAGCCGCCGCGCCTGACGCCCCGTGAAGCCCGCGCGATGCTGCTGGCTATCGACCTGGTGGGACAGCAGATACTGGCGGGACAGTTCCCTTCGCTGGAAAGCGCCCGCGATAAGATAATCCAGGCCGCCGGCGGCCTCGACGACACCGAGTCGATACCAGTCGGGGATGACGAAAAAGAGGATTACGAGATCTGCCGCGCCATCAATCGCGGCATGGCGGAAAAGCGGCTTGTGGAGATAGAGTACCTGTCCAGCGTGACCGGCAAAATGGAGGCGCGGATTATCGAGCCATACCTTGTCAGCGGCGCCAAGGGCAACTGGTATCTCGTCGCCTGGTGCCGCAACCGCGACGCCGTCCGCACCTTCCGCTTCGAGATGATCAGAAGCGCGCGCCTGCTCGACGAGAGCTTCGAGCCGCGCACCCTCGACCTCGACCCCTACCGCAGCGATCCACGCTTTCCATCCGGCAGGGAGGCGCCGCGGAAGGCAAAGGTCTGGTTCAGTCCCGTGGTGGCGCGATGGGTCCACGAGAAACAGCCCGGCACCCAAATGCTCGAGGACGGCTCACTGCTTGGAGAAATCGCATATTTTCAGGAGGACTGGATGGTAGACGAGATCCTGAGATACTGCGGTGAGGCTGTCCTGCTCTCCCCGGAGACTCTAAGGGAGAAAGTTCGCGAGACCACCGGACGCCTGCATGGCGCATACAAATAACTGATTGTTCCGCTTCTGCTTTTCTCATCCCCTGAGACAACCTTAATAACCATTTTTGCTTGTTTACACAAACGCACGCCTGCGGTACACTTAATCAATCATTAAAGCTGCTGGATCACGGTCCGGCGGGTGAATGATAACAGGGTAAAAGTGAGGCGACCTGCCTGCCAGGTGCCGTCTTTTTCACGGGGATGGGTTAAGGGGTTACATGAAGAGTAGACGTTTCCGGCTTTTCTTGGTCTCAGGAATATTGTTAATAACGATTGCGCTTTGCGCAAATCTAAGCTTTGCGATGGCGGATTCCAGTATTATCTCAACCACCTCCGGTGTCGCCAACCGGCAGGGCCGTCCTGACGTTCATGGGAACATCATCACCTGGAAAAGGCTGATGGATGGCGCATCGAATTGGGACATCTATTACCATGATCTCTCCAGCCCTGGGACACCTATAGTCACGAACAGCCCGGGCATGCAGTTCAATCCCGTGACCAATGGTACGGACGTTATCTGGGAAGACTGGACCTCCGGCTTTTCGGACATCCGGATGAAGAACCTCTTCAGCGGTGCGGCCGAGGCGCCGCTCGTGACCGGTACGGGTAACCAGGGAATCCTTTCAGTCAGCGGCAATACCGTTGTGTATGTCGACGGCTCCTCCGGCCAGAACAATATTTATGCAAGAGATCTGACCAATCCCTCGAATGTCATTGAAATCGTTTCCCCCGCAGCCGTTCCGTACGATCAATGGCAGCCGCGTAATAACGGCAACCGGGTCGTCTGGCAGGATAATCGCAACGGCAACTACGACATCTACATGAAGGACCTCTCAACCCCGAACGTACTCGAGCGGCAACTGACCACGAATCCGGGCGATGACGTGGCGCCTGACATCAGCGGCGACAATGTGGTCTGGAAGAGCCGTCATGGCGGGCAGTACGACATCAGCTGGATGAATATTAACGATGGTATCGAATTGCCGGTAACCGACGATGCGCCGTACCAGGAATCCGCCGCCGTGAGCGGCGACCTGGCCGTATGGATGGATTTCCGCAACGATACGAACCCAGATGACACTTACTACGACTATGATATCTATATGAAAGACCTCACGACGGACGCGGAAAGCATGCTGGCCGGTGGTCCAAGTATTCAGGCATATCCAAGAGTAGACGGCGAGAAGGTCGTCTGGGAAGAGATCAGCACGGAAAACAGTACATATACAACCAGAATCATGATGGCACAGGTTCCCGATACGACTGCGCCGGTCATCGCCCCGGTCCACCCGGCCAACGGTTCGGCGACCGGCTGCTCCTCGCCGTTGATCGGCGCCAGCTATTCAGATAACCGGGCTGGAATCGATACGGGCAGAGTCACGCTTACAGTAGACGGTCAGGATGTCACAAGCGGGGCCACGATAACCGCAAATAGCGTCTCATATCAGCCGGGGGCTCTGGAAGACGGGCTGCATACAGTTTCGCTGACAGTTGACGACCTTTCGGGCAACAGCGCCAGTGCCAGCTGGCAGTTCCAGACATCCCGTCCGACGCTCGGCCTGTCGTCACAGATGTCATTCTGGGCAACCTACACCGATTACCTTAACCGTGAACTTTCTGTGAAATACCGCATTTCGAACTCATCTTCAGATGCAGACGCCATGGACCCGCAGATACTCGACTCGCTGGCCACGGCGGGAGTAATAATGGCAAGCTCGGCACCAATCAATATAGGAGAATTGCCGCCCGGCGCCCAGGGCGACCTTATAATCAGATACCTGGTGCCGGTCACCGTCGGCTCTTTTAAAACTACCCTTTACGCCAGCTGTCTGGATGCTTGCGGCAGCACTTATTATTTCCCCGGGCCTCCGCCGGGATTGTAAAAAAATGGCCGTGCGATCGATTCACGGCCGCATCAGAGGCTCGCTCTTTGTACTACCACTTCCTGAAGCATCCCGTCGTTCATCATGATGGTCTTCTCTGTCTTGGCGGCGACACCGGGGTCATGGGTGACGATGATGAATGTGCGGCATGTCTGACAGGTATCATTGTTCAGATCGAGCAGTAGCTTCATGATAGCCTCGCTGTTCCTGGAATCAAGCTCGCCCGTCGGCTCGTCGGCGAGCACGATCGCCGGTTTGAGCACAAGCGCCCGGGCGATTGCCACCCGCTGCTGCTCCCCGCCCGAAAGTTCATTCGACCTGAAATCCATCCGCGTTTCCAGGCCTACCTGTTCAAGGGCGCTGATGGCGATGGCCTTCGCGTCACGGCTGCGGTTATATCGTAACGGCAGCATGGTGTTCTCCAGGGCGGTCAGGGTGGGGATCAGATTGAAACTCTGAAAGACGAAACCGACTTTCTCCCGCCGGATGCGGGTAAGTTCGCCGGAGCCCAGCTTCGATACCTCTGCGCCGTCTATATATATTTCTCCGGATGTGGGCTTGTCGAGGCAGCCGAGCATGTTGAGCAGCGTGCTCTTCCCCGAACCAGATGGGCCCATGATGGAGATGAAGGAACCGGCCTCGACTTCGAGGCTTATGTCCCGCAGGGCCTGGACCTCGATGTCACCACCGGTTTTATATGTCTTGCTGAGGTGTTTTGTCTGGACTATGGGCATGTTTGGATCGCCGCCCCTGTTTGTATTAACTGTATCCCGCTGACTTCTATATTACCTTTATCTCCGGATTTATTCATAAGTACGGCTACAAATCCCCGCAAATCCCTGCTAGAATGTTCCGGTCAAATGATGGTGAGTAATTTCACAAGCTCACCGGCGATGCATTGGCGGCCTCGAGCGGAGCTTCTTCTGAAAAATCGGGCGATGTTCCCTGGAAATAAGCAAGGCGCGCCATATCCGCACAACCGTCCCGGCTTCACGGCCGGGCTTTTTGACCCCTTAAGGAGGTTGAAATGCAGCAGGTAACCGAGATTCGCTGGCACGCACGGGGCGGCCAGGGGGCTGTTACCGCGGCCAAGATGGTGGCCGAGGTGGCTTTAAGCCAGGACAAATACTTCCAGGCATTCCCCGAATATGGCCCGGAACGGGCAGGCGCGCCGATCGTAGCCTTCACCCGCCTTTCCGACGAACCCATCCAGATCTACAGCGCTATCGAGCATCCGGATTATGTCCTGGTGCTGGACCCGACGCTGCTGGACGTAGTGACTGTCACCGCCGGCACCGCCGACGGCGCAATTGTCATCGTCAATTCCGAGGGCGCATGCTCCGAGCTGGCCGGCCGGAAAGAGATGGCGGGCAGAAAAGTCTATACGGTACCGGCGACCAAGATCGCCATGGAGACGATCAAGCGGGCAATTCCCAACACGCCGCTGATCGGGGCGCTCGCCAAGGTGAGCGGCCTTTTCTCGCTGGAGGGTATCCTGGAGGAAGTCCAGACATCGCTATCCAAGAAATTCAATGAAGATGTAGTCAACGCCAACCTCGAAGCAGTAAAGCGCGGCTACGAGGAGGTGACGGACGAATGAGCAAATCCGCAAAAACGAAGAAGGAAAAGTGGGACATCAGCGATGTCCAGAACTGGGGTCCTGGCAGGCATGAGATGGGAGCCACCATCCCCGAGTCCGGCAACGCCGACGATTACGAGACAGGCGGCTGGCGCTCCGAGCGACCGGTCCGTGACCTGGAGAAGTGCAACGACTGTATGATCTGTTACTTCGCCTGCCCCGACTCTTCCATAAGGGTGGAAAACGACAAGATGGTGGACTTCGACCTCGAGCACTGCAAGGGCTGCGGCATCTGCGGCCAGGTCTGCCCCCGTGACGCCATCGAGATGATGAACGAGATCAAGGCATGCAAACTGGAGGAAAAATAATGGCCCGTAAAGCAATCACCGGAAACGGCGCTATAGCCCTGGCTCTCAAGCAGGTAGAGCCTGACGTCATGGCCGCCTACCCGATAACACCACAGACCGAGATCGCGCAGAACTACGCCCAGTATGTGGCCAACGGCGATGTCGTGACCGAGTACATCGCGGTCGAGAGTGAGCACAGCGCCATGAGCGCCGCGATCGGCTCGGCCGCTGCCGGCGCGCGCACGATAACCGCCACTTCCTCACAGGGCTTCGCGCTCATGTGGGAGATGCTCTTCATCGCCGCCTCGCTGAGGCTGCCGATCACGATGCCTGTCATCACCCGGGCGCTTTCTGGCCCCATCAATATCCATTGCGACCATTCTGATTCCATGGGCGGCCGCGACTGCGGCTGGATCCAGCTCTACGGCGAAGACGCTCAGGAGGGCTACGACAACGCCATCCAGGCATTCCGCATCGCCGAGCATATGGATGTGCGGCTGCCGGTGATGACCATGATCGACGGTTTCATCATCAGCGGCGCCATCGGCCCGGTCGAGACGCTCGACGACGAGCAGGTCAAGGAATTCGCCGGTGACTACGTCTCCGTGAACCCGCTGCTCAACGTGGAGAAACCCGTGACTGTCGGCGCCTTTGACAGCCTCGGCGGCTGGTACTTCGAACACAAGGTCACCCAGAACCGCGCCATGGAGAACGCCATGGATGTGATCGAGGAGGTCGGCCGCGAGTTCGGCGAGCTGACCGGCCGCGAATATTCTCACTTCAAGACCCATGAGATTGAAGACGCGGATATCGTATTGGTGGCAATCGGTTCAGCCGCTGGAAACGTGAAGACTGTCGTCAAAAAGCTGCGCACCGAAGGCAAGAAGGTCGGCGTACTCAAAGTGCGCACCTTCAGGCCGTTTCCCACGGAGCAGATCCGCGAGGCTCTCTCCGGAGCGAAGGTCATCGGCGTCATGGACCGTTCGGACTCGTTCGGAGCCCAGGGCGGACCGCTCTTCACCGAGATCAGCGCGGCCATGTATGGAGCCGATGCGCATCCGCAGATCATCAACTTCATCTACGGCCTCGGCGGCCGGGATCTCTTCCCGGACGACATCGAAGGCGCAGTGGAGATGCTCGAGAAGGCTGCCGCCGGTGAACCGGTCGCGCAGCAAAGACATTATCTTAACGTAAGGGAGGGGTGATCCAGTATGGCGAAGCCAAAGGAAATAGCGAATAAGCCCGAGCGTCTGACCGGCGGACACAGGCTCTGCGCCGGCTGCGGCGCCCCGATCAACGTGCGCCAGGTCATGAGCGTCTGCCCGGGACCGGCTGTCGTTGCCGTGTCTACCGGCTGCCTCGAGGTATCGACGACCATCTACCCGTATACGGCCTGGAAAGACTCCATGATCCACTCGGCGTTCGAGAACGCCGGCGCCACCATCAGCGGTGTCGAAACGGCATACAATTCGCTCAAGAAGCAGGGCAAGATCAAGGAAGACATGTATTTCGTGGCCTTCGGCGGCGACGGTGGCACATACGACATCGGCCTGCAGTCGCTCTCCGGCGCGGTCGAGCGCGGCCATAACTTCGTCTTCGTCTGCTACGACAACGGCGCCTACATGAACACGGGCTTCCAGCGTTCCAGCGCCACGCCTCAAGGCGCATGGACGACCACCAGCCCGGTAGGCAAGGAGTCAGCCGGCAAGCAGCAGAACCGCAAGGACCTTACGGCGATACTGGTGGCGCACGATATCCCCTATGCCGCCACGGCCTCGCCGCACAACTTCAAGGACCTGATGACCAAGGCGGAGAAAGCCTTCGCTACACCGGGTCCGGCGTTCCTGAACGTGATATCGCCCTGCCCCCGCGGCTGGAGAACACCCGGCGACCAGACGATCGCACTGGCAAAGGAAGCAGTGCAGTCGTGTTACTGGCCGCTTTACGAAGTGGAGAACGGCAAATACAAGATCAATTACAAGCCGAAGGGCGACAAGAAGACGCCGGTAGCGGACTGGCTGAAGAAGCAGGGCCGTTTCGCACACCTTTTCAAGCTGGAAAACAGCGAGGAAGTGCTTGCGGACATCCAGGACTACATCGACCGCAAGTGGGAAGAGCTGCTGAAGAAAGAGGAGTGCCTGGTTTAGGGCGGACCCACCCATTCAGTAATTGAATGAACCCAAGGGCGGTCCGCGGACCGCCCTTGTTATATTGTGCGGTTTCGGTTCGCGACTGCGACTTCAATGTTTTAGAATCTGCAGGATGCTAATAATAGAAACTACATCATGCCAATAATCATTCAAAAATATGGCGGCTCGTCCGTCGGCGATACAGAGCGCATCAAAAACGTGGCCCGGCGCATCTGCTCGACCCAGGACGAGGGCTATCAGGTAGTAGCCGTGGTCAGCGCCATGGGCGACTCAACGGACGAGCTGTTGAAGATGGCACACGATATTTCCGCCAACCCTCCCGAGCGCGAGCTGGACATGCTGCTGTCAAACGGCGAGCGCATCAGCGTGGCGCTGCTGGCCATGGCCATCCATGAGACAGGGCACGAGGTCATATCGCTCAGCGGCAGGCAGGCCGGTATCCAGACCAACACGGTCTTCACCAAGGCCCGCATCACCGGGGTCGAGACCGGCCGCTTAAGCGAGGAACTCGACAGTGGTAAGATTGTGCTCGTCGCCGGCTTCCAGGGAGTGTCCGTCGATGAGGATATCACAACGCTCGGACGCGGTGGTTCCGATACAACCGCTGTGGCCATCGCCGCCGCCCTGGGCGCGGAAGAGTGCGAGATTTACACCGACGTGGATGGGGTATATACAGCCGACCCGCGCGTGGTCGGAACGGCGCGCAAGCTGGCAACCGTGTCATACCAGGAGATGCTGGAGATGGCGGCGACCGGTTCCGAAGTCCTGATGCTGCGCTCGGTGGAGTATGCTCAAAAGTACGGTGTTCCGCTGCATGTACGAAGCAGTTTTACCGACGAGCCCGGCACCTGGGTCAGAGAGGAAGATGAGACCATGGAAAAAGCAGTCGTCAGCGCCATAGCCCATTCGACCGACGAGTCAAAGCTCACCCTGTTGAGATTGCCGGACCGTCCCGGTGTGGCAGCCACAGTTTTCGGCGACCTGGCCGAGGCCAACGTCAACGTGGACATGATCATCCAGAACGTCAGTGAGCAGGGGACCACCGACATATCCTTCACGGTAGTGCAGGCCGAACTGCCAGCGGCACAGCAAGCGATGGACAAAGTCTGTGACGAGCTGGGCGTGGCCTATATAATCGGAGAACAGATGGGCAAGGTCTCGATAATCGGCGCCGGCATGAAAAGCTACCCCGGCGTCGCCGCCAAGATGTTCAAGACGATGGCGGACGAGAGCATAAATATCGAGATGATCAGCACATCCTCGATCAAGGTAAGCTGTGTGATAGAGCGCGACCAGGTAGAGAAGGCTGTGCGGGCGCTGCACGCGGCGTTCAATCTGGAACAATGATTTCTGTCACCCTGAGCACATGATATTGTCACCCTGAGCGAAGCGAAGGGTCTGGTGGTGCTTCGGCGCTTCGCGCCTCAGCATGACAATACTCAATGGCACCGGCTGATAATCAGGCTACAGACAATACTCAAAGCCATGAAATGATGGACAGGTTATGACTGATTCATACAACATAGCGGTAGTAGGAGCCACGGGCGCGGTAGGCGGCGTCATGCTCAAGCTGCTCTCCGAGCGGCGGTTTCCCGCTGCCAGCATACGGGCGCTGGCCTCTTCGGATTCAGCTGGCATGATTGTGCCGTTCGGCGATCAGGAGCTGGAGGTGGAAGAGCTCACCGAAGACAGCTTCGAGGGGATCGACATCGCATTGTTCTCGGCAGGCGGCGCGCGCAGCAGGGAATTCGCTCCGGCGGCAGTCGCGTCCGGCGCAGTTGCCATCGACAACTCAAGCGCTTTCCGCCAGGAGCCGAACGTGCCCCTGGTAGTGCCCGAGGTGAACCCGGAGGACATCAAATGGCACGAGGGCATTATCGCCAATCCCAACTGCTCCACCATCCAGATGGTGGTAGCGCTGAAGCCAATCTACGATGCCGTCGGCATCGAGCGCATCGTCGTGACGACATTCCAGTCCGTCTCCGGTACCGGGAACAAGGCCATCGAGGAACTTTTCAACCAGTCAGAAGCAGTACTGGAATCGGGTGAGGTGGAGGTCAATGTCTACCCGCACCGGATTGCCTTCAATGTAATCCCCCATATCGAACACTTCCATGAGAACGGTTACACCAACGAGGAAGTAAAGATGGGCAACGAGACCAGGAAGATATTCGGAGACCCGGAAATAGGCGTCAGCGCCACGTGCGTGCGGGTGCCGGTTTACAACGCGCACAGCGAAGCGGTGAACATCCGGACCACAAGACCGATCAGCGTCGAGGAAGTGCGGCGGTTGATGCTGTCCGCTCCGGGAGTGACGCTCGTTGATAACCCGGCTGACAACGAATACCCGATGCCGCTGATAGCCGAGGGGATGGATGATGTCTTCGTCGGCAGGATCCGCGCCGACGAATCGGCGGAGAACTCGCTGAACCTGTGGGTGGTAAGCGACAACCTGAGGAAGGGCGCCGCCACCAACGCCATTCAGATCGCCGAGCTGCTGGTAGAGGGCGGACTGCTGGAATAGATTCTGCCTGTCTGCGTATGGAATACGCGCCTATAAATCATAAATGGCGCGTGCAACAAAGCTATTTATCCAGATAAACCGGCTGCCCGATATCCAGTCGATTGCGGGAAAAGGGCAACCGCAGTACAGGTTGCATCGATATCTACCCCTGCAGCTCCCCGTTCATCGCCCACTGGTCTTTCGGCACATCGCGGAAGACGATCCAGACATGTTCTTTCGGGGTGCCGGCGATATCGACGAATGCCTCGGTTATCCTGTCTACCAGGGCTTCCTTCTGCTCGCGTGTCCGGCCTTCGTAAAGCTTTATTTCGACGAACGGCATTTCTTCCTTTCCTGATGCAGGGCTTCCGGCACGATCAACCCAGCCAGGGCGCCAGCTCTTCCAGCAGTTTCTTTTTCGGCAGGGCGCCGATGAGCTTCTTCTTCACTTCGCCGCCCTCGAAAAGGAAAAGGGTCGGGATGCTCAGCACGTCGTAGTTGCTGGCCGTCACCTGATTGGAATCCACGTTGAGCTTTCTCACCTGTATCTTGCCGTCATGCTCTTCGCCTATCTCGTCCAGGATCGGCGCCATGGTCCTGCAGGGGCCGCACCAGGGCGCCCAGAAATCCACCAGAACCGGGCTTGTGGCTTTCAGTACCTCAGCCTCAAAAGTTGCGTCCGTGACTTCGGAAATCTTGTCGCTCACTCTTCCTCCTTTGGGGGGATGGAAAGTCTGATTCAAACGGGAACATTATATTGCATGAAAGAGAAATTGTAACTAAGCGTTTTCCTCGATATATTTCTCAGCCTCTACTGCGGCCAGAGCGCCCTCGCCAACCGCCACCGACACCTGTTTGAGCAGGTTGGCCCTGCAGTCGCCGCAGGCGAAGATGCCACGCGTGCTTGCCTCGAGATTATCGTCCGTGATTATGAATTCACGTTCGTCGAGCTCGATCACGCCCTCGCAAAAAACCGTGTTGGGGACTGTCCCTATGTAAAAGAAGACGCCGTCGACCTTGTACTCCGTGCGCTCGCGGGTCGTCTTGTGCTCCACCACGATCTCCTCGACCTTGTTTTCTCCGAGGATCTTCTTTAGATGCGAATCCCAGACGATTTCGATTTTTTCGTTCTTCAAGGCCCTTTCCTGCACGATCTTGTCGGCCCTGAGCTCATCGCGGCGATGGACGATATAGACCTTGCTCGCGAACTTCGTCAGGAAGATAGCCTCCTCGACCGCGGAGTTTCCTCCGCCGATGACCGCCACGACCTTGTCGCGATAGAATGCGCCGTCACAGGTGGCACAGTAAGAGACGCCCTTGCCCCGGAACTCGGCTTCGCCCGGGACTCCAAGGGTACCGGGTTCAGCGCCGCTGGCGATTATGATGGCCCTGGCGCGGTACTCCTCATCCTCGGTCTTTACGATCCGCTCGTCGCCCTCGACCTCGATAGTCTCAACCGGCTTGATCTCCTTGAGCTCGGTCCCGAACTGCACCGCCTGCTGCTTCATCTTCTCGGTGAGCTCGTAACCGCCTATCCCCTCGGGAAAGCCCGGATAATTCTCGATTTCGTCCGTGGTCGCCGCCTGTCCCCCGGTGGTCGCCTTTTCCAGGAGCAGCGTCTTCAGCCTGGCGCGTCCGCAGTAAAGGCCCGCCGTCAACCCGGCCGGTCCGCCGCCAATAATGATCACATCATATATTTCCACCATTGATTTCCTCCTGTATGAAGCTGGTGAATGATTCTATCAAATTGATTGACTGTTAGAAGCATGAAAGGCAGATAGGATTCCGGAGGGCAAAAGGATTTTCGACAGGTCTAAAAATAAGGGGCGACCGTGAGGCCGCCCGTGAAGCATGTCCTCGATTGACCCAGACCGAGTTCTGAAAATCAACCAGCGGACAAAATCAGCTAAAACCTGACACCTGTAAATCACTAATACAATGGTGACAAGTCAACTGGAACCTATCCGTTTTCCAATGTTTGAAACATCTACATATTGAAGAATGTCTATATATGTAATAGTATTTATAAAAGAATAACTGTTTAAAACGTGGCCTTCTCAACCTGAGGGGGTGACGAATAAGGGGGAAGTATGGATCCGGATGTAAAAGAAGATCTTTTCAGACTGCATGCGCAGATCTGCAAGGCGCTGGCCGATCCCAAAAGGCTGCTGATCCTGAACGAGCTGCGCGACGATGAAAAAACCGTGGGCGAGCTGGCGAGTTCCCTCGAGTTGCCGCAGGCCACTGTCTCGCAACACCTCGCGGTCCTGCGCCAGCGCTCCCTTGTATATTCGCGCCGCCAGGGTGTGAACGTCTTCTACCGTATCGCCAATTTCAAGGTTATCAGCGCCTTCGACCTGTTGCGCGAAGTGATGGCCGAACAGCTCGCCCGCGAGCAGAAGCTGTCCGAGGCGTACAGGGAGACTGCCACCGGCAAGTAGCAAGGCCGGCCGCACTTCGCAGTTTTTTTTCGCTGCCCCTCGCAGCCACGCTCTTCCTTCTGATATCCTATGCCATCAAACGGCGGCATCATCATGGAAGGCGGCAGGCCTGGACGAAATCCTGAACAACACGATCCTCCCGCAGCTGGAGTTCTGGGGCTACTGGATCGTGCTCGCCATGACCTTTCTGGAGAACTCGGCATTTATCGGGCTAATCATGCCGGGGGATGTCACCCTGCTGGTCGCCGGCCTGCTTGCATCGCAGGGGAGGCTCAGCCTGATGTGGCTGATCGTGCTGGCCTCGATAGGCGCGATTCTGGGAGACAGCGCCGGCTATGCCGTGGGACGCTTCGGAGGCGTAAATTTCCTGAGGCGCTACGGCCGGTTCTTCTTCTTCAGGGAAAGGTACCTGGAGAAGGCGCAGAGATACTTCGACGTCCATGGCGGCAAAACGATCCTCATCGGGCGCTTCGTGGCTGTGGTTAAATCGCTCGGGCCGGTAGCCGCCGGTATCGGGCGCATGCCTTACAAGACCTTCCTCGCTTACAACGTTGCCGGTTCTATCCTCTCGGTGTCGCTCTACCTGGTTTTAGGATATTTCTTCGGGGCAAGCTGGCAGAAGATCAGCACCTGGCTCGGCCGGGGCGCCGCCATTGCCTTTGGCGTTCTGGTTCTGGCCGTGGTCGTCTTGTGGACGGTCCGGCGGCGGCGCAAGGCAAAACTCGACAATAACCCCGATTCCGAACCGCAGGTGCCGGAGCCTGTGAACCCGGCAGCGGCAGGCTCCGATGGAACCGGTGATGGCGCCGCCTGACAGACCCCGCCAGCTGCGGCTCTGCCGTTGCGAACGCCGGAAGTTCTTATTTTTCAGTCTTGAATTCTATTGATTCCCCGTCCTCGAGTATCATCGTCCGCGGGAATATTTCCTGCGCGGCGGCAAGCATGCGGTTGTGATAATCCGCGCCGCGCACAGGACTGAGATGGCAGAGCACGAGTTCATCTACTCCCGCCAGCTGTGCCAGCCCGGCGGCCTGCCGGGCTGAAGTGTGGCCGACGTAGGTTTCGCGGGCGATGTGTTCGGTCGCCGGGTCGTCCTCCTCCGCCCCGTCGATCCACGCCTCGTGTACCAGAAGCTGCGCTCCGCGGGAGAACTCGGCCGTCGCCGGATCCGCCGCCGTGTCGGTCGCGAATACCAGCAGGTCGGCGATCCTGTAAGCCACGGAGGGATCCGGGTGGATCTGTCTGCGGACCCGGACTGCAATGCCTTCGATTTCATGCCCACCCTCATCCAGCGGCTCGACGCTGATATTTACCGGCATGTCCGCGAGCGATGCCGGGTTGAACGGCTTGCGCACTATCGAGTCGATCGTCTCCAGGGGATCCACACCGGTCACCGACGCCGCCGGCGGGTGCAGGTGGACCGTGCGGCCCTTGAACATGGCGGGCAGATAGACGAGGCCGGCGATGTGGTCCAGATGGTAATGGGTCAGGAAAAGATGCACCTCGCGGCCCGGCTCCAGCTCGGGGCGAAACCTTTCTTCAAGCAGGCGCGCCAGCCCGGTTCCGGCATCGAAGATGAACAGCGCTTCGGGAAAGCTGAGGATGGCGCAGGTGGTCTCACGGCGGACCGTTGGTATCCATCCGCCGGTGCCGAGCAAAGTGAATTTCGCGTTCATAAGTTCTCCTTTGCGTTTATTAGAATCTACGATTCTATAAACATCAACGCCAGTTACGCTTATTTCCATCTTCCTCAAGGGCAGGGCAGGATATGCCCACCGCAGCGTTTGTCGAAGACGCCTTCAGCGAAGGCGGGCATATCCTGCCCTGCCCGTCCCTCACACCTCTCTGTCTGCTGCGTATTCTATGATATAGAATAGACAAAGGCTTGACAGCCTGAACCGGCAAGATGTTAAGCCATGAATGACATTGGAGGACTTATGACGGAAGAAAATGACAATGTCGAATATCTTCCTGGCAAGCCTGGCTTTTACAAGAAGGGGGCCGGAGCGTTCAAACTCAATCTCGGCAACCTGGATGAACTGATCGAAAAAGCCGAGGAAAAGGAAGCTGAAAAACAAGAGGCGAAGCGCCTGAAGGCAGTGCCCGAGCCTGACGAACAGCTAGACGATAAGGAATGAATAATGAATACCACGGTTGAGAAGCCAGTAGAAAACCAGAAGATCGAGAATTATTATATCTGCGCCAACAAGAACGTTCGTGAAGACAAGAACGGCAACAAGTTCCTGCTGTTGCGCCTGATGAACACGGACGGCATCATAGGAGCGGTTAAATGGCGCGTGGAAGAAGCCGTGGTTGATTCTTTCGATCAGGGCCAGGTTGTAAAGATTACCGGCCGGGTCAAGAAGAGCAACTATCGCGACCAGCTGGAAATCGATCTCGAGAATATCACGCCGGTCACTGATGAAGATGAGGTCGACCCGGCTTCGCTGCAGCCAGCCAGCCCGCGCGACATGGGCGAGATGGAAGCCGAACTCGCCGGCATCCGCGACAGCATCACCAATACTTACCTTTCCCTGCTGCTCGACGAGATCTTCACCGACGACATGTACCGCGCCTATTGCCAGGCGCCGGCGGCCAAGGGCATCCACCACAATTACATACACGGGCTGCTGGAGCATTCCCTGTCCGTAAGCCGGGTGGCTGACGCGATCGCGGGACAGTACCAGGATATCAACCGCGACCTGCTGGTGACGGCCGCGATCCTGCACGACATCGGCAAGACGGTGGAGTTCAACTATTCCACGGCGATAGATTATTCCGACAAGGGCCGGCTTCTGGGTCATATCGTCATTGGTGAGAAAATCGTGGCGGACGCGATCAGCCGGCTGGAAGGCATTCCCGGGGAAGGCGTGGATTCCGGCCAGTTGCAACTTGAGGGCGGTGGCGCCGGCGCACAGCCGGAGGAATTCCCCCGGGAACTGGCGCTACAGCTTCTGCACCTGATCCTTTCTCACCACGGCGAAAAGGAATACGGTTCACCGATACGACCCAAGACGCCTGAGGCATTCATCCTCAACCACGCCGACGACATCGACGCCAAGGCGAACATCTTTGAGCGCAAACGCGCCGATTCCGACGATCCCTGGAGCGAGTTCAACCGCCCCCTCGACCGTTTTCTTTATTTGAGGAAAGCGGAGGACTAGAAATTGCGGCGCCTGCCGGATGTAATCAGCTAAGCGGAATATTACCGGTCAAGCGCGGCGTTCTCTTCCTGCTGGCCCCACTGGCCTGTATCACCCTTCCCGGGATCGTTCCCATGGGACTCGATGTCCAGACATGTGTCGAGAAATGTCCCGGAAAAAAGGGGGGGCGGCGCCGAAGGCGCCGCCCCCCTGTCTTATATATCGCTGCCAGCCACGATCACACAGTACCGGCTGCCATGTTCATCCTTAAGGAGCCGGTGGCGGCGGTACCGTCACACTGCACTGCCACTGGGGGCACTCGAAGGTGATCGCCTTCAGGTTATCGTGCCTGGTCAGCTCCGGCTTCGAATAGATGTCGAGCTTGTTATTATCAGTCATCTGCTTCTCCTTACACCGTCGGGGGTGGTCCTGGATACGTATATGTGAAGTACCACGCCATGTCCGGACCATACGGGGCAGTCGGATCGGGCATATCATTCGCATTCGCGTACACGCTGGTCCTGAAGAACACTACTCCAGGGGGAACGTTGTACTTGACGGCAACTGTCCCCGTTGCGTTCGGTCCGATATTGCCGATTGCTCCTGGCAGGCCGGTAGCTATAACGCCATTGGTGGTAGACGTGTAAACGACCGCGGCGTTATACGCCGTTCCGTGAGCCGCCTGGTATACCTGCTCACATGAACCGGCGGGCGCCGGGGCGCCGCCGCAGGAAGCCGGATAGTTCAGCGGACCTGGAGGAGCCGGTGCGTTGCTGGTCAGCTGCAGGTTAACCGTGAGCAACCTGTTGGTGTAATCAGCATAACTGGCCCATAGTACATTTCCTGTGCTCGGTGAGAGCTGGAAGTCTCCCGGCAACCACTCGGCCTTGACGCCAACATGCGGCTCGGTGCCGTTCCAGACGACCGGAGCGCCAACGAGAGCCATGCGGCCGGTATCATACTTCCATGGCGCGGTCTGAACCGTGGATTTGGGACGGGCAGCCGGGCCCGCGACGTTATCCGGGTCGCAATTAACCGCGGGCGCTGCTTCCGGCGGACAATCGCCGGGCGAGATGTCGCCGGGCAGATTGTTCGCGTACATTCCATCATCCGCATACCAGTCATCAGACCAGGCGAGCATGCCACCGTGCAGCACGTTCACGTTGGTGAAGCCCATGCTGGCGGCAACCTGTCCCGCCCATGAGGCGCGATAACCGGTCTGGCAGAGGAAGATCAGGTTGTCGTTCTTCTTGATGCTTCCGTCAGCGACCAAAGCGTCAAGGTAGTTACGGAAGTTCGGGTTTTCCTGCATCCTGATGTTCCAGAGAGATGCATAGGGAACGCCATTCCAGTGGAATCCGATCCAGTAAGGATTCGAGAAGGCCTCCTCGGGAGTCGCGTCAGGCCAGTTCCACGAAGGATGCCCCGTGTTGGTCACGGTATACGTGGGCAGGCCCAGCGCTGTCTGCATGGGACATACATCGGCAAGGTACTCAAACGAGGAACGGACATCGATGATGTGGACGTTCGGAGCTACGGCGTTGCCATGGTTGGCATTGTCCGCCAGAAGCGCGTCAACCATGCCAACCGTGACGATCGAGTTGAAACTGCCTGCGCCCGGAAGCGGCGCCGGCGTGAAACCGGGCACCGGGGGCGGCAGAGGTTCAGTCAAACCATAGGCTCCGCCCGAAGTGATCGGTCCGCTCAGGGCTATGACAAAAATAACCAACAGAATAAAAGGCACCATCATGAACAACCTGCGGGTGCCGACTTTCTTAAACACTTTCATCCCCAACCTCCTGATACATAAATAGTAGAAGTACCCCCCCCCCCGCCTGTGGTATCCATCACCTCCATCTGACGCTGGCAAGCATCTATATATATTCATATACAATAATATAATTGTAAGCTACTATTACAATGATTAATATTAACGATAAAGATAACTAATTTGCATCAGGGAATACTGGAAGAAATGAACCGGGTAGACGCGCAACCGCCGCCTTGCGGGCACACCCCCGCCCCCTTCTGATATTCTTGAGTCGCGCAATCTGCATTTTGGAGTAATTTATCAGTCGTGGGGAAAACGCATGGGGAAAACAGCTACAAACATGCATTCCAAAATATCGAGCCGGGAAGAAGTCAAAACACCGGGAACGAAATCAAGCCTTGCCCTGCTGATATTCATCGTCGGCGCCATCAGCCTGCCGTTCATCTTCAAGGCTTTCCATCTGGACGATACGATCTTTGTCTGGCTGGGCCAGGAGAAGCTTGGCCATCCACTCGCCCTCGGCCTTCCCGACCATGGTTATGAGGGCAACTTTTTTTCGCTCTATCTCGATACCCATCCGCCCCTGCATACCAGCTACCTGTCCCTGCTGATACGGGTATTCGGAGGGACCGGCGAAGCGGGTCTGCACCTCGGCCTGATCATTTTTCCCATTCTGGCGGCCGTTTCCATGTTCTACCTCGGCAAACGGTTCACAGACAGTCCGCTGACAGCCGCCCTGCTGCTGATCGTGACACCGGGTTTTATGGTGATGTCCCAGAGCGTGATGACCGACGTCCCGGCATTATCGCTCTGGCTAGCCGCCGTCGCTTCGTATATCTACGCCATCGATAGCGATGACAAAGGTAGACGGCTACTTGTTCTGGCCGGTGTTTTCACATCTCTGGCGATCCTGGTGACCTATCAGTCATTCAGCCTGTTGCCGCTATTGTTTGCTTACGCTCTACTGAAGCGGCGAGTCACTTTTAGGACCATGCTCCCCCTAGCCGCGGCGCTGGCCGTTTTTGCCACGATCGTAATCTATTATCTGGTTGCGACCGGCAATCCCCCCAAGCTCTCCTATAGTACTGGCGTAAATCTGGCTCCTGTCTTTATCGCCAACAAGGTCCTTTCGATTGTCTCGGTCATCGGCGGGGCCACGGTATTCCCTCTGATTCTGGCCGCGGGAATGCTGAAGAACAAAAAGGATTACCTTGGATTTATGGCCATTTTTGGCCTGTTATTGATTTTTTTCCTGGGCAAGTCCCTGTCCGGCGAGTACACCTTTGCGGCGGGTATCCTGCAGGCGGTCTTCTATTCAGCCGGGCTTCTGGCGATCTACCGGTTTTTCAATACGGGGGCGGACGCGGTCTTTACCGATGAGCGTTCGGAGAAAGATCGCGACAATATTTTCCTGGTCCTCTGGATATCCGGCGTGCTGGTATACAGCGTCCTGCTGCTGCCATATGCCTCAACCAGGTATCTGCTGCCCCTGTTCCCGCCGGTAGTGCTGATGTTCGTAAGCTATGCCCGCGACGTTTTTGCGGATAAAACCCTCTGGTCGCGTTTTGCCATTGCCGCGGTCGTCTGCACCGCGATCACGGGGACAGCCGTTTCGATCGCCGACTACCAGCTGGCGGGAGTATATCGCACCTTTGCCTCCGACTACCCGGCAAAGCTCGCGGAAGGCGATCATCGAATCTGGTTCGCGGGCGAGTTCGGTCTTCGCTATTATCTGGAAGCTGCAGGCGGCAGCTACCTTACGAGGCAGGACGATTCACCGGCACCCGGTGATTATGTTATCCTGAGCCACGGTTTGATCGCTTATTTCATTTCCGATGACCTGAAGAACCGGCTGCGGCTCGATCAAAGCATCGATTATCCGGCTGGCGCCGGGTGGCCGATACGAGTCCAGGACAGAGACAGCCAGGCAGGTTTTTATGACCAGTTTCACGGCAGCCTGCCGTATTCGGTATCTTCGGAGCCGGTCGAAACGATCGATATCTACCGCGTCAAAGACCCGTCAGAAGTCCGCTCGCAAGAATAGAAGGCGGGGATATGGGGCATACGGCCAACAATCGTGGCTGGGGAACTATGTTTTCTATATTTTTTCATCAACTGCATCGTTTGCTAGCCGATTCGGATGAGCTCCGGAGCCGGTTCTGCTTTCCCATTGACCGTTTCCCGTGCTTGAGGAAAGCGGAGGACTAGGAATTGCGCCGCCTGCCGGAGGCACTCCGTGAAGCGGGAATAATATTCCTGATCACCCGTGGCGCCCTCTTTCTGCTGGCCCCGCTGGCGTATGTCACCCTTCCGAGGATCGACCCCATGGGACTCGATGTCCCGCCGCAGGTCGATCTGAAGCTGACCGAGACGTTTACCGGGCTGCCGCATTACCTCTTTGATATCTGGGCGAAGTGGGACTCGGTATGGTACCTGCAGATAGCACAGCATGGCTACGCGGCGGATAACAGCTCCACGGCGTTCTTTCCGCTCTATCCCCTGCTGATCGCCGTATTCAAACCACTGTTTTTCGGGAACGGCGTACTGGCGGGCATGTTCATCTCTCTCGTCTGCTGCCTGGCGGCGTTCTACTTTTTCTACCTTCTCGTGGAGACCGATTTCGGTAGCGACACGGCCCGGCGAAGCGTTTTCTACATGGCGATCTTCCCGACTTCGTTCTATCTGCAGACTATCTACAGCGAATCCCTTTTCCTGATGTTGACGATCGGCTGTATCTACGCGGCGCGTCGCAATGAGTATGTGCTGGCCGGCATCGCCGGTGCACTGGCGACGCTGACGCGCAGCGCCGGCCTGCTGCTGCTCGTCCCACTGGTCATCATGTACCTGCGTGATCGTGAATGGGACTGGCGTGCCGTGCGCTGGGATGCGCTTTATCTGCTGATGCTGCCCCTCGGGCTGATGGTATGGATGCTCTATCTGGACATCAGGTTCAACGACCCGTGGCTGTTCTCCGAAGCCCAGAGCTACTGGCTGCGCGAGTTCGTCGATCCGTTCAGGGGGCTTTACAGGGGGTTCATCGCCGCGCGGGACGGCTTCAATACCGTGATCATCACACCCGACAAATCGTTCTGGCCGGTTGTCGACAGAGACCCGCGCCTATGGGCCACTTACGACGTGATGAACTTCGGCTTCGCCGTCGCCTGCATCAGTCTGGCCATAGCCTCGTTCAGGCGCCTGCCCCTGGCCTACGCAAGTTATGCGCTGGTGGTTCTGCTGTTGCCGCTCTGTTATCCCTCGGCGATGGTGCCCCTGCTGTCGATGCCCCGCTTCGCGCTTGCCGCTTTCCCGATCTTCATCCTGCTTGCCCTGTGGGCGAAAGAGAGGCGCTGGGTGGATCAGCTCGTCGTCGTTTCATTCCTCGTTATGCTGGGATTCCTGTTTGCCAAGTTCCTTGTCTGGACCTGGGTGGCGTAAATTATCCCATCTTCGGGATCTTCGCCATCGACTCCCTGATCTTCTCTTCCGGATATGCGAAATCAGTAAGCTTGCCGCTTAAATACGCGTCGTAGGCACTCATGTCGAAGTGGCCGTGGCCGCTTAAGTTGAAGAGTATGACTTTCTCCTCGCCGGACGCCTTGCACTCGAGCGCCTTGTCGATGGCTGCCTTGATCGCGTGGCTCGACTCCGGAGCCGGGATGATCGCCTCAGCGCGGGCGAACTGCAGGGCCGCGTCGAAGATCTCGGTCTGGCCGTAGGCGACGGCGTCTATGTGACCGGCATCGACGAGAGCGCTGATCAGCGGCGCCATCGCGTGGTAGCGCAGGCCACCGGCGTGGATACCCGGCGGGATGAAGTCGTGTCCGAGCGTGTGCATCATGAAGAGCGGCGTCGACGCCAGGGCGTCGCCGAAATCGTAGGTATATTTGCCCTTGGTGACCGTCGGGCAGGAGCTGGGCTCGGCCGCCAGAAATTCGATTTCTTTCTTCCCTTCCAGCCGGTCCTTCATGAACGGGAAGGCGAGGCCGGCATAGTTGCTGCCGCCGCCGATGCAGCCGATGACGATATCCGGGTAGACCCCCGCCATCTCCATCTGCTGCTTGCACTCGAGGCCGACTACCGTCTGGTGCATCAGCACGTGGTTGAGGACACTGCCCAGCGCGTAGTTGCAGTCGTCGTGCGTCGCCGCGTCCTCGGAAGCTTCGCTGATCGCTATGCCGAGGCTTCCCAGGGAATCCGCGTCTCCCTCGAGGATGGCGCGGCCGGCGTTGGTGCGGTTGGACGGGCTCGCGAAGACTTCCGCGCCCCAGACCTCCATCATGCTGCGGCGATAGGGCTTCTGATCGTAACTTATCTTGACCATGTAGACACTGCAATCCATGCCGAACATCTGCGTCGCCAGGGCCATGGAGCATCCCCACTGGCCGGCACCGGTCTCGGTGGCGATGCGCTTGATGCCGGCTTCCCTGTTGTAGTAAGCCTGCGGCACGGAGGTGTTGGGCTTGTGTGAACCGGCGGGGCTTACGCCCTCGTACTTGAAGTAGATCTTCGCTGGCGTATCGAGCACCTTCTCCAACCGCATGGCACGGATGAGAGGCGTCGGGCGCCAGAGCTTATAAATCTCCTGGACCTCTTCCGGTATATCGATATACCGCTCGGTGCTCACTTCCTGCATGATCAGCGACATGGGAAAGAGCGGCGCCAGCGCGTCCGGGCCGACGGGCTCGCCAGTAGCCGGGTTGAGCGGCGGCTTGAGGCTGCCCTCGGGCATGTCCGGCGCGATGTTGTACCACTGGGTGGGCATCTTGTCTTCAGATAAAAGAGTCTTGACCGTCATGGTGCCTCCAGATTTGAAATTAGTGCCTGCAAAAGAGAAATCTAGCCTGCCGGAGCGCTCTTGGCAAGTGGCAGGCGGTTAAAAAATAAAAGAAGTGATGCCGGCGAACGTTATTCGGCCACGTTACGGGTGGCGCGGCTACAGGCTGTCAGATGATTTTTTTGCTTCCTGGTGGATGAGATCCTTGAAGACCGGCAGGTATTTGAAGACCAGTGTGTCCGCGTCCTTCGAACATCCAATGTCAAAAGTGTGTCCATAGCGGTTGACGCTGAAGCTCGTGAAGACCATGTTGTTCTCTTCGCACAAGTCCGCCGCCTTGTTCTCCGCCTGGGCGTCGCTCCTGGTCTCGTTATAAGTAAAAGCGGCGAGGCGGGTAGCCTGCTCGGTGACGTCGTTGGCCGACTGCCATGTGTAATAGACGGAGGTGCCATCGATGATGAAGATGCCTATCACGGCAAAGACCAGCGCCAGGATTATGGCGGTCCCGAGAAAGCTGCCATCCTCGCCCTTCCCCAATTCCTTCAGGGTAGTGATGATCCGCACCCGGCTCCTCCTGAGGTTACGACGAAACAACGAACACATTAACATTGATGTTACCAGATTCGATACAGTCGTCCTGAAGCCCTCTATCGACGGCGGACAATCAGGAATATGTAGGCAGCCGCCAGGCCGATACCGGCCAGGATGATGCCAAGCGCCAGCCATACCCTGGCCGCGATCGGATGGATGCTGGCGCCGTCCTCGACCATGATGTTTCCGCGTGATCTGGCGCTGGCGTCGAGCCGGGACCATCCATCCGAGTGATAGGGAACCGTGAGCTCCGTACTGCCGGTTTCCACCCGCAGGCGCCTTTCGGCTCCCTCGGGAAAAGTGACTCCCTCGTTGCCCTCGACCACTATGTCCATCGTAAAGGGATGAAGCCGGCTGTTCGCGACGGTGATTCTGGCTTCGCCATTGCCGGACCTCTGCACGAGTGGAGTATCGATCGTGATGCTCAAACCGGAGGTCTCTTCATTGACGGCCCGGTCGATCTCGTCCAGATAAGCCAGACCCCGGTTGACGTCATCGGGATTCGCCCGCTCGTCAAGCCAGTACGCATTTTCCGCCGTATACATCCTGCGGGTCAGGTTCACCAGCTCAGGCTCATCGTTATCTACTGCGGCGCGGTAATCCTCGAAATCCGTATGCACGGCATCCAGCCGCTCGTAGTATGTCCGTGCAACATAACCTGCCAGAGGATCATCGTACCTGAGCAGCGTGGCCGGCTGTGTATCGGGCCTGTATTTCCGCCTGGCATCTCCCAGCGTCAGGCTGTGTATCCAGGCTTGTCCGGCAAGCGTACCGTAGACGCGGTTCCGCTGCTCGATGCTGAGCGGCGGAGTGGGCGTGGGCGAAGCCGTTATCATCAGGCGATTGGGTTCCGCCGAAACATAGCTGTTGACCAGTGCCGCGAAAAAAGCGTTCGGGTCAGGGCTGTTTCCCAGCAACGAAACCGACGCGGCATCGTCAGCAAAAAAGCTGGTGATCCTCTCGCCGCTCAAGTCGCGCAGCCGGTAATTGACTTCGCCGCCGATATCGCGGCCCTGTACGCTGCCCCGCGAGTTGCCGGAGAGAGCGACATACTCACCTCCGGTCGCCGCCAGATAACGCAGTGAGTCGGTCGTGACATAAAGCTCGGGGGCGTATGTCCCGTCCGGGACACCCGTAAGCTCCAGCGACTCCAGAAGGACATCGTGGCCGAGACGGAACTGACCGTTGCCGTCTTCCCATCCCTGCCTGGCCAGAACGGGAAGGCTCACGAAGGAGTAGGGGGCGGAAAGTATCTCGGCGTTGGCGCCAATGGCGAGCTGGCGCATATTTTCAAGGCAGTCCGCGGCAATACGGGCTTCGGGTGAGGCATCGCTGAACGTGCCGGCCTTATCACCTTCAACCACTTCAAATCCGTCCGCCATGTCGCCAAGCTGATCCAGAAGGGCGGGTTCGATGGCATATGAAGTCTTCAGTTGCGGATATTTATTTAAAAAAGCGAGATGCTGCAGCAGGCTCTCACCAGTCTGGGTGCTGGCCTGACAGCGTTCCAGCAGGCGCGTACTGATGAACTGGTCCTGCGCGTTTCTTTGGGGCGGGCTGCTCGCTGTCCATAGCATGACCAGATCGAGGGGCTCGTGCCCCTGGCCGTCCGTCACCGCCAGCCAGGTCGTACCCCAGAGGACCTCCACACCGTTCTGCACGAGGCTTACCTTCACGGGGTAACCGCCGCCGTCCGCCTTCAAGTCGCCGGTCTTTGCCTGGTAGCCGGCGACCGCCTGACCGGTGATGCTGAAATCCTTTTTGACACTGGCTTCGAAAATGGGGGCCACGGTGAATGCGTTTGCCGCCAGGGGCGAAGCCGGCGGGTATACCCTGAGCACCAGCTCGCCCGAAAGGCTTTTTCCCGCAGAATCGGCCACGATGTCAAAATTTACCTTGTCGCCGGGAGCGTAAAGAAGCCTGTCGGTGACCACTACCATGCCGCTTCCCGCAGCCTGGGCCGACTGGCCCGTGACTACCACGACGAACGCCATCATCAGGGAAAGGAAAAGGAGGGTTATCAAGATGGCCGGCGCTGCGCTCGACACCGGCTTTTTTTTCGTAAGCCCGCCTGGATATATCAATGGAGGTTTTTGGACTTTGTCCCCTCTTTATGTCTGCGGCGATTCCTTCGCCCGCGCCGGCAATCGCGGCTCTCCCCTGCCGCAAGCCGCGAACGTATGATAGCATAGCGCCTGAAACATGGACGCGCCGGAATGCACGTTTATCCATGAAAGCGTCCGGCACGGATCGTATAAACTACTCTTCTACCACACGACCGGCAAATCCTTGCAAAAAAACCGCCAACAGCCGAATACGCTGGACAAGATCGAGGAAACCCTGGCGCCGTTTGTCGGGACATCGGCGGCGACGGCCATCTTTCTTGACCTCGACGGAACCCTTGCGCCGATCATGCCGCGCCCGGATGAAGTCGCCATTCCGAATTCCATCAGCAAGCTGATCCGAAAGCTCTCGCACATGTACCTGGCGGTAACGGTCGTCAGCGGCAGGCCGGCCACCGAGGCCATGCGAATCACGGGAAACTCGGAACTGGCCTACATCGGCAACCATGGCTTTGAGACGATGCTCCCCGGACACGCCGTAGTCGTATGCGACGAAGCCCAGCCGTACGTAGTAAAAATCCGCGAGCTGGTGGACTTCAGCCGTTCGCTTGAGGAACTGATAGATTCCGGCATCTGGCTGGAAGACAAGACGGCGACGATGTCCTTCCACTTCCGTAATACTCCGGATCCGGAAGCCGCCCGCGCGCTTATCGAAAAACACATCTTCCCCAGGATCAGAAAGCTTGGACTCGAACCGCGGGACGGACGCATGGTGATCGAGGTCAGGCCGCCGCTGCCTGTCGACAAGGGCGTAGCAATCGGACAGCTGCTGGACAGGCTCGGGGTGAAACAGGCGATCTATGTCGGAGATGACACGACAGACATAGACGCGTTCAAGGAACTGAGGAAACGCCGGCGCCGGAAGTACAAAACTGTCTGCATCGGCGTCATTTCGAGCGAGATGCCGGAGGAGCTGCCGAAATACTCCGACCTGATGGTGGAGAGGGTCAGCGGCGTAGAGATAGCCCTGCAGATACTCGCGGCGGAAGAGCCGTAATGGATATTGACGCTGCTGGAAAGACCACCTGGACGAAGCTGTACAGCTATCACAAGACTGATTCGATAAACTGCTGTGAACTCTGCTCTTACTCCGACCCGATCGACATCGATGAAAAGCCGGGAGTCGAAGCACTCTATTGTATGGCCGGAGCCGAAGACACTGGAAAGATATTCGAAGTCGACTTCGATGGAGTCTGCGACCTGTTCCTGTCCGACCTTCTGGAAGAGAAACTGGACGACTAGAGAACGCTGGGCACTAGTTTCGCCTCCGCTCCGCCTGCAGCAGCGCCGCTTTTTCCGCGAACCGCCCAAACCGGACAGGAGTATAAAACTCGTATGCCAGCCTTCCCGGATGCGGTCTGACTGCATAGTCACGCTCAGCGGGCACGCGGCGGTACGGCTCCCCCGCATGATGCAGCATCATCGGACCCCCCTTAAAACCCAGCAACGGCCATGTGATCGGCCGCTGGCTCCGGAATGTGATCATGAGCTTCCTCCTGATCAGCCTGTCCCTCAATTTCACGGCGGTTCGCAGAGTCGGTGTCGCGTCCGGTATGAATTCACCTACGGAAATAAAGCGTGTCGCGCATCTGTTATAGAGGGGAAATTCGTAGAGCGCTGGTCTGCGGCGAGCTCCGGATTTGTCGACAGCCCCGCGCCTGATTGCCTCGGCCGCGGCCAGCTGCACGATGTCATGATCGGGATGCCCGCCCTCGAAAGCAGGCACGAAAACCGATGCCGGTTTCAGTCTCAGGATCAGGCGCGTCAGCCTGCTGATTACTTCGTCCGCGTAGTCAAGCGCCCGTCCGTCCGCCAGTCTGAAGAAATGCTGCCTCTGAGGATCGACGCCTAGTATATCCATCGCCCGGCGTGACTCCGCCTCCCGTTTGCCGCCGTGCAGCCCGCCTCTCGTCACCCATACCGCGGAAACATCCCCGCGTCCGGCCAGCAGCTGAAGGGTCGCGGAGATGAAGATCTCATCGTCGTGATGGGCGAACAGGAACAGGGCGGGAAGGGCGGGATCGGTTGAATCAGATTGCATCTCGGACGGTACGGGCTCCATCAAGGACATCTCCTGAATCGAAAAGCGCGGCCGTCAGGCTATTTGTCGGAAACAGCCCGGCCTGTAAGGTTGGCGGTGAATACTTTCCCCGCAAGGCTTATGATCTCATCCTGGGACGTATCCTTGTATTCGCCGCCCGCGTCATTTGCATCCTGCCGGGTTTCAAGTGTCCGTTCCGCCGGCTCCAGCCGCGATACTTCCACCAGCTTGGAGTACGTATCAAAGAGATCGCCGAAAACTTTCTCCCAGGTACGCCCTGCCGCGGAACGGCGCGCCGCCGCGGCCATCCTCCCGTGAAGGCTGTCATCATCGATGAGCTTCTCGATCTGACGGTTGAAATCCGTGACGCTCCGGCTTTGGGCGGTAAGCCCCGTCACATCTGGCTCGATGTTTTCCATCGCTCCGCCTTCGGAGCAAAGTACGACCGGCAATCCGGATGCCTGCGCTTCCAGGATGACCTGACCCGAGGTGTCGACCGTGCTTGGAAATACGAAAATATCGGCCGACGCGAACGCTTCAGCCAGCTCCTGTCCCTTGAGCCAGCCGGTAAAGGTGGCTTTATCTCCAAGCTGCTCCTGCAGCTCAGCCAGAAGTGGTCCGTCTCCGACGAACGCGAGGTGGACATCATCCCGCTTGGCGGCCAGCGCCAGATACGCATCCGCCAGAAAACGCAGATCTTTCTCAACGGAGAGCCGGCCCACGAAAAGGAGGAGCTTGCGACCCTCGCCTCCCAGCGCCCGACGAGCATTGGGCGTACTGAACCCGGGAGAGAACCGGTCGCAGTCGACGCCCTGGTAGAGCACCGCCATCTTGCGCCGGTCAAGCCCGTGGCTGGCCAGATCCTGGCAGCTGTAGACCGACGGGGCGAAGGTGAGATCGCTGCGCCGGTAGAACCAGCGCGTATAAGTCCAGGCGGCTTCCTCGTTGAGCTTGTCGTCGGTGATACGGCCGACGCAGCGCGGAACATCCGTGTGGAAGCTCGAAACGAAGGGGACTTGCATTATCCTCGAGACCATGAAGGCAACCAGGCCCATCGGACCGGGCGTCGCCGCGTGAATGACATCAAAATTCTGCTGCTCGCAATGCTGAATGACCTTGAGAACCGGCGGTATCGACAACTCCAGCTCCTTGTATTCAGGTAGATGGACCGAGGCTACGGCCGGGAATTTAACAACCCGTCCGGTCGCATCGGCTCCATCACCACAGGTGATGATATCCATGGGCCGGTCGTTCTGGCGGCTGAACTCCGCCAGGCGCCTGAGGATGCTCGTGACACCGTTCACCTCGTCGTACGTATCGGTGAACATGCCGACGCGGGGCCAGAGGCCATCGCCGCTGGGGATATCCGGCAGCATCTGCGCTCTCAGCCGGTGCATGAAATGCCGCTGCCGGCTATGGTAATTCGCGGAAAGCGAATGCGGGAAAAGCAGAGCCTGCAGGGTAACCAGCCTGCCGATCTTGTCGAGATTATCGACGAAGTTGAAAAGGTTGAGTTCGGAAAGATCAGACAGCGTCGAGCGCATGCCGGCCGTCCAGGCGGCGTTGACAAGTGAGAACAGTTGTTTGTGGAACTTCTCGCCGCCGCTTTTACCCGGGCTTACCGTAGCCGCCAGCAGTGGCATGACGGAGCGGCGCAGGTCCGCGTCAGCCATGACCGTACGGAACACGCCGCCGGAACCATCGCCGCCGACCGCGAGCGATACCAGATGCATCCACTTGCGGCCGCTGTCCTTCGCCGAACTCAGCAGGCCCATGCCGGACCAGCCGGCCAGCCAGTTAGAGTTGCGGCCCTTGTTTTTCGCGTCGCTGTTTTCGGCTTCCATGCCGGCGTCGGCGCCGTGGGCGAAAAGGCCCAGCATCGTGTCGGCGAGCTTGAGCGTACTGCCATGCTCGCCCTGTATGCCGCTGCGGCCGGCCCTGATCTCGGCCAGATAGCCGGCGATGCTGTCTACTTTGACGGTCGAGGTGAAAGCGCTGGCGATATCAAAACCGGCATGATCATCCGAACCGGCTGTATAGGTTATCTTTTCTCGTGGCACAGCCACCAGGTCATGCCGCTCTTCGAGGACTTTCAGCCTATCCGGCGTGCAGCTCTCGGCCAGCTGGCGGGACAGCAGATTCTCGCTCTCGAGAGTCGAGCCGTTGTGCACTTCCCAGATGGGGAACAGCAGCATCAGCCGCTCGACGTGGCCGGGAGTCAGTTCCCCGCCGAGGCGCGTGAGCGGATGGGAAAGCGAGTAAAGGATGCCCTGCTGGTTGAAATACGCGATCAGGTCATAAAGGTTGCGCCTGAGCCCCTGGATATCGCGATGCTGTTCCTCGGTTATCCCCAGCGCCAGCGTGTGCAGCTTCACATCCTCATCGGGGAAATAAGTGGTGACTTCCTCGCTTAAGAAGAAGTCCCTGTGCCCGACCAGGCGCAGTCCGCCCTCGATTGTGTTGTGGTCGGTGAGCGTGACATAGGTCATACCCCTGGATTTTGCGTGCTCGTAAGCGGTTTCAGGGTCAGTGTTGCTCTCGCCTATTCCCGCCTGCCTCAGCACCCAGAGGTCCGACTCTTTGGAGAAACGGGAATGGAGGTGGAGATCTACCCGGCAGCCGCTATTATTCGTGGCCTGTTTATCAGTGAAAAACTTCATCTTAATTATCCTACGAACATTTACCTCCAAGGGCAAGTCCAGAGCGTCCCGGAGACCGATATCGTTATGGCCTGACCCCCGCTGAGCCGCCGGAGGCCGACCCATATCCGCTTTACACCCGCCCGGCCGGTGGGTAGAGTAAAGTCTCCTGATCCTAGAAATAATATCCATGGAGGAAAGCATGTGTAATGACGAGGCCCTCGAAGCAGTCAGGCAGCTGATTGAGAAGCTGGTGCCCCACATCGACGACCTGCGGCAGAAATATAACGACGTGGAAGAGGGATTCCGTGAGGGAAACCTTGACCGCGATACGCTGAGCCAGCTCAACCAGGTCATCCACCTGCTGGAAACCGATTCCGGCGCTTTTGAAAAGCTGATGGAAGGATAGGACGGTGAGCCCGGGCAAGAACGCAGGCAAAGGCGGCATTTCCAGCCGCCAGGCCGATTCGCTGAGAGCATTGCCCTCGGTGGAGGAAGTCGCGGAACTGCCGGACCTCGCAGGAGTGATCGAGGATTTCGGCCGCGAGCTCGTGGTCGATTCGGCGCGCGCGGTGATTGACCGCCTTCGGCGTGAGATTCTGGCGGGCCGCGAGCAGGATGCGGATGCGCTGAAGCCCGCCGGGCTGGCGCGCGCGGTGACCGACGAAGCCGCCACCGTGTTCCTGCCGAGCCTGAAACGGGTTATCAATGCATCCGGCGTCGTCGTCCACACCAACCTGGGCCGTTCGGTCCTGGCCCCGGAGGCCATCGAGGCCGTCACGGAAGCGGCCGCATCCTATTCCAACCTCGAATATAACCTCGAAGCGGGCAAGCGCGGTTCGCGCCACGACCATATAACCCGCATCATCATGGCGCTGACCGGCGCCGAGAACGCCCTCGTGGTCAACAACAACGCCGCAGCGGTACTGCTGGCGCTCGCCGTTTTCGGCGGCGGCCGGGATGTCATAGTTTCTCGTGGTGAGCTGATCGAGATCGGCGGTTCCTTCCGCATCCCCGACATCATGACGTCGAGCACGGCGCGGCTGGTAGAGGTAGGCACGACCAACAAGACAAAACTTTCGGATTATCAGAAGGCGATCGGGCCAGCGACCGCCATGCTGCTACACGTTCATTCCAGCAATTACAAGGTGGTTGGTTTCACCGCCGAGGTGGATATCGCCGAGCTGGCGGCACTGGGACACGAACACGGGGTCGTCGTCGTCGACGACCTGGGAAGTGGCGCGTTGGCTGAACTTCCAGCGCTCGCGGACGAACCATCGGTGCACGACAGCCTCGCAGCCGGCGTCGACGTGGTCACATTCAGCGGCGACAAGCTTCTGGGCGGACCGCAGGCGGGCATCATCGTCGGCAAAAGCGAGTATATCGAGAAGATGAAGGCGCATCCGATGGCGCGAGCCATGCGCGTAGATAAGATGACGCTGGCGGCGCTGCAGGCAACGCTGGCGCTTTACCTGAAACCCGAGACCGCGATGGAGAAGATTCCCACGCTCAGGATGCTGAGCGAGAATGATGAGTCCCTGAAAGCGCGCGCCGATGAACTTGCAGGCGGCCTTAAGAAAGAAGTCGGCGGCGCCGCGTCCGTTGCGGTGGAGAAGGCGACCTCGAAAGTCGGCGGCGGCGCGCTGCCGCTGCTGGAGCTGGATTCCTGGGTCTGCGCCTTAAGCCCGTCAGCGATAACCGTGGACGAGCTGGCCGCGCGCTTAAGACACACCGACCCGCCGGTCATCGGCCGCATCCACAAGGAACTGTTACTGCTGGACCTGCGGACGGTGCTGCCGGAGCAGGTGGAGGAGCTGGCCGGCGCGGTCACGCAAGCGCTTGAAGAATAAGTATCAGACATATAGCCCTACCATTCTTAGGAGTACCCATGGATGTCATTCTGAGGAGTACCCATGGATGTCATTCTGAGGAGCGAAGCGACGAAGAATCTGCTTTTTCAACCAGCACTCGCTCAGAATGATAAATTTTCGTAGCTCCAAGAGCGACAGCAGGATTTATGCCTTTCAGATGATTTATCCAATTTCATGTCATTCCAGGGAGAGATAGCAACGAATAATCCAATCCAACACCTCGTCCTCGGCACCGCCGGGCACATCGACCACGGCAAGACCGCCCTCATCAAGGCGCTCACCGGCATCGATACCGACCGGC
Organism: Thermoleophilia bacterium; assembly: GCA_041658605.1. GTDB lineage: Bacteria > Actinomycetota > Thermoleophilia > BMS3ABIN01 > BMS3ABIN01 > JBAZWE01. The sequence continues at coordinate 12,813 of JBAZZU010000004.1, read as the reverse complement.
TCAAGGAGGAGAAGGAGCGCGGCATCTCCATCGAGCTGGGCTACGCCGAGCTGGAGCTGCCCTCGGGCACGAAGCTGAGCGTCATCGACGTCCCCGGACACGAGCGCTTCGTGCGCAACATGGTCGCGGGCGCGAGCGGCATCGACATCTTCCTGCTGGTGGTCGCGGCCGACGACGGCGTAATGCCCCAGACGCGCGAGCACATGGCCATCATCGAGATGCTTGAGATACCACAGGGCGTGATCGCCATCACCAAGACCGACCTGGTCGACGAGGATATGCTGGAGCTCGTCCAGGCCGACATCGAGGATTTCCTCGCGAGTACTCCATATATAGATACACCGCTGGTAAGAGTGAGTTCAAAAACCGGAGAAGGCATGCCCCTGCTGCTGGGCCATCTGGAAGAAGCGGCCGGCAAGGCCGAAGTGGCCCATCAGGTCTCCGGCGTCGCCCGCCTGCCTGTCGACCGCGTCTTTACCCTGAAGGGAATCGGCACCGTGGTGACCGGCACCCTCTGGTCGGGCCAGATCTGCGCCGAGGACAGCGTGCGCCTGATGCCCGAGGATATACCCTGCCGCGCCCGCGCGGTGCAGGTACACGACCACCCCGTCGAGTGCGCCGACGCGGGGCTGCGGGTGGCGATCAACCTCTCCGGCATCGACAAGGACAGGCTGGAGCGCGGGCAGATGATCGTCAAGGGCGAAGGTATTGCTACAACTTATATGGTCGACGCCCGCATACAGCTTTTGCCGGGCGCGTCCAAACAGCTGAAGTATGGGGCACAGACCCGCTTCCATCACGGCACCGCCGACGCGACCGCCAAGTTGATGTTCGCCGACCGCGACCGCCTGGCGCCCGGCGAGAGCTGTTACGCGCAAGTGCGCCTGAAAACAAAGATCGTCCCTGCCAAGGGCGACCGTTTCATACTGCGTTCCCTGACACCGGTCACGACGATCGGCGGCGGCGTGGTCATCGACACGCATCCGCGCAAGCATGGCAAGGGAGCTGAGGTCGTCCGGCGGCTGGAGATCCTTGAAAATGGAAACGCGCCTGAGATTGTAGAGCTGCTGCTCGCCGAAGCAAGCCCTGGTGGGATGACTTTCAATGAGCTCGATGCCCGCGGCCAGATGGTGAGCGGAAAACTGGCCGAGACTTTGGCCGACCCTGTAATTGCAGTGAAAAAAACCAGCGGCGGTGAAGAGATCTTCTTCTCACCGCTCGCGGCCGCCGATTTTGAGAACCGTCTTCTCACGACGCTGGAGGTAACGCAGAAAAAATCACCGGCCGACCCCAGCCTGCCCGCCGACGAGATCGCTAAATTATTAGGTATGGACGCGGGTGAGCGTGACTTCCAGACCCTGCTTGCGTCCGCCGTGGAGAACGGTTTTGCCGCATCGAAGGCTCAGCGCTACTCCCTGCCAAGCGCCGAAGCCCGCTTGACCGAGCAGCAGAAAGCCGCCATGGGAAAAATCGCCGCCGGGCTCAGCGAAGCCGGCATGTCACCACCGTCCCTTGTCGACCTCGGACGCGATGCCGGCGTCTCGGGCAATGACCTCAAGCTGCTGGCAAAACTGCTGGAGGAAAACGGGCGCGCGGTGAAATTAAAGCCCGATCTCTACTTCGCCCCAGAGCCGCTGGAGCAGGCGCGGCAGGCTGTGATCGACCGCTGCCAGGAATCCGGGCAGATCACGCTCGCGGAGCTGCGCGACCTCATAGGAGCCAGCCGCAAGTTCGCCCAGGCGCTGCTGGAATACTTCGACCGCAAGGGAGTCACGCGTAGAGACGGCGACTATCGGGTATTGAGGAAGAAAGTAACGGGATGAGCGAAATAGTTTATTGTCATTCTGAGGAGCAATAATAATTGTCATTCTGAGGAGCGATATTAATTGTCATTCTGAGGAGCGAAGCGACGAAGAATCTGCTTCTCTCATATATTATGATAATCACCGATCGACCAATACCGGCAAGGAAAGGATCACATTGAAAAAAATAATCGCCGTGGCCGCCGCCATGCTGGCCGCAATCTTTCTCCAGGCATGCAGCGTCTCAACCGCTGGCATTTCAGACGTCAAGTTATGCGTCGATGCCGACAGCAAAGGCATATGTAGCTCGGACAGCTCGACTTTCGAAACGACAACCCCTGAGATCTTCCTGTCCGCCAATCTGAACAACGCCCCGAGCGGCACCAAGGTGACCTCGTCCTGGAAGTATATCAAGGGAGAACTTGGCAACGATCCTCAGGATATCGACTCGGTGACAGCCGAAGCAAAAGAGGGCGGTTCACAGCCATACACATCCTCCATGACATCGCCGACCGCAGGCTGGCCGAAAGGCGACTACGAGGTGACCATTACGCTCTCCAGCGATAACAGTACGCCGGTCGTAAAAAAGTTCAGCATCCAGTGATGCGTCCGGTATTCAGCCGGAAATGCTGATATACGCGTCTGAGACATAGTGGCGACGGATGGCTCATAACCATGAGTTCAAGACTGACCACATGTTTTACTTGATAACAGGCTTGGTATATAAAGACCATGTCAGTAACCGCAATCAACAGATACCCCGGGCTGTTCTACGATCTCGCTCGCGGCAAACATACTTTTCTATCGCTTTCACAACCGATCATGGGAGCGGTCATCGCCATCAGCGCAGTGCCATCCGCGCGCGTCATGGCCCTGGGGCTGCTGGCTGCGACATCGGGATATTTCGCTGTATATTCGCTGAATGATATCCTCGACCACCAGATAGACCGCAAGTCGCTGGAACACGGAAAAGCCGACCGGGATGACAACGACATAGGTGTGGCTGTTCGCAAACACCCCCTGGCGTGGGGTGATCTTTCGCTTGCGGTATCGGTTTCATGGGTCGCGGCGCTGGGCCTGTTCAGCCTCATCCTCGCCTGGCTGCTGGCGCCCGCGTGCGCCCTCGCTTTTGCCGGATGCGTCGGCCTGGAGGTAATCTACTGTACGCTGCGCAGGGTTACCTGGCTTAAGACTGTCATCTCGGGAGCCATGGTCAGCCTTGGGGCTCTGGCCGGCTGGCTGGCCGTAGCGCCGCTGGACTTACGCGCCATATACCTGTTTATTTTTTTGATGTTGTGGGAGATCTTTGGAAGAAACCTGTCCAACGACCTCGCAGATGTGGTCTCCGACCGCAGCGTCGGCATCAGAACCGTCGCCGTGACTTTCAGCAACAGGACAGCAGCAAGGGCCATACTGACGGGGGCGTGCCTCACAGTAATCTTCCCGCTGGTGATGCCGCTACCCTGGATATCCAGAGCAATCGCTATCGCGGTCGGCATCCCGTCGATGCTACTTCCAGCGCTGGCACTGGTCAAGGAACCGACCAGCGAGATAGCCAGCGCTTACTTTAATAAGGCCAGCTACTACCCCACGCTGTTCCTGATTGCCTTGATACCACTATTGTGGTGAGAATCTGCGGCTAAGGCTTTCAGGGGGGTTATGTATTGAGGCGATCATGCGCTAAAATCTTTTTCTCATCCCGGGAGGGCAGGGGTCTGGTGGCCCAGCTGGTCTTCAAAACCGGTAGGCGGCGGTAACCCCGTCGTTGGTAGGTTCGATTCCTACGCCTTCCCGCCAATGTTTTCCGCCCCTCAATCATGTGAAAACATCTAACTGCTAACAATTTGCTAACCAAGAGTCAGCTTGAATATATCTCACCCCTCGCTTGGTCTCGTTTCCTACCTTTGGCAAAGCACCATCCCGCAAACTGTTAGTATGTTCAATGACATGCGCAGTATGCCTCGTGGCAAGAGAACTATTTTCATGGTGACTGGGTCAACTGTGGGTATGAAAATACTCGCTCCTAGTATTAAGGAAGTTCCACATGAAAGATGGATTTGAGCTAAGAGATACTGATGGAAGAGGAGAGGGTATTTTTTCGACGCGATCATTTAAAACTCGCGAAATTGTTATGGTCGGCGTGATCGATAAAGTACTGGATGGGAATCACTCTCACGCTTCACAGATAGGCAAAAATGATTATGTACTTCACGCTGGTTCAATAAGCAAGGTTAATCATTCCTGTGACCCGAATTGCGGTATCAGCGTAAATGAAACTGGTGCCCATGACTTTGTGGCCATCAGAGAAATTATTGCTGATGAAGAAATAACCTTCGATTATGCTATGAGGAATTATGGCATTGGTTTTTTTCCGAAACAGTGCGGGTGCGGCTCGAAGGGATGTCGCGGCAAGATTACCGGCTGGAAAGATTTGCCTGATGAGAGGAAAAAATTATACGAAGGGTTCGTTGCTCCCTACCTTCTTGAATTGGATGCCAAGTTGAAGTCTCAAAACGCTAACATTTTGCTAACAAAATGAGTGGGATTAGCTGGTACTGGAAGGTACTAGAAGTGAAACAGACCCCTCGGAAACCCAATTAGAAAGCACTAAACGGGACTAGCTGATAACAGAAGGCAAGACCCGCACCGAACTTCAAAACCGGTAGGCGGCGGTAACCCCGTCGTTGGTAAGTTCGATTCCTACGCCTTCCCGCCAAGATTTTCCGCCGAGGGTTCCCTGTTACAATATAGCAACTGCATATTTCAATGCTCCCAAGGTTGGCATCCAACTTCATTGTATCAACCTGATTTATGCACCTAGAGCATCGTCAGTCTTGGAAAGGCTGATTTAATAATGGACAACTTCGAGGTGTGTTGATGACAGAACATGGATTAAGAAAACAGAAGAATATCACAGAGCATTTTGACAGGATTTCAAGAGGGTATGATTTTTGTCGAACGTTTGATAGTGAGCCAGTTTATCGTCTTGCTCAGATGGTTGGACTGGATGAATTAACCCTTTGCGATTTTGGTTGCGGAACGGGAAGGTATTTACTACCAATGATTAAGGTTTTGGATGAGCTTGGGACTACAGTAAAGAGGGCAACTGGTGTCGATATTAGCCCAAATATGCTTGAGGTAGCTAGAACGCGGACAGAGGGCTTCGAAGTCCCTATCGATTGGGTTTTTGCTCCGTCTTATGAAACTGGCTTGAAGTCAAATAGCGTCACGGTCGTTACGGCTTTCAACTCGTTCCATCATTTACCTGTAGAGGGTACTGTTGAAGAGATAAAGCGGATTTTAGAACCGCATGGATACTTCGCTATTTATTCGCGGACAAAAGACCAGGAAGCAGAGCATATTTGGGGTAAGCACTTCCCTGATTATCTAGATTACAGCCAGGTTTTAGATAGAGAGATTCTCAGTGGGTTGGCAGAGTATGGCGGGTTTGAGCTCATTGAGGAGAGGGACTTTACTTTTAAGAGGTGTGTACCCTTTACGAGAGTCTACGAGCAGACAAAAAACAAGCATTACTCTACTCTAGAATTGTACGATCAAGGCGATTTCGAGAGAGCATATGACATATTTGTTAAGAATGTAGAGGGAAGCTACGGTGACTTGGAAAACATTGCATATGAGTCTAGCTATACGCTTTTCTTGTATATGAAGAAACAAAAATGCTGATAACAGAGATAAAGGTCAATGGAGTTGGAGCTGACCCTCTTTCGTTGGCATTCTGAGTTGGTACAAAATAGATATGTTTTGTACCGGAAGGGTAATCAAAAACGCTAACATTCTGCTAACAAAATGTATGGGATTAGTTGGTACTGGATGGTACCAGAAGTGAAGCGGACTCCTCGAAAACCCAATTAGAAAGCACTAAAAGCGACTAGTTGGTAACAAAAAGCAAGACCCGCACCGAACTTCAAAACCGGTAGGCGGCGGTAATCCCGTCGTTGGTAGGTTCGATTCCTACGCCTTCCCGCCAATGTTTTAGCCTGCAAATTGGCATATTCTTCTCTTGCATCCCGTATCTTTAAAAACAAAATATGCAACTTCCGCTAACAAAACGCTAACATTTTCTAAAACATCGATCTTGAATTATCTTCCGGAGAGGTTCATCCCTCGTGTGCGTTCGATTCCCACCTTCAGCACCAAGTTTCCCCTTAACTCAGTAAATTGATAGAAATCGGCGCGGGGTAGGAATCGCGCCGATTATAAATTGATGGCCACTCGATCGAGACAGGTACCAAATATTTCTGACACTCCCTTTATCCGACCCTTATGCTCTTTTCCTCCATCCGGTAAGGATACTTGCGATCAAAAGGACAACAGCAATTATTAGAATCCATCTTAACGTCTCGACGAAGAGCCCGATGCCACCGAGAAGTAAGGCGAGTATTAAAAGCAGAATAACCACCCACATGATGAACCTCCTTAGTCCTTTGTATTGGTAACGACAACCACATGGCCGATACCCTTGTCTCGGTCAGTGACGAGCGCTCTTTTTCCCTGAATCGGCCGTAGTCTCTATAACGCAGACTCTCGTCAAGTCATAGACCTGCGTTCCATATCTCACCCTTGACTGCTCGTAAGATTGGGTTGAGCCTTTTTCATATCGATCAGGCAGCCCCGTGCTCCTCCTTGTAGCGAATGGAATCTATTGTCTATGCACTGTGCGCTCGGACCGCACACGCGACGACTTCATGACCAGGTAAACGAGGCGCGTGATGCCCCAGGCGATCAACAGGTAGACGACCATGGCGATGATCGAAGACACCTCGAAGACGCTGCCATTCGAGGTCGGTTCGGCTACCAGCCCGAAGAACGGCCAAACGAACACACGGGCGAAGCGGTAGATGAAACTCGCAAAACTGTTGAGCGGATCGGCTGCGAGCAGCTTGAGAACAACCCGCATCCCGATTATCACCTCAAGGATTCCGAACAGCAGCCAGATTATGCCGGTTATCCTGCCGATCTCGTTTTCCCGATGAGCCGCTGTGTCTTCAGCCACCTCGGTTTCACCGTACTCGTCGCTTTCATATTCCAGCTTGTTATCTCTCGGTTCAGGACTCATCACTTCTCCATTCTGGTTTTCCCCAAGTTGTCCTTATACATTTAGATTGCCCCGGTCAGATTACGGCTAAACTAGGCAAAACGGTTTGTTTATACTGAGGGTCGGCCAAATTAAGGCCAGGGAAATGGAGGAGCACAATTTCTCCTAAGTCAGGAAAAATGAAGCGAACGCATATTTCGCACTGAGAAAACCAGCCTCCAGCAACGCAATGCATTTTTAATCATGCCAATTGTTAGTAGATAGAATAATTAGATTAAAAAAAGTACTTGACGTGAATAAAATTTGACAGCTAACGGGATAATATGACAGCAAAAACCATTGATTGTACGAAAGTCAGTTTTAGAAAAGTCCAGCAAAATCGTTTTGTCGCAATAGCAAAGCCCTATTGTTGACCCTTACACATAGCATTATGCTTGAGCCGCCGAGTCTAAGCGGTCGGCTCCATGCACCTGTCAGACGTTCTTTTTTATTTCTTTTTCTACAGTTACACTTAATTTTTGATATATCCCAAGCCCCACTATTAAAAAAACTGAAACAACTATGAGAAAAGCCGGATATGGTAAGAGTGAGATATCTTTTGTTCCAGCTTTAAATATATAAACCAATCCTTCAATGCTGACTGCGATAGAAATGATGACCATTATTTTTGTTATTGTCCTTCTGGCTTCTTCAGGATCACGAATTTCCTTATTTATAAAGACTTCTTCTTCAATCATATATTTTGCAACGTCAATAATGGCTGCTGATATTATTATTGTTCCCACGGATTGAAGTATTATCGGAATGAACTCGCCTTTTGTCGGAGCGGTGATAATGACCTCATAAATTGACCATGCCATAATCACCAGCGACAAACACGCAAGAGTTATCGCCGCGAATAGATAAATGATAGTCGATACACTTTCAAATATTCTTCGCATTTTACGCCGCTCCTAATTCCGTTTTTGATGACAAAGTTATGTGATTCTTTTATGATGTCTGGCTATTTTGATACCTTACATATAACAAGACAACAGTACGGATACATCATTATATACTCCTCACCTTTCCACACGATATTCTAACAATAGCAGGAAGAACACATATTGAGATGGTGGTTTAGATTGATCCGGTTAATCCTCAATCACTGATAACTCCTTGTCAAACGGGCTTTGGACGCCTTGCAGGTCATGGTGGAGAACGATAAAGGAGAAAAGCAAACAGTCTTCGATGGGGCGATCGAGACGAATCAATTTTGATCTGATGCGAAGGTTTGTTCCGTCGAAAACGCTAACATTTTGCTAACAAAATGGCTGTTACTAGATGTTACCAGAAGGTATTAGAAGCGAAACAGACCCTTCGTAATCCCCATTAGAAAGCACTAAAAGGGATTATCTGGTAACAGAAGACAAGACCTGCACCGAACTTCAAAACCGGTAGGCGGCGGTAACCCGCCGTTGGTAGTTTCGATTCCTACGCCTTCCCGCCATATTGTTTAATATTAAATATATCTCTAACGTGGTCCATAACTACAAGAGCCAGACAAATACTCGCCTGGCTCTTGTTCGTAACTGCCTCGCTATATATGGGCTTGCTGAATTATCCTTTTCTTCGCGCTACCCTGAGCATGATCGCACCTGAAAATATTCCTGTCAGCACCAGGGCGAAATACAAGGGAAAACTAAGGCCTGTATTCGGCAATCGGTTCAGAGAAATGCCCGTTCCTGTGCCTGTGCCTGTGCCTGTACTTGTCCCGACTTCACAAGTAAGACAGTTAACGGTCGTGTGGTTTAATGCAACCTGGCCATTTCTTGCCAACAGACTTCCATTAATAGTCGAGTAGCCGTTATCTGTGATGGATGTCAGTGCCATTACATTTCCTACAAAGGTAGTCCTCGTTCCAAAAGTCACAGAACTGGTAACTTGCCAAAACACCCTGCAAGAGTTGGCACCATTTATAAGCCGAACCACACTATCTGAAGCTGTGACGAGGTCGGAAGAAGCCTGGAAAATGAAAACTGAATTTGAATTACCCTGGCCATCAAGCGTCAGGGTACCTATTAAATTAGCAGTGTCGCCATGGCCGAACGCATAAACGCCATCTGTCAGGGTTTGCCCGCCGAGCTGATCGTCAGTCGCGGAGAATGTTTGAGTCGGCGTTAGTCCGGCAGCGTAGACATATGCAGTTGTCAGATCGCTTTGGGCCCCATTCACCAGGCTTGGATTATTTCCGGCAACGCCTGCGGGCCCAGTGACATCTACCGCATAAATTGTGCCTGATACTTCGGCTGGAGTTAACCCGGCATAGTTCGTGCCGGCGGCTGGGCTAAGCCCAACGTCTCCGGTAATAACGGAATTGGGGACGTTTGTGACCGCCTGACCGCCCAGAACGGCAAAACCCTCCGCCGTACCAAGATCTACCATGGGTGTCGCGGCGGCGCTGGACACAGCCAAACCAAACAAAATCGTGACTGCAATAAGTACTGCAATCGAAAGCCTAGTTAATATTTTCATGTAACAGCCTCCCCATAAAGTTGTCCTTGTAAGCCTTGTACGCCTTGAAACCTTAAAATCCTTGAAAGCCTTGTAAGCCTTGAAAGCCTTGTAAGCCTTGAAATCTACACTCCCCCAGCAAAAAGAAATCTAAACTCGGCAAAACGGTTTGTTCGTTTCCAAGGGCCAGCGTGGAGTTGCCCCACTTTCTTTGACACCCTGGTTTGGTGCAATATAGATTTGGAGTTGGAGTTACCCCGTTTCCATTGACACAGTGGCCCATACCACTCGCTCCTCCTGCATTCTTTCATGCTCCACAGGACTGAGATCACCCCGCTGTATCCCTGAAAAAATAACACCAGCCAGTATCCGGCATTGTGATCCTACCCTTAATAAATAACTCTAGGAGTTACCGAAATCTGTCGTATTGAGCAGGATCGAGACATTGCCGCTTTCCCAGTTTGCCACTGCAAGGTCTGTCTTTCCATCGCCGTTAAAGTCGCCTGTGGTTACCATGATCGGGCCTGCTCCCGCGGCGTAATCCGACTTAACGCCGAAGGTGCCGTCACCCGTTCCCGGCAGAATCGAGACATTGCCACTGCTATAATTTGACACTGCAAGGTCGGACTTTCCGTCTCCGTTGAAGTCGCCTGTGGTTACTGAGGACAGATAAGTACCCGCGCCGTAGTTTGCCGCCGCGCCGAAGGTGCCGTTGCCCGCATTCAGGAAGACCGATACATCGTTGCTGTCCGCATTTGCTACGGCAACATCGGTCTTTCCGTCTCCGTTGAAGTCGCCCGTCGTTACCGAATGCGGACTGGCGCCCGCGGCGTAGTTTGCCGCAGCACCGAATGTGCCGTTACCCGTACCCGGCAGGATCGAGAGCATGTTGTTCCCATAATTCGCGAATGCGAGGTCGGATATGCCGTCACCGTTGAAGTCAGCCGCGGCCACGCAGTTTGGCCGGGAGCCCGCGCCGTAGCCTGCCGCTGCGCCGAAGCTACCGTTACCCACGCCCTGCAGGATCGAGACACTGTCGCTGTCTGTGTTTGCCACGGCCAGGCTGATCTTTCCTGTCCGGTTGAAGTCGCCTTTGGTTACCGAGCCCGGACCGGTACCCACGCTATAGTTCATCGCCGCGCCGAAGGTGCCGTTGCCGGCGTTCAGGAAGACTGAGACATTATTGCTGCCATAATTTGCCACGGCAAGGTCGGTATTGCCGTCTCCGGTGAATTCGCCAGTGGTGACCGAGCTGGGATTGACCCCGGCGCCATAGTCCACCTTGGCGCCGAAGGTGCCGTCACCCGCGCCCAGACGAATCGAGACATTACCGCTGCCATAATTTGCCACGGCAAGGTCGGTCTTTCCGTCTCCGTTGAAGTCGCCTGTCGTTACGGAACTTGGTTCAGATCCCGCGCCATAATCCGTCTTGACGGCGAAGGCGAGCGGGCCTGCGGTTCTTACGGGAGCGTCGATGGTTTGAGAGGCCGTGGTATTCACAGGAGTGTCGGATCTGCATCCGGTCAATGCGATAAGCGTTACAGCCGTGAACATAAGCGCCAGCCCGGCGATAACCCTTCCATTGATACCGGCCGCAGATTCAGTTCTTTCAGCAGATGGGTTTCCGTTATCCCGCATAGCGCTCTCCCGCCTCTTTTTTGTCTCATGCATCTTTTCTGACTACTGACTAATCTATTCCCCGATTTATTTGAGGATAATCCAGGGTCACCAGGGCTCGATTAAATGAATGGATTCGGGGTAGCACCCTTTCTGAAGACATCCTCGGTTGGCACAAACAGATATTTCTTTACAAACCGGAGGCCGAGAAAGCTATTATTGTGCTGACAAAATAGCCCGGATAGGCAGGAGTCAGGAGAAACCAGAAGTGAAACCGTTATTCCTGAAACCTGATCAGGACTGAATACTCATATTGGCAGCGCTTCAGGAAGATGATGCGAGTTCCCGTAAGCATCCCGAAATGAGATATCAATAAACGCGCGAAAGGATGCGACTCCCGCAGAAACCTTGTATGTTACTGCCGCCGTGATTCCGTTTCCCGGATCGAGTGATCCAAGATCCAGGGGTAGGGTCGTGAGCGTCTGTACGCCATCTGTGGCGCGGCTGTCGGTCATTGTGACATTCATGGCCGGACCGCCGCCTGTATTTTCAAATCTGTAGTCAACACGAAGATTCCGCGCCAGGTAATCGGCGTAGCTGCCCCAGCCTGTGGAATTTACCGTAACGCCAACGGATGGCCCCTGAGCCTGGCCAAGGGCATTCCAGTACTTCACGGTATCTTCGGCGGGCTTGTTGATAATTGTGTAATCAGTGTTCCCCGGGCCGCCGGAATTCACATCCGGCATCCAGTCCCACCAGAAGACGCCTGCCAGCCAGGGCTTGTTGCCGAGCACCCTGAAGGCCGCCTCGTAGGCCCTTGCCTGGTTGGGACCGTCGTATGCTGCGGCCGACCAGTCCCAGGGTTCGCGTCCTACGTACTTGACGCTGCGGTAGCCCAGCTCCGTAAAGATAACCGGCTTGTTCCACCGTGCCTGCCATTGCTCGATGGATGCGAGCCAGTTTCCGTCGCCGTAATATCCGTGATAATCGGTCCAGCCGGTCATCAGCTCCTCGAGTGTCGGCTCTGCGTTATCGCTTAGCGAAAAGTAAACGTCGAGGCCCAGATAGTCCAGCAGGCCGGGGAAGCTCAGGTAGTCGCATTCGGTAGTGCTGGCGGAATAGGTGACAGGTCCGTGATAAACGGAACGGACACCGCCGATAACATCCGCCCAGTAACTGTAATAATTCGAACCGCTTAAGGTAACCAGCTCGGTGCCGACCGAGATCATTTCCACGTGATGCGCGTCCGCCAGTGTGGCGTAATTGACCATCATGAGCTTGTAGTTGGCAAACCATCGCACCGGATTGGCCGGGTGGATATCCCAGCGTGACGTCCCATCCGAGATATCGATATGCGGCTTGAGCAGAACCTTGAGTCCGCGGGCATGGGCGTCATCGATTGCCTTGATGACAGCCTCGTCGGACGCGGTGCGCCCCGCACCCCCGTTTTCCGGCGCCATCGAGTTGGAAGTCACGGTATTCATGTACTGAGTGGGATCTATGGCCACCCAGTTGGCGCCGGTGGCGGCAACGCGGCTCAAAGAATCACTCGATGACTGACCCAGATATTCGTCATGCCACCAGGAGGGATAGTTGAAACCGCGAATGGTCCAGGAAAGCGAGTTATCAATTGCCTCGGTGCTGGTCGCCGATGCGCCGGTAGCAGCTAACGGCGTCGTTGCTATGGCCGTGATGACGGCCACAAGGAGGATTATTGCTGTCGCAGACCTTTTCATGTACACCTGTCTGATCGGAAAATAATTCCACTGATCTGACAATCATGTTCCGGGATGACGTATTCATTCCTGTAAATAATCTGCATGCCGGATTCCTCAATAGTAAAGA
>JBAZZU010000003.1:0-96738 GCA_041658605.1 Thermoleophilia bacterium | reverse complement strand
CTCTCCTCCCCGACGGCACCCCCCAAGTCTACCCGGCCCTCGTGAGTGAGGGGGACAAGGTACTCGCCAAGACGAGCCGGGACCGTGCGCCCCTCTTCGCATCCTCCCTTCCGTCCGCCCCCATGAGCGCCCTTCACACCTTCCTGACCGGCGACGGCATCGACGATCCGGTCAAGGCAGACGCCCGCCGGATCCGGGCCCTGCCCGAACTGCTCCCGGGCGCCCTGCAAGCCACGGAGAGCGACATCAAGGCGCTGGGCTCCGATGATATGTCCCTGGTCGGGAAAGGCCTCCTGGAAGCCGAGAAGGCCATCCGCGAGGCCCTGAACGCCAGCGCCCTCCAGAGCGAGAGGACTGCCGCCGAGAACGCGGGCATCGCCACCGCCAAGAGCCAGGACATCGCCCGGCTGGTCAACCCTCCCGAGATGCCTCTCGAACTGGCGCCGCTCACGGAAGAGGATCTCGCGGCGCTCAAAGAATCCGGCTCCAATCTCCGATCCACCGCCAGCGTGACCCGCGAAAGAGCCAACCGTCGCGCCGACTTGGAGCGGGCCCGGGATAGCCAGACCCCCCGCCCGAAGCCGGAAGAACTCGACAGTGACATCTCCGCGCTCGACACGTCCTCTACCCAAGTCCTGGCCAAGATCGAGGAAACCCAAGCCGAGATCGATCGGCTCAAAGCGATACTCGAAGGCTACCAGACCGAGCGAAGGGGCTACGACGCTCGCGCCAAAGAGCTCCGCAAGCAGCGATCCGATCGAGTCACCGAAGCCGCCCGATGGGACGAAGCCCAGAAGAGCTACGCAGGGATCCCCGACCTCCCCACGATCGCCGACGCCGACAAGGCGGAACAGGTGCTCGCGGACGCCCTGGCCCACTACGAGCAGGTCAAGCGGGCCAAGGACATCCAGACCAAGCGAAAGGAGCACGCCGAAACGCTCCGGACCCTCAAGGAGGCGCAAGGGTTGGCCAAGGAAGCCTCCGAAAACGCGCAGGCGGACGGAAAACGGCTCCGAGTCCAGGCGGCGGCCGTTTCGTCGAAAATCGGGGCCATTCTCGCCGCGAAGGGGATCCCGGCTGGCTTGACCATCGTGGACGGTCGGCTCTATGCCAGCGTTGATGGCAAGGTCAAACTCTTCGCCGATCCTCGCGGCTTGTCGGACGGGCAGCGGATGAGCGTCATGCTCCATCTTGGGTTGGCCGCGTTCCCCGGCCGAATCATCCCGATCGATGGAAAGTGGCTCGCGGAGTTGCAGCCCTCCAGTGTCGCCGAACTCGCCCGGCTCGCGGTCGAGAAGGGCGTGATCATCCTGTCCGCCCGGCCCTCTGATGGCGAATTGGCTATGGAATGGAGGGGGGAATAGTCTTCCCTTCGGACACTTCTACAAAAAACAAAGCCCCAAAAACAAAGGAAGCACAGTGGAAACCATCTCAACCAGCATCGGAACAGCCCATACCGGCAATCACGAAGATCACGAGTACGACGCGTTTCTGGCGAGGTTTCAGGCCAGATTCGAAGCACTCGGAGGCCTGCCACGTTTCACGACTGACGCGACCGGACTTTTCGACGCGTACCTTGCGTCCTTTCCGGATCATCTCCGTCAGTACCACAACTGCCACGCCTGCCGCCACTTCATCGAGCGCTTCGGTGGACTCGTGACGATCGACGAGAACGGGCGGACATCGCCTGTCATGTGGCACGAAGACGACGCCCCCGAAGAGTGCAAAGCATCTATCGCGTCGCTCGCTCGAATCGTCCGCAAGGCCAAGGTGAACGGCGTATTCCTCTCCTCGGAAAAGGTATGGGGCCAGCCTGTTACAGGCGTCTGGCATCATCTCGCCATCCGTCCGAAGAACGTCTTTCGCCACCCGATCCACACCGACGGTCAAGCGATGGCGGAGAAAGCCGAAGACTTCAAGAACGTGTCCCGAGCGCTCGGAGAGTTCCCCTTGTCGAGTCTCGAACAGGCCGTCGCGCTTCTCAAGTCCGACGCGCTCTATCGCTCCGAGAAGGTGCTTGGCCCCGCCGAATGGCTCCGAAATCTCCATGTTGTCCGCGATGCGTCGAAAGCCAACAAGGCCAACATTGTATGGCGTGCCGTCGCGACCGCTCCCGCTGGTTTCTGCCATCCTCGATCCTCGATGATCGGGACACTCCTGGAAGACATCGCATCCGGGATGAGCTTCGAAGTCGCGTCCAAGCGCTTCGCCGAAAAGATGCACCCCCTCCAGTACCAGCGCCCGCAAGCAGCGCCGTCAGAAGGCACGATCGCACAGGCGGAAAAGGTGATTGCAACGCTGAAAGCTGCGGGCTCCCTGGACCGAAGGATCGCCCGCGTTGAAGAACTCCAGACCGTCTGGACTCCGAAAGCGCCCAAAGCGGAAGAGCCGTCCGGTGTTTTCGGGCACCTCAAAGCGAAGGGCAAGGCGGAAACACCGACGATGACCGCTCCCTCCATGGCGATCACTTGGGATAAATTCCAACGCACGGTGCTTTCGACCGCCGACGCCATCGAATACCTTGTTGAAGGCTCTTCGTCCTTCACAGCCATCACGACAGCGGTCAACCCCGAAGCGCCCCCGATCCTGCAATGGGACTCGGAGGAACAGCGAAACCCGTTCGCGTGGTATCTCTGGCACGGCGGATCCGCGCCGTCACAGTGGGGACTCTCACGCGGATGGACCAAGGTCAACGCCATCAGTTTGAAGCCATCGATGTGGCATGGCGGGAACGAGCATCAAGGCCATGGAGTCGTCTTCATCCTCGATGGCGCTCGGGAATCGAAGCAAGGCGGAAATGCGCTTTTCCCCGAAACGCTCAAGTCGGAATTCCACGGCATCCGAGCGGTCATCGAGGCGTATTCACGGGGCGCACTCATGCAAGGACTTCCGGAAGGCAGTGCTTGCGGAGTATTGATCGACAATGGCGCAACCGGTACTTTCCGCGTCACGGCGAACGGTATCGCAACCTCCTACCGCATCGATCGGTGGGACTGACATGATCGAAACCAACATCCAACACGAGTCCACCCCGGCGCTTATCGCGGAACTTATGGACCTGTTCAAGGGCAAGGGTTCCTCCAGAGATGACGAAACGACCGTCAGAAACAGCGGAACGGAATCAGCGGACGGATACGTCGCGGTCTACTCCGGGCGAGCGTCGGACATCATGGCGATCCTTCGTCGGGTAGGGTCCAAGGTGCTCCGGTTCCGGCTTGTGACCGATAAAGAGCACTACGGCATTTTCATGGAGATCGACAAGTCGGTATTCCGTGGCGCTGGGGGTTGCTTCAAGTGCGTTGACAACTCCGAGCCGATGAGCGAGGAGGTAAGGGCGCGGTTTGCAGGGGTCGAATCATGATCTGTCACCGACTCATGCAGGCGAGGGCGATCCTTCTTGAGATTGTACCGAATAGCGGAATTCCCTACGCGGTCCCTGTTTTCCCCGACCCTTCCAAGGCCCCCGGAATCGACTGCATCGGATCCCGGTGCGCTCTCTGGTATCGGAGGATGAACAGACAAGGGCGATGCGGCGACAACCCGGACGGTCCCTTTTTCGATGTCCCTGCCATGCCAACCGAAGACGAAAAGGCAAAATGAATCCTCTCCAGAAAATCGCCGGCTACGAAGCCCAGAAGTTAGGCGAGGCCTGGCAAGACGACTTCGAGACCCGATGCCGAGCGCTCGCTCAATCGGGTCTCCTTGTGGTGGCCAGGACGCCCGAAGAGATGAAGAAGATCCGCCAGGTTGGAAATCTTTGGCTGTGTCATACGGAAGGGATAGGCCCCTCGGACTTCATCCTCCTATCCCGAGGCCTGGCCATCGGTGCGGAGTGCAAGGCGACAAAGGAAGAGACTCTATCGCTGTCCGTTGTCGAGCCTCACCAGAGGGCCTTCCTCGACTCCTACGACCAGCAAGGCGGGATCGGAATCCTGGCCGTACTCCTCGGAGAGGATCGGTACATCCTGCCATGGCGAGACGTTCAGGCACTCTCCACGTTTCGCCCTTCCCTGACCACAATTCGCATGGATTCGGAAGACGGCTGGCTTGAACTTTTGAGGCGACGTGTTACGATGTCCACGAAAGGAAGTTGATATGCAGACCGTCCGGATCCACCTCGTCAGCATCCTCTGCCGAAACAAGCGCAAAGAAAGGATCGAGTCCTTTCCCGACACCATCCAAGAAAGCAGACCATTCCCGAGAGGAAAGCGCCTTCCCTACCCCTACGCCCCGGTTTTCCTCCGCTCTGGCTGGACGCGAAAGGGCGTCATCAAGGCGATCCGGAAGGGTCGATACACCATTGACGACGGAGAGATGCTCTATGCGCTGTTCGGGATCGGATCGGATCGTCGGTACTGGACATTCCCAAAACATGGAGAAATCAAGTGAAACACGCAAGAGAAGACTACAACCGAATCCAGGACCCCGAGAACCTGATCCCCGAAGATGAACCCGTGTTCCTTCTTCGTGGTCAGGACATCGTGGCCGCAACCCTTGTGCGACTTTGGGCGAAAGTCAACGAGCAAGAAGGCGGGTCCCCGGAGGCCTCTCGACTTGCCCGCGAGCACGCCGATCGCATGGACGCATGGCCCAAACACAAACGCTGCGACCTTCCCGGAGACCCCAAATGATCAACAAAGTAATCCTCGTCGGCAATCTCGGAGCCGACCCAGAAGTCCGCAACACCAACAGCGGCTCGCAAGTCGCCTCGCTCCGAGTCGCCACAACCGACCGGAGAAAAGTGGGCTCGGAATGGCAGGATCATACCGAGTGGCACAAGGTGACCTGTTTCGGAAAGACCGCCGAAAACGCGGGCAAGTACCTCAAGAAGGGCCGGCAGGTCTACATCGAGGGCCGGCTCCAGACCTCCAAGTGGAAAGACAAGGACGGAAACGACCGCTACACGACGGAGATCGTCGCCGAGATCGTCCGGTTTCTCGGGTCCAACGCCAATCGAGAGGAACGGGGCGAGTACCAGCCGCAGTCTTCGGGCAACGATGGAGCGTATGTGCCGCCTGCCGATGACGATCCGGTGCCATTCTAAAAGGAGTCTCCCATGTTCGCCAAAATCTCCCTAATGGGCCACACGACGGTAATCGGCGAGGTCCGCCAGTCTACCCGGTTTTCTGGTCTCATAGAGGTCCATCCGTTCTTCAAGGACGGCATGTCAAGCCCCTTCCGAGCCACTACGGACCCGGCTCCATCTTCTCGGTGGACGAGATGACCATGGAAGATGCCGCTATTGAGTGGTGCCGGCGGGAGCGGATCGACATGGATCGTGTTCAGGGGGCTCGGGTCTTCTGGACGGCAAGGGTGTTGGAGCCCATGAGTGTGGCGCCCGCCGCTCCAGAGTGGCACTTCAACGGGCACGTCTTCAAATCGGGATACCTGGTCTGCGACAACCCAGGGTGCTGCATTTGCCGGCAGGCCGCCGTCGATCACCCCTGCTCATCGCGCAATAAACACGCGGACAGTATCGCGACCGTAGAACGACTCACAACGGACGCCGAAACAAGATCAATATTCGGCGAAAAAGAGGAACCAGAGGCCACCATCAACGGCCATACCTTCACAGAGCATGTTCGGTATTGCACCGCACCATCCTGCTACGCAATCCGTTCGAACGCCGAAGCCAATCCATGCCCGTTCGAAACGGAAGACGTGCCATTTTGATAGGAGCCCCAATGTTCGACCTTGAACCCATCGAAAAACGGCTTGCAGAGGCTACTCCGGGACCGTGGGCTGGAGATCGTGACTACGTAATAGGCTCAGACGGGTACGAAATCGCAGATGTGATAGAAGGAAAGTGTATTTCCGGTTCCTATCTATCCGATCCGAACCCTCCGCACCATTGGGCTAACACGCCAAACGGTTGGATTGAAAGGCCCGAATCGGAGAGCGATGCGAATACACAACTCATCGCCCACGCCCCCGAAGACCTCCGGGCGTGCATCGAGGAAATCAAGAGGCTTCGGAAAGTTGAGGAGGTTGCCCGTCAATGGATTGTGGACAACGATAATGCAACGCTGGATTGCTATTGCTTCCGAGAACTTCGAGATAGATTGGATGAACTGGAGAGTGAAAAATGACCTTCGATCTTGACACCATTCGAGCGATCGAAAACGAACGGGATGACGTAGAGTGTACGTACAACCAACGGATACTGAATATTCTGCTACCTCCGATAATGGCCATGGCGAAAACGGTCAGTTGGGTAGTGAGCCTCAACATGCGGCGCATTGTCTCCCGTGATCCTGCGCTATACGCCATGGTCACCGAAGCCTTGAATCTCCATAGTTATATCCCCATTTCCGAGGAATTGACTCTCGACTCCACGACTGCGGCCGACTGTGAGGGAAAATCGGATCCCCGCGTTGACATTTCCGGGGAAGGTGTCGTCCGATGGGCTTATGAACACAAGCTTTTTGTCACCGGGATAGAATCAGTCGAACTGAGGGTGGTTGCACAGAATTATGAACGCGCCATGGCACAGGAGTATGAGGTGAGAAGGGCAGTAAACGCCCTATATCCGTGCTCGGCAGGGCCTTCCGGGTACCGAATATCCAATCAGGAGGACCTCGATAAAATCGCCCGCCTCCAGGCCATCCTTGACGCAGAAACCGGAAGGAAGGGGCTGGAGGGGTGGACCTATTCCGATTGGGTTTGGTCCGATGGCCGCGCCCACACGGTATACAGGCGTGACGATGGTTGGTACTACAAGCCCGAGAAATACGGACCGTTTGAATACGCCCTTCTTGCTATGGAAGCAGTGAAGAAATACAAATGACCCGAAGACTCCCCGACGGAACAACAACGAAAAGAGACAAGGAATATCTTGACGCATGGACCACTATTACACATGACTTCGAAAGAGTCATGTCAACCGATGACTTGACGGTAAAGGTCTTCGGTTACAATCCGGACTTCATTTTTACGGTGCGTCAAGATGGCAAAACCTGGACCGAGATGATCTCTGTCCCCCTTGCCCTTCGGATTATCGAGATTGGGAGGAAGGGGGAATGACCGAAACTGTCCATGTCGGCGACATCTACAGATCCAACGATGATGGCCGATGTTTCATCGTGTCAATGATCGTTCGCCGTGGTCGCGGGTTCACCATCCATTGCCAACACTGCCATGAAGACGGAACATGTTCTCCGCTTGGCTGGTGTGAGGCGCTCAAAAAGTTCCGGTCTCATTCCTTGACCATAGTCAGAAAAGCGGCAAGAGCATGACCACCGCCGATCAACTCCGAGAATTCATCAACCGAACGTGGCCAGGGGATAAACTGGTCGAACGGTCCTTTCCTTGGCTCGTGTTGCGGGCTTTCGATGAGATGGAGGCCATCATCCGCGACGTGAACGAGGCCCTGTCAGGTGGCGAGATTCCGCCCGAAAGGTTGGCGGAAGGTGTCTCCAAACTGGAAAGCCAGTACGCCAAGACGACCGCAGAACTTCGGATCGCCAACGCCGACCTTCGAAACGCCGTCGCAGAGCTCACCCGACTGGAGAATGAAGAGGCAGCCCACTGCCCCGAAGATGTCGGCTGGGTCGAATATGTCAAGACAATGCAGGCCACGATCGCCCGCCTCGAAGATCGCCTGCTTGAGTCCTACCGCAAGAACATCAAAGAGGAGCACGAACACTCCGCGGCGATGTCAAGGATGCAGGCGGAAATCGAAGAACTCCGCGCAAGCCCCCCCCAAATAAAGGAACCCAACGAGAACGCTACTCCCAACCTACAACTTGCCCGTTTCCACCCTGGCGACCGCGTATTCTGGACGGGCGCACCGGATGACACCGCGACCGTCATCATGGACGGGAAGCACCTATCCGTGAAGTGGGATTCGGACGATCAGATAGACCGAATCACCATGAGCGGACGGCTCTGGGACGACGACGCCACCCGTCTCAGTCTTGTGCCCCCAACCCCCGAAAAGGCCCCCAAATGAACCTAACCATCCCCTCTAGAACCCTACTCGACGCCCTATCAGCAATCCAGGGTTGCCTCAGGAAAACCAACAATGCCCTACTCCGCGCGGGCGTCAGTCTGGAACTCATCGCCTCCGACGACGAAAACACGCTCTCGATCCTGGTGCCCGCCGACGTCACCAGCCCGTCAGCGATCCTGGTTGACGGTCGCCATCTCTTCCAGATCGCCAAGTCCCTGCCAACAGGCACGGTCACGCTCGCGACGGATGACAAGTTCAAACTCTCCATCGACTGCGCCCCGGCTTCATTCAAGATTCACGGCGAAGATCCGGCCAACGCGCAGGAAATGCCGAGCCTGGAAACCCACGAGACCTTCACCCCGGCCAACCTTCACCGGCTCATCGAACAGGTGGCGTTCGGGATCCCCGCCTTAGACAACCGGTATGGCCTGAACGGCGCCCACTTCGAGAACTCCGAAGACATGCTCCGGCTCGTCTCCACGGACGGGAGTCGCCTCCAGTACGCGGAAGGGCCGTTCTCCGGGACGCTCAAAGTCCCCGGGAAAATGCTCATCTCCAGGCGAACCCTCCAAGAGATCCGCAAGATGCCCGCGCCGTTGACCCTCGGTTTCCTGTCGCGCTCGCTCGTCATCCGGAGCGCCAACGTCACGCTTCACGCCCATCTCATCGATGGCGAGTTTCCTCCCTACCGCCGCGTTCTTCCGACCGGCACGTCCAAGAGAACGATCCTGGTTGACCGGATCCGACTTGTCGAAGCCCTCAAGCGGGTCTCTCTGGAAGCGCAGGACAAGGCCTCCACGGTCCGGATCGTGTTCGATCGCGAGGAACTGACCATCAGCGCCAGGTCCATCGAACACGGCGAGGCCTCTCATCCCGTCCCGGTGGATATGACTGGCGAGGCTATCACCATGGGATTCAACGTGGTCTATTTGATCGAAGCGCTCGCGGTGATTGCGACCGAGCAGGTGCGGATTGGACTCGACGAGGCGCTTTCCCCTTGCCTGATTTACCCGGTTGGCGACGAGTCTGCTTTGTTCGTTGTCATGCCGATTCGGTTGGAGTAACGAGATGACCCCCGAAGAAAAAGCCGAGTGGAAGGCGCGACCCTGGATAAGCGCGGAATCGGAGGAATGGGTCCGCAATGATGGCTCCAAGGTCCGAGATGTCAGGATTCGTGTCAAGGGCATTGATCCACCGTGGTCTGATGCGGCCTTTGCCGATCATGGAATGTGCTACAGCATGAGTATCCCGGTTGCCGAAGCGCTCCTTGATAGCCTCAAGGCCGCTATTGAGGAGGCGAAGAGATGACCCCAGAACAAATCAAGCGGCTCCTGGCGCTCCCTGTGAAGTGGCGCAAGAAACTGGCGGAACAGGAAGCCCCTGGCCGATGGTTTGCCATGATACACGGCGAACCCATGGAGATGAGCGACGATCGTCCGTTCAATCGCCCGACCGACCGATGCACCCTTGACGCCATCGACGGCGGGTGGGCCTGGGCTCCTTGTGATTCGGCCGCGTGGATGAAAGCGGCGTCGGAAGGGTTGGGGTGGATGATAGGGCCAACATGCGTTATAGACGCACGTTCTCGGTCGTTGATGGACACCACATTTTCAAGTAACCCCATCGACTGCGCCCTTTTAGCGATGGAGAAGAACCCATGACCCCCGAACAACTCCAGGCCATCGAAGACCGGCTCAAGGCCGCGACTCGGGGGCCGTGGACCGGCGAATGCGACTCGGTTATCGGATCCGACGGGTACGAAATCGCCGAAGTACCAACCAAGTGCATCCTTGGAACCTATCTACTTGATCCGAACCCGCCGCAACATTGGGCGATCATTCCGAACGGTTCGGTTGACCGGTCAAAATCGGAAAGCTATGCAAACGCCTCGCTCATCGCCCACGCCCCCGAAGACCTCCGAGCGCTCATTGAGGAGGTGAGGAGGCTCCGGAAGATCGAGGAAGTGGATAGGAAACTTCTATGGGGAGCGGTCCATAACGCCGGCCGAAAGACAAAGAGGGGGCCAAGGTGGGCGCACGTCCGGAACGCCCTTGGAACCGGTTCGACGACGGCGCAAGAACTTTGCCGAGAACATGGCATGGACCCGGATGAGGAGATTGGAAAATGACCCCCGACCCCCGACTCCTGAATCACCCCAAGGTCCGCGAAGAGGCGGAAAGACGAGCCGTCGAGTTCTTTCAAGCTTTGATCGATACTTGCGATGTGGCTCGAAAGTACGCCCGGGAATGGGAAGATGTAGAGGAGGATATTCGGAAAAACTGGATAGACGCCTCCACCCGCCTCCTCTCCGACCCAACCCGCCCCGAGACCCGCGATTGGCTGGTGAGGAGTGGGATGGAGTGGGACAAACGATGGAGCCACCGGTACAAAGGGCCGGATCACTTTAGCAACACAGCTATCTATGTGCGCTTTCCTGATGGGCAAGAAAAGTGGATGGGTGAGGGATGGTACGAGCAAGATATCGAACATTTCTTGCCCGATGCGAAACGCAGTTACTGGCTCGCCCTTCGTGACAACCCCGAAGCCCTCGTCTCTGAATGGCTCGCGGTGAACCCATGACCGAACTCCAACCCCCAAGCCAACTCTGCCCAGACTGCCTGACCTCCCCCGGCGGTCTTTGCCTTGGGTGCGCGGAGTGGATGCGGCCCTGGCGCGAAATCATTGACGCCGTGCGCGCGCATAAGCCCGTCCGTTCCACCGATCCGATGGTGAACGGGCAGACCATCGCACGGTACTTCATCAACCAGGCCATGCCTCCCGATGTCCAGGACGCGGCTATGTTTTTTCTGGAGCGCCCATGCAAGTAGTCAATCAGTCTGCCGAACTTCTTTCCGTGACTCCCGAATCGGCTCGGCTCATCGAGTCCGCCGGGCGCACCTGCTACCAAAGTACCGGAAACCCGGAGTCAACCGCCCCTTTCATCGCCATGCTCATGCGGCGCGGGCACCTGTCCGTGTTGGAGCACGCAAGCGCCACGATCCGGATCGTTACCGATCGGGGCGTGACGCATGAACTGGTGAGGCACAGGATCGCGGCCTACTCGCAGGAGTCAACGCGATACTGCAACTACCGCGACTCGATCCGTTTTATCGCCCCCGTGGACTTCGACCTTGATGACGCCGATCGGATTCTCCTCGCAGCCATCGAACGCCACTATTCCAGGTGCCTCGCGCGCGGTAGGACTCCCCAGCAAGCCCGGTACTTCCTGCCAAACGGTCTCAAGACCGAGATCGTGATGACGTGCAACTTCCGGGAATGGCTCCATGTCCTGTCCCTCCGCGAGGCCCCGGCGACTCACCCGCAGATGCGCGCCTTGATGGTTCTCGTTCGCGCTGAACTGGTCAAGGCTTGTCCGGAGGTGTTCAATGAACGTGCGTGACCTCGTAACCACCCTCCCCGTAGGCTCCAACCAAGGGGAAGGCGACGTTTGGCAGGACATCATCGACGAAATGCCCCAAGGTTTGCTTCGAGATGTCTGCATCGAACGCCGGCTCATGGGCATCGAGAAGCACGGTAAGCCGCTTCCCTACGGCGACGGTCGCGGGCTCAAGGACGGACTCCAGGAGGCGCTTGACTTGGCCGTCTATGCACGTCGGGACGGATTGGACGAGGTTTCGCGTGAGGCTCTTGTGCTGGCGGGTTTGGTTTTGGGGAGGATGACGGGATGATCGGCTCCCTGTTCAGCGGCATAGGCGGGCTCGAAATGGGCCTTGAACTCGCGGGATTCGGCCCCGTCGCCTGGCAATGCGAGGCCGATGCATTTTGTCGCTCGGTCCTTCGAGCGCATTGGAACTGTCCGATTTACCCGGACATCAAGGAGCTTCGAGATGTCTCAGCAGATGTTATTTGCGGCGGATTCCCTTGCCAGGACTTGTCCACCGCTGGCCGAAAAGCCGGCTTCGACGGAGCCCGATCGGGTCTCTGGTTCGAGATGCTTCGAGTCATCCGAGAAGCCAGACCTCGCGCTGTCGTCGTCGAGAACGTCTGGAATGCCAAGAAGACGTGGGTGCCCGTGGTGCGGGGCGGACTTGCAGATCTCGGCTATCGGACCAGTCCTGTCCTGCGCGTGCGGGCCTGTGACGTGGGAGCCAGACACGAGCGGTCAAGAGGGTTTGTTCTCGCTCTTGCCGACTCTGTGCTCAGCGATGGGGACCGGGGGAATCAGGCCCGCTGCGCCGCAACGTGGGCGCGACCTGCGGACGGAACTGCTACCGACCCTGACGGCATCGGAGATGGGCGGATCCCGACGCCCCAAGGAAGGGCGAACCACGAAGGCGCAGCGCGGGCTGCTGCCGACGCTTCGAGCGAGCGATGGGGAACGATGCGGGGCGGGAGGGGATCTGCATCACATGAGCCTGCTCCCCGCTTTGCGGATTGGCTCGACTCCGCGATCCGAACTGCTACCGACGCTCATGTCGGCAGACTGGAAAGCGGGGACGGAGCAGGGGACCGCGAGTGTCGGGCGGGAGATGAGGCGGCTCCGTGGTCCGGGGCATCGCCTTTCGATCCCCTGGTGCGAGGCGTTCATGGGATTCCCGATTGGATGGACGGAAGCGTCAAGCCGTCCGGATGGACCCCCGCCAGAGTCCACGCGGCGAAAATCTGTGCGCTCGGGAACGCCGTAGTGCCTCCCGTCGCTCATGCTGTCGGGCTCGTGCTGAAACAATGGATTGAATGGGAGCACGCAAGATGAACCCCCACCCCGGCCCCCTAATCTACATAGCCCACCCCCTACAAGGCGACGGCTCCCCGGAATGGGGCAACAAGGAGCGCAATATCCGCCGATACCTGGCCTTCTGCGCGCTCGCAACAAATAGCGGGTTCGTGGTGGTCTCATGGATCCACCATCACCTGATGCACGAAGCGGGACTCACGAATCCCAAGGATCCACAGGGCTTTTACATCTCTCGGGACCTTGCGCTTGTGGCAGTCTGCGATGCCGTTTGGAGATGCGCGCCGATGGAGGTATCCGCCGGGTTGGAAACGGAAGTCGCGTTTGCGCGGGCGAAGGGGATTCCTGTCGTTTCCTATCCGCCATGGGATGATCCTTTCTTCATTCCCAAACCGTGAACCCATGCCAACCCCCAAACTCTCCCTGGAACTTCATATGCAAATCGACAAGTGGCAAATAGGAACGGCGTCAGCAGAAGAGGATCTCCCACCGCTCCCCGAAGGCATGGCAGCGTTAAGCGCGTGGGAACCCGTGGCGGTCATCCGGCTCGAACCCGATCCGGTCTGGGCATGGCGCCGGCCCCTGGAGATAGACGAGACGGCGATCCGGGAAAAGTTGGCCTCACAAAGAGCCAAGGAAGAGCAGGAGAGGAAGGAAGAACAGGATCGCCAGTACGAAATCAAGGAACGGGCGTGGCTCAAGTTTGGCGCGTTGTACGGGCGGAAAGTCACCTACAACGACCCGAAGGCCGAAGTCGTCAAGGCGGCCCAATCGATCGGAGTGGACCACGTTGGAACGAAGTGGCAACTTATCAAGCGCATTGAAGCCGAGATGATCCGGCGCGTGAACCTGTAAGGATTGCTTACATGTTCCCCCACCCCCCGAACCAACCCCCAAGAAAGTGGCAGGAAGAGGCCTTCCAAGCCGCCCGATCCGGACTCAAAACCTGGGACCGGATCATTATCAGCGCCGCAACTGGAACGGGAAAAGGGAATCTAATCTCCGGCATCGCCCAAGCCGCCGCCGACAAAGGAAAGCGCGTCCTAATCACGACGGAGCGGGAGGAACTGGTAACCGACCTTGCCAACCGGATCGCCCGGATCGGAAAATGCTCCATTGTAATGGCGAAACTGGACGATTGGACCGGCCCGATCATTGTGGCGTCCGCGCAATCCCTGACCCCCAAGCGACTGGCGACCGCGCCGAAAATCGATCTTCTCTTGCCGGACGAGGTGCACCACTACACAGCGCCGTCCCGAAAAAGGATTATTGACCACTTCGCATGTAAGACGGTGGGCATGACCGCGACCCCCTTCCGCAGCGCCCCGAAAGGCGGAACGTCTGGCCTGGGCGACGTGTTCCAGGCGGTAGTCTACGAGTACGGGATCCGTGAAGCGATCGAGAACGGCGACCTCTGCCAACTCCAATCCTTCCGGGTCAAGACCTCCATCGATCTCTCCTCGGTTCGCACGATCGGCGACGACTGGCAGGCGGTGGACCTCGCCAAGGCCATCGACACGCCAGACCGTAACCGGCTGGTGGTCGAGCAGTACCTTTCCCGTTGCGGAGCTCGCCCGACCCTCGTCTTTGCGGTCACGGTCGAGCACGCGCAGCACCTTACCGAGGCCTTCCAGGAGGCCGGTATTCCGGCCCGGGCGGCCTGGGGAGCGATGAAAGACCGTCGCGCGGTAGTAGATGGCTTCAAGGTTGGCGCTATCCCCGTGGTCGTTTCCGTGGACCTCATCCGGGAGGGATTCGACGCCCCGAACTGCGCGGCGATCCTCAAGGCCAGGCCGACTCAATCCCGGATCGTCTTCGTCCAGATGCTCGGACGTTCATTGCGGAAAGGTAAGCCCGACGCCCTTTTCATTGACCTCGTGGACAACGGCTGCCCTCTTGACCTCTCCGATCTGGTTGACCTCTCCCGCACCTCGCCAACCGAGAAAAGGGAGTGGAAACCCGGCGATCTATGTGTTCGTCGCCACCATGAAGACCAGGGTATCGGATGTATCGAGGCCATCGAAGAGCGGATCGCGAGCGTCCAGTGGAAGACCGCCCGTTCAAAACACCCCCTTTCCGAACTTGACCGCCCGAAGCAAACCCTGCTTGATACGCCAGAACTTCTGACGATCGAGCCCCGGATATCAGGCGTCAAGTCTTACGAAATCTTCCTCCTCGGTGGCCAGAAAGCGACGGAAGATATCGGCTTTTACGAGTACCAGAAGACATGGACGGCTTCCGGCTTGTCGGATCGGGCCGCCCCGTCCGGTCTCTTTGCTGGTACTCCATACGGTTCCTCGGAAAAGGACCGATGGACCGTGCATATATGCGATCGGTTTGAAGTCTGGTCCATCCTGAACAAGGAGGATCCTACAAAGATCGGCACGTTCACCGACAAGGGCGAGGCTATCCGATTCGGGCAGAAGTGGCTTTTGGATAGGAAAGTGCGCGGTGCGACGGCCGAAGACTGGAAGGGGAAACCGGCTACTCCGGCGGATATCAAGCGCCTTTCCGGTCTCGGGTTGAAACGTGACTTCTCGGCTATGACGAAGGGCGAGGTGGACATCTTGATCGAGGCCGCCTCATCCCGTGCCCGCGTGCAGGACTGGCGGCACGATACCTGCTCTTGCGGCTCGCCTTACGTCCTCTCCGATCGGCTATTCTGGTTCTGTCAGACGTGCCGAAAGAGCGCTCCCGACGCCTGGAAAAAGCCGAAGGTATGGACGAAAACCTTTAGGGAAGGGAAGCCGACAGGGCTAACGAGCCATCCTGGTCTCCGCGCGGTGGACTGCCGAGCCATAGAACGGCGAGAAACAACTATTTCGCAGATTGTGGGGTTTCGTCGGTGATTAGCGACCGCGCCAAAGTCGGCGAGGCGCAGTTATCGCCTTGCCGAGCCGAAGACGTGGCGATCCTCCTCTACTCCGGGGAGATGATTCTACCCGATGTAAGCCGGTATCTCGGGACCTTGCCGAAGGGATCCGCCGCTTGCGTCGTGGCCTGGCCATGGTCCCGTGGCGATCCTCTCACCTTGATCCTCGGCGTGCCGACTCGCGGGAAAGTGGCTTGGTATCGTGGTTCTATCCCCTGGTGAGAAGTATTCCACGGAATCGCGTTGACAGACTCTCGCTAACCGGGTATGACAGAGAGGAAAGGAAGTGAAACATGGAACGATTGAAACAGGAAATCGAAGTACTCCGCGCGAGAGCGGAGGAACTGGAGCGGATCGGCCGCGATGCGTTGACGCGAGCGGAGATACTCCGCGGCGCCATCGCAGAGAAGACCGCGACTCTCTCCAAGATGGACGTGCCCATTCCCGGCGACGCGATCCTCCTCGTCTCATGGGGCGAGAACAAGATCAACGTCATCAAGGCGATCCGCGAGTTGACCGGCATCGGTCTCATGGAGGCCAAGAACCTCGTCGAAGCCGCGCCAACCACCATCGGGCAGTCGGAACTGCGATGCGATCGGAGCGGTTCCACGGTCACCCTCGCCGCCGCCGCCCGGATGCTCCGGGAATCCGGTGC
The DNA here is from genome assembly GCA_041658605.1 of Thermoleophilia bacterium. Taxonomy (GTDB): domain Bacteria; phylum Actinomycetota; class Thermoleophilia; order BMS3ABIN01; family BMS3ABIN01; genus JBAZWE01. The sequence continues at coordinate 80,567 of JBAZZU010000003.1, read as the reverse complement.
GATCGTGAAGGAGTAGAAATGTCCGGTCAATGGAAATCCGAAGAAACGCCCAAGGTAGGGCAGAAGTGCATCATCGAAGTGGACTCGGTCAACCATCCAGAAGGATGGTGGATCGGGGAAATCACCCGGATGGAACGGCATCCGAACTACATTGAAGTGGAGGCCGATATCATCGGCTTAACGGATCGGAAACACTCGCTTATAGAACGAGTCCAACCCGGCGTGAACTACTCCGTCTATCCGTACTCCGAGAGCTGGGCTCGCGTGGTGGAGTCGTTCCTTGTCGAGCAGGGCCGACTCCGCGAGAAAATCCTGTCCTTGACCATCCAGCGGGATGAGTTGAGACTGGCAGTGAGGAAGCCATGACCGACCCCATCGATCGCTGGCTCCAAAAATGCCACGGCTACGGACTGCGGCAACTGCGCAGGGAAGCAGGTCTGACCCAGAAGGCCGTAGAGACGGCCCTCTCCCTCCCGCCTCACACCGTCAGCGAGTGGGAGCGTGGTACGCGCTCCCCGAACTCAAAGAGCCGTAGGGACGCGCTGGCGGCCTTGTACGGCGTTTCCTACACCCGGATCGCCTGCGTCAACTTTCCGGGGACCGAGATCGCGGAGATGACCCCGTCCGCCGAAGTCTGGCGGGTTCAGGAGGTGGGCAAATGACCCCGATCGAAGAGGCCCGTGCCACCATAGCCCGACTCCAACAGGAGCGGGTTGACATTGCGGCAAACATCGCTGCGCATCAAATGAGCATCGAGGCCCTGGAACGGCGCGACTCCATCCTGATGGGATGGTCCCGGGACGGCTTGATTCCGCAGGCTCAAGCGAAACTTGCGCGCCTGGAGCAAACCGAGAAAGATCAGGCTCTTCCCCGTCCGGTCTGGATTCATGCGCCAAAGGATGAGTATGTTATCACACGGGTAACGCCGGCTCGGGTCTACCTGCGCGAAGTCGGGAATTCCGATGAGCAGCCATGGCAACGCGCGACGGGCTACCGGTACCCGTATGGCGCGCGATTCGACGTTCCCGCGACTCTTGCGGCTTGGGAAGCGAGGAAGAGATGACCACCATCCTCCTCCGCTCCTCCAACGGTTTCCGGAGATTCGTCCGCTCAACAAAGCCGGCTTTTCTCCTGACCAAGACGAAGAGGCAAGCGCTCTGGTTCGACCCGTCCGAAGCCGAGAAACAGGCCAACATCATCCGGCAGTCGATTGACCGGGTGGAATTTGCTGATGTCGTTGTGGAGGTAACTCCGTGATCCTCGCAATCCCCCTCGCCCTATACGCCTACGGGAAAAGGTGGCCTCTTCTTGGCCTTCTTGCCGGGCTCGTCGGCGGGTACGACATTCACCTTGGCCAGGAACCTGCTTGGCTCTTCTGGGTTTGCTCCTGCCTCTTTGGTTTGCTTTTCGGAGTGATGAGGCCATGACTCCGCTTTTCCACTGTCCATCCTGCGGCCTGGACGTGCTCCCCGAGTGGCTTACGGACATTGTTTATGCAGGTTGCCCCGCGTGGAAATGCCCGCATTGCGAGACGGTTTGGTATTTCGAATTCAAGGAGGAATCATGACCCACGAAACCGAAGTAGCCCAAGAACTCGTTAGGGCCTGGCCGGAGTGCTGGCGGGAGGGGATGCTCGCGGTCTTTGGGCGAAACCAAGTCCGAGTCACCGGCACACTACCACACCCATACGGTGACGGCGCAGGTGCTACCATGTTCAACAGAAGCACCCTCGGTTGGTATCCTGCCCTTTCCGATGGAGCCACGCGTGGCGCCCTACTACAAGGCCTCCGAGAACTCACAAACCGCCCGTTCCTTTCCACCCGCTACGACCCCTTGAACGGCTGGGCAGTCGCGGACTTTTCGGAACGTATCACCGGCTGGCATGATTCCGAAGGGATCGCCATTGCCAAGGCGATTATTGAGGTGAAGGGATGACTCGCCGTATCTATGCCGAAAGAAAGGCCGCAACGTGTATCCATCTCTCGGCTGTTGCGCGCGCCCTTCTGGCCCGGCTGATTGAGTTTGAACTCTCACGATTTTACACTTCGGACGGGAGCAGAAAATGAGCGAAAACTCCAACATAGCGTGGACCGGAAATACCTTCAATCCATGGTCAGGATGCCGAAAGGTCTCCGAGGCCTGCAAAAACTGCTACGCCGAAACCCTACCGCCCGGCATGAGACGCCACGCGGAATGGGGCGATCATCCTCGGGTGATGGCCAGCGACTCCTACTGGAAGCAGCCGATCGCCTGGAGTCGAAAGGCCGAGAAGGAAGGCACGCGGGTCAAGGTCTTTTGCGGCTCGACGTGCGACGTGTTCGAGGAACTTCCCGAACTCGTCATGGCCCGGCGACGACTCTGGGAACTCATCGAGGAAACCAAGCGCGGGCTGATCTGGCAACTCCTGACGAAGCGACCCGAGGCGATGCTGGCCTGGAATCGGTCCTACTGGTGGCCGATCAACGCCTGGGCCGGGGTCACTGCCGAGAATCAACAGCGCTTCGATGAGCGGTATCCGTTCCTTCGACAGGTCAAAGCGCCCGTTCGCTTCCTGTCCTGCGAGCCTCTTCTTGGGCCTATCCAGTTGAATCTGGACGGGATCCATTGGGTTATCGCTGGCGGTGAGTCGGGCCCGAACGCGCGGCCTACCCATCCGGATTGGGTTCGTGGGTTGCGCGATCAGTGTTTGGCCGCTGGGGTTCCGTATTTTTTTAAACAGTGGGGGGAATACGGGCCCGGAATGGTGGATATGTGTAACGGGATGCCGGTATTCGATGAAATGTGGAACTATCAGCGTTGGGTCAGCAAGGCCAGTACCCATATTTCCAGGACGGATGCCTGCATGGACAAGAAGGGGCGCGTTCTGAACATGGGTATCGACTTCATGCGGGCCCGCGATGAAGACGCTTTCCCGGTGACTATTCTTTCTCGCCTCGGAAAGCACAACACCGGGGCAATTATCGACGGTCGGGAATGGCGGGAGTTTCCTGGCGACGGCGAACCCAATCAGGAGATAGCTCCATGATTGCGCGCGTTTTCCCACGGCGAACCCAAGCAACGCCAACCGATCCGCTGACGTTCATCGGAGATCCCCCGCTGTTCATTCCAGACGGAATCACAGAGGTTAGGGTATCGGTGGCGTTTACCTGGGATCTCCCGGTCGCTCGGATGCTTGCGGATTCGTGGGCCAGGATTGCGCCTGTCCAGGTAGGCGGCCCTGCTCTTGGCCTGCCCGGAGGTGACTTCGAGTCCGGCCAGTACCTCCGACACGGCTACACGATCACGTCTCGCGGGTGCCCAAATCGCTGCTGGTTCTGCTCTGTACCGAAGCGCGAAGGCACAATCCGAGAACTCTCGATTCATGATGGTTGGAACGTGCTCGACGACAACCTATTAGCTTGCTCCGATGGGCACATTACCGACGTATTCGCCATGCTCGCTCGGCAACCGAAACGTCCGCAATTCACAGGCGGGCTCGAACCGAAACGGATAACGCGCGACGTTGCCGCTGCTCTCGTCAAACTACACCCAGAAAGCATCTTCTTGGCCTACGACACCCCTGACGATTGGGATCACGTCAAGCGGGCAGCGGAGGTGCTCAAGGAAGCCGGACAGCACTTTGCGGGCCATCGGGTCCGCTGCTACGTCCTGATCGGGTTTCCGAGCGACACCTTCGAGAAAGCAGAAACGCGGCTTCGAGCGGTCCTGGAGACTGGGATCTTTCCCGCCGCGATGCTCTGGCGAGATGACGGCGGGCAATTCAAACCAGAATGGCGCGCTTTTCAACGGCGATGGTTCCGACCGGCATTGATCGCGAAACTGGCCGGCCCTCTGGACGGCGAACCCAATCAGGAGATCGAGAGATGAACTACGCCCTTCTCATCGCCGGTTTCCTTCTCGGCTGGCTTTTCGCTGACCTCTTCCGATTCTTCTACCGCCGCGCCCGAATCGCGCGAGGCCTTGCCCTTTCTGCTCAACATGTTACTACCCACAAGACTGAACCACCAAAACAGGAGAAACCATGAGATTCCTACTTCTCGCCCTTCTCGCCGCCAGTCCGCTCGACGGCCCCACGATCCGCGTCATCCCGGACGAATTCCACCCGCCGGGATGGGATTCCCCGATCGAACCCGATCCTGACACCGGCGAAACCGAGGACACGGGCGACGGCGACGACACGGGCGACGAAGACGATGAAGACGGCTGGGGAGCCGACCCGGGCGAGTGGTTCGACTCCGTGCTCGGCGGCTTCGACTGGCGCACGGGTCCCCACCCGGGGATCTGACCACCACCGGGCCCGTAGCTCAGCGGGAGAGCGCCTGCCTTGCAAGCAGGATGTCGTGGGTTCGACTCCCACCGGGTCCATTCTTTTCAAGGAGCCAACATGACCCACCCCTGCGACGTGACAGGATGCACCGCCTCTTTCGGCGGAACCGAGCGCGTCACGATCTATCGCAACGCCACGGGTCCTCTACGGTCCCCTGAAACGCGCCACCTTTGCCGAGAACACCGAGAGCAGGTCATCAAGGCGGGTCTCTGCGAACCCCCGGAGAGCACGATGCGTAAGATCCCCGATGAAATGCACCGGGCTTCCAATCCGGTCTATGGCCGGTGCAACGTCGAAGGGTGCCGATTCGGGGCAAAGCGCAAGGGCCTCTGTGAGCGCCACTACCAGCGCGCGCTCGCGGAAAACCGACTTGATGAGTTCGCGCCCGTGGCTCCGGTTGTCGAGATGAAAATCGGCAACTCCACGACGCCCGGAGTTTGCCGGATCGAGGGTTGCTCGACTCCGGATCACAAGGGCGGGTTGTGCCACAAGCACTATCGAGCGGCGGAGAAAGCCGGACGGCTGGAAGAGCTCGCGCGGGCGCCCGAAGTCAGACGGAGAGTCGTTGTCGCGAAGAAGAAGACGACCGTGGAGCCCGTGCCGGTGGTCGAACCCGTGGACACCAGCGATTCGGAGGGGTTCATCGAACCCGAAGTACGCGCGGGGTTGACCCGGGCCAACTTGGAAGAGCGCTTCAACTGCTGGCTTGACCTCCGGCTGTTGCGACAGGATCCGGACAAGTGGATGAGTTTCCCTCTGCTGGAAGGGCACCTTGAATCCATCATTTTCGAGGGGTGCGAGGAGTGACCCGGTACACCTTTCATCCCAAGGACAAGAAAATGCGCCACCTTTTCACAAACGGCACGGACACGTTCATAGCCGAAACAGCATCAGACGTGCTCACGGTTTACGAGGAGCACACGGGCGAACCGTACACCTACGATGAAGAGTGGGATCAACTGTCCGATGACGAATCGGTAGATGTCGGCTTTGAAGACGACTTCACCGTAAAAGAAGAACTCATCCATGCCGAGCACGCGGGCGCGGACTTGTCCAAGTGCATCGTCATCACGAAGGCCATGGGCAACACGTACCCGGATGGTCCTTTCCGGTACGGGATTCACGCGAAGGCCTCCTGGTGGGCGTTGCAGCCTTCCGGGTTCCTTTACTCTACGGAGTGGTGATGCCCACGCCTTGCCCAACGTGCAAAGGTCTCGGTTGGATAAACAACCGAGACATCACAAGCACTCAATCGGACTGCCCGACGTGCCTCGGGACGGGTGAATATCCGGTCTCAAATGCCACGGAAACGGCGTACTACTTGTGTTGGCACCAACCCATACCTGCCGACCCTCCGAAAAAGAAACACGAAAAGCGCCCGCCTCCTGCGCGGGAATGGTGGAGGAGATGATTCTTTTCCAAAAAGGAAACAGGTGAAATAATGTTTGACGACCTGATGACTGAGAAAATCATAGACCTATCCCAAAACGGAGGGATCCTGTTTTATCTTCGGGCCGGTGCCTTTCATCCGTTCATGGCGCGTCTTTTCTTTCCACATATTCCGTGCCCACATTGCGGAGAATACTACGAGGATCATCATCGTCGCGGTGTCGATAGCAAGCCCTTCATGGATGCACATGGCCAGCGTATTTCATTGCTTTACGCCTTTCAAGGTACGAAGATAGTCGATGGCAAACTTTGCACCTGGTCGTGGGCTCCGGAGAAAAAAGCGTGTGTTGTGGACGATGAACAACTTGGATACTACCAGGATTTATATTGGGCGTATAAAGGTACAGAGGGATATCTCTTTTTTGAGGAACCCATTCCCCCTACATTTATGGAACTGTTAGCGAAAGGATTGAAGAAATGACCGAACGCAACTATTTCAGCTACGTCCCCGACGACGGGACCGACTTTCACGCGACGGCCGACGAAGCCCGCAAGCGCTGTCAGGAGGCCATAGACGACATGAGAGAGCACGCCGAAGACGGCTGGGACGATGCCGTAACCGGAATCTGTTGGGGCGTGGTCCATGGCATGACCGAGGAGTGCGACCGAGTGACCCGTGAGCAAGCGGAGGCGGATGGAGATGAGGACCTTGTGGCCAGAATGGACCACCATGGGCACGTTGAAATGATCAACTATCGGCTTGTTGACGTGCCTTTGCCGGAGTAGCGATGCGCCATCACCGCTACAAAGTCCGCTGTTGGATGTGCGGATTCGAGACGCGACGGGTCAGGCGAGGTAAAAAGCCGCTCCTTTGGTTCATGGATCCCGTCATAAACTCATGTCGCTATGGCGATTGCCCAAACTGCTCCGGTACGCCGTTCTTTCGAGACGTTCCCCTATTACCGCCAGGAATCGCCAAGAAGGTTCTTCGTCGCGCTCTCCGAGATGAGCGGCGCGGCATGAACAAGACATCGGAGTATGACCTGTGAAGGCCCTTGCCCCACCCTAACCCATGCTAAACTGATTTCAGCTCATGTGCCAAGTCGCACAAGGAGTACCGCGACCGTATAGCGATCCTATGCGGTCGCTGCTATTTACACTCCCCCGGCACAACCCCACAATCAGAAACCTCGATAGCAGCAACGCATTCCGGCGTAGGGTAGCCCGCCACAGCAAGACTCTCCCCGCACCGATCCTCATAATCTATAAGCGCCTCCTCGATGTTCGAGCCGGGGCACTCATCGATCGCCAAAAGAAACAGGATCGCCCACTTCACGGCGATGTAGCCACCGCAGCCGTAGGGGCAACAGCCGCCGTTGGAGCCACCGTCGCAGTCGTCGCCACAGCCGCCACCGATGCGGTTTGTGCAACGGCAGCAGGCTGATAACTCATTCTCGATGCCAGACAATTCGCGAGAGATGTCAGCACAATAAGCGCGGGAATGGTCAGTTTCCCGCCGACCCGGTCGATTCTACCCCACCACTGAGCTTCCTTTTCTTTCGCTACTGCGATTTTGTCCGCCTCTTTTTTGGCTTCAATAGCCTCTCGCCTTGCAACCATTTCAGCGTGCGATGTGGCAACGGCTACCACGGCCGCAACTTGGGCAATACTACCATGCACAAGTGCCATAGCCGCTGCGGCAGTGCTGTTGATCTCGTCAACTGCTCGGTCTATCTTTTCACCAAGCACGGCCATAGCAGGAGGAAGCCCGGCCATAGCCTTCGATGATTCATCCAGTCTGGCAACCGTAGACCTGAAACACTCCTGCGTTGTCTCGTGGTCCTGGTCCGGTTTGACTTTCGGTTCTGCCATGTTCATCTCCGCATCACAGGATAATGAATTCAACCAGGATCCCAACTCCGACATCGGAAGCGGTCCCCCAGATCATTTTTCTCCGGGCGACCACCGCCTCGGAGTAAAGAAACTGCCTCGAATTCTCGTAGCCCTGCCGCTCCTGGTATCGGTCCATGCCGTACTGGCGCCAGAAGTCAAGGTCTCGGGATTGTTGAATCACAAGTACCGAATCCGATTGAGGAAGGACCTGCCCGCGTCCAGTCGCCCGGCATTGCGCGTCAACGAACGGCGCTGGCTTTCCGGGGATGTAGAACCCCACGCCCGGCACGTCATCCAACGAAGCCGGCACTTCTTCGCGAGCCGGCGCAACGGGCGGCACGTCCGGATAGAGCGGCTCGATCGTGTGGATGCAACCGGTTAGGAGGAGCCAGATCATCGCCAGTCCTTCCGTTTTTTCTGGGGCGGACGGTTTCCCTTGCGCCGGTTTTCGCCCGAATGGGGGCGGCAGTAGGTACAGGAACCCGCGATCTGCTCTCGGATCCGCCTCTTCTCGATCCAACTGTCGTTGGAGCCGGAGAATGCGGGCATATCGTGCTCATCGTTCATCGGAGGCACTCCTCAAGAAGGGTAGCGATCTCCTCGGTCCGAAGGTCCGGCTCCATATCCCGGAGCGCTCTGATCTGCACGTCGCGGGCTTCCACGTCAACGCTGGGGCATATTGGGGGAGGTGGGCACTCCCGGCAAGGTGGCGCCGAACATCGCCCCATGAGCAGGCAGGAGGCCATGACTCCGAGCGCGAGGAGGATCATGGTGAGGCGCTGGTTCATGACATCATCCATAACCCGGAAGCAATGCCTCGGGCACAAATCTTGAGTCCGTCTTCCTTCCACAGCGCCGCGTGCTTGGGTTGGTCCAGGAACCCGAGCTCGACCAGCACACCGGAGCATTCCACCATTTTCTTGAACTTCTTGGGATCGTCCGGCCATGTCCAATGAAGCGCGTCCTGCGTGTTCGGCCACGCTTCGGATCCGTCATCCCACTTGTCTTGGGCCGGCTGGACGATGCAGTAGTAATCGGGCGCGATGATCCGGATCTCGCGCTGGAGCTCTGCGGCGATGAGACGAGCGGCCCTTTCACCACGCTTCGACCCGGGCATGTAGAAGACGATCCCGGCTCTGCCCCTACCCATGTTGGCATGCACCTCGATGGCCAGGCGCTCGCCACTTTGAGCCGCCACGAACGCGCGCCGGTCTCCTGACGTAGCACCCTCCGCGAGTCGAGCGCCCTGGACAAGGCGGCAGACCTCGCGGCAGACCACGGGGGAGAGTTCGGACTCCGAGGGGATTCCTCCCGGGCCATCAGGGTCCGCTCCTGGGTGGGGCGTGTGCGCGGTGATGAGGTAGGGTTTCATCACATCGCCTCGAAGATGGCCTGGAGGTCCGCCTCTGATGTGTCAAATTCGCTGATCCCCCAAGCGTACATGAGATTATCCACTCTTGTCGGGGTGCAATCGGGGTAGATCATGGAGCCCTTTACGACCTGAAACGTTGCAGAGGAGGCCGACCCCAGCCCCTTCCACGCACCGCCGACAGCGGAAAGATAGTGATAGGTCGTTCCGCCCGATCGGCGCCAAGCCGCAAAAAGAACACCGGCCGTTGATGCGTGATTGACTTGTGCAAACCCACCTCCATCGTTGACGTAAAGCGCAATCTGTGTTGCACTTGTATATATCCCAAACGACGGGTTCAAACCGCCTTCCACCAGACAGTTTCCCTTGTTCATCCAAAGGGTGACGTAGTAGTAATAACTTGGTACTTTGAAGACGACGAAGCCCGCTATCGCCCCCGTGGAAAGATTGCTTTCGATTGTGATTTGCCGTCGAGTAGCACCGGCAACCCAATCCGTCTGAGTATCTGACTCGACGCATTTAGCGAGCGATGCACAAGCCCCGATCGGTGCGTCGCTTTTAATGGCCCACTCCCCCGCGGGCACTATTGCGATGTGATCTGGTAGAACGCCGGACATATCCCTGAATCGTGTACCCAGGGATAGCGCTCCTACTGAAATGTCCCGCGCGCAATAGAGCGACATTCCCGCGGAAATATTGGCGATAACGAATGTGTCCGTCCACGTTCCTGACATCGTGAACGTGCCAAGACTGGCTCCAAGCTCGTTTGTGACGGTCAGAGTTGCAGACTTTGCCGCGCCATCGGTCGGTATGAATCGGAACTTCGCGGTCGTGGAGCCGCCTGGAGCCACGGAAAATCGGCTCTGTTGGTCGGATATCGTCGAGCAGTCCTGCGGGGGGTCGATGATCACCCCATCACGCTCGACCATCTCGAACGCGTCTGCGTCACCCGTGAACGTGAGGAGGCACGATCCCGGGGACACACCCGCAGCACAGGTCAGGGTAAGGGTTTCCTCTACGTAGGTTTCGCAGTTGCCCCAAACGAAGGTTCCGCTTGGGGTGATTGTGGGGAGGCTCGGGGCTGGCAAGGCCACAGGAACAACCGGCAGAGTCGGTACAATCGAGCCGGCGGGAAGCTGGGGCTGGCTGGGGAATGACATGTTACCGCCTTACAATGCGGATCTTGACGCTGCCCGTGATGGTTCCAGCGTTGGGGATGATTCGAACGAAGATGTTTCCACTCACGGGGACGGTGAGCATGGCGGGATTGTTCGGGATGCTGTCGCCGATGGGCGAGGCCACCGCAGTAGCCGCCGACGTGTAACACTCCTCTTCGTAGTCGAGCGGGGTCCAGCCGGTCACGTCGCTCGCGTGGATCCTCCAGGTCGCAGCGCCAGGAGCAGCAGAGAGCCCGCCCTTGACTCCAACGATGTCGATCTCCGTACCTGCGGGGAGGCCGGTCGCAAGGGCGTACTCGGTGACTCCGGTTTCGGCCGCCAGCACGATCGTCGCCAGCGGGATCCTGGTGCCTCTTGCCGGCGCGTTAATCGCGTTCAGGGCGTCGCCACCGGCAGAGAGCGACGTGAGCACGTCGGCGAGATTCGTGTCAGTCGCGTAGTCAATGCCCGCGAGTGTGGTCATGTCGCCTTTGATGCTCGCGAGGTTTCCACCGGCCTCAAGGGCGAACCCGGTCAGGGGGCTCTGCTCCTTGACCTTGAGCGAGACTCCATCGAGGGCTGCGGGAAGCTGCGGAGCGTCGATGTTCACGGCTCCCAGCGGGTTGACCTTGACCTGACGCTGGTTGGCACCCTCGACGCCCATGATCATGGTCTTCTGGGAGCCGTCGCTCTGCTTCGTGGCGGTCGCAACATCAAGCGCGGCGTATCCAGGGCCAGCGCCGCAGAGTTGGGTCTTCTGGGCTCCGGTCGTTTGGTTGGATGATGTCGCCGCACCAGCAGGAATCGCAGGAGAAGCAATCGCGGCCCGTATCCGCTCCAAAGTGCTATAGATTCGTGAAAAGTCCATTTAGAACCTCGTGAGTTTGTTTCTTTGGGCGCGGTTGAGTTGAAGACGGATTGAATAAATGGTATTCACAACACGGTAAAGCGTGATAAGACTGGAGCCAATGGGTTGTAATGCGTATGGTTTGACCGAAAGCACGCCACGAACAATAATGCTGTCATCTATTACTGAGGTGCCGCCTACAGTTGACACTTGCAAATCTGCGTTTAACCCTGCATCTTGCTCGTAAACGACAATCGTACTACCATCGTCGTCTGCAAAACAACAAGGGCTGTACTGGTCCTGAGAATGATCAGCTATTGCATACCCACGGTTGATCATGGACGCACTGTAAAGTTCTCCAGCGCGAAGAGACTCGGCATGACGGATCCGAATAGCCCCTCCTGGACCGGTCTCCTGCCAGCAGGTCTCAATCCGTCCGCTGTCCGACTGCCAAATGGCGGGGTCCGTTGTGTCATACGTGGCAGGAGGGGCCAAGGTAAACGAGTTGACCCAGGTATAACCGACGTTTGCGTTGGTAACCCAGGTCGCTGAGTAGGTATCTGAATACACGTACTTGATCAGTTTATGGGACACGGAGTCGTCGTAATACGAGCAAAGAACGATGATCCGATGGTTCTTCAACAAGATCGCAGCGGGTCTCTCGATGTAGTCAGCAGCATCAACCGCTGGGGGGTTCCAGATCAACCCACCAGCAGCGAAGGTCAGACCCTTGTCCGTGGACCTCGCCATATAAAGAGCGCCGCCATCAACGTAGAAGCAGATATGGGTGAATCCACACGAGGCCGGTACTTCGATGATCGCTGGGTCGTCCGCTCCTGCTGCAATGGTAACCGCAGCGCCCCCGCCTGGGTTCTGCCAAGTTGATGTTGCGGCGTCGTACTCCATCGCTACAATATCGCCCGCCACGATGTCCTGAACTGCGGCAAGCAATCCGATCCCGCTTGAGGTTGTCAACGACGTGAGCCCAGCATTTGCCATAATTGTCTCGACAACAGGGCCCCACGTAGCCGCTCCGGTGTCATAACCCAACATCGGAAAAGCGGTGCAGCAGTGATGCTCCCCACCCAACGAAGGTCGCCAGATGTTGCGCTCGCGTCGGTCGATGACGGTGATCGGGTGAACGCCAATCCCACGCATCACGTCGGCGACAACGTAATCCCCTGCGGCAGGTTCCCGAGTCCTGGCCACCAAGGCAAACACAATACGCTTGCGTTCGTGCAGTTCCGGGTTTGCAGGAGTCGCGCCCAGAAACGTGCCGATCGGAGTGTAGGTAAGCCCGGATTCGTTTGCAATAGCCACAGGGGAAACCGTGGCGGTCAAGCCATCCACGATCGTCTCGATCGTGTAGTCGCCATCGTTTCCTAACGCCGAGCCAGAAACGCGCAGGAGGGTTCCACGTCCCGTACCGCCATCCGTTGCGCCGATATACCGCGTAAAAACCGTGTCGATACCTACAACGTTTCCAGCGCCTGCAAAGAGTTGAATCGTGCCGGGCCCCTCGTAAGTGCTCGACGCCCGGGCGACGAGCGTGTACCACGTTGCATCGCCAGGCACGATCACGTTGGGAATCGCCCCACCGTCAGGCCCTTCAAACTCCACCGCGTCCCCGTCATCTGTGACGAGGATCGCGGACTCGGGACCCTGCCCGGGGAGCGCGCTATCGGTCGAAGTCGTCAGGTAGAGAACGCCGTCGGTGCCTGCCGGAGCGTCATCAACGAGCCACTGCGAATCCGCCGAGCCGTCGCACTTGTTCGACACGACAAGGCCGAAGTTGCGAGTCATCGCGCGAACGGCCAGCCGGCGCTGCTCGACCTCTTCCTTCTGCCACCACTGCAACTCGTCCACGCCGATCCGAAGGTTCAGCAGGTAGCGCAGGCCTTGAGAAGTCGGGATTCCTGGCATGGGCTCACGTCGTGGTTAGGACTTTACGAAGCAAGGATCCTGCGACGTAAGCCCCGACAAGAGGAGGTTGAACGATGACATTCAGGCCAACGATCGAAGTTATCGAGGCGTCTTCGTGGCTTGTCCCGGTCGCCGTTCGTACCTGAACCACATCGCCGACACCGAAGCCGGAGACAGAGGTTACAGGAAGCAGCGTTTCGGTCGGGATGGTCACGTTTGGGCCTGTCAGCGCCGTAGAGAGGCAGATCGAGTAAGTCAGTTCGAGAATGGAAAGAGGAACAAGGTACGTTGCTGCATACCTCGCAAGCTCGTTCGGATCCCAAGCGGAGGGCCCGTCGCATACCTCGGTAAATACATCGGAGAATAACCCCGCTGCATCCAAGTATATTGGCGTAATGTCGGGCCATGTCACATCGAGGAACCATTCAACGCGGGTCTGCTCGACCACCACGTCCGTCCCACAGCACGCCAACCGCGCGATCTCGATCTCCATTCCGCGAGTCGTTCCCCGGAGCTCGTTCACGCACGGCTGGGCGCGTTTCCAGACTTCCAACTCGTCGTTTCGCTCACAGCCGCCTGGAGCAATCAGGCGCTCTTGACACCTGGAGATCAACCCGATCCGCTGGGTCAAATCGCACAACCGGCGAACAGCCGTAGCGTGCGAAAAGTCGAAGTACCCGAGCGCCGAGGTAACCCCGATCACACCGAACGGGAAAGGTCCCATTGAAAGCGGGAACGAGGAATAACTCACCCGGTCAACGATCTGCCCGTTGACCATGAGCACCACCACGTCGCGCCCGAACATTCGGACATCGACGGTATGGGAGACAAACCTGCCGACTTGCCACCTTCGCCCGATCTCTGTGAAGGCACCGCCGCCGATCGTGTCGTCGGTCAGAACCCAGAACCACGCGCCGGAGTCTTCGATCAAGTGCGCCGTTATTGAACGATTCATGTCGTCAATCTGGAGGTAGGGACCAACCCGGCCCCATGCGTCCACCGTCGGAGGCAGCGCTTCCCAGGAATCTACCCGAGCGCCGAGAATGTGCTCGTAGTCTGAAACCGTCGGCATGGTGGCGTCCCAGAACGCCGTAGCGCTGGCCGCCGCGCCAACCCCCTGGATTCTGACCCGCTCTCGCACGATCGATATCTGCCCCGGATTCGTCAGGGTCCACGCCGGAGCCTCGCGATTCGGGAGAACCTTTCCGGTGAAGGAGTAGGGTAGCCCAGCGGTCTCAGCAGCGGAGGTCATGTCTCTCCACGCGCCTTGAATCGCCTCATACCCTTGCTGGAAAACGCCCACAGAAGCGCGCAGGAGGCCTCGGCCTACGTCGGTCCACCTTTCCCGGACTGCGACAGGGAAGAGCGAATGAAGCCGCTCCACAAGCCCCTGAGAGGGCAGCGCCATGTTCAGGCCAACCTCGGGCTGCTCGAACGTAGCCGTAGCCGTTCCAGTAGGGTCGAAGCACCCGAAGGCGACGTATGCAGGAGGTGTCACCAGAGCCGTAGCGAGCAGGTAGGGGATCACGATATGGAGGTGCCCGTTCATTTCGACCACCCAGGCCTCGGAGGCGCGTTTCGTAATCTTGATCGTGTTCCACCCGAGCCAGGGAAACGGTCGCGGATCGGTGTAGTAGATTGCGCCCGTTGCAGGGTTCACGAAGCGCAGGCGATCGCCGAACGAGAACAGGCATACCCTTGACCCGTCGGAGATGGCCACGCCGATACCAGAGGCCCCGGATGCCCATCCAGCGGTGTTGGCCTGCCCCTGACAGCGGATCTGAACCTCGATCGTGTCCTGGTCGCGCACAGGTCCGGCGCCCGTGTCAGATTCAAACACCTGGATCATGCAGTAGAGCGGATCAACCGCGGAAACGTCTTCCACCAGCAGCCCGCCGGACTCCGGGAGTTGAAGCGCGCCACCGCCCACCACGGTCCACGCCGTCGGAAGAACCCCGCTATCGGAGTGCCACCAGATCAGGCGCTTATCCATCAGAAACTCACCGCAAGATTCCCGCCGAACGTCTCACCCGTGTCTTGATCCTCGATCGCGAAGTAGACCAGTACCGGGAGGGACAGCGCGGAAACTGGAACCGGAACAGCAGGAAGAAAAGATGCTGTTTCAACGCTCGCAATGCCCGCCGTGTTCTGGAGGATTTGAAGAAGCTCGGAGTTGTCAACGGTCCCCCCAAAGGCCCAGACCCGATAGTCGAGATAGGCCGCCATTCCCGAAGCAGCAGCGCGCCAGGAGGTCTGGAAACTGGCGCCCGAGGACATCTTCACCCGCGCCTCAACTGTGATGGCCGTCAGGGTCACATTGCCAATATCGGCTTGATACTGCGACCGAAAGCGGGCCTCCATGTAGGCTTTCAACTCGGTGAGTTCAGCAGCCGAAAAGGATGCTCCCGTTCTTTTCAGAAGCCGAAACTTCAATGTGGAAAGCGCCGTTGTCGTGTCCTTGATGGCCCGGAGAGTGTTCGGGTTGCCCTCGCGGGCAAGGGCGAACAACCACGCCGAGGTCTCCTGATTCGCCAGTGTCGCACGATGGGAGGCCCGGTATTTGAGTTGAGCGTCCTGTTCAGAGTCGCCGCCATAGCCGCCTTCAGGGTTGTAGACCCGGGCGATTCGTGGGGCTCCGGTGATGGAATCCAGGGAGTCCGGCTCGATGTTGCCCGCCGCACCAGCGACCGAGCATTCACAATCCACCTTGTCGGCGAGCGCTACGAACGCGGCTTCACCGTCAAAAAGTGGGTTTGCGTCACCAGCAATCACGGTCGCCAGAGTCTGAAATGAAACACCGGCCTGCGAGACGATCGTGGATCCAACCGGGATCGTAGTCCGCAGCAGGACCGAGACACCTTCCGTCAGCGGGTTGTAGGTACCAGTAAGAGGCAAGCACTCGATCACGTTTCCGACGATGGCGATCACGACAAGCGCCTCGGACGTTCCCGAGGATCCCCGGATCCGAAGGGAGTCAAGAGCGAGGAACCTGCTGGCGTCATCCACTTGAAGGAAGTCATTCCCCGCGCTCACGACCGCGACAACGGAAGCGGACCAGGGAACCACCACGGCGTAAACGTGCGCCCGTGCGTCCGTGAGTCGCGCCGTGCCGAGTTCCTGGGCGATATCATCCAGGTCCGATTCCGAAGATGCCAGGAGCGTCAAGCGCCTGCGCATCGAGACGAAGAGGTCCTGGGCGATCTCGGCAAGGTCCCCGGTGGCCTTCGAGAATGCCAGAGCCACGCCACCCGACCCGAACCAGGAGACCGAGGGGGAATAGCCGACGAGTCGGCGGATCCATTCTCGGGCAAGGTCTGTTCGTGAGCGGGGGGTGGCCATTAGACACGGACTCCGGTGCGGATCGTAGAACCGTTGATGGCCTGGGCCACCACGCGGAGGGCTATACCTCGATCACTTTCTTCCGTGGTCACCGACACCACAGAGGAGATGCGGGGATCGGACTTCATGGCGGCGCTAATCTTCTTGGTAAGCCAGGAACCCCGCACGCTTTCGGGGATCGACTGTAGCGGCTTGATCAGACTGGTGGCCAGTTCTTCGGAAAGGACTTGCACGCCCTGGGTGAGGCAATCCTCCCCTTCGACGAGCAGGAGATCCCCAAGTGCATCAACGCCGATCTCCATCGCCACGTCACGACCCCAGGCGGCTTCCCCAGCGTGCGAGTCGAGCACGGGGATCGCATTCCGTCCCTGGGTTCCGTAGTAGCGGCGCACCGGGATCCGGATCCTGGTGCCCTCGGTAAGGGCCTCCAGAGGCGTCAGGCCATTGAAGGCAAGCACGCGTTGCCAGTCTACCCCGAAGCGCGCCTCGATGGCTCCTGCGGTGTCGTACTCGCCCACAATGTAGTCGATGGAGCCCCCAAACTCCGGACCCCGCCAGGATGCGTCTCCGGACGAAGCCAGGAAGTTCTGATAGTCGGTGAGCGACATCCCGAAGAACAGGCCAGCGCAGAGTTGGAAACGTGCAGCGTCGGCCAGGTCGCGCATGGACGCCACGGTATCCCAGGCGTCCAGGTCGAGCGCTCGCGGGTCATCCCAGGACATCGTGGTAGCAGGCGCTGCAGGAGCAGGCGCCGAGGCCTCCACTGTTCCAGAGATTGCCTCCATGGAGGATGCCAACGATTCACACTCCGCACCGAACGAGGAAAGCGCCGACGGAAGTGCCGACTCGGGCGGCAGGGAGGATCCGAAGAGAGCCGTCGCCGCGTCCAGGTTGCTCCGGATGGCCTCCAGGGTGCCCTCGGCCATCGAAAGAGCGATGGCAACGGGTCCGGTGAAGGCCTCGATGATCGTAGCGAGGTCGTAACTATCGATCACGTTGTTGATATCGTTCCAGAGCGTCAACCCGTCCATCAGAAGCGAAATGATGGACTCCCCAAGCCCACCTTCCACAATAGGCCCGATTTCTTGAAGCGACATCGTGTAGTGCGTCAGACCGACCGCGCCGCCCTTCATGAACGCGCGATCGTGGTCAAAGCGCTGGACCAAACACTGGAAAGCGCGATCGTGCCAGAAGTCATAGAAGTTGATGAAGAAGTTTGTATTCGCATCATCGTAGGTCGTCAGGAACAGCTTGATAAACGGCGTTCCATTGAGCCAATCCACGTTATCGTCCACTTCGTCTTGGGTTAGCGCCTCACCCATACGGACGACTTCCTTGTAAAACCGGGTAAAGCGGATCGCTCCGTTGCCGATGTAGGGGCCAAGCCCCCGCGATTCTGACCCGAACGTGCCCTCAAGCGTGACGTTTCGGAGAGCCCGCCCGCCGGGCGTGAGCACGGTCCCACCGGCAGTCTGGTTGAACGAGGATCGGGTTGCATCCGTGTAGCGGATCGAGGTTGGAGCCACAAGGAGCGGATGAACAGAAACGGTCGAGACCACCTTGAGGTCAATCCCGAGCGCCTGAATCGTCTGAATCATGCCGACCTCGAAGATCAGGATGTTCAGTTGATGCCCGCCGTTAACGCCGATCATGGGCTACTCCGTTTTGAAGACCGTGGTGAGGTGGGTTCCCGCGTTGACGGTTGCCAGAAACGCCGCATGGATCGGCTGGAAGGCAGCGACGGCAGCAGCGATCGGGGGCGGCGCCGCAGCAATGGACGCCAGAAACGTCGTGAGTCCGTTAAGCCACGTCTTCAAGTCGTCTTCAAAGGGCTGCTTGATAACCGGATCCGACCCACCCGAAACCGTAAAACCAGCCTGCGACGGACTCATGAAGAACAGGTTATGAGACCCAAGAACCGGCCCGACCTGGACATTCAGCGCCGTTTCGATCACCCCGTCCACGCTGTTCGAGACGTAGAAATCAACAAGGCCCCAATCCGCCTCGTTCTTGTAATTGTCGCAGCAGTAGAACCGGACCTCTCCGAGTTTCAGCCCGGTCTCGTCCTGCGGATAGAGCCGGAACTTGTAGCGGTTATATCCCCGCGCCATGTTCTCAAAGTTGCGCGCCAACTGCCCGTCGCCGGTATCATAGGAGCGGACGCCACCGCGAACGATCGGACAACGATCGTCCCCGTTCCGAAAGTCGAGGATGAGCGCGTCACCCTGGACAAGGACCTTCCCAAGGGGATCCCGAATCTGCGGCCGGGGGAGTTTCTCCTGGCCCTCAAAGTCGAAGCCAAACGAGCCCTGAACGATCAGGATACGGTCCAGGTTCCTGAACTTGTTCCCGTGCTCGTCCTGGAGGAAGTATTTCCCATCCTGCTTGACGAACCACGCAAGGCGAGGCCCAACCGGATAAGTACTGTGTCGGTCAGGTTCCACGGTTACCCCAGGGAATCGGCGAAGTGGGCGGGATTTGAGACGGGCGCATCCTTGCGGACCATCTCGTCAAGAGCCGCGATCATCGAAGCGTTGTGCCCTCGGGTAAGGTCCAGGCGAGTCGTCAGGATGCCCGTGCGCCCAGGTGAGGATCGCCAGGATTGCGAGACGCCTGTGCAGTAGTAGCGCATGCCATCCTCCGACATGTAGGGGACCGAATAGGGAGCCTTTCGCCACGGAAGCCGAACAGGATCGCCGACCCGGATCAGCTCGCGGCTTGTCGGAGTCGCCCCCTCAAGCGGCGTTCCACCCGCGATCGTTATCGTGGCGTTCTCAAAGAACGGGGCATACCGATACCAGTTGAACAGGCGGTGGATAAAGTCCGTTATCGCCGCAGGATCGGACTTCACGTTTGGGTCGAGTCCGAGCATGGTAAGCCGGGACTTCATGGACTTGATACCGTACCTTTTCGCGATATAGGTGTCCAGAAGTGGGAATTGCATCCCAAGAAGCGAGCCGTCGGAGGCGCCGAACACGGTATAGGGCGAGGTCACCACATAGGACGAAATCGCGCCCGAATCCCCATAGGAGAACTGCGCTGAGATCATCTCGGAAAGGTCGATATCGTGGTTGCTCTCGTTCGTTTTGGTCTTGAGGTCTTCCCACGTCATCCCGGTCTGCTCGTCTACCGAGGCCCACTCAAGAATCTTCTCGTCGAAGGGTTTGGGGCGAACCATGAGGTAAACCTGCGCAAGTCCATTCAGCGCGGTATGGTTGGTCGCAAGTGGGTAACTATCGATCACCACTTCGTAAAAGTCTGGATCGATCATGGACTGGATATAGCCCCAGATATTGCCCGAATAGGTAGCCGCGTCGGTGGACCAGATCTTGCCATCGTTCCAGGCCAAGGAGCTGTAACTCGCGGTGTTAATGTACTCGGACACCTTGCCCGACCCGCCGAACACTTTACCCATGATCGGAATCGTCATGGACGGCGATATTGCAAGAATCCAGTCGATAACCTCGCTCAGCCCGTATGCCAGAGTCGGGATGAGTTCGTTTGAAAGTGGGTCATTCAGGTACATCTCTCCAACGTAGGTACTTGGACCGAGCGCCGCCTTCACGTTGTCGAGGAACTTGATAGAGCCCGCGTCGTGTTGGTTCATGAGCGCAGAAACCACGTTGTCGTTCACAAGCACCTTACCAAAGTCCTGCCCGGTGATAGTCAGCGTGCGCGTGTAGGACCCGCCGAAGTTGTGGCTTTCCGCGACGTTGGAAACCAGCCCGAGCATGATTCCGCCGTCGTACTTCCAGCCGATGGAAACAACGCGATTCGTCAGGTTCGCCCTATAGAGTTTCGTGATTCTCCGCATGTCGGCGGGAGTCTGTGCGGATCCAACGCTCGGCATGAGCGTTAGCGTGAAGGAGCCTGTAGGGGAGCCGAGTTTCTTGGATGTCTCGAACCCGATCACGTCGGCGGAAACGTCCACCTTGTCGGCTTCGGTGTCACCTGCCCAGATATAGACCCTTGGTTGCCCTCTTTGGGGCTGCTGGATTATGGTGGTCATAGGCCGTACCGTTCCCGTTCTGCTTGCTGCCGCTCGTAACCCCTTTCACCCGGTTTCAGTGGCGGTTTTTCATCAGGTTCCAGGTAGTATTTGAGCGCATCCTTTATTTCCCCACCCTTTGCGTACTTCTCAAACTTCTCTGACCAACCCTCGATAGCATCAGTCATCTTCTCCACCGACTTCGCCAAAGTCTGCCCGGTGGCGCTCTGCATCCAATCGCGCAGGTTTTCCAGCGTTCGATTCAGCGATCGGAGAACATCGGCCATCGTGTCGCCTTGCTCGGCTTTCTGCGCTTCCTTGGTAACCGCCATCGATTCACCTTCGGAAAGCGCCTTTTTGCCAAGACCGAAATAGCCCTCTTCCTCAAAGGCTTTTCTCTGATCCTCACTCAAGGTGCCTACGTATTCCTCATAATCGGAAAAGGTACGATCCCCGGAAAGCGCCCTCTTGAACTCCGCATATTTCTTGTCGTCCGAAATAGTTTCGACGAATCCCCGAATCTGCCACATCTTCATGTTCGGGTTGAGTTTTTCCATGGACTGCGCGATTCGGTCTTTGCCCCATCCGCGCATACCCTCGGACATCGCAAGCAGGTTCTGAGCGCCGGCTTCCCCATGGATACCGGCTTCAAGCCGCTCCTTCGCAGACATGTAGTCGGGGCCACCTTCGCGACCGTAGCCCATCGACCGAAGAAGAAACGTTTTCGCCGCGTCCGATCCGGTCATGGCCTGGTTCATGTTCTGGACAAAACTCAAACCCATCTCGCCGCGCCCTGCCTCACCCGAAAACATCGAGGAAGGCATCGCCGAGACGTTCATAGCGGGCGAGAAGTCGAACTTTCCGGTGTCCTGGAACTGCTCCTGAGCAAGGGTCATGAAGTTTTGAAGAAACTCCGGGAGCCTCCCCCTACCCATGCCCTGCTTGTTGGCCTGCTGCTTGAGCCCGGCCAACTCAACCACAGTAACACCACCTGGGGTCAACCGTTCCAAATGCCCAAGTAATCCCATTGCCGCGCCTGGGTCCATCCCAGTGTGCTTTGCAAACCCGCCGAACTGCTGCCAATCCTCTTTCGATACCGTGTTCGTCTGCGCGCCAAGGGCTTCCATAAGCCCGGCCATTTGAGAATTCACGAACCCGAGAGAGTGCCCGGCGCCCCAGAACGAGGACTTCACCCGGTCGCCTGCGGTCGCCAGTGAGCCAAACCTCTGCTCAAGAACCTTGATGGCCGTGCTCTGCTGAAGGTGCTCCTCGCCCGACTGGAAGAGCCAGGACATCACGCCGCCAACGCCACCACCGAGGCCCAGGAGCCCCAGGCCTGCCATACCGTAGCCGTAGCCAGCCCGAGCGCCAGCCATCGCCTTAGCGCCGACTCGGCTCTCCTTCGACGATCGTTGACGCTCCTCGCGAGCAACCCGCCGCTCTTCATCTCGCTCCGTCCTGCGGTCCCTGGCCTCCTCGTCAGCCATCCCCGACACAGGCGCCCAGGGGATCGGATTCGCCTTGTGATACGCCTGCCAGGCGCCCCAATCGCCACCAGCAGGCGCGCCGCCTCCGCTGGTCTTCGATTCGCGATTGAAGTTCCGGACGCCATCCGTCAACTTGCGCAGTTCATCCGTCATCGCCCGCATACGGGTAACGTCGGCTTCACCGGTGATTCTGATCTTGGCGTCGGTCATGGCATCACCTTTTTACCCCGACGGGCGATCGTGGGCGGCGCTTTTGGCTTCGAAGGCCTCACTTGCGGTATCTTCTCGGCCAACTTCTCAAGAGCATCGAACTCCGATAGGTTGTCTCGAAGGTGCTCGATAAGCCGCTCTTCCTCGGATGCGCCGTTCTTCCTGTGGAAATGGCGAACGAGGAGATCCGTTAGAACCTCCTCTTCCGTGATATCCTGAAACCGTGGGTCGTTCGGAGGCATTCCATAGGCGAGCCGCCAAAGGGTCCAGATGGAATCAGCCTCGATCTCCGCGTCCGTTACGGTCGGGTGTCCTGCGGTCTGCCCTCCGGGCTCCCCGTTCAGGACTCGGAGGGCTGCTCTTTTCCCGCGCGAGTCGGATCCTCGGCTTTCCACCAGGCGACCCGGAGCGCCATCACGACCCGCTCTTCGATGTCGGATTCTGCGAGGTTCCGGAATCGCTCGGGTACGTCCACGGCCAGGAGTTCCCACCGGGCCATTGCGTAAAGGTCGCCCGCCTGCTCAGATAGGTCCGCATACATGATCGCGGCTTCGCTTTCGTGGGTTTCCCAGGCCTTCTCAACGTCTTCAACTTCGCCGATCTCCTCGCGCACGATCCGAGCCTGCTCTTGAATCGCCATCTTGAGCGCCGCGAGTTCCAAATGCCCAGCGGCTTCGTTGCCCTCGCCGAGGATGGAGTGGGTTCGACGGGTGATCTTGAGCCGTTCCAGGCCGGTAGGGGACCGGTGCATGGTGAAGGTAGCCGCCTGCTCCTTGGGGCCAAGGGACCCATCGGGGAGAACCCAGAGATCCCGGACTTGCGCCTGGAACGAAACGGTGGCGCGCTTCATCTACATCGCCCCAGTCAGGTCGGCCCATTCCGCGCCGGAGTAGCGCCGCGAACCGACGAAGTTCACCGAAAGCGTCTGAATCCCGCGCGCCGCGTTCTGCCCGGAAATCCCGGTGATCTTGCACTTGGTACAGACCCAGACCACGGTCCCGATCGCCGTCGAGTCCGCCGACTTTGCGACTTGCTGCGTGATCGTGTAGCGCTTGCCGATGAAGTCCTGGCGCGTCGGCATGGCGTCGAGGCGCTGTGAGGAGGCGTTCATGGTGAAGGAGCCTGAGACGGTCATGCGACCGTCAACATGCTCGTCGACGCCATCGTTGCCCATCTCTTCCACCGGGATCCCTTCATAGTCCTCGTTCCAGGAGATCCCCGTGGTGGCGCCGACCAACTTGTCGGTGGCGTCCGCCTCGTTCTGGAGCACGACGGAATGGAAGGCGCCGGCCTGCTTTGCCGCATACGCGCCCGAAGTCTGATAGTCAGCGTAACCCATCGAAGCTCCTTACTCGCCCACGAGGACGCGGTGAACAGTCGTGATCCAGTCTACCGTGGTGGGCAGGCGATAGGTGTCGCCGACAACCCAGCCAGCGCCGGAGGGGTCAAGCGCGGTAGAAGTGATCTTGTAGGTGCCATCCTCGATGAACCCGTTGTCGTAGTGGTAGCCGGTTGCCCGAGCGACCAGCGCCGAGGTGATCGAGTTGCGATCGGTTTCGTCCTGGCCGAGTTGCGACCGCACGAGAACAAAGTCGAGATCCCGCTTCACGAAGTCCTGGAGGTCGCGCTGCTGAATCAGCGGAGTCGTCGCGTCAGGGTTCCAGGAGACCGAGTTCGCCTGGAGCGTCGAAAGCCCCTGCGAAACGACCCAGTAGGATCCAGAGTTGTCTACCGCGAGCCGGTTCGTGAGAACCCCGTACTTGTGCAGCGTGGTGAGTTCGCCGAGCGCCCGCTCGTTCCACTTCGCTTCCCACGCCATGATGCCGACATATCGGTCCTGGGTCAGGTTGTGGTTCACGCCGCCCGCGACGATCATCCCGAAAACGGCCGCCGCGTGGGAAAGGTATGCGGCCTGCCAGTTGAAGCCGTTGGCAACCAGGACAACATCCTGATTGTCGATGGCCTGCGCTCGAAAGGTCGGCGAAGTCGTGGTCCCCGAGGCGACAACGACATCGCCCCAGGCGCACCCGGTAAGGACCTTGATCGAATAGTCGCCCGGAGTCGTCGAGGACCGCTTGGCAATCGCCCAGTTGCGCATGGCCTCATGAACCGTGTTCGTGGGGTCCACGACGTAGAAAAGCCGGGGCACGTCGTCATAGACCTGAATGAAGTCATCCCAGGCCGAGGCGTCCATGTCCGTGATGAAGTCGGTGAAGTCCGTGAGTGCGGGCTTCGGCGAGGTCCCAGCGGTGTTGGCGCCCCAGGTCGCGATCTCCTTCATCAAGGTAGCCGCCGCGATCGTGGTGGGCCGGGTGCCCGTGTAGGTGGACTCTTTTTTGGAGCCCAGGACGAGCTTCGCGGCCGGATCGGTGTTGAGCCAATCGTAGAGTTTCTGACCCGTGGTGAGTGCGGAGCCGACGATCGGAGCGTCATGGGAGCACACGAGGCTGTAAGCCGCCGTGGTCATCGGGTTCGCGAGCCCCGTGGTGAACTCGATCCAGTAGAGTTTCTGACCGGTCGAAGAGAGTTCCTCACCTGTTCCGGGCGTGGCTACCACCTTCGTTTCCGCGACGATGGCGTTTCCGCCGATCGTGAGAGTCATGCCATCTGTGACCCAGGAGTTGCTCTTGACGTAGACCCTGGTCGCAGCGCCCGCCGCGTTGGCGGTGAGCATCGAGAAGTCCTTGACCGGGATGACTGTGAAGACGTGCGCAGCGGTGTAACTGATCTTATGGAACCCACCCGGAGCACCAGCAAGGCGAGAGTAGATCGTCTGCTCGTTGACCACGGGACCAGCGCCGGAGGTGGCGACCACGGTTTCGCGCGTGAGTTTCGACATGCAGGCGACGTAGGAGTAGGGGAGCCCGTGAAGTGCCGCCGTCTCGTATGCCGTCGCAATCTCGGAATCTCGGTTGAAGAACCGCTTGAGCGTGGTCAAATCGCCGCACATGATCCAGGGGTTCTGCGCGGGCTCGTCGGAGAACTTGATCTCCGGGAAATGGTAGGGGATCCCGTAGTCCGCCGCGCCCATGAGCATGGGGACCTGGAACGAAGCCGTGGGGCCTTCGAGCGTCGAAACGATCTCGGTCGAGGAGTACGCTCCAGGAATGTAGACTTTTTCGCCGTTGAACGTGATGAACATGGAGAGCGCTCCTTACAGGAGGGTCGTGGTGCGGCGTGTGACGTGTGTTGGACGAGGGGAGCGCTTCTGCAACCGGAGGCGAGTCCACTTACAGGAGACGCGAACGAGCGGGATATACCCCACGCCAAGGGAGGGATGCTGTTCCGGGTTCGGGATCATCCCACCCGGCTCGGAGAGGGAGATGGACTGGACGCCAGAGGTATCGAGCTCCCCCCGGGCGATGTCCAGAATCTCGATCGCGGCTTCGTGCAGAAGGATCGAAACATCCGGAGTCGTGGCCCAGGTCCCGATCTGGAAGTTCGATGTCCACGGGATCCCGTAAGCCGTATACCCGACGATCCGGGGCCATTCAACGCCGTCTGAATCGTGGATATGCCCGGTCTGGACGTTCACGAGGCCGGCTTCATCGCCCATGGTGGCCTCGGAATCGTTCTCCGAGCCCCCTTCTTTCACGATCGACCAGCATGGTAGGGAGTTGACATCCCAGGGGTAGCCAATGATGACCCGGATCCTGGCGGCAGGGTCCGTAACCGAAAGTTTCAAGAGCGTTTTCAGGTCTTCGGCCCAGGTCTCTTGGGTGCCCTGCGGCAGACCGTCCACCCTGCGGAAAAGGAGGTTGAGCCGCTCTTCATCGGAGGCCAGGTCAACGATGCCTCGAAGAAGGATCTCGCGGATCCGGAGTTCCGTGAAGTTGGCGCTGTTGGGAAGAACGGGAACCGTCATAGCACCTTCAATATCGCCTTTGCGAAAGCCGTTTCAAAGGTCTTCTTTACCTCATCGGAGGACTCTGTGATCTGCGCAGTAGTCCGGGCAACCCACTTGCCGGCCTTTGCCGGGATGTTCCACCCTGGAGAGTCCCGAGTCATCGTGCGGATCGTCATGTAGTTGGTATGCTTTTCCGGGTCCGTCTTCATGAGCCCTTCGTACTTCGACGACTTCCACGCGGGGTTGACCATCCCGAACGCGACGTGCTTCGCTCCACGCCACTCCGGATCGCCGACACTTGCCCCGGGCCTCGTGATCCTCTTCTTGTCCGACAGGCCCGCCCAGCGGTACTTGTCAACGGCTACGAACTGGCCCTCTGGCGTATGCTGGAACCCAGCGCCAAGGGCCAACCGACGGTCGAGCGTCTTGGCCTCCGCTGTGATCTCCTTCGTCATCATCGAGCGCAGGGCGGTAGCCGTTGACCCGCTCGCCGCGTGCGTGTAGTGCCGAAACGGGACATGGATGTAAGGAACGCCCTTTTTGGAGACCTTGACCCGACCCGATCGGGCCCAATCCACGCGATCGGGCATATGGAAGGCCATGGACCCCTCCTCCACCGCCTGCGCGTGCTTCGCGGTGTTCACCACGTCGAGCACGACGGCAAACATAGCGGCCGACGGATCCGCTAGGTTCGACGAAACCGGCACGATCATGCCATCTTCTCGTATTCCTCGGAGATAGGCGCCCGTGTCATGAACGCCCATCCGCTGCGCCTGGTCTGCCCACTGGTTCCTCATCCATTGAGCGGTGCGCCACGTCGCCGACTCAAGAGCCGCGCCTACCTGCTCCAGACCGATCCGCTCAAGGCCCTGGAACGAGGACAACTCCACGTTGAACGTCAGCCGGGGGATCTCCAGTTTCATCAAACATCCCGAACATCAGGCCATCCAACGCGGTCGAGGCGCACGGCCTGGCAGCGGTAGGGGAGCCCGGAATCTGCCTCCATCCGGTAGAGAGGTTCTGACGGCTGCAACTGATAGGCCGCTTTCGCCCGATATCGGATCGTGTAGGCCACGCCCGGAGCCGGAGACCTTGCGCCGCTCCACACGATACGATCACCGACGATCGAGTAATCGAGAGCGCCGGCAGTGATCAGGGTATCGCCGTTCTTCCAGAGCACGGCTTCGATCGTCGTAGGATCTGGGTACAGAAGCCGATCCTGCGCGGGTCGAAGGACGGGCGGCACCTGATCGTGTGCGGTAGCTCGGGCCCATGCCGCCCCCGTGGTGACCTGTAGCGACTCACGGAAGATGGTCTGGTGGACGACGTGCTCTTCCTCCTCGGGTAGAATCAGATCCCCGTCACCAGGGACGTACCCGAGCCGAAAAGAAGCCCAAATGGTGCCCACGACGTAGACCGTGGCGCCCTCCGGAGTCTTCCGAGGGGCACGGGTTGACAGAAGCACCCGGGTCTCTTCTCGCATCGTTTCCGGGTAGACCAGTCCGAGGCCCTTACACGTCGTGCAGGTTCCCCGTGGCCGGTGATCCTCGATTCGGGCGCAAGGACACAGAACCGCGCGCCGGAGTTCGATGTTCTGCCCGTGCTCCTCAATCGCGTGATCGTACTCGATCGAATCGAAGTGCAGAGCCGGGAAGTCGTCGGCATGAACGCCGAAGAAGAACGGTTCACGAGCCATAAGGAAGAATCCTCGGGCCCCCTCGCTTCATGGACCGCAAAGCGCGCCAATCGATCCGATCCATCAGGTCCTGGCAGGACTTCTCGATCGCCGAATAAAGCCCGGTGTTTGCGCCCGACGACAGACCGATCGACTTGGAGAACCCGTCAAAGGAAAGGGAGGCGTTGGTAAGCCCCTGGCTACGGGCAAGGCCGGCCTGGGCGAAGATCATCTTAGCCGCAGCGGCATAGCACCAGTTCACCACCACGAGTTCAATCCGCCCGATCTCCCCGGTGACAGTGACCGGGCCCAGGGTGTAGTCGATGGCCCAGGCGTCCGGGGTGGTCCTCCCAAGTGAGAAGGAAGGGAGCATCATCGGGAGCCACGCGGTGGACGTGAGCAGATACGGCGCACCTTGAGGGATCAGGTTCGCCGCGCCCGTCCGCATGTTGGCCAGCCGGATCGCGTCTTCGTTGCCCATGGCAGGGGAAAACTCATAGACGAGGTTCCGAAGGTAGTACAGGCGGACCCGTTCGATCGATATCGTGCCTGACGGGAGTTCGAGCGGGTAGTACTCATCCCGGCATTGCTCGGGATAGAAGGGGGTTCTCCCGATCCGCTCGTCATAGTCGATGCCCTGCCGAAGACCGGAGTCCACAGGATCGGACTTGACCACGCGGATGCCCATGGGCACGCCGAGTTTGATCTCGGCCTCGGACAGCACGGCCCGAAGTTGCCAGCGTACCGCGTCCAGCAGTTTCGCCCGGACCACGGGATCGGTGTTCTCGAAGACACTTTTGGACCGAGACGCGCCAACCGATTCCAGGAGGGGCCACGCGAACCGGTCCAACCAAAGCTGAGCGTCGATGGCCTCCGGGATGGGGCACGTCAGGCCAAGGGTGCGCTCAAGTGTCACGCGAAGGCCCGGCCGAGAAGCAGGTTCAGGTCATCGTCCGAGAGCGCCGGCATCTTGCGCCGCTTGTCATCGGTGGCCTTGTTCTTCCAGAGCCATTCCAGGCGCCCACGCTTGGGGGGATCGTCGGATTTGTGGACCTCGCGGATCGCCGAGGCCATCCGCTCCCACTCATCAGCGGTCCAGGACTCGGGGATCTTCTCCTTCACGGGTTCCACTTCTGGCTCCACTTCTGGTTCCGCCTGGGGCTCTTCGGCAGGTTCCTCGGCCACCACTTCGGGCTCAGCCTCCACAACAGGTTCGACGACGACAGGCGGCGCCCAGGTCTGCGCAGGTGCGATCCACCCAGCCATCTCCCAGGGCTTCGCGCCGCAACCAGGAACCCAACCCTTCGGAGGGGACGCCAGAGCGCACTCCACAACCGTCAGGCCGCAAGTTCCGCGCCCGCCCTCGTCATTCCACTTGCCGCCCTTGCCAGCGCCCCAGAGGTCTTCCAGGGTCCATCCTCGGAGGAAGGCGTGCGCCAGCGTTTCCGGGAGGGAGTAGATCGCGCCGGACGCCAGCGGAGGGGCCTTGAGCGTCGGAACAGGAGGATCCGCGACGATGCCGTGGATCGTGTAGCCCTTCGATTTGAAGAACCCGATCGGCATGTCTTCGGCGACAAAGGCCATAAACCGGGAGCGGCCCCTGAAATCATGGGCGCGAAAATCGACGGTGATTCCATTGATCCGGATCGAAATCGGCGAAATGTACTCAATGGCAATCATGCAAACTCCAAGAAAAAAGGGACCGCAGAGCGATCCCCTTATACCTCGAAGCCGCGACTAGTTGTAAACCACGTCACGAACGTTCTTGAAGGTGAAGCAGCGCTGCGGGATCCGCACGACGGGGGCGCCGACGCGGAGGATCACGGGGCGGCCCATCGGGGCGGTCAGGGCCACGGGGGCGAGCTGGAGGCGCATGGGAGCGGGCCCGAGCTGCGCGAAGCTCACGTTCGAGGTCATACCGTTGTCGCGGTAGCCGATCTGCGAGATCGCGGCGTCGTTGGCGTCGGCATAGTTGGCGCCCAGGGAGTTGCCTCTCGGGTTGAACATGGCGTCGGCGACCGGGCTCTGGATGTCGAGCGCGACGGCCCAGGCGGTGCGGGGCAGGCTCTGGTTGTAGTCGTAGGTCACGACGGGAACCGCGCCGTTCGCGGCCACCTCGAAGAGGAACCAAGCCTCAGTCACGGCGCCAGCGGTGCCGCCGGGGCTCACGTCGGTATCGTGGCCACGGTAGACGCGGAGGCGATCGGCATCCACGGAACCCGGGGTGAGGGTCAGGCGGACTTCCTGCCCGACTGCGACCGCGTTGTAGGCGGCGCCGGCAGGCTCACGGGTTCCCGCGCCTTCGAGCTCGTTGACAACCTCGGTGACGACGTGGTAGATGTTGCCATCGTCCGAGGCGCCCCACAGCGAGGCGTTGCCCGAGGTTCCACCAGCGACCACGGCAGACACGACGGTCGGGACCGTGGTGGTTGCCCAGCCGGCGGGAGGCGCGGTGTATCGGGGCTTCGAGTTCTTCGCGCTGAGCGCGAGCTCGGTGGCGAACCACATGACGTTGCCCTGGCTCTGGAGGCCGGCGATCGAGTTGCCCAGAAGGTGGGTTCGAATGTCCACGCCGCCCATGGTGATGCGGTTGGCGCCTTCGAGGGAGCTTTCCAGGTTGCCTCGCGGGGTGGGCGGCATCAGGAGCACGTTGGCCATGCCGTAGTACTCCAGGATGTGGGCGATCTGGGTGCGGATGTTATCGGAGGTGATGTCCGCGCCACGAAGGTCGATCTCGTGCGAGCCGAAGGTCGAGGAACCCGTGGTGCCGTCGGTGCCCTCGCGAACCTGCTGAAGGACGCCCTTGTAGACGCGACCGGCGGCGCCGACGCCTGCGCGGCTCTTACTGGTGTCGAGCAGGTACATGTTGCGGTTGGTGAGCCACGCTTCACGCTTGAGGGTGGCGTTGGTGGCGACGACGACGGGATCCACGGTCCCTTCAATGCCGACCATCTTCTGGAGCTCGGCCATGAAGTAGACGTCGGTCGCCTGGTTGCAGATCTGGAGCCACACAACCGGGGTGGTCGAGGAGAACTGGAGGCTCGCGGGGGTGCCGGTCTCGGTGCCCATGCCGGTCTGGTGGGCCACGTCGCCCCAGGAGTCGAGGCTGACGTACTTGTGCTCCTGCTTCGTGGCGACGGCGCGCGGGATGAGCTTGAGCAGGGTGTTGACGCCCGGGGTTCGGTCGCTCCAGGTCGCGATGGCGGCCTGCATTTCCAGCGACTCGGGGACCGCGCTGGCGATCGTGCTGGATGTGACGGCTTTGTTCATCGAGACGGAGCCGTCAGCGGAGAACGAATAGGCCATCGTCAAGGCGAGGAGGAGAGTCTGAGGGTTCATGGTGTTTTGTCCTTGTGGGGTTGGGATGGGATCAGAGAGCGGAGACGGCTTTGTGAAGCCGATCGTTCGTGATGTCGTTGGGGTCGAAACGCTTGGTGGAGGTGTAGTTGTCGAAGTGGCGACCGTCGATGACGCCGGACATCACGGCCTTGGTGAGTTTCTCCATGGGAATCACGGACAGAACGACCGGAGCCTCGAAGCGCTCTCCAGCGGCTTCGGCGACCACGGGAGCCGGGGAGGCCTCGGCAGGCTTGCGGACTTCGGCGAGGGAGAGCACGGCCTTGGTGAGCGCTGCCGAATGGTCCGCGTAAGCGGCCACCGCCTTCCGAAGGTCCGCGTTGTCCTTGCGGAGCGCCTTGACTTCGGAGGTGAGCGCCGGGAGATCCCTGGACCACCGGTCAAGGTACTCGGTCACGTCGAGCGCGATCGCCTTTTCCATGGCGTCGGAGTCGTCTTCCTTGGCCTTGTGCGGGGGCTCTTCCTTGTCCTCGTGGATGTCAGGATCGGATTCGTCCTCCTTGTCCTCGTGGATGTCGGGGTCGGACTCCTCTTCCTTGTCTTCCTTCTCGTCGTCTTCCTTGTCGGTGAAGTCCTTGACCGCTTTCGCAAGGTCCTTGAACCCGTCCACCAGCGGCTGCATTGCCGAGGTGACGACAGAGGCATCGATCTGCTCGATCAGGTCATCGAGCGGCTTCTTTTCATTGGGCATCGGATTTTACTCCATAGTGGTGGTTTTCTGCCAGTTTCAGAAGAACGGTATCGATCTCCGCGTCTGACAGATGGGGGAAACGCTTCTTGATGATGGCGACCAGCTTTTCCCGCGTCTCCGGTTTGAGGGAAGCAAGCAAAGAGGAAGCAGTCGGCTTCTTGACCGCCTTCGCAAGTTCAGCCGACACTTCGGGGATCTCGGCAGGACAGTAGGGATTGACCGGGGTTTCGCAGACCGCCACCTGATCAATCTTCGCCGTCAAAATCCTGGTATTTGTCGGGTCGGTCCACATCCGGCCATGAGCCGAAAAAGCCAACCCGCGATCGGTTTCGCCCAGGGTACTGCTGGCGAGGTCCCAGAAGTAGTCCGAGCGTTCCAGTTCCTTTGGCGAGGGCTTGTAGTCCCCGAAAGAAGCCGGGTTCGCAGGGTCGAACAAGTGCCCGGCCGTGAAGTAGCCGACCTTCCGGTGAGCCTGTGACAACTTCGTCGAGCCGTTGTGAAACTCCAGGCCATCGGAGCGCCCTACAATCACGGTGTCATCGTGGGTATCGTTCCAGAGCCCGGTTCGGAGGTACTCCTGAAAGTCGATGAGCCCCAGAGCAGAGGCGGCTTCCATGACCTGCCCGTCTCGGTCAGCGGTCGGGATGATCCCGCCGTTTTCGCTGAGTACGCCGTAGGTAGTCAGGAACCCTTCAAGCGGACGAGTCCGCGCGCTCACCGCTTTTCGGAGCGGGCGAGCGAGGAGGGATCCGGAGAGTTCGAAGGGGATCGACATGAGTACCAACAAAAGAAGGCCCTACCCGGGAGGGGATCCGGGTAGGGCCGTGGGTGGGCCGTGAGAGGTTCGGACCAGACTGCCCGGCTATACCTCAGCGCTGTTTTTTCGAATTCTCACAATTCGGCGGGTAGCGTCGGAGTGCAGGAGAACCATCGGGACCACGGCTTCACCTTTGCACCGCCCTTCTGGGCATCGTGCAATGAAGACCCCGTCGTCCACCCGGATAATAGCGGTTTTGAGCGTCCACTGACCCGCGCGCACGGCCCACATATCGTAACCGCAGGCAGGACATCGGATCTTGAACGCCGACAGGTCAGCCACGGCGCGCCAGTTCGCCAAGCGCATGGTGATCGGCCAGAATCGTCTTGTGGTAGCGGTGCCCGAGGATCCCCGCGTCTTCCATGTCGGGGTGCTCGCCGATCGTTTCCAGGGCAGGAGACACGGCATCCTGACGCTCGGAGCATTCCCGGGCCAGGTCCTTTCTTGCGCCCTGGATTGCCTGCTTGTTGGCCTCCAGAGACGCGAGGAGTTTGATCATCTCTTGTCGGTCGTTCATAGTGGTTCCTGCTCCATCCGCTTGATAAACGCACGGATCGAGTCAACCGAGAAATCTACACACCGTATATCGACGACACGCGATCCGAAGTGCGAGGAAGTTTCTTCTTTGACTGGCCGGATTACCGCTGAGAAGTCTACTTTTTTCTTTCTCATCTTCATGCCGCAGCCTCATGTTTGCGTGAGATGATCCGAGTATAACGCAGGCCCGTTCCTGTGTCGTCCA
This sequence comes from Thermoleophilia bacterium, assembly GCA_041658605.1. Classification (GTDB taxonomy): domain Bacteria; phylum Actinomycetota; class Thermoleophilia; order BMS3ABIN01; family BMS3ABIN01; genus JBAZWE01. The sequence goes on along the minus strand of JBAZZU010000003.1, from coordinate 47,509 downwards.
TATGGCCGATCGGAGTCTGAAACACGGAAGCGAGATACCGCTTCTCCTTGAGCAGTTGAAGCGCCCGACGCTCGAACGCCGTGTTCGTGTGCCAGTTGTGAATCTCCACGTCGCCAAGTTGCCCCTGCCGGTACGCTCGCCCGGCTCTCTGCGCGTGGCTCTTCTCAGTCTGGGGCACGTCGTAATTGTGCAGCACGCTTGCCCGTTGGAGGTTCAGACCCGCCTCGGCCGCCGACGTGGCGACGATAACGTCGTGCTTCGGCTCGCCTTGCTCGGGTTGGAACCCGGTGCGGATGGCTTCTTTCTGCTCGTTCGGAAGCCCACCGTGATAGAAAGCCGAGCGGACGCCAAGAGAGCGAAGGTGCTGGTTGATGAGTTTTCCATCCTGCGCCGAGTCCGAAAAGATGATCGAGGCCTTCCCCTTGCGCGCGTTGCCTTTCCGATCGGTCCAGTTCTGCGCGAGGTCATGCTGGACGACAGAGGCCAGGGCGTCCAGTTTCGCGTTCTGGCCCACAGGCGAGCGGTTGATCGCCCGCTCCAGCGCCGCGTCACGGGTGAAGCCAAGGCCCTTCATCATGTTCCGCGCGATGCTTTGGGCCTGCTCATCGGTCTTACCCTCGAACGGTGCCGGGTTGATTTTCCGGATGCTCTCCACGTCCACATGGCCCTTCTTGAACGAGGTGGATGCCTGCTCATAAGCCGCCGTGATCTCATCTACCCGGGCCTTCTGGGTAGGGTGAAGTTCGATCGGCTTGCCGGCAGACTTCACCTTCTGCTTTTCGTAGGTTGGACCCCACATATTCTCACCAGTCTGGACTTCCTTTTCCTCCACGGTCGGGTTGTCGGTGTCTGTTCGGGATACTCCTTCGGGGTCGATTCTGGCGGTGTAAACCCGGTGCCCAAGTTCTTGACGGATCGCGTTCGGGTTCCAGGCGGTTTCCCTCCCAAAGTTCTGCATGAACTTCCACCGATCGGCGTACTTGTCCGGATCGAGTAGCGAGGCCCATGAGTGCATCTCTCCGGTGTTGTTCTTCGTGGGGGTGGCGGTCCCGAGAAGCAGATGGGTAGCGTTCGACGGATGCGTTACCGCCGTCGCAACGTCATGAGTCAGAGAGGCGCTCTTCTCGTTCTCGGAGGTCGCGGTGTGCGCCTCGTCATAATAGACGAAGTGGCGGGGGATCCCGTGGGCATCGAAGGCCTCACGCATCCACCGGGCGCGGGTCTTTGGGTCTGCCTTTCCGAAGTCCTCTGTCATCTTCTCGGTAGTCCGACCATGGTGGTCTGCCATGAGTTTTAGGGCAGTATCCCGGAAGGACTGGTGTGTCATAACCCGCATATGAATAGACGGATCCTTGAGCATCCGTACCCGTTCCGCGTGGCTCTTTCCGCCACCCGTTGCCCAGTTGTATTTCCCGGGCTGCGTGTAGCGCAACATCTCGCCGCCGAACTGGTCTTGGACTGCGGCAGGGACCAGATAGAGCCCGTGGGATGCCTCACCCTTCGCGTGCGCCTGGGTGAACCCTGCGATCGAGGTGAGCGACTTCCCCGCGCCCGTGCCGAGAAGCGCCGCCATCCTTTTGACCCGATCGAGTTGGCGAAGAACCCGCTGCTGGTGGATTCGATCGCCATCCATGTTGAGCCCACCGAAAAGCCGGATCGGGCTTCCTGGTTGAAACTGCTGGCCCAGGCCGCCATTGATGACGCTCTCAAGTTGCGATTCCGCGCGGGTTCCGAGACTCCACCGCTGGCCGGTCTTCGGCTCGATCTTCTTTTCGGGGAGGTCCGCCACCGAGGAGGTAGCCGATCCGAACATAGCGAGTTGACTTGACTTGTCGATTTCGTCTTGTTCAAGTGCTTTTGTGAACAGGGCTTTCGCCGACCCTGCACCGCCCATCTCGGTAAATCCGCCGCCCTGCCTCTTCTGGAGACTGGATAGCCTGGACCTTTCCTCTGCCCTGGCTTGCGCGATTTCCTCGGGGGATCCTGTTGCCCGGATATGGCGCGCCTTGTTGGTTACGTCCTGAACGCCCACCCGTAGCGGGTTCCCGGTGACCTTTCCGTGGTGCTCCTGGTACGTCTTGACGAATTCGCCCCTCATCTCATCTTGCAGGGCCTCGATCGCCAGTTGCCGCGAACCGTGCGCTTCAACGTAGTTGCCCCAGGCGGTGGGGGCGGTCGCTGCGTCCTGTTTGATGGCTTCGACTTTGCTTGCGTACTCCGGATCGGCTTTGTCGAGACTATCGATTGCGCTTTGCATACCCGCTCGCGGATGACGGGCAAGAACAGCATCACGTCGTTTTTGCCAAGCCCGGTATTCGGGACTGGTCTCATCAAGTTCTTCCTTGCCAGAATCGGTGTCGGCCTTTTCAAAAACAGCATTACGCGCTTCTTGCCATTTCTGGTTGGCCTCTTTGTCTTGGCGGTCGGGCTCTTTCCCGAGTGCGGCGAGTTCGCGCGTCAGGTATTGGCGACGTTGTTTTACATCCTTTGGTTCGTCTATAGATGCAGTTCCAGCCGTCTTGTCCCATGGTTTCGTCAGTTCTTGGTAATACGCCTCATTCTTGACCTTCTCTCCAAGGTGAGACATGGCTCGGGCCTTGGCCTGCCCTGGAGTTATGCCTTCTCCTTCGTGTTCCTTGACCATGGTCTCCCACTGCCCTTCCGGCATACTGGCCTGGGCCATCTCCCTTTGGAACCTTGCCTCGTCAACCTTCACCTTCGGGTCGATCCCCATCCTCTGATAGTACCGGTCCCGAATCACCCCCTCTTCCTGCGGTGTCAGTTGACCCGACGGCTTGAAGGCGATCTTGCCCTCCGGGTGATCCGCCAGCGTCCGGAAAATGGCCTCACGGGTCGCCACGTCCTCGGGATGCAGGTTCTGCGAGTGATAGGCTCCCTCGCCACCGTGCTTCTTTTCCATGTAGTCCTGGGCCCAGGACTCCCACTTGTCGGCGAAGTGCGTCAGGCCTACCTTTTCCGCTTGCTCCGCCTTAATGGCTTTTCGGTCCCACTCGATCGCCTCGTTCTCGTTCTCCGGCCGAGGTCCAAGAGCCGCCAGGGCTTCGGTGAGCCGTTCCTTTCCACCTTCCTTGTAGAGAGGGAAGTGCCGCTCGAGTGCCGCGCGGTATTCCTTCGCGCTCGGGGCCTGCGAAGCAACACCTTCCGAGGAGATGTCAGACGCAATCTCCCCGATATGCTCACCGGATGCCAACCGGGCGCCGACGTGTGTCTTGATGGCCTCGTCGAGGTCGCCATCGAACGAAAGCGGTTCCCACATGCGAGGAGCGCTGGGAACGGGCGCGGTGAACGTGGAGGCCTCTCGATAGGCAATGCCGGGAGGAAGCCAACCCTTGATGTCGTGCTGACCTGCCTTGATCTCGTTGACCACGCGCCGGTTGTCGATGTCCTCGCGCGAGTCTCGGGATAGCAGTTTGTCCCACGATCGGCGGGGGATCGTAATCTCGTTCCGTGCAGCGTTCACCTCGTAATCGGCAGGGTGAAGCCCGAGCGAATGAACCCACTGCTGAGACGATTCAAGAGAGGTGCCCCGAACGGAAAGGCTATCGGGCATCTTGTCGCGCAGCGCCTGGCCAAGGGTAGCCGTACCTTCGAGCCTCCCGATCGCCGAGGAAAGGGCCTTCTGCGCTGAGACGATCTCGGATTCGTGGGCGTCCAAGTGCGCCATTGCTGCTTCGGCGTCTTCGGTTGTATCGACTTCGTGGACCAACCCAGGGACGTAGGATCGCGCTTTCTCGATGGCTTTGGCGGCTTCGGTTTTCACCGCGTCAACGTGCGACTCTTCCACGGCCTGGCGAACGGCGTCCATATCGTGCCCGTCCTGGTCAAGCCCATACCGGAGTAGGATCGCGGCATTCTTCGCGCCGAGAGCGTCCACCGTGGGGCGGTCCAGGTAGCGCTGGCCGCCAATCTGCAAGCCGACATCCGCGAGGGCGTCATAGTGCCCAGCGGTGACGCCCTGGATGTACTCCGGGCGATCGGTCTTGACCGCGCCGAGGAGCTGCTCCGTGAGTGAGCGCTGAACCTCTTCCTCGATCGACATCTCCACGTCTTTGGGGGCCGCTTGAACGTCCATCTTGAACGCACGGCGCGACCGATCGAAGTTGCCCTTTTCCGCGTCCTTGACGACGTTCTTCAGGGCTCGGGTCTTCGCTTTCAGGTCCTGGAGGTCCTTCACCACGTCCATGAGTTCATCGGTTTCAGGCACAGTAAGGGGCGTCTTCTCGGGATTGTCGAGTCCCAGGCGCCGCGCTTCCTGTGTTTCGCGAGCGATGGCCCTTGCCGCGTCGGTCGCCCGGAGAGCACGGTCGGCCACGTCTTCGCCCTTGTCCCGTGCGATCTGGTCGAGCTTCCTGGACTGGACTTCGTGCCGCTCGGCTTCGTTGACCTTCGAGACCATGGCGGTCTGGAGTGCTTCCTTGGCCTCCTCGGTTCCGAGTTTCGCGCCGCCCAGGGCCTGCTCCACGATCGCCTGCTGCTTCTCGTCTTTCGGGGGCCCGTTCGATAGGGCTTCATGGATGATCTGGGCGTCCTGGAGCGCTTGCAGGGACCGGCGTTTCGCCTCCACGGCAGGCACGACAGAGAGCCGGAGAACCTCGCCCGAGTCAGTACGCCCGCCGAGCGCTTCAAGTGTCTTGTCGAGCTGCTCAGGGGCCTGCTTGACCGCTTCAACGGCATGGACGACGGCTTTCTCTTGCGCTCCGGGGTCCACGGCCCGGGAGGCCATCATCTTTGGCGCGCGGGCTTCCTTGCGCGCCTTCTGAGCGGCTTCCTCGTCGTCGAGTTCTGCGCGAATCGTTTCCTGAACGTGAGCGGAGACCTCGGGAGTATCCTCGGAGGTGAGCGCCTTTGCCCTCTCCTGCCCGGTCCGCTCTGCAACGACCGCCTGCATGGCTCCGTGGGCGCGCTTCTTGGCCTCGTTGACCTGCTTTCGATGATGCTGCGCGTCAAGCCGACGTGCGACGGCGGGAGATTCGGATTCGTCACGCTTGCGATCCTCGGAGACTCCCCCGAGTTTCGTGCTCACCTTTTTGACGAACTGGCGCTCGGCCTCGCGCTTCTTCTCGTGGGCTTCCTTCTTGGTCTCCTTGACTTCCTTCGGAGCGGTCTTGTCCTTCTCTTTCTTTGCGGCCTTCTTGTCGGCTTTGGACTTGGCGTATTCGTCCGCGCTCTTGACGTTCTCAAGCCGGAGGTGCGTCAGTTTCCCGCCCGCGCCTGCCACGACTCGGTGGGTTCCGTCCTTCTCCTCCTGAATCAGGATGGGGACGCCCGTTGAGCCTTCGCCGCCGGGGTGGACCGTGATCCATCGTTGACCGGCTTTGACTTCCGCCTTTTTGAGAGCCTTGCCCTTCCTTTCCGGAATCCAGGTGGAGAACGCGCCATGGTTCAACCGGTGAAGGTTGCCGAGTTCGTCAAGAGCCTGGACGCCCTTCTCTCCGCGCGCCACTTCGACGGCTACGGAATCACCGAACCGCACGCGCGGACGGTCGCCCCAGCCGATCGAGGAGTAGCGGTGCTCATAGGGGACTCGCACAGGGTAGGTGGTCCCGTCCATGTCGAGCGCTGTGATGATGGCGTGGGCCTTGCAGCCTTTGGAGCACTTGCAGGGGGTGAACATGGGCTATCCTCGGTAAATTCGCTTACCAGCCTTGACACCCGATATCCCTTCGGGGATATCTACTACAGTTTCCCATCCAGTAGCCGCTTTGCGTGAGGTTACCGTTGCAGACGGCAAACTATCGGCGTCCAGTGGTTGATCTTTGTGTCTTGGGTATGTGTCTCCTCCACTTTCCGGAACAACTAACGCAGACTTCTGGGTTGTCCCGTCGGTATTCTTTTTGAGACGCATAATCACACTACCGGGCTTGAGCGGCATATGCGCATAGGTTTCACCATGTCTATCGCTTGATCGTATGGACCTTGACCTTGGATAATCGTCCGAAATTACTTCATGGCCAACATGCTTGTCGCTCCAGTGCATTGTGTCATCTTCTGGGCCGGCAATCATTGTGTATAAATCATGTCCCCGACCACGGGAACTGATGTCCCTCTCCCGGGTTTGCACACGGGTCAACCGGTGGCCTGGAAAGTCCGGATGTTCGTGCTCCATACCCGGTATAACCTGAACGATTTCCGCAGGTTTGACGGATAGGGTGGGCTTGGGTGGGGGCTTGATGGTCTGCTCTCTCAGCTCATCTTCGGTGATAAGTTGCGTTGTGGGCTTGACCTCCTCCATCCCCGCAGCAAACGCGGCTTCATGCGTCGGATGGCTCGACATCTTCCCGTTCACGGACAGGGTATGGGTTTTCTTTCGTGAATCGTAGTCTGTTACGAAGGGCACCAACCCAGGAAGCGGATTATCTACCGAATCCAGGGTTTGATGGGTGTCATGATGAACCCGTGTATGTCCTGACGCCTGTTTTTCCCCGTGGAAAATGATGCTTTCCCCTGCCTCGCGCCGAACGTGACCGGCGGGGTATGACGAATCACCTTCCGGGACCACCAGGGGGCTATCAAGTTTCACCCACAACCTGCGATCGTTCTGGGTGCCAGGGTATCCGCTTGAGTCGGATTCGATGTTATGGACCGTGCCGGTGAAGGGTGACCGCATGTAGTGCCCGTGAACCTTCATACCGACCGATGGCTTCATGTCGGTGTAGTCACGAATGGGGCCCGGTGGTTGAATGTCCGCTGGTTTGACGATTTGGGCCGGATCGACGGAAATGGAGGGCTTCTCCTCAACCTTCGGTGCCAAAGCCGCCCGTTCCGCGTCCTTTCGGATGATCTCATGCTTGGCTTTCGCCTCATCCAGAGCATCCTCAAACCCTGTAACGCTTCGGATCCTGACACCTTCCTTGCCGCTCAGACTGTGCTTCCCCTGCCCTTCCGCATCCCGGTTCAACATCATGGGGGCGCCGTTGAGAAGGTTCTCGAACTGGTGATGATTCGTCGAGGCTCGTTTGGCGATATAGTCGCCGTGCGGCTGGCCTTCGTCGCGGGTGTCGAAATGGATGCGGTACAGGTTGCCTTCTTTGACTTCTGGCCATGCCACCTTCGCATCCACATCCACCCGATGTCCCGGCGCCGAGTGCCCCATCACCTCGGGAGGATGGTTCGCCCCATGCTCGACCTCCCGATCATGGGCCTTCACCTCGATCACATGCCCATGGACCACCCGGGTATGCGCCTTGACGTGCGCGGTCCCACCGAAGAGGCCCATTTGATGCGACCGCTCCGGGATCCGTGTCTCCCCTCCGAACAACCCCATTTGAGCGGCCTTGCGAAGGTCCACCGTGAACCGAACGAGAGGCGCCCCGACACCCGGATCCGCAAGCGCCATGAACTCCGCACACTTCCGCGCCGCGTCCATGAACGCGCCGTAACCGTAGAACGAAGGCTTCGGTTCTCCACCGCGCGCTTCGGCCTGGACCTGTTTGAGGGTCGCGGCGTCCGCCTTCTCTCTCCACGCCGTCTCAGCAGAGAGCGCGTCCATGAGCGAGGGCCAGCGGTACGCGCGGCAGTCGTCGAGCACCTTGACCTGCCCACCGTGCTCGTCACCAGCAAGAGCCGTCCACCCGTCGGGCGAGTAGTAGATCACCATCTCATGAGCCGAACGGGCGCGCTCCCGTGCTTCCCAGGCCTGGACCGACCCGGGCCGCTCGACCTGGGGAATCCCGTAGCCGTCATCCTGCGACCCGAGGATCAGGTAGCGCCGTTCTGCGGCCATGGCGGCTTCGAGTGAGGGCCAGTAGCGGGAGACCGTTCCCCACTCCACGATCCTCTTCTCCTTGCCACCGTCCACGTCCTGGTCGATGTCACGCCAGCCGATGCCGATCGGAAGACGAAGGGCCTTGCGCAGCTCGCGGGGGGCCACATCGGGGCGACGGAAGACCAGTTCCGAGGCACGTAGCGAAAGAGAACCGTCAGCGGATCGAACGGGGCGATAGAGGTGCATGGGAACCCTCGAATGGTGTTACCTCTTTACCCCGCAGGGATCCTCCATGGAAAGGGCTCCCGGTCTCGGCAGAGGTAGAGAGGATGCCGAGGCCAACCCTGCGAAGTCAATTGCAGAGCATGAAGCACGATACCGGCAGAGGAAAGCATCCTATGAACCTCGATAGCACGGATGCGGGCTTGAGGAAACGCGCCCCAGCAGCCGATCACGATCGACGCCTCACGAGCGACCGCCAGGATCGCCTCGTCGTTGCCCGGTCCTATAGGAGCAGAGTGCTTGAACATCGGATCGGGATCCGTCGAGCGAAACCCGTAAAGGTTCAACATCTCCATGCCCGCAAGACCCCACGACCGAGCGAACCCGATACAACGGGTCACGGTCGGGTCGTTCTGGGTTTCGTCAGCGGTGCTCGGGTTGAGCCCGATGAACGCGGCGAACCGGGTATCAGGAGGATGCCGCCAGAGCCGATAGCGGTAGACGCGATCCTCCGAGAAGACGGCGCCTTGATGGTTGAAGAGGTCCATTCCGGATCTACCCCACCCTGGCGGAACGGAACCTCTCGGCCTGCTCGCGCGAGGCGAACCCACCCGCGAGAACATGGCGCGGGGAGACGAGAAGCCAGGTCTCGCCATGTCGGCGGATCCTGGCGATCTCGTACCTGCGACGAAGGATCTCCCGCTCGCAGTCGGGGCACTTGGACTCCTCTGCTGTCGGGGTGAATTGCTGGTGGCAGCGGGGGCAGGTCATGGCTTGCTCGCGTGGATTCGGTAGACGGGAACGAAGAACTCGACATGAGGATGGCCGGAGCCGATCCCGCCGCGATGAGGGTTTCCATGGTCTTTCCTTTCACTGAAAGGTGTAGCAAAGACCGTGCCACCTTGACCTCTCCATGCAACGTGTTACACTTCCACCATGCTACACGCCCAAGGAAAGACCTGGAAACTCTACAACGGCGACTCCCTGTTCGTACTCGCGGATCTCGAACGCGAACGCGTCCGCGTTGACGCCCTGATCACGGATCCCCCGTACTCTTCGGGGGGTGCCTTCCGTGGTGATCGAACGCTAGACACCCGCAAGAAGTATCTCAGCTCCGATTCCGCGCAGGCCGAATACCTTCCGAACTTCGCAGGCGACAACCGAGACCAGCGATCCTTCACGATCTGGCTTGGGGAGATTGCGGCCCGTGCGACTCGGGTCATGCTCCCCGGCAGTCCGGCATGCGTCTTTTCCGACTGGCGGCAGGTTGGCGCGGTCTGTGATGCGCTCCAAGTGGGCGGGTTCATCCTTCGCGGGATCCACCCGTGGTTGAAGCCTCCCGGATCGTCAAGGCCTCGGATGGGCTGGTTCTGGAACCCGGGCGAATTCATCGCCGTCGGAACCCTTGGACCGATGCCGACCGACAGACCAGGGATCGGCTGCCTGCCCGGTTACGTCACCGAGGCGTCTTCAAGGGACCGCGAGCACGTCACCGAAAAGCCCCCAAGGGTCTGCGCGTGGCTCGTTTCCGTCGTGACCCATGGCGGCACGGTCCTTGACCCTTTCGCAGGTTCTGGGGCCATCGGAGAGGCTGCATTACTCTCTGGGCGCCAGTACATCGGGATCGAGACGGAGCCGGCTTATCTCGACATCGCGGCGCGCAGGTTGGAGAGCATCGAGGCCGCTGGCGTTCAGATAGGTCTGCCAATGGGCCAGGATGAGGAGCGGGAGCAAACTACGCTGCTATGAGCAGTCGCACGCGGAGTATCGAAGTTCCAGCGGCGTTTCGTCCGGGCGGCAGGATCCGTATACCCGGCAGGCGACTCCGCAAACGGGCTCCAGGTCGTAAATCGTCACGGTCCCGTTAAGCGACTCGCAGCCGATCGTGGCCTCACAGGGCAGGTAGTCGAGGTAAACCTCGATCGCCTTGAGCGTCGAGCGCTCCCAGGGCACGGAGACCATATTGCAGACTTCTGGCGGTTCTGGGGCGCAGGAGAGGAGGAGAACGAAAAGAAGCAGCACGATTAGACTTTCAGCGCTTCGATGTGTCCTGATAGTTCAGGAGTCATTGGGAACCGATGCGCGATCGAGTGGCCGCCCAGGTTGTTGTAGGCCCAGTTGTCGCCATCACGACCGTTATACTTGATGTGCCACGCGTGTTGAAGGTCTGGCTCAACCTGAATTGTTTCATTTTGACCAATCTTGATGCTCTCTCCTGATGGTTCAGCCTTCTTCGGATATTCCGCCGTCTGGATGGCTGACTGTAGCGCCATTTTTGCGGCAGTCGCAGCCTTGACCTTTGCGTCTGCTTCTGCGTGCTTGCCGCGGAGGTTGGCCGATTCCTCCTCAGTAGCAGGTCGAACGGTATACGGATGATACCAACCTGCACCTCTTCCGGTTTCTCCAAAGTCCTCCTGATCGTTTTCGGAACGGAAGAGCGAAGGCCTTACTTTCGTGACCGTCTGGTAAGTTCGGTTTGCGCCATCCCCTCGAAACACCACGTCTCCGACAGCCAACGGATGAGCGGGCTTCATACGACGCGATCCATTCTCAAATCTGGTGTATTCCTTTTCTCCTGGTGCGATCGTCGGCAAAGGAGCTGCGGGAGGGGGCGCAGGCGCAGGCGTCATCTTGGCGATTAGTTCGGCATGCCTGTTTTCCGGGACCATCCAGACCCGCTGGTTATTGTCCCACCGACCACCGGCTTTCTTGATGTCTTCCCGATAGTCGTAGGTGTTCGAGTGCTGTATGGGTATGTATTTCAGTGCGGCCGGAACCGGTGGGGTTACTGATGGCTTCGTTTGGCGCTTGATGGCCAATTTCCGATTCCGCTCCTCGATGTGCTCCGTAATGGCGGCGTGAGCTGCGGCTGGCACCTTCCACCCACCATCTTCCACGAAACCACCCTGCTCTCTGATGTAGTCCCGATATTCATAGATACTCGGGTGAACAAAAGGAACAGCGGTGCGCCGAATCTCTGCCGCCGCGAGTTTTGCTCTTCGTTGAGTTTCAGCCTCAATGAACTTTGCCGATCCGCGAGCGATCTTCTCATGTTCCCGCGCCCGCTTCATATCCCCCTTTACTCGTTGCTGCTCTTCATGGTGCTTCTGGCCTGCCCGAGCCGATTCCAGCGTCGGATACCAGTAGTTGAAAGAGCCCTGTTGCCCCTTTTCGTTCGATGGTGCCTTATGGGCTCCATGAATGGACATGTCAACCGGTTCGAATCCTTCCGGAGCGTCAGGGTGCCGGGTCATGCTTTCCTCTTTCGGAGAAGGTTCACTCTCGACCCTACCACCTTCCTCCTTTCCTGTCAACGTGGGCGCGTGGACATTCCCCACCACCTTCCTCTCATGACCGTCAACGTGCTCGACGTGCCCATTCACCACCCGATCATGGTCCTTGACCCAGACCGTGCCGAAGAGCCCGCCCGAGGTCATCCCGGTCTGCTGCGGCCCACGAGGCTTACCACCACCATGCGGCTTCGGCACCTCCGGGCGAAACTCCCGACCCTGACCACCGAAGAGCCCAAGTTGAGCGGCCTTGTGCAACTCGACGTAAAGGATCACGCCCTTCCGCATCTCGGCCGCCTCGTTCTTGAGCCACGCTGGGATGTAGCCGCCATCCTCCACCAGATACCGATGAAGCCGCATGACGAGCACGCGGCGCTTCTTGGGGTCGAACCCACCAGGAGACCCACCGACGGGGGCCAAGGCGCGCAGGAGATTCGTGGCTTCGGAGTCGTTCATTTCTTCCTCTTCTTCATTTCCTTGATCTCTGCGGCCTCGCGTTCTGCTTCATCGCCCTTCTGCGACAACAGCGACGGGTCGATTCCCAGCAGTTTCGCGATCGTGGAGGAGTCGAGCTTTTCGCGGCCCTTTCGGCGCATGGAGACAGCTACATGAGAGTCAGCGGCCATCGTTACGCCGGTCGCCTGTGAGGATTGAAGGAGCTTGCGCGAGACAACGCGCTCGATGAGTTCTTCTACCTCGGATCCGGTCGGGCGAAATACGGTAACCTTCCGTTCCTGCCCTTGCCGATGGACTCGCCCGGTTGACTGGACAAGCCGATCCGGGGCCCATGGCGTGTTGAGATGAGCGACAAAGTTAGCGCGTTTCTGGAGGTTCGCGCCCGTCTCAAGTGCCGCCGTGTTGCCAAGGAGGATCTTGATCTTGCCGCTGTTCAGGTCGTTCTGAAGGTCGCGCCGTTTCCGCTGGCTTGACACCTTGCCCGTATAGACCCCGATGTCCTCGGGGCGGTAGCCTTCCTCGATCAGGCTCGACTTCATCGCCTCAATCCCGCCGTTGTACTCACAGAAAAGCACGGCGCCGGTTTCGGGGTGATTCGTCAGGTGGTCCTTCGTGGCCTGGATGACCGCCTGGAGCTTCGGGCTCTTGTATCCGGGGAAGTCGTCGGCGAACTCATCATCCAACAGGCGAGGGTCAATCGCCAGTTGCTGCCATCGGAGCAGGACGCCCTGCGAGGTCCACGGGGCGCTCTTTGCCGCTGCCCGGTGCGCGGGCCCAAGTCTCCCCGCTTTCGCAGCAGAGAGGCGCTGGTTGGCTGGGCCATCGTACCCAGGGCCTTCCTTGTCCCGGAGTTCCGCCGGCCGCCTCTTGGCGCACCCGTGCCTCTCCAATCGCTTTTAACTGCTCTTCCGTGAAGGGCTTCGGCATCTCTCGGGGCTGCGGTGCCATGGAAGGCGGCTTCAAGAGCGCCGGCTTGTCGGCGTACTCTGTGATCTTCGTCTGCCGGGGCTTCGGATCGTCGTGGGTTACCCGATCGGCTGTTCTCTCGTGCGCGGCTACCTCCACCACTTCACCCGACGGCAGGCGCCGAAGGTGGCTCTTGACGTGAATATTGGAGGTGAAGGTGTGCGAGGTCGGAGGAGGCATAGGGGGCAGCGGGGCATGCACGGGCGCCGACGCTCGCTCTTCGGCGAACAGGGGGCCCGGTCCCATGCGTGGCCTGGTGGGGATCGGCTCGCGGTGCTCGTGCTGGACGGGTTCGCCGTGCCAGTCGAAGAGGTTGAGCTGAGACTTGCGTAGTAGGTACATAAAGCGGATCCCGGAGAGGATGGCTTTTTGAATCGGCTTCGCTTCCATCTCTTCCAGCCGATCGTAGTAGTCCGGACGCTCGGCAAGGTGATCCATCGCGATCTCTATCGCGATCTTCGGATCGTCGGTGTGCTCCATCTCCACGCGGATGCCTTGAGATAGGGCGGCTTCGTCGAAGTCCTTGGGGTTGCGCTTTTGGCCGTTGAGGAAGATGGCCTTTTCAAGCCGTTTCTCCATCGCATCGGTAATGTCCGCAAACGCCATCATCCCGTCGAAGTCGTCTTTTCTGACGAGGTTCATCCTGTGTTCGCTCGCCAGTCGTTTCCACTCAATACGATGCGCCCTGACCTTTTCCGGATCCTGGTGTTTGATGGCCATGTCCAGGAGAGTGCGTGCTACCCGCTCCTTTTTCTGTACTTCAGCAGGGGGATCCGTGTACTTCAACCGATGAAGATGGAAGAACGAGGCCAACCTTTCTTCGTCGTGCTCTCTTTGGTAGTCGCTATCCGACTTGTGAGCAGACCCGAGGTCCATGAACTGGATGCCGCCCGACTTGTCTCGGCCAACCTGCACGGTATCGCCCAGAACCCATCCCTTCGCGTGCATGGCCCGGACGGAATCGCGCACCTGATGTGCTTCTTTTTCATCGACCACGCCAGTAGGCGAAAGATGCGGCTTAACCATCCAGTATCGCCCCTCATGCTCTTGCCCATCCACTTCGGGCACGCCAGGAATCCCCTGGAGTGCCGTATGGGCCTCGTGCTCCTTTTGAAGATGCCGTAGGGCTTCCTCTGGAGTCCTGTGCTGCCCACGGTTGAAGGGCTGGTAAGGGACGGTCGTTGAGACCTTGACCACTTTCTCCCCGTGGCGATAAACGATCCCGTCGTTGCCCTTGCCGAGGTGTTCACCCTCCCCTCTAATTACGGCGTCAACATGCTCGTTGCCACTATCGGGCTTGTGGTTCAACTGCCCATGCATGTCTGCATGAAAGTACTTCACCGACTTTTCAGGCACGTCCACAGTGATGGGGTGGCCAACCAAACCCACCTCTGCCTTCCCGTCTTTGACAGACCGAACGTCCAATTCCTCATGGTGAGGCACATAAAACCGCGTGCCTGGTTTCACGTCCTCATCTCGAACCCACCTATGCTTCAAATGGTCAAGATGAACGCCCGGCTGATTCGCGATCTGGTTCATGTCTTTCTCCGCATCCTGAATACCCCGTCAAGAAGCGGGATCTTGCCCTTCGCCAACAGCGCCGACGCGTCCCTTGCGACGATCCGAGCGTGCTTCTTGCCCGCAGCGGTCATCACGAACGGCATAGCCAGCCCGTTCCCTTCGAAGGTAACCGACCCATGCCCGCGCTTGCCCCGTCGCCATGAGACGGTATACCCGTTCTCGGTCCAGGTGTTCGGGGTAGCGTCTTCCTCCAAGTCCTCCGGAACCATGTCGAGCGCCGGGATAACCGCCTTCTCAAGGATGCTTTTCCTCATCGTGTCACTGCGGATCATGTAGATGCAGACCACGCCCTTGAACAGGCTCTCCTGCTTTCCTGTCTGCTCGTGCGCGGCTCGATAGGCCTCATGGTACTTCGTGCCCTCCTTCGTGAGGTGCGCCGTGTACTCGTTCCAGTGGTGACCCGGGTTCCTCTTGAGTTGAATCAACTTTTCTCGAAGGAGCCTCTTGACGTGCGGCTCGTCCGCATGGCCCTGGGTGATGGCCATTTGCCCACCGCCCGCATGGACCCGCGAAAGGAAGCGGTGCCCTTCCTCGGAGTGGCCACGATCGATCTGCTTCCAGCGCTTGACTGCGGGGTTGGTATCTGAGGCCTCCAGTACAAGACCCTTGTTCATCGGCTTTTCTCCACCAAGACGCTTCCAGGTAATCGACCCCTCGGGGAAATCATCCTCAAACCGGATCCAGTCGTGGACCTGCGATATCGCCTGTTCAACCCGGGGATCGTGCTCCAGAACATGGAAGACATGAGTCAGCCCGCGCTCATCCCAATCCTGCGCGACGTGCTTCGACGTGATCCGCTCGTCGTCATCCACGCCAAGTCGTCTTCTGGTCTTCTCCTTCACCTCTGCCGCGTCTTCAGGGTCGAGCGCCCGCAGGTAGGCAAGCGCCAGTCCTCGAAGACCGTTCCTTTCCTCCCCGACCGTATCCGCCACGTTCTGCGGCTTGATCGCGTACCGATGGACCTTTGAGCCACCGAAACCAGAATTATCGGTGTAGGCGACCGCGTGCTCCTTCTGCTCGGTGTAGTGCGTACCGACCTCGGGAGCGTTCTCGTTGGACGCCCGGTAAACGATGCGCTCGCCTGGTCCCGCCTGGGCCTCGGCGCGGTCCATCATCCGCAGGTAGGGTTTCACATAGTGTCCGTTTCTGGTATGGCCTGGAACACGGACCGCCATGATAGCCTTCCTCATCACCCCCCAAGCCACCCGAGCCGCTTTCTCGGAGTCGCCAGTGGAGCCCTGAACCGCATCAAACACGGACCCCCAGCGGTTGGCCTGGGCCAGGGTCAAGCCGTGGAGGTGCTTCGGAACGGTTTTATAGGGCATCTTGAACTCCTGAAAGAAAACGCCCCCACCAGGATGATCCCGATGGGGGCCTTGTCGAGGTCTCCGCTACGGGCGCACGATCGCCGAGATGGTATCCCCGCGAGCCGCCGCAGCGGAGTAGGCGCGACCGGTGCGGATCTCCTGGGCGTCAGCCGTGGCCGTGGTGGTCACCGTCAGGGTGCGCGCCGCTTCGAGGTCGCCGACGTAGAGTTCCGTCACCCGGCGGGACGCGGTGGCCGGCTTCTGTTTCGCCGTTCCGTTGAGCGTGGCCGCTTCGTAGGTCTCGGTTGTGCCCGTGGTGGCGATCC
Organism: Thermoleophilia bacterium; assembly: GCA_041658605.1. GTDB lineage: Bacteria > Actinomycetota > Thermoleophilia > BMS3ABIN01 > BMS3ABIN01 > JBAZWE01. The sequence goes on along the minus strand of JBAZZU010000003.1, from coordinate 31,635 downwards.
GCTTGAACCCGATCACCTTCGTGGTACCGGCATCCGCGGCGAATTCAGGCTTATTGTTGTACGCCTGTTGGTTCCCGGCGGCTACGGCGATCACGGCGTCAGTCGTCGAAAGCGCAGGAATGACTCGGATCGTCAAACCGCCCGACTTCTCCTTGACCGTGATCGTTCCTGCCGTGACCGGCTTTTTGAAGGCCAGGATGAGGCCCCAGTTGTTCTTCACGGAGTCCACCGGGGTGGTTCCGTTCGCGCCGTCGGTGCTCTTGATTTCCTCACTGACAACGACACCACCGAACGTGGTACCGATGATCGTGATCGGAACGGCAGTGTCAGCCGCGTCGGAGGATTCGATCGTCAACTGGTCATTCGCGGGTTGGTTCGTGTACTCGATGCCCGTGCCGCCGCCGATGGTTGCACTGGCGAGCCCGTTGTTCGAAGTGACCGCGGAGATGGCCATCCCGTCCTCGGCGCACTTGAGTTCCTGCCCAGCCAGGATTGCGTCAGCCGCAACCAGCGACCGCTTGCCGATGCCGACGACGATCGGGTCCGTACCGACGACCGGCGCAGCGTTCAAGCCAGCGCCAACCACCGAGTCCGAACCGATCGATCCCGCGACGGTGTTTCCGCCCGCGTCGATCTCGACAAACCGAGCGACGGCGATCGCACCGTCCGCCGTGTCGCTCCAGAAGCCCGCGCCACCGGTGACCAGGGAGTCGAGCGAGGCCTTGTCACCGCCGGTCAGCAGGCCGCTTGCGCCACCAGAAACCGCCGCCGGGATGACTGTGCTTGGGGTCGGGGTGAGGTCGCTTTTGAGAACCGTATCCGAAAAGACGATCGGGGTGGCCGAGCCCTTGCCATGTTCGACGAGGCCGTCCACGCCCACCCGGTCGACCGTGACGTTGACCTTCGTGATGGTCACGCCGACATCGGTATCGGCGATGAACTGGCCATCAGTCCAGGCTTCGACCTCGGGAGTCAGGCCGGAGTTCGACTTGATCGTGAGGAGGTTGGCCGCATGGGTCAGGACTTCGAAGATCCCGTTGTTCTTCTCTTCGGCGGCACCGGAGAACAGCACCAGGTCGGAGGCAGCGAAGGTTGCCGCGCCCGCCGTGGTGACCGTCGGATCGGAGGTGGCCAGCACGCCCGGGGTGAAGACACCCGAACCGACCGTGGTGGTCTGGGTGGCCGTCGGGAGGTAGTTGACCACCCGGCCGCCGGTGACCGCTACGTTCGTGCTGTATCCGGTGTTCTGGACGATGTAGTTGGCTTCGATCTGGACGTGCTCGATGTCGGCGATGATCGAGTCACCCTTGACGACAAGGTCCCCAGTGATTTCGAGGCCCGCGAACGTGGGCGTAGCAGTGGACCGGATGTCCTGCGCCGTGTCGATCGTGGGGTTGCCCGCGACGCCATCACCGTTCGTGACGGAGAGGGAGAGGGAGCCTGCGGTGATGGTTCGCCCAGAGGCGGCACCGGCGGCCGTCTTGGCGACGATCCCCGTGGTGGGAAGTACCATGCCGACCACGTCCGTTCCGTTTCCGACGGGGATGGTATCCGCGACGTGCAGGTCGAGCGCTTCGGCCTTGCCGGATCCGTCGCTCTTGCCGCGAAGGATTCGGCCCTGGGCAAGCGCGATCTTGTCCGCCGTGACCGCGAGGTCCTGGAGGAAGGCGGTTCCCTGTTTGCCGACCTTGCCGTAGCCGGGGCACCAGAAGATGGACCCGAGGGTCGCGCTCTTGACGCCGACGAGACCGACGATCTGCTGGAACTGGGTTGCACCGGTCGGAGCGGACTCGACCACGCCACCAGCGACGGCAGAGAGGTAGAGGGCCACGTCCGCAGCGGAATAGGCCGAGGTGTCGATGTTTTCCTGGAGCCACGCGCCACGGGCGAGGCCGGTCTCACCGACGGCGATGTCGGCGATCACGACGTGGGTAGCGGTCAGCGCAATGTTGTCAGCGTCCGCCTTGACCGCATCCGGGGCGCCGTTGGCAGCGTCCCAGGAGGTGGGCACGGCGACCAGGGTTCCGGCGGAAAGGACTCCGGCGGTGTTGTTGGCGATCGTGATCGGCACGTCGCCGTCGAGAACGACGCGAACCACGGCTTCGAGGTCGAAGAGGCGGGTTCCGAGAAGAATCTCCTTGGACCGGATGCCCAGAGGGCCACCGGGAACGGAGCCGTTCAGGAGGTTGAGTTCATTGGTGGTCAGAGCGGACTGCATGGTTTTTCCTTTGAGGTTCGGGGAGGGGAGTAAGAGGCCGCGATCTCGCGGCTAGGTCTGGTCGAGCACCAGGATCTTGAGGGCTGCGGCGTTCGTGCCGTTGCCCGTGAGGAGCACGGAAACGTCGATGATCTTGTCGTCGGTATCGGACGCGATCGAAGACCAGAAGAGTACCGGGCCCACCAGCTTCTGCGCGGACGCAAGCCGCACCGAGAAGGGGTAGTCCTCGGAGAGGATGACGATGCCGCAGGCGTCGGGAATCGTGAGGATCTGATCCGCAGCGGTAGGACCAAGAACGAGGTCCTTGGTTTCCTTCGCGGTGTAGCCGTCGAGCGTGAAGGTCTTGTCTACCCAGATCACCGGCGTGTCGGTCGTGTCGTCGGAGGTCTCGGCGATGATGCGGATCGCGAAATGCTTGGTTGCCATCTATTCTTCCTGCTTGTCAAGAAACGCCTTCGCAGCTCGTTTGATGGAGGCGTCGAGTTCTTCGTCGAAATACTGGAGCGGGCCTTCGGTGCAGTTCGGATGGGTTGGCCCAATCACGGCCTTCCATTCCTTGTGAGGCTTCTTGAAGTTGCCACCTTGGGCTTCCCAGGTTTCGATCTCGGAAAGTCGATACCTCTTCGGAGAATTGGGATCGCCCCACAAGCGCCGACAATCCGGGCACGCGCGCGGAGAGACGAGTTTGTATACCTCAGGGTCTTCCTCTCCAGACTTCGCGGCGCCTTCCTTGAGAGCAACGTAAGCCCCGAAAGCGTGCGCGAAATGGGTCTCGGTGCGGACCACGCGATCCAGGTCGTTCTGGAGAGTCGGATGGCCCTGGAGAGCCTCCTGGAGCCGGTGTTTTATGGCGACGGGGCCTTCCCTGCGCTCGACAGCGCCCGCCAGGCCATCGCGGAGGTCCGCGTATTCCTGCTGCACCAGCTCCGCACCCAGGGCCTCCGCTGCTCCCCAGGCAGGACGGCGCATGTACTGAAACGACCGATCCTGAACGTAGCGAAGGGCGGCCTTCTCCTGTTTCGTCATCGGCTTTGCAAGCGCTTCCTTGACGGCTTCGGATAGGGGTCGTTCCTTCGTTGGAGGAAAGTGGACTTCGAAGACCTGGCGCACCCTGCCCAGGTGGAAAGCCGCCTCAGTCGGGCTCGTTCCAAGTTCCTTCCGGAATAGGAGTACGTTCGGAGGGAGCGCCAACTTTCCCGGCCAGCGGCCCGAGAAGATCGCCGCAAGTCGGATCTGATGGTCCTGGAGTAGTTCCTGAAGCCGGAGCTCCAGCGATGCCGAGAGCGGTAGTTTCTTGCCCCCTACCAGTTTCGACACCTCGTCCACGAGGTCCGAGCCCCAACGGGTCCAGTCTCGTTGAGCAGCCCGGATCAGTTTCTCCAGTTCCGGGTATCGAGGATCGGGGGGCTCACCGTGAACGGCTTTCTCCATCTCGTGTTCGCAGCACCCAAGATGCCGCCCGAGGGCGCGGTAGAGAGCCCCGCGGACGTCTTCCGGGTAGCCGGCAAGGTTCGTTGACAGTTTCAACCCGTCAGCGAACACCAAAGCGCCGCCGGTCACAAGTCCTCCACATAGACGCGGACCGACTTCTGGAACGGCTGCCCTTCCTGCTCAAGCGCTCCTGGTTGGCCCTGGGGCTCTCCGTCGGGTTCCTGCCAGTCTTCGCCGTAGGGTTGAGGCTCGGGAGGTTGTAGGACCGCCTTGGCCTGTTGCGTGGCGCTTTGCATGGCCATGCTCTGAACGTGATTGTAGGGGTTCACGTCGTGCTTGGCCTTTTCTTCGTCGGAGGCGCTTTCGTATTTGTCATCCGTCAGGCAAAACCCGAGCGGGCGCCTGCCCTGTTCCAGGCGGATCTCGTTGATTGTGGTATCCACCCGGATCCGGATCTCGTTGACGCGGTTCTCTTTCTCCGGGTCGAAGTCGCCATAATGCCAGATCAGGCGAAGGTCCGGATGAATCTCCCGGACGAAGGGGTCAAGGAACGAGCGTTTCAGGTGCGCGAGGTCACCCTGGAGGCCCTCTTCTTTCGCGAGTGCGATCTCTTTCTCGCGATTTGGGGCGTTCAACGACGGGTTAGACCCGCCGTCCCATGGCTTCATGTTGAACGTGCTCGGGTCCATCCGGTAGATCGCGCCCTGTGCAGAGAACAGGAACGATATCCAGGCCTGGAAGCCCATTTCTTGCGGGTTCTTCTTGATCTGAATCGTTTTCAGGTCAATATCACCCGTTGTCTCCCCCAAGCGCACAAGCGGAACCTGCTGGTTCTTCTGGACTCCCTGCGTTGATAGGCGCATGTCCTCGCGCACGCGCTTGAAGTCTTCGTCGCTCACGTTTCCGGTAAGGGCAAGCAGGGTTTCCACCCATGCGCCCTTTGTGAACCATCCACCGTTGGACTCGATCGCGTTGAAAGCGTGGAGGCCCATCTCAAGGGAGGATTCAACCTTTCCAGGGTAGTACCCAAGCCATCGCACGTCCGTTCGATTGACAAACGGCTTCACGATCAACTCGTCATCTCGATAGGTCCGCTGGGGGATACCGTCGCGGACGAGGCACCAGCGCTTCCCTTGCAGGTCGCGCTTCACTCGGTTGGCGATTGCGTCAACCCGATCCTCAAACGAGGTCGGAACCTTGCCCGGCCAGGGGTTCTCCTTCTCGTACCAGCGCATCCACTCCAGCATGGGCCAGATGATCCCACCGTCCACCCAGCGAATGCCAACGGGGCGTCCGGCAAGGTTCCGCAGCACCTGGGCGCATGGGTGGTTGATCGTGGCGAAGTCTTCCCAGAGAGGAACCAGGAAACTCGCGGTTGTACTGGCCTCACCACCCGGATCGGGTTCGAGCAGGTAGCGGCTCGCTTCATCGATGAGTCGTTGAAACCCTTCCGGGACCTTGACATCCTGGCGGTTGTGGTCCTTGTGGACCACTTCCCAACCTACATCAATCGGTTTTCCGGTCCACTGTTCCGACATCCGCGCAATCTGCGTATGCCTTACCGAGTGGATGATGTTGTACGAAGGCACCTTTTCGCGTAGCAGGCGAAGCACGTCATAGGAGAGATAGAGCCCACCGAACGCGGTCTGGCTCTTCTCGATCGTGCCACCGATACCGGCAGTCTGGTAGAGCGGGGTCTCCGGCACGTTGCGGATCGTCGCCCGTCGAAGGAGTTCCTCTTGAGCCGCGTTGACCGCGTTATCGTCGCTCACGATAGCACCTCGTACTGCGCTTCCCAGAGCGCCCGGCAGGAACAGCGCCACCGGCGATTGCATTGAAGGTCCCGCTCAACGCCGTCTTCACAGGCCACTTTTTCGCGGTTTGAGAGCCGGTGCATCAGCCCGTAGCAGCAGCGGCGCCCGTCGAGCGTGTAATGCCCATCGGAGTCCAGGCCGACACCTGAGTCAGCGCCGGCCTTGATTCGCTTGCGGGCCTCCTTCGCTCGCGGGTCGTCCCAGTCCTTCGTCTGGAGTTCTTCCAGGTCGCGCTGGGGATCCTCGATTCGTCGAAGGCGAAGGATCATCGTCGTGGTACCCGGTGCGCTCGCAGGCATACCCGAGCCGAGCCCGGTTATCCTGGCCAGCGCTATCTGTGCCGGGCTGGAGAACATCGACAGTTCAATCACGAGACGCCCTTCTTCAGGATCTGGAACCCTACGGCGGGAGGCGCCGAAAAGGTGTTGATCGTGACCATCACAAGGTCGCCGTTGCAGGGCTGATCGTAGGACCAGCCGCCGGAATGACCGACGATCGTGTCTTCCTCCACCGGAGTCGCCAGGACTACAACGTCCCCGCGAACGTAGACCGCGCAGCGCCAAACATGGATGTTGTAGGTGATGGCCACGTCAGCAGGCGCAGGGTCGATCCACCAGCGGACACCCGAGAACGCCATGGACGGCTCAAGGAAACCCTGGCGAGTCGTCGGCGCGGCCATCGCGACGGAGCGCACGGGCCCGACCAGCGAATAGGAGGTCTCCGAAGAGCCGGAGTAACGACGCGAGAAGAGAATCGATGCCATAGGTACACCTCGGGCGAGGCTATACCCCTATGGCTCTCCCACTATCCGAGCGGCTCTTTCTGGGGCTCTTGGGGCTCTTGGGGATCCACAACTGCTTCAAGTTCCGGCAGGGTCATCCCGAGCGCGGTAGCGATGCGGGCGAGAAGGTCCGCCGGCTTGCGCCTGCCTGTCTCGATTAGGGCGATGTAGGATCGGGCGCATCCAACACAGGCAGATAGCTCGGTTTGGGTGATGCCCCTTGCTTTGCGGAGTTGCTTGAAGGTTCTCATTCCGGATCTGTAACCTTTTTCAAGGCCTTCCGCAACTCCTCCGCGTCAACCTCCACGGATATCGTGGAGACTCGAAGGATGATCTTGACGCCGCCCGGTGGAGGCGCCTCCACATAGACCGCCACCTCCGCGTTCGAACCTGGCCGAGTCCCTTTGAGTTGAGCTCTCATTCTGACCATCATTCCTCCTCGTCGAGCATGTTGCCGCCGATACGCGCAAGGGCCACGTTGGCGTAAAGGTCCGCATGGGCAAAGTGGGGATCGAGCCCGACGTGATCCGCCACCACCTTCTTGAGGACTCCCAGCTCCGCGTCGTCGTCGAGAAACTCTTTCCGGAACGCGACCCGTTGCTGATGAACCCAATACACTTCCCGGCATATCCGAGACGGAGAGAACGTGCCCCGCTTGAGCCGAGATGTCAGGACGACCTGCCCGTTGTCTCTCGGGAGCGATTGCAGAAGGGCGTCCGGATCTGGCGTCTCGTTCTGGCGCAGTGCCCAGCGCCCGAGGCTCCATTGAAGCGCTCGCGTCCGCGAGATCCGGACGGTCCACCGCCAGTTCAGGGCCTTTGCCTTGTTCTGGTCTTCTCTCTGGCGCTTCTTGTCCATCCAGCGCACCAGAGGCCCTTTTTCGTCCGTGTACTCTGCGAGCCAGACACGGTTCGGAAAGGCCTTGCAGAACCTGTGCGACTCGTTGTAATTTGGGTTCGAGTCCACCACCGCGAGGTCCACCTGATACTCCTCCATGAGGTAGGCCTGACGCTCCCAGGGATCATCCCCGTGGATAACCTCAAGATGGACCGTGCGATATTTGCCGTTCGGGGCCTGCTGTTTGATAACCACGCAATTGAACCCGCCCATTTGATCGGATCCCATCGCGGTGTGAACGACGTTCCTCTGCTTCCACTCGTCACCTTGGTTGGCGGCCCAATAGAGAGCCGGATTCACGCAGGATTCAAGGTGCTCCAGTTTCACAGGTTGCGCCAGCGGGTCAAGGTAGGGGAGTCCGAGCATGGAGTTCCAGAGTTCCATCACGTCAGAGGCACGCGAGGCCTTGTGAAAGACCCTTGACGCGGAGTAGTTCGGAGAAAGGATCTGGCTCATTTGCCAGGAGTGAACGTAACGGCCCGGCTCGTGCGCCTCCCACCAGCCGTCCCGAGGGTTGACGATGATCTCCCCGCACCTTGGGCAGACAAAGACGGCTTTCCCGTACTTGTGCTGATCTTGTTCGGAGCAGCCAAGGAACGGAAGGCCGGCCAGGGAGAAAGCGTGCTCGACGTGCCGTAGGAATTCGGGCGTGACCCCTTCCATTGAGGCCACGCAATCCGGATAGGCAAGCGACAGAACGCACCCTTCCGAGCAGTTACAAGCCGAGTGAAAGTATCGTTGATCGCCTTCTTTGAAGTACTTGTGGATATCGGAGTCAGGATAGAACGCCGTGGAGACCTTGATATCGAAGGGCGCATCTTTTGCTGAGGTCCGCTCTTCTGCGCGCTCGATGTCGCCGGGCTTCATCCGCCGCACTTCATCGAAGAAAACGCCATCGAAGGGGAAGGACTCGGTACCCGTCTTGCCACCTGTGATGGCGAAGAACACGGTGGAAGGCCCAACAACGCGCCGGTGGGTGTTGTCAAACCCTTTCGCCGAGTTCTCCGTGTGCCGCCCGATCAACGCGGCAAGGTAGGAGTTTGAGCGAAGCAGAGGTTCAAACCTGGCCGCCGAAAAGTCAAGGGCCAGGGTCTCCGTGGGGAAATAGTAACCAAACATTCCGCCACGGGTCAGCAGCATGAGGCGGACGAGGAAAGCGGCCATTCTTCCGGTTTTTCCGGTCTGCGCCCCTGCCATGATGGACTGGTTCCTGTGCTCGTCTCGATACAGGGCCTCAAGGTGGCTATATGCGTCCATGTCGAACAAACGACCGTCGATCCTCAGCCCGTGGTGCGTCACGAAGTCCAGGGAATCCGCGCGAGGGTCAAGCGGGGGCTTCCAGGGCTGGAACCCGGATAGGAGCGCTGCGTTCAAGTTGGATAGGTTCACTCCATCACTTCCGCAAGCAAGTCCTGAACCCGCCGACACGATAGCCGTAGTTCACTCGCCACCTCTGCGAACGTCGCTCCTTCCATAAGCCGCTCAATCGCGCGCCGTGTCATCTTCGGGTATGTGTCCAGTTGAATCCGAATCCCCTTCTCGCGCGTCTTGTGTCCGTCGAGTACTTCGAGGCGATGATCAGGCCGGTCGTTCGGTGCCGCCAGTTTCCGCCCGCTCTTTGGATCGTGGGCGTCCACCTGGGGCACGACACGCACCGGGGTTCTCCGGGAGGTCTTGCAGGGATGCGATGCCTCCCGGATATGCTCGCGCGCCATCCGTCGAGCCCACCAGAAGCAGAGCGTCTCATAACTGGCGTTCTGTCTGGTATAATCGATCTTCATCGCGGCGATGTAGCAGCCAAGTAGCGCAGGCGATCGGATGTCCTCGCGCTGCACTTCAAACTTGCGCGCCATCTCGCGGCATACCTCGAAGACCACGCGGTCCACGGTCGAGACCATCGCCCAGCGGATCCGGTCAAGGCGTGCCTCCCAGGGCGCGGCAAGGGCAGGGACAACCAGGAAGGCGCACTCAAGCGAGGGAACGTCACCGACGACAGGATGAAGCGCCGCCCAGGCCTCACGTCGAACGCGGACCTGCTCTTGCGCGAGGTCTTCCGCCTTCATTCGACGTTCCCGACCGAAGTCAGCAATTGTCGAAGTTGTTCCTCCGCTTCCTCTCTCCATTGCGCTATCTCCTCTGCCGGTATTCTCCTCTCTGCCAACCTAACCAGTTCTTCCGAATAGCGCCGTATCGAGGGGAGGATCGCCTGCATAACGATTTCCGCGATCTTCTCTTGCTTGGCGAGGTTGATCGCGTGCGCGAGGATCACCTGGGCCGCTTTCCTCTTCTCCCCCTTCTCACCACTTGCAAGAACCTTGTCCAGGCCTGCCAGGGAGTCCCGAGTCATCTCCTCCACCGAACGGGAGACTGAGGTTTCCTTAAGGCGCTTCTCTTCTAGTAGCCGCCCCAAATGCTCGTCGATTGCCAAGGAGTCCCGAACGGTCGCGCCCTGATAAAGACTCTGGACCTGCGCGATACGCTGGTCGAGCGTGGGCGTGCTCAGCCATCCACCGGCATCGAGCCATAGCAGAAGCCATCGGACGGCATAGGGGTTGCCGCTACATGCCCGCGAGGCCATCACTGAAAGGGGCGACGTAGACGGGCGTGCGTTCGCCTCCGCATCCTCGAACCTCTCGGAAAGCTCCTTATAAAGTGGATGCTCTGACGATCGCACAGTCGCAAACTCGCGGTCTGGAATCTCCATCACCCCGCGCGCAACTATCGGATCCACGCCCGCAAGAACGAGCCCGAGGAGCCCGTACCATCGGGCTACGACTTCGGCGGTTTTCAGCGAAGGGAGAGGCATGGGGGCAGTATAGCGGAAATGCTACCTTTTGGCGAGTCTGCGGCGTTGGCGTTCAATTCGCTTCTGGAGATTCGACTGAGGGTCTTTCATGCCCGCGCCTGTATCGGCGCATCCTCGGGACAAGGAATCGCAACAGGCCGGACAGGACGTGATCCGCCAGTGGCCCTCGTCGTCTTGCGCCATGCGAATCTCGAAGCCTACTGACACGATGGCCGAGCAGGTGCATTTACCGGCGTACTTGGCTTTCATGGGGGCTCCATGTTGAAACTCTCGCCGTAGTCCAAGGCGTCGTCGTATATGCCGTGACCTGCTACCCAATCCATGCTTTGCAGACCGGGGTGCTCATCCGAGAATACCCCGCGCCGTCCGTTTAGGGCTTCTTGGCCTTGCAACGCCGTTCCGTGAAACGGTTTCCACAACATGCACAGCAGAAATAGGGCTTCATCTTGCATTTTTATTCCGACGCTTTCGATGGGAGGCTTTGGTGATTAGGACGGTCGCGTCTGGTGTGTGGCTGGCGCTGTACTTGTTGATCGCTTCTTGTAGGGATTCACCTTCACCGATGAAAATGTCTTCTGACACGGGACCAGATGAGACGGCTACCACACTCTTTGATGAATGAACCACTGTGGCCTTCATGCTTTCTCCACCGTCAACCACCAAAGAGCAGCAAACCGCGACATGGAAGCCCGCTTCTCTCCGTCGAGGCGTTCAACCTCGTACCCAAGAGGCAGCGACCTGATCACTCCGACGCGCCGCCCCTGGAACGTGACTTCTTCGTCCGAGATGCGGATACCGTCGGGGATCCGCTGGCTCGGGATCGGCGGATCAGGTAACGGCACGAGCGAACCACCAGCAGACCGGGGTTTCAACGTGCTCGGGATTGGGCCCGATGTTCGGAGCCTCGCCCCCGACGACGACGCGCGGCACCTCCATGTAGATCCGGCCCTCGTGCTCCTCGTTGAAGATGATGCGCCCGATCTGCTTTCCGATCGCCCGGATGGCCTCACGCGCCGTTTGGAGCCCACCGCCGTCCATGATCGTAGGGTCAAGGCTGCCCATCATGCGAAACCGGAGCGCCACGAACCAGGACAGGCCCAAGGCCTCGGTTACGATCTGGGTGACCTGGACATGCCCGGGATAGGCGAACTCCGGATCCGTGATCTTGAAGATGAGCCCGTGGTCAAGCGGAGGCAGGGCGTCACCGGGCTCCATCGTGTAGGGTATGAAGTCCGCCTTGACTGCGGTATGGGCCCAGACCGTGAAGGCCTCGAACCCGCCCGCGTTGTCGATGCACTGCTGAAGCCAGCGCTCCTGGAGATGCACGCGAGAGAGCCAGAACTTGTGCGACTTGGCCTCCTCGGAACCCTCGGCGTCGAGCAGAGCAGCGAAGAGCCGGGGGTGCTGGGCAAGGTAGGCGTTCAGGTCTTCCTGGTTGAGTAGCGCCTTGAGACGGTCTGCGAGGGTCATAGTTCACGCTGGGCCATCGCCGCCAGCGATGCCCTCCGGTTGCGCTCGGAGTCGGTCTCGACCGGGATAACACGCTCGGATCGGCCCACGAGTTCCGTGCCCTCCTCCTCCCAGAGTGTGATCTGACCCGTCTTCCTGACCCAGACCAGGGCGGCGCGGACCACCTTCTGGCAGGCTTCGCGGTCCTGGCGCTCTCGGGATTCACCCTGGACCTGCGCCCAGGCGTAGAACTCGGCCGCGATCTTGCCGACGAGATCCCACCAGTCGAGGATCATCTCCTCGGAAGGCTCCTTGAAGTTGCTGCTCTTCGCACCAACCGGAACCAGGTCCGGGCCCATGGCGAAGGTCCAGAGGTCGTCAGCGAGTGCAAACCGAGCACCCTTGACCGTGGCCTCGTCGTCAAGCAGGGCGCTGGCCACGTCGGCACGATCGGACGAGTCACCGCGCCAGGAAACCGTGATGCCGTTGCTTTCGACCGAGAGCGAGCGCACGGGGAAGAGAACCTCGGAGCCACTACGGACGAGCCAGCGGAGGAATTCGCGCGTATTGATCCGGATGTCGTTGTCGCGGTAGTCTGTGAGGTCCACCTCCTTGCCACAGAGGTCCCGGAGCACGTCCGGGTTCGTCTCGGTGTGCCGGAGGATAGCGGCGCCGGACTCCTGATAGCAGGCGAGCCCAGTAGCGCGATCGAAGGCGCTCCGGATCGTGGTGGCGTCGTTTTCGGAGCCCAGGACCAGGAGGTAGTTGGTGCGGAGGTCAACGTAGCAGCGAAGGACCTTGCGCTTGGGTGAGGCGTCGGGCAGCAGCCGATCGCGGATCTCTTCCTTGACCCGCTTCGTCAGGCGCATTCCGTCGTTCTGGCTGCGCCAGACCTGGAAGGCGTCCTTGAGGGTTTGGGGGTCGATCTTGCGGCGCTCGGAGCACCAGCGGAACGAGAGCAGGGAGCCCTCGGTGGGGCGCGTGTTCACGAGGTCCGAAGACTCCTGCGGGCTCATGTCGATGAAGCCCGAGGATGTCTCTTCGTGCTGGCCGATCGGGGTCTTCTGGTGCGAGGCGAGGCCCTCCCAGAAGTGATCGAGGTTGTCAGGGGGCTTTGGGAGCTTGAAGCGGTGGATCGTGATCATCTCATCTCCAGGGTAAAGGGTTGGCTCTACGCATTCTTCAGCCAGTCTGCTTCCCCAAAGAGCCACGGGGTAGCCCACTAATGCCGATATGGTGACCGGTTGCCCGGCTGGGGATCTCGTCATTGGTGGGACTCGAACCAGGAGAGACGATCCCCATTGCACGACAGAGGGTCCGGCTTCTTTGGTAACGGGTGAGGATCGGTGGCCATTGAAGCCGGGGAAGGGTCATGGTGTGCTTTGAACCGTGCCGTAGCCGTAGCCGTCGCCGTAGCCGTCGCCGTAGCCGTCGCCGTTGCCGTAGCCGTCGCCGTCGCCGTTGCCGTAGCCGTCGCCGTCGCCGTTGCCGTAGCCGTAGCCGTCGCCGTTGCCGTAGCCGTAGCCGTCGCCGTCGCCGTTGCCGTAGCCGTTGCCGTAGCCGTTGCCGTTGCCGTAGCCGTTGCCGTAGCCGTAGCCGTCGCCGTTGCCGTAGCCGTAGCCGTTGCCGTCGCCGTTGCCGTAGCCGTCGCCGTCGCCGTTGCCGTAGCCGTCGCCGACCAAAACGAACGGAGGAAGGGTCTCGCCCAGCATTACAGCCCCCAGTTGTCGGACACCGGAACGCGGTAGATTTCCGACTTCGCCGGGATGTCAACAACCGTCGGCATCTTGCGTACGTCGGCCTTCTTGGCGTCTTCAAAGATCGCCGAAAAGCCACAGCCGCCCGTCCATTTGAAGACCCAGACCGCGCGGGACAGGATGATCCGGCCGTTCGCCTCGGTGACATCACCCGCGAAGATCCACCCGCGATCGACGACGACGATGGCGCGCTTTCCGTTGGGGACGACCGGCGCGTATTCCACGCCGTCGATGGTGATTGACTTCATGTCTACTCCTCTTGTGTCATGTCATCGCGGAATGCGACGACGGGGAAATGAGCCGTGGGGGTGGATTCGAACCACCGTTTCCGTTGGAGCTTGGCCGCGCCGCGTGCACACGGTTGGCGGCCGATCCTGGGTGTCCTTTCCTTCCCCGACTCCGGCAGAAACCGTATACGGGGTTGAACGACGCACGGCGAAAGGGCGCCAGGATTCGGCAATCCGCAAGGCGGAACCCCTCGCTCCTGGCTGGCGACCCTATCCCCTCGCACGAAGAGGAATCGGGCTCCCGTTGCTCTATCCTTCCCCGTGGATAGGCAACGCGCCCACGGGGTTCTGTGGCGGCCATTCAAGGGTCTGGCGCGGTCCACAACGGCAAGCCCCGCCGGGGAGCGGGCATGGCGACGGGGCTGGTTGACTGGAATCATCATGCTGTACTTGTTACACGTTCGGGAGGATCTGTCAACGGGGAGGGTGTAACTTTCTCGGATGACCGAGTCCTCCCCTCCATCGCGCGCACGGGCTCCTTCAACTCCGACAAGCGGATCGATACCTTGGAGGCCAGGATTCACGCCCTGGAGACCAAGAAGAAGCGAGCCGATCCGAAGACGTGTAAGGATACGGAACTCATCGCGCTCGTTCGAGATTGGGTCGGGGATAAGCAGCTTTTCCGCAACAAGGATGTTCTGGCCGGGCTCGGCATCAAACCTTGCCAGCACCGGTACAACCGGATCGGCTCCGCTCTCCGCGCGCTCGGGTATGACGCATGAAGGTTCGCACATGCTTCCGCTGGTCTTTCAAGGGGTCCACGATGGATATGCTCCATTAGCCCGGAACTTTCAATGAATCAACAACGCCAAATGAGCCCCCCTTCCCTTTCAAGGGGGGCGCAACGATACCCGCCTCCTTACTGCCTTCTGACATGATGCGCCCCCCACGCCCCCCTGATGCCTCGCTACATGTGAGAAAAAGTGTAACATATTGCAATTCTCCGAAGAATACTATAGAAACAGGGGTCCAGGGGGGCGCACGTTTTCCATTCCCCTATTACAACGCCACATATTCGCAGGATACCTTAAAGCGCCTGATTTCGAAAAAAACCTGCGATATTGCTATTTCAATGCCATCAATACTTTGTGGACCCCTTGCGACTTTCTGCCCCACCTTGACGAATCTCAACCAACCGGCTACCCTGATCAGGATGGCAACTCCTCCATCAACGGAACGGCACCTCTTGCGGGTCTACTCCCCGCACTCTGCTGGCAGGTCGGCCAACCAGTCAGCAGAGAGAGGGCCGGACCCGTGGAGGAATCCATCGGAACCGTTCGAAGGAGTGTAGATGTCGCCGATCGCAAAGAGGGCATAACTATGTCCTCATGGCTCGATGCCGCCCGAGTTGCCCGGATAGAGGATGTCCTGGGCGTGCTCGGTATGCAGTCTGGTCGAGGCCGTTCGTTCGGTCCTTGCCCTGCTTGCGGGGCGGTGCATCGAGGCAAGCAGGATCGGCGCGGGCCCATGAGTTACGTCTTCCGCAAGGACGAGCGCGTGGGATGGCATTGCTGGGCTTGTGGGGCTTCTGGGGACGCGGCGGACCTTGTGGCCTGGCGCGTGATAGGGGGCCCAGTGAACGGCTGCAACGGGCGCGCTGTGGAGCTCGCCGCGTGGTGGAGGTCGAACGGCGGGATTCGAGTCGAGCCGGGGACCGTGCCGTCTCCTGTTCGCGCGGGTTTGCCGGACGCCGAGGAGGTCCGCGACTTCATCCGTGAGTGCCGGCCCGTGGGGAGCGGATCGCCTGGGGGGCTTTCGTACCTGATGGGGCGAGGGCTTGACCCTGCGCGGATCCCCGCCGGTTGGTACGCCGGGCGACACTGGCCGACGTGGTGGCCATGGGGAGACCACTATCCTCTTGTCGTGTCGGCGGTGGACTACCAGGGCGCGGTGCGGAGCGTTCACGGGCGAGCGTGCCCGGAGGAAGAGGGTTTCCCGAAGTGCCGATGGCCGAAAGATTGCACCTCGGAGAACCTGTTCTTCGCCGATCCGTGGAAAGGGCGTCCGCTGTTGAAGGGTGCGCCTGCGAAGGTGGCGATCTTGTGCGAGGGCCTGACCGATTACCTGGCTGTCGCGAGCAGTTTGAGGGACCAGAAGGAGATCGCAGTATTTGGAGCTACATCGGGCGGTTTTAGCGGGTTTCATCATGTCAAGTGGCCGTGGGGGATCCGGGTGATCTCCGCGACCGACGAAGACGAGGCAGGTGAGCGGTACGCGGGGCAGATTGCCCGTGCGGTCCATCCGATCCCTGTCGAGCGTTTCACGGTAGAGAGGTTTCTATGAGCGACAAAATCGAAAAGCGAGATTTAGCGTCTGTTTTAGCGAGTTTCCCGGAGGAAGAGCGCACGGCTCGGATGCTTGCGGCTCTGGAGATCCGGGGCCCGATCATTCCGGTGGACGGTATAGACGAGCAGGAGGAAGAGGAGGACGGAATCCCCGAGGACTACTCGCCAGAGCAGGATGACGACGTGGTTGGGATGATGATTGAGGACGTGTCCGACGCGGAAAAGCGCGAGGCTCCCGATCCCGCCCTGCTTGCGAGGCTCCAGAAAAAGAAGGGGATGGTCATTCCGTCGCTGCGGAACCTTGTTGAGATCCTTGAAGGGGATCCAAGGATGAAGGGCACGTTTGTGGATGACACGTTTGCCCACGTCGTCCGGTGGCGCGGGCAGGAGATGACCGACGCGATGGAAACGGAGGTCAACCTGTGGATAACTTCGGTTTACGGGATCCAGGAAGTCGCAACAACCAAGGTTCGAGAGGCCATTATCTGTGTAGCTACGCGCCATCCGTCGCATCCTATCCGAGATTGGTTGGAGAGTCTTCGATGGGATGGCCAGCCCAGGCTTAATATGTGGATGTCGCGCGGTTTGGGGGCGATTGGGCCGATTTACGAAAAGATCGGCCGTATGTGGATGATATCGGCGGTTGCTCGCGCGATTGAGCCAGGGTGCAAGGTGGACACAACACTGATCCTCCACGGTGAGCAGGGCGCAGGCAAATCGTCAGTGTTTCGGGCACTTGTGCCTAATCAACGCTGGTTTTCCGACACTTCGATCGATATCCATTCCAAGGACGGGCGGGATGCGTTGGTTGGGATCTGGATTTATGAACTAGCCGAGTTGGATTCCGTGCGAAAGAGCGAGACAACGGCAGTCAAGGCGTTCCTTTCCGCGCAGGATGATAGGTTCCGGCCGGCGTATGGCAGGAATAAGGTACGATATGAGCGGCAATGCGTCATAGTCGGCAGCACGAACGAGGACGAGTTTCTGAACGACCCGACAGGCGCGCGCCGGTTTTGGCCGGTCCATGTCACGACGATCGACCTTAAAGGAATCGCCTGGAACCGAGATCAACTATGGGCCGAAGCTGTGGCAGCTTTTCACTCTGGCGAGAAGTGGCATTTTAACAGAGGCGAGGACACTGCGGCATTATCGGAGATATGGAACCAATACCAACTCACGGATATCTGGGAGGATCCTGTTGCGGAGTGGATTCAAGGGCGCGGGCGCGTGCAGACGAGTGACATCCTGTCATCGTGCATTAAGGTTCCGATCGAAAAGCAGGCGCATCACGAGAAGATGCGGATCGGAAACATTCTGCGGAAACTCGGGTGGACTCGTAAAAAGGTACGGACGAAGTTCTGGTATTTTGAGCCCGGGTGGATGGGCCGAGATGATGATGAGTAATATTCCACGAATCCCCGTTGACACCTCGAAGGCGATCGGCTATGCAGGAGATGAAAGGAAGTGAAGCCATGAGCAAAGAAGTTCCGAGCCAGTGGAAGGCCTTCTACCGCACGGCAGTCAAGGACTTGCCGGAACTCTCCCGAGTCATCCGGAGCGGGAGGGGTTGCCGAGTCTGGGGGCCGCAAGGGTGCGGGAAAAGCGTCTTCTGCCGCGTCATGGAGGCAGCAGGGATACCCGGATGGATCCATGATGAGGACAGTAACGAGCTTGGAGAAGGGCTTGAGTTCCGCCAACATCGCGTGCGGATCTCGGAATCTGCTTTTATGGCCGAGCTTCCCCAGATCCGGGAATGGATCAATGAGATTCGGATGGATTCCCCACAGATACACACAGTCATATCGATTGATATCCCGGCCCCGACGCCCCGTTACTACCTGAAACAACGACGGAAAGGCTGGCAGGTCATTGACAAGGCCGAAGAAAGTGCGATCTTTGGGTTCGGTGGCGAAAGCCTATACCGAAAGAAGACTGCCGAACGTTTAATGAAGAATCTGAATCTTTCTCACGGGGATCTCCCTGGTGACCACCTCGTAACATTTATGGATCACGTTTTCTGGATTCCATGGGTAGGAGATAGGCCGGTTGTTGAGTGGAGGAAAGAGTCATGAAAAAGATGCAAGAATGCCCCGAACACGGCCTGTATTGGGGTGAATGCCCCTACTGCGGTCGGCGCGAGGTCAAGGTGCTCGGCGCCCGCATTGACATCGTGGGCAAGCCGATTCTTCGAGTGAATGAGGCGATCCGGTTCGCGGAAACGGAGGGGAGATGAGCGGAACATGGAAGGGCCAGGATCTGCCCGCTATCGGCTCCAAGTGCATCATCTTCGTGAATCGGGTCAACTCGCCGGAAGGATGGTGGATCGGCAGAGTCACAAACCGTGGAACCGCGTCCATCGGTCACGAGACCGTTACCGCGATCATCCACGGGCCGATCGAGCACGCCCTGGACCATGAGATCATCCTTTCGCATCGCACGGAGCCGATCGAGAATTACGACGTGTATCCCTACTCGCAAGGGCTCGTCAGGCTCGTTCAGGGTTTTCTCACAGAGATCAAGAGCGTTCAGAACGATCTCGCCGAATGCCGAATCCAGCGGGATGAACTTCGACGGATCATAGCTAACGCGATGAACTTCGATGGAACGTGAAGGCACCGACATGAAAGATTACATCCTTCTCGTAGGGATCCCAGCACTTCTGGAATCGCAAGGGCCTGGTCACAAGCCGGCGAACGTCCGATTCTGCGCGGACGGGATATTCGCGAAGCCTGAATGGCAGGTGGACCAGCGGGTCATGGGTGACGCCTCCCCTCTCTGGTGGGACGGGGAGCCGGTTTACCCCGCGATCGATGCTCTGGTTCGTGAGATAAACCTCCGGAAGAACAAGGAGATGACGGCCACCGGTAAGTGGCAGCGTGACGAGGTGCTCATGCTGGCCCGGGTTGGCGTTCTTTCGTTTGGCGGCTCCGTCATCGATTCGGAAGCGAAATAATGCCCACCCTTTACCTTACCAACTTTTCCAGCAAGAAACTCCACCATGGGCATGTCTACACGATCATGGCCAAGCCGAGGACATGGGAGCACGGGGAAGGAACTGTCTCCGCTCTCGTCCCCAGGCGATTCAGGGATTACCAGCAAGGTAAAATCACCATGGAGGACTACCGAGCGGACTTCTACTGTCAGATGCTCGATGCGCTCGCGGAGCTTTCCCTTGATCCTGGCAGGCTTGCGACGGCGACCGGACGCATGGTGCTGGACGGCGATACCCTCTGCTGCACATGTTCCAAGACGGAAGCAGCGGCAGGAAGATGCCACCGGGCATGGGCCGCTCCCTACCTGGTCCGCGCTGGTTGGACCGTTATTCTTGACGGGGTGGAGGTGAGATGAAACCCCTTGAAGAAATGACCCACGAAGAACTGCTTGACCTCGCCCATGTTCAGCGCGAGGCCCTGGCGCTGGCTGGGAAAATGGCCATCATGGTTGAAATCCTGCCGTTTGTCGCCGTGCCGCGCCTTTCGGACGCGATTACCGAAGCGGTTTCTGCCGAACGCGATTACACAAGGTTTATCGTCAAACAGGCTAACCGATGAAAACCCTTCTCCTTCTCGCCGTCCTCTCCGGAGTGACGGCGTTCGACCTTCCCGCCCCCTATGCAACGTGGCCCGTCAACTCCCGGTCTATCGCAAAGCCGATCAATCACCCGGCGCCCATGGGGTCCAAGGTTTGCGTCACGTTCCCGAAAGGCGATCGGATCACGTATACCGTCCGCGACGTTTGCCCTCGGAAGAACTGGGATATCCATGTTTTCCGGGTTACTCCGAGGGTCCGGCGGGATGTTGAAGGGGCTCGCGTTACTCTTGGGAGTTGTTCAAAATGATCGTACCTGAAAAAATAGCCACGGAGATAATCGCCCTACTCCGCCAACTGTCCGACATCCTCGGAAGTCGCAACTGCAACGATCGGGAATGGCCCGAAGACTGGACGGATGACGAGAAACGGGCGTTCATCCGGATACACCACCTGCTGAACTCTGGGACCAAGAAGGAAGGCGATTCCGAGTGGGAGTATTTGCAGGAGGACCTGCGCGATCTTCGGTGTCCTTCCGACTTCGTTTTCCCTTCCGTGTTTGCTGCCGTGTTGGAGAAAAAGAAATGAACAAAACAAGCCCAGCAATCGACCTATTCCGGCTCGTTTTCGGACGATGGGGCTCCGATGGGTGGACCCGTTCCTGGGCCCGCTTGAACGAGTCTCTTGCCTCAGCCGTCCGGCTTGCCACATGGGGAGGACTTCGATGGGACCTGGAGGACTTCCGGACGATGATGAAGGAGTCCAGCGGCTACATCCCTGGGGAAATAGACCAGATGCACGCAGCGGCCTGTCAGGCAGGGAACAAGAGCGCCGCCGACTCCATCGACCACTACCAGGGGAGAAAGCCGATCAAGATAGGTAAGTGGTGGCACCACTCCGATCCCCATAACGATGGGATCAAGCGCTACGCTCTCCGTCGAGTCTGTATCGGGTTCTCATGGTGGGTAGGCGGTGTGATGGGGACTCCAGAAGAGGGTGATTTGTTCACCGTGACATCCTTTGGAGAGGGGGGAGACTCGGTGATTGCCTGTTCCTACCACCCTGGCAACAAGGAGGAGGGGTACCGGACAAAGGTGAAGTCAAGGCGAACCTTCGATCGCGCCTACTTTTCCCCACCCATTCCACTGGAAGAAAAGCAGCGGTTGGAAAAAATCAAAGCCGAGAAAGATGGTGCGAAATGAAACCCATCTCCTGTTCCTTCTGCGGAAAGACCATCAAAGACGCTCGCATGATGGTTGCCGGTCCAAACGTCAATATCTGCGATGAGTGCGTGGACCTGTGTGCCACGATCATCGCAGGCAAGCGGGAAAAGGCGACCGTCGAAACCGCTGACAAGGAGCCCGCCTCGCTCATCATCCGGTCCAAGAACGGCGACGTGGAGGCTACCGGGTTGGACCTGTACCTTGACGGACGCGGGCCTGTCTACCGGTGCAGTAATTTCCATATGGAAAAGGGCGAACATGCCCGGGTAAGGGTAGACCTTCCGGCAGTGGAACTCATGAACGTGATTGGATGGTGGGCAAGGGTGGGGTTCTCCCTTTTCGATGCGGACACGAGAAAGAAGGCTGTTGAGGAGGTAGCGAAATGACCCGAGAAAAATGCTACTGCGGGATCTGCGAAAAAGACGTGCCGGCGAACATCGACGGGACGCCAAAGAAACATACCCGCGACGTGAAAACCGACGGCGGTTGGGCTTTCGACGACTGCCCCGGCGGCTCCTACGACCTCCGACCGATCCTCATGGATGACCGGATGGCCCTGCTTACCTGGACGGGCGAAAAGAGTCAGACCCGACGGGCGGTCAAGCCACCGAAGATTCCGTTTACCAAGCCGGTGGAAGACTGGCAGGCGCGGGCCTATCCGGACGGGCCTTCCCTCTTCGGTGCGTGCTACCTCCACATTCCCTACCAGGACGATACCGTCCATCGGGCTCATTGCCCCTACGGCGGGGTTGGAGACCGGCTTTATGTCCGGGAGACGTGGAGACCAGCACTGGTCGGCGATGTCGGGATATGTTACCGGGCAACGTCCGATCCTACAGATTACCGCCCATGGAAACCGAGCATCCACATGCCTTTCAAAGCAGTACGTTCCATTTTGGAAATAACTGAAATCCGGCTTGAGCGGGTCAAGGACATCTCGGCAAAGGATCTCCTGGCCGAAGGATTCACCGAACCTGCCGATTACCTGGCCTACTTCGACTCGCCTCTTGAGTGGGTTTGGGCGATCGGATTCAGGAGGATTGAGAGATGATCCTAAAACTCTGGCGCGCCGAAACCGGCACAACATCAACCAACGGACTCGGTAATCGCCGATTCGTCATCTACCCGAGCAAAGAGGCCTGCATCAAAGGGATGCACGCGGAGGCCCTTGCTATCATGGCAGAGAAACCGGACGCCTTCACTTTCCGTTATCAGCCCGGCTCTCACGGCACGTTCAACAGGTTCGATCGCGGCAACGCGAAACCCGAGCCACCCAAGGATCCCGAAGGTTCGGGCGTGTGGATAGTCGAATCCCGATCCGTGGACCCGATTGTAACCGTGACCGACGAGCACGTCTCAATCTCCTACACCCACGAAGCCCGTTTTTTCTGGTCATGGCATGAAGAGGTTACTACCGTGGTGGACGGCGTGACATGTAAAGGCAGCAAGATCCACAAGGGGGAACCGACTAAATGGGCTCCCTATGTCGCCTCGTACCAGCGCGACGGTCTGCCGACTCGAACAAGCATCCATCTGTGCCCCGAGTCCTTCACCGCCGAAATCTCGGATCCGGCGGCGTTCGTGCAAATGTTGGAGCCAACGTGAAAATCATTCATTGCAGTTATTCCATCAAGGGCCTTTCAACCTACAACAACCGGGACCTCCGACCCTATCTTAAGACGTTCACCCGGGAAGGCCGCTATCCGCAAGACGTTCATGAACTCCGGTCCTGGTTCGCCGACATGCTCTGCGACGGGATCGAGATGATGCCGCTCGGCGAAACCTGCGAAGGGTTCTCGTACAAGACCGGATGCCCTGGCCATGAGAAGGAGCCCTCATGAAAGCCCTCTTCCTCGACATCGACGACGTGCTGAACAGCGGCAAGACCCGCCAGCGCTTTGGTATCGACTACATCGATCCGGAGAAATGCGAGCATCTAAACCGGATATGCCAGGATACCGGAACATCGATCGTGGTCTCTTCGGACTGGCGGATTGAGGGGATCTACGGGTACGAGAAGACGAAAGTGGCTCTTCAAAGCGCGGGATTCACGGTTCCGATCGTCGGATGCACCCCGGAGCATGACTGGCTCAAGAGAGAGCACCCACGGTCAGGCGAGATCCGCGCGTGGCTGGACTCTCATCCTGAGGTCCGGACCTACGCGATCCTTGACGACCTCGACATCGTGGGCCATGGACGCCATTTTGTGAAAGTGGGCCGGAAAGGCCTTGATTCCTCGCATTGCCGACGACTCCGGGAGATCCTGACATGCTCGACCTCGCCCTGATAGCCTCCTCCATCGCTCTACTCCTCTTCACGGCGTACCTGATAGCCAAGGTGCGCCCGGTGGACCCGAAAGCCGCCATCAAGCGGGAGTTTGCGGCGCTCCGAAAAGAGACCTCCAACCCGTTCTCCCTGGCCGCCATTGACGAGGCGGAACGGGAAGCGCTTGAAAAGGCTGGTTGCACGCGGGAACGGGTTGAATCGAGACATTGATGTCGTGCTTTCCAGACCGATCCGTGGAGAAATCCAATCGCGAGGACCGCGAAAACCGACGTTCTACCGTTCGCCATGTTGGCACGGTCTTTGCCGATGTAGGAAGAACGCCTCATTTCGCTATTGATCTGAATGTCGTGGTCGGGCCTGTATCAGAGAGCATGGGAGACGAAATCGGGCATTGATAGCGGATCGGGTCGTCCTGTGGAGCGCTGGCATAGACCTTGCTACTACTTTGGGCACGGAGCCACCAACCACCCCGGCTCTTTGGAGATTCCATGTTCAGCCTCGAAGCAGTCAACCCCGCCAATCTCACCGCCACCGAAATCGTCGAGGCCTTCCGCGCGGGAAACCACGCCGGCGAGGGCTTCGACCCATCCGGCCTCATCGACGGCTGGAACTACCAGTGGACTACGGACGGCATCGAGCTCTACCTTGATGGCGCCTCGCTCGTGCTTGTGGGGGACGTCAACGGCCAGTGGGCCGTGAGATTCCCCCGTTAGCCCTCCCCCTTCACCGACCCCCGGCGGATTCCGGGGGAGGAGATGAGATGCTGCACGTTTACGAGGCCTTCGAGGCCTACTCCCGAGCTCACAATGAGTTTTCCGCGTGGTATCACGTTGCTTTCCGGGAGGCGGTCGACCGCCTCCCCCTTATGACGGAAGAGGAGGGGCCTCGAACCAGGCTGGCGATTCATCTCCGTCTCATGGAGTCCTATGCCCCGGTAGAGGCCTTGTGGAAGGCCTACTTCGCCATCAAGCACCCCGCTCGCGCGTGGGAGGTGTCCCGATGATCAAGCACCTCATCCTCCCCCGCTACTCCCTCCCCTTCTCCAAAGTCGAGGAAACCGGCAAGAGCCTCGGGTGCGCCCGCCTCCAGTCGGGCTGGACCCTTCGCGGGGCCCGTCGCGCTGTGAAGCGGTACGGCTCTGCCACGGGGCATTACACCCTGCTGGCCGATCTCTTTCGGATGTACGGGCAGGGTCAGCCCTGCGTGGAAGTCAAGCGCGAGGCCTCGGGCCCCTACGCCGAGATGGAGTAGCCATGCCCGAGATCGGCATCGAGACCCTACCGCCCGCCGAAGAGCTCCAGGTCCTTCGCCTGGAGCTGGCCAAGTCCCAGCGAGAGGTCTCCAGGCTCATTGACGACCTCGCCAACATCAGGCGACACGGGCTGACCGTCGCCGAGATGACCTGCGACAGTGGCGCTCGGGCGGCTGGGCAGGCTCTCGCAGACCTTTGTCACGACGCGATGAACCAGGAGGAACCCATGCAAGAGGCGGATCGGGAGGTGACCTCAACCGTCTCTCGATCCGGTTCCTCCTCCTCTGACACCCTACCCCGAAGGATGGCCCCATGAGCGCCCCCGCAGCCGTTTTCGCTGTGCGCCTCGCCCGTGGACCGCTCCGGGCCACGCTCATGCAGCACCCCGATGCCGAGGTGCTCGCGGTCACTCTGGACATGCGAGAGGACCGAGACGCACATGTCCAGGTGCGCGACCTCTCGGAGTTTTTCCCTGGTCCCTACGAGGAGGTCAATCACAACGGCGCGGTCCACCGATACTACACGGCATCCCGAGTCCGTTGGTGCGATGTCCGGGCGGTGGCGAGATGACCCCCTTCCTTCTCGCTCTTTTCGTGACATGGTTCGAGGCGGACCACGCACCCATGTTCCCCTTTGCTCTTGGGCTCGGTGTTCTGACGGCGCTCGGAGTCGTCGCAAGCGTCCGAGCCTACTCCTGGACGGCCGATCTTCTCACCCGCCTCCTTATCACCCCCTCGCCCGCTGTGCCCTATTCGGCCGGGCTCATCGTTGCGCTTGCCTGTTCTTGGGTTGGGCGGTGCTCCCCACGGAGCAGAAATGACCCGCCGCGCCCTGGACAAAATCCGGACAGCAGCACTTTCCCTCGTCGCTCACTTGGACGGCGACCAACGCAAAGCGGCTATCGGTCTGGTAGACGCTTGCACTTCCACAATGGAGAACTCAATGAAATACGACGAAGCCGCCGGAGCGCTTTCGACGCTCAAAATCGTACATCCATCCCTTGCCCCTGTTTTCTGTGGGATCTTCGACGCCATGGACAACGAGAGGCAGGCCGCCATCGCCGCGCACGGGAAATCCGACCGGCTCCGCGAAGCCCTCGACAACGAGGAAGCCGCGCATGCCAAGGACCTTGCGGATCTCCGGCGCGAAGGGTGTCTTCCCGAGGATCTTCGGCTTTCCAAGACGATCGATTACATCGGCGTCAAGAACTACGAGGCCGGTGATTCGGAAGCCGTGGCTCCGCTCATGGTTTGGCTGAATGGGCAGGTCAAGGCTTCGGAGGTGTCCGTTGGATAAACCCGGCTTCATCATCTACAAGTGCCGGCGGTGCGGTGAGTTGCACCGACCGATCCATGTCCCTCATACCGTGCAATTCCTGGTGGATGCGGCGTTCAAAACGCATACCCTGTACCAGGTTCACGTCTGCAACGATCGCGGCTACGGCGTTTCCGACATCTTCGGAGCCGATCCAGACATGAAGGGAGGTGAGAAATGACCGACCTCCCCAAAGGGATCAACGGAGTAACCGGCAAGGAGCCGATCGCTGCTGCTCTTGCGATCGGCAAAAAGGGGCCTTCCGGAGCCCCAATCGAGCGGGACCGGTTCCATGTCCTTCTGCCCGAACGTCAGGCAGCAGGCGACATCAAGGGTGGGATTCGCGCGCCGCATCCGTCCTTTGCTTCGTTCAACGACGCGCCAGCCGAGCGACGGAAGATCATCCCGGCCAGGTTGACCCATGCCACGATCGCGGAGTGCTTCGACTGGCGAAGGCAGGCGCAACAGTTGCCCGTCGCGGGCAAGGCACTATCTCACCCAAGACAGCGCCCTGTTTGCGTCGGGAACGGTGGCGAGAGCGACGGGACCGCGTGGCGATACGACCCTAGCGCCCCGGACTTTCGCGATCCGAAACTCCCGCCTGCATGGGTTGGCTATCGAGCGATCAAGTGCCCCGGTGACCGCTGCCCCTTCGCCAAGCCGCCCGACGACCGCCATGGGCCTGCCTGCAAGCCGTGGATGCGATTCCTTGCCCGGTTTGACTGGCCCCGTGTGGACGGCAAGGGCCTTCCGAACGTGCCTTTCAAGTACCAGAGCGGATCCTGGAACACGGTTCAGGCTTTCGTCGGCCTGTTCGCCTCGTTTGAGCGGTCTTGTGCCGCGCTCGGATTGGACCCGTCCACGATCCCGCTCTTTGGGTTGCCCGTCCTGCTCCAGTTGCAGGAGCGAACGGATGCGAGCCAGCAAAGGCGCTTCCCGGTTGTTTCCATCTCCGTGGCAGGGGACGCGGACATCATCGGATGGATCACGGCGCAACAGGCCCGGATTCAGGGTGCGCGCGCGTTGCCTGAATACCGCGTGGCTGGATTGCTCGAAGAACACCCGGACGACGTCGCCGCTGACGCGGACCTCATTTCTGCGGGGAACATCGGATGAAAGCCCTCTCCTCATCAGCGCTCCGAAACTTCACCCGTCACTGTCCGCACGCCCTGACCCTCTACGAAGAGCGCAGGCCCTATCCAAGAGACATCTTCGGCCCGGGGATCGTGGCGCACGCGGTACTCCAGGCCTATCCGTGCGACACGGAATCTCTCGTGATCCGCCTGTCCACGGAAGGGCGATCCTACCATTCCGAGATGGAGCCCCCAATCCCCATAGAAGCCGCTCTCCAAGGCGCGAAAATGGCCACGGACTACGCCGACAAGCACGGGATCCCAGAAGGACGCCGTGAAGTCTGGCTCAAAGCGGACGCCAATTGGCAGGCCTGCGAATATCCCGAGGCGTCCTACCATGGGATCCTGGACCTGACCTGGACCGAGCAGACGGAAGGCGACGAATACGCCGCCGAATCCACCGGGATCGTGGTCCGAGACTGGAAGTCGGCATGGACCGCTAATCAGGAAGAGTGCTCGTCTCTCCAGATGCGCGGGTATGCTCTTCTCGCCATCGCCGAATACGAGGAGAAGAACGGGCAGAAGCCGGACTGGATACGCCGTGAAATCACCTCGATCCGGACGGGGCACACTTTCGCGGAGCATCTTGACTTGGATGAAGCGGGCCTTTCCGTTCTGGAAGAATGGAAGGCGGATCTCTCCACGGCCATCAAGGCGGCATCGATCAAGCCAAGACAGGCGAACCCAGGGCCTCGGTGCATGGGTTGTCCCTACGTTCTCCAGTGCGAGGCGGCTTGTCTATGGATCACCCATGGCTGGGCCGGTGTTCAACCAGAAGCGCTGGCGGCCCATTACGCCATTTTGAAGGCTCAAACTGCCGCACTGGAGCCCGCCATCCGGGCGGCTTGCGACAACGGGGCTATCCGTGTGCCGGGCGGGAGCGTCGGCTATCACGTCAAGACCAAGAAGAGCCCCAAGGTGGACGCTGGCTCTTTGCTCGCCCGTCGGTGGCACCGGGTATCCGAAGAAGAGGCGGTGCGCTGGGAAGGCGATAACGCTTCTTGGCTCGGGTTTCTCGGAGCGCTCAAGATCGGCTCCGGCAACGTCGGCGCGGTGGCTACTGCCTTGACTCCTGGGAAGGGGCGAGGCAAGAAGGCGACGTGGAAAGAGGACCGAGAGGACCTTCTGGACGCGTGTCTTGATACCGTTCATACTCGCGAATTCGGGATCGAGGTTGAATCGGCTGAAATCGACTCGGACCTTGATCCTTCTGCTCAAACCAATCAGGAGAACTCATGAAAACCAAGACCATCAAAACCGTACTCCGCAAGAAGATCGACGACTGGCTTTCGTCCATCGAAGACGAGGCCCTTCGGGACCACGTCAAGAGCCATTGCCTCGTGACCGGCGGGGCCATCGCGTCGATGCTCCTTGGGGAGCCGCCCAACGACTTCGATGTGTACTTCACCGACAAGGACACCTGTGCTCGTGTGGCCCGGTACTACGTCGCGAAGTACGAGGCGAACGCCGTCAACTCCCACAAAACCGGAGGCGCGATCGATATCAAGGTGGACACGACGGGCGACCGCGTGAAGGTACGTATCCAGTCCGCCGGCATCGCCAGCGAAGAGGGGACCGCCTCTTACCATTACTTTGAGAGTACCGGGATCAACGATCCTTCCTGCGAGACCTTCGTTGCCGACGTGGCCAAGGTTCTCGACGAAGAGCAGGACAAGAGCAAGCCGCGATATCGCCCGATCTTCATGTCCTCCAACGCCATCACGCTTTCGGGCAAGATTCAGATAGTCCTTCGGTTCTTCGGGGAAGTCGCGGAGATCCACAAGAATTACGACTTCGTTCACTGTACTTGCGCATGGGAATCGAAGACCGGTGAACTCATCCTCCCCCCGAAGGCGCTTGAGGCCCTGCTGGCCAAGGAACTCGTCTACGTCGGAAGCAAGTACCCGATCTGCTCTGTCATCCGGACCCGCAAGTTCATCGCGCGCGGCTTCTCGATCAACGCCGGGCAGTTCATGAAAATGGCCTTCCAGATATCGGAACTCGACTTGTCGGACATCGATGTTCTGGAAGATCAACTGACCGGGGTTGACTCGGCGTACTTCGACATCCTGATCAAGGCGCTACGAGCCAAGAAAGAGAAGGACCCGGAGTTCAAGGCGAACTATCTCTATGTGCTCGAAATCATCGATCGGATCTTCTAACCGTGACATCCAGCGCAACGACCTGATCTGTAAGTCGTGGTCGAAAACCGACATAGAACGGAATAGGCACGAACCATGCCAGGATTGACCACGACATTCAAGTCGTACCGGCTACCATAGAACGCCGGTTTTAGTGGCGGCATGGAAGTTGCTCTATTCTGGGGCGTCACCCGAACAGGAGAAACGAAGATGAGCCGAACTCAAGACCAGGAACTGATTGACCAGAGCCGCAAAGACCGTGCAGCCACGGACGCCGCCGTGCGCGAGTCGTTGGCCGGAAAAGAGATCGTCGTCACTTACCAGGGCCAGAACGGAACCAGCCGACAGGTCTACCTGAACTCCGCCATCGCCATCCGAGCGATGATCGATCAGACCGCCGCCGGGTGGGTAGCCCAGACTGTCAGCGAGCGAAACCGCGAGACTGGGCACTACAACCGAGCCGATTACCCCGAACTCTATTAGTGCTTTTCCACGCTTCCCCGTTGACAGCAAGCGGGGAACGTGTAAAGGTAGGGATGTTCCTTTCAGTTTCACCCGCCATCATGAAGGAGTCTGCAATGATTCACGCCCGGTAACGCCGGGCCCCGTCCCTGGAAATCCAGGCCGAACGAGCCCGATCAAGGGCGAAACGGAACGAGAGGAGAGCGAGATGGAAACCTGGATTCGGAAAGACAGTATCGAGCGTGAAGACGGCTCGGACCTCCGCATCACGATCGGGACGCGCGTGAAATGCACCCGAGCATCTACCGCCAAGTTCCTCGGGTCCGTAACCATTCTTCCCGGCCAGGTCGGGAAAGTCACCGAATCCGGCACGGCGGATCGGTGGAATTCCAAGAACGCCACCGGGACCATTCAGGCGGCCAAAGTGGAGTGGGACGCGAGATGAAAGGGGCATTGATACCGTTTCTGCTGTTGTGCATCATCCTGCAACTCCTGTGCATGGTGCTGGCGATCGGCGACGTGGCCGCCCACTTGGACCGAATCGCCACGACCATCGAAACATGCAAGGACGCGGAATGACCGAAAAATCCCGAGTCTGGGTAGCGACGAAAAAGGGCGATATCTTCGCCTGCCATATCGAGGACACGACGGTGGAATGGGTCCGGAAAGACGCGAAACTGTCCACCCTCTGCACAACGCCGCAAGGAGTTACCGGCTACGTTATGGCGTTTTCGATGGATTGGCCCTTGGATGGCTGCACGAAAGGCTTCCCCTGCGGCCCCGGCCAACCATGCCCAGCTTGCCAGGAAGCGGCATTCCGGTACGGGTCAAAGCGTGAAGAAGAGAGCAAACAAGGGAGGCTTTTCTGATGCCCGGCTGGAACCTACCTCCAGGATGCTCGACCCTTCCCGGCGAGTCCAAGGAAGAGGTTGAATTCGAGCGCTGGCTTGACCACCTAAACCCGGGCGACGAAATCCAGTACCACGGAAGAACCTACACAATCCAAGCCGTCGATGGCGACGGCGTAACCATTCACATTCCCTTCGAAGACATTGAGAGGCCAGAATGAACCAAAACGACATCAAAGCAATCGCAAGAGAAAACGGACTTTCCATACCGGAAGTCCTGGCCCTCTCCCCAAAAAATGATCCGTTCTATGCTGGAACCCCGTCCGACGTTATCATGGCGGAATGGTTCGCTGACAAAATCTGGAAGGAAGCGGGCTACACGAATGGCGTCCACCTTCGACGCGCCCACTATTGGGCATTGTCCAAGGAGATCCCTCTTCCGAATGGGGAGCAGTACCAGAACACGGACAAGTGCTGGAAGTTTCTCACACAGGCTGCAAAACAGGCACGATACCTGGGGCTCGTCGAAATCGAGAGCATCATCGACAACAAGAACCCGAAGCCGATCATCAACGCGAACTATTGGGGCGAGGACAAACCCTTCGTTTCCGAGGTTAAAATCACCCCATACGTCAACATCATCGGCCCATCACCTTCGACGGTCCAACCGTACCATATTGAAATCTGGTGCGAGAAGGGAACCATGAACGACGTTTTGGAGCCCCTATGCTCCCTGTATGGCGCGAATCTTTGCACCTTCCAGGGTGAGGCAAGTATTACGAGCGTCTACAACGCCGCGAGACGAATCGAGGATGCCGACAAGCCGGCTATTATTCTCTACATCTCGGACTTTGATCCGGCTGGCAAGTCGATGCCGTGCGCCGTCGCTCGGAAGCTGGAGTTTATGCTCAAGAAGTACGGCATCGAACTTCACTGCTTTGTCAAGGCTCTTGCATTGACCGAAGATCAGGTCAGAGATTACAACCTGCCCAGGGTTCCGATCAAGGAATCGGAAAAACGAGCCGCCAAGTTCGAAGATGCTTTCGGAAGCGGCGCGGTTGAACTCGATGCACTGGAAGCCCTCTATCCGGGTGTGCTCAAGAGGATGGTAACGGACGAAATCCTCTGCTACTACGATGAAGAGGCAAAGCGCGCCTATGACGCCATGTATCGGAAGCTCAACAGCCGAGCCAACAAGCAACTACGCAAGGTCATGGAAGCGTTCAAGGACGATATCAAAGCCATGATCGATGAAGCATCGATCTTGGACGGAGACGAAGAGGAACGGACCCCGATCGCGAGCGAGATGGAGATTCCCTATTACGACGCGGAGGACTTTCTTTTTGACTCGGAAAGGGAATACATGGACCAAATCCATCACTACAAGGCCCACAAAGGAATAGGTAACATCGATGACGAATAACCCCTCCCTCACCCTCAAATTCGACTACATCGGCCCCGTCAAAGGAAGCCTCACCCTCGACTTCCGCCCTGGTCTGAACATCCTCACCGGCAAAAACGGATCCGGTAAGTCGAACATCATCGATGCCGCCACCGTGGCCACCTCTGGCCAGGGCAAACTGAACGCGCACTATACTCTCCTCCCCGACGGCACCCCCCAAGTCTACCCGGCCCTCGTGAGTGAGGGGGACAAGGTACTCGCCAAGACGAGCCGGGACCGTGCGCCCCTCTTCGCATCCTCCCTTCCGTCCGCCCCCATGAG
>JBAZZU010000002.1:0-129815 GCA_041658605.1 Thermoleophilia bacterium | reverse complement strand
TGATAGACGAATTTCAGCCCCGCCTCGTCGAGTGTTTCCCGCTGGTGCGAAGAAATATGCATGTCGCCAAGCTCGAGCCGTCCCTTCCTGTATGTGACCAGCGAGGCCCCGAGCACGCCTGCTTTCATGCGTATCTCCTGCATGTCGAGCAGATTCTTTACAACGCCGGGCACGGGACCGAAGCGGTCCAGCAACTCCGTTTCCATCTCCGCAAGCTGCTGCTCGTCGCGTGCTGCGGCGATGCGGTGGTGGACATCGATGCGCGCGGTCTCCAGCGGGATGTAATCTGACGGGATATACGCGTCGACATCGGCGTCCAGGCGCGCGGTGCGGGGCTCCTCCACGGGCTGGTTGTTGAGCTCGGCCACCGCCTGTCTTAGCAGATCGCAGTACATGTCAAAACCGACGGCGGCCACGTGCCCGGACTGCTCGTCTCCCAGCAGATTGCCGGCGCCACGGATCTCGAGGTCCCGCATGGCGATCTTGAAGCCCGAACCCAGCTCGGTGTAATCACTCAGGGTGGAGAGCCTGGCCATGGCCTCGCGCGTCAGCGAAGCGTTCGGCGGATAGAGCAGGTAGGCGTGCGCGATAACATCTGATCGCCCGATGCGGCCGCGTATCTGGTAGAGCTGCGATAGCCCGAGCATGTCGGCGCGGTCGACGATGAGCGTGTTCGCAGTGGGGATGTCGAGTCCGCTTTCGATGATGGACGTGCAGACCAGCACGTCAGCTTCCTTCTCCAGGAACGAGACCATGACCGTCTCCAGCTCCTTTTCCGGCATCTGTCCGTGGGCGACGATGAAACGCACGTTTGGAATCAGAGCCTTGAGCTCCTCCGCCTTGCCGGCGATGGTCTCCACCCTGTTGTGCAGGAAGAAGACCTGACCGCCGCGGGCGGCCTCCTTCATGATCGCCTGGCTTATGACCTCGTCATCATACTCGCCCACGTAGGTGCGGATGGGATAGCGGCCCAGCGGCGGCGTCTCCATGATGCTTATGTCCCGGATGCCGGACAGTGACATCTGCAGCGTGCGCGGTATCGGTGTAGCCGAGAGGCTCAAGACGTCCACGCGCAGGCGCAGCTGGCGCAGAGTCTCCTTCTGGTGTACGCCAAATCTTTGCTCCTCATCAACAATGACCAGCCCGAGGTCCTTCGGCACGACGTCAGCCGAGAGTACGCGATGGGTGCCGATCAGCACGTCGATCCTGCCTTCACGAAAATCGGCCGCGATCTGCCGCGTCCGCGCCGCGCTGCGGAAGCGGGATATCATCTCCACGTTGACCGGATACTTGCTGAAACGGGAGCTGAAAGTATTGAAATGCTGCAGGGCGAGGATCGTCGTCGGCACCAGCATCAGCACCTGCCTGCCCTGGATGGCCGCCTTGAAGGCCGCGCGTACCGCCACTTCGGTCTTGCCGTAGCCCACGTCGCCGCAGATGAGGCGGTCCATCGGGTGCGGCGATTCCATGTCGTCTTTCACGTCTTCGATGGCTGCGGCCTGGTCGGGGGTCTCCTCGAAGGGAAAGGCCGCCTCCAGCTCCATCTGCCACTGGTCGTCAGCTGCGAATTCGTCGCCCGGCAGGCTCTGCCTGAGGGCGTAAAGCTGGAGCAGTTCGCCGGCCATCTCACGGGCCGCGTTCCTGGCCCTGGCGCGAGCCTGCGACCAGGCGCGGCCGCCCAGCTTGTTGAGCGGCGGACTGCCGGCCTGCCCGCCCACATAGCGTGAGACCAGGGATATCTGTTCCTGCGGGACAAACAGCCTGTCATCACCCTTGAAGCGCAGGTGCAGGTAGTCGCGGGTCACGCCAGCGACTGTCTTGGTCTCCACCGATTCGAAAACGCCGATGCCGTGATCCTGGTGTACCACAAAATCTCCAGGCGTCAAATCCCGAAAGCTCATGATGGCGCGTCCGGCCAGGCCCAGGGTCCGGCTGCGCACTGATTTGCTGGGTCTGATAAGCGTACGCTCGCTGACGACGGCCAGCTTCATGTCCTTGTTGACAAATCCGGTCGGGGGAGGAGCAACGACGAGGTAGGTGCCTGGCTTCCCGGGGGCGGATTTTCCTTCGTCAAGAAAAGTCGTACTCCCGGCAAGGTTATGCTCGGCCCGGCGCGCCGCGCCTTCCGAGGAAAAATGGACAAACACCCTGAAACCGCCGGACACCATCCGCTGCAGCTCAACTGACGCTTCGGAAACGCGCCGCGAGGCGAAGTGGAATCCGGTCGCCGAAAAAACATGGGGCTGGTCTGATGGCAGACTCTCAAGAACAAGACTCGCAGAAGCATGAAGCCGCTTGTCCAGCTCTTCCGGACTTAAGTAATGCCCTGCGGACTCCCGGATCGAGGAAGCCTCAAGCACATCCTCCCAGTAGGATGCAAACGAGTCCCGGCCCGCAGCCGGGTCTAACCGGCAGATACGGGCCTTGCCCGTCTCCCGGTCCAGCAGTCCGGAAAACAAACCCTGTCCGGCGGTTGTTTTCCGCGGTCCGGCATCAGTCCCTTCCGGCTCCGCGGCGGCAAAAACCATGGCGCTCTCCTCGTCGAGCAGGGAGCGCTGGGTAAACGGCGAAAAACGGCGCAGTGATTCAAACTCGTCTCCCCAGAATTCCAGCCGGAGCGGCGCCTTGTCGGTGGAGGGGAAGACATCGATGATGCCGCCGCGTACGGCGAACTCCCCCCGGTCCTCCACCTGCGGCACCCTCTCGTAGCCCAGCGATGCCAGGCGCTCGATTATCTCATCGAAGCTGCCCGGGTTCCCCCTGCCTGTCCGGACCGGCTCGGGCCAGCGCCCCGGATCGAGCGACCCGTCCGCCATGGCCGCGATATCGGCGACAACGATGCCGGGACGGCCCGCGGCCAGGCTCCAGATAGCAGCATGCCTGAGTCCGACCAGCCGGCTGGAAGCGATCATCATGCTGCCGGGAGCAGTCCCCGCGGCGGGCAGCAGGCGCACCGGCGTCCGCCCGGCAAAAGCCTGGAGGTCATCGGTCAGCCTGGAGGCTTCCGCGCCGCCCGGCGCCACGACCAGCAACGCTTCCTGTGGCCAGTTCTCGTCGCGCAGTGAAGCCAGCAGGTAACCCTGGAAGAAGGTCGGGGCGTAGACACTCGCCGGCCCTGCGTTCAGGGCCGCCGTGAGCATCTGGAAGTTTTCATCTTTCTTTATGTAGGAGGTAATCAAAACTGGGACCGGGAAAAACATCCCGGCTGTCGCCGAAAACTTTTTTCAATCATTGATATACCCCGCAACCGGCTTTCGAACGCCTTCGCTACGAGTCCGTCTGTTCCCCCGCCGGATCGCCATCCTGGTCACGTCGGTTAAAGCGGTTCATCGCGGCCTCGATACCTTCGGTGATGATCGTCTCGATACAATCAACAGTCGTATCGAGAGCAGCCAGAAGCGCGTCGTCGTTTTCCCTGAGCCGGGAAAGGACCCAGTCACGCGCGGGCACGTTCGGATTTTCTGGACGCCCGATGCCGACCCTGACGCGGTTGAAAACATCGGTGCCCAGAGCGGCCGCGATACTGGCAAGGCCGTTATGGCCGCCGGTGCCGCCACCCTGCTTTACGCGCACTGAACCGAACGGGAAGTCCATGTCATCGTGGACGACTATAATATTGACGGGATCAATATGCTTGTGCCCGGCGGCAGAAGCCACTGCCTCACCTGAACGGTTCATATATGACATGGGAAGGATGACCGCCAGGTTCACACCCATTACGGTTCCCTCACACCAGCGGCCGCCATAGCGGTTACGGGTTCTTCCCATCTCATGGCGCTTCATCAACCTTGCGGCCGCCATGAAGCCGATGTTATGACGCGTGCCCTCATATTCGGAGCCGGGATTGCCAAGGCCGGCTACCAGAAAATCGGTATTGAGTGAATGGTGCTGTTTCTTGAAAAAAGCCATGACCCTGATTCCTTAGCAGGCCTTAAAACGTAGAGACGTTGCATGCAACGTCTCTACGGTGATGACATTATATGTATGACGGTTTACTGTGTCTCCCCGTCTATTCTCCGCCGCCTTCGGCCGGCTTCTCCTCGGCGGGAGCGCCTTCAGCTGCCGCCTCCGCGCCTTCCTCGGCCTCTTCTTCGGTGACCTCTTCAACAACCAGTTTCGGCGCCAGGACACTAGCAACGCCGCTCTCGGAATCGCTGAGGATCTCCACACCCGGCGGCGGTGTCAGGTCGCTCACGCGGATCGAGTCGCCGATTACCATCTCCGAGACGTCGTATTCGATGCTCGACGGCATATCACCAGGCAGGCAGCGAATCTGAAGCTCGCGATGGCTCTGATCAAGGATGCCGCCGTCCTTGACTCCCTGGGGTGTGCCGGTAAGTTCGAGGTGGATCGAGGCCTCGATCGGCTTGTCCATACTCACCTCGAGGAAATCTACGTGCAGGATGCCGCGCCCCAGCGGGTCAGGCTGATATTCCTTGAGTATGGCGGCATGGGCGTCCTTGCTGCCCTCGATCGTCAGGGAAAGAATGACATTGCCGCGCTCGCGGCCCAGCGCATGTTTCAATGCTTTCTCTTCCACGGCGAGGGCCTTGCTGCTCTCGCCGTCGCCGTAAAGTACCGCCGGTATCCATCCTGATTTACGCATGCGCCTTGCCTCGGGGCTTCCGAAACTGTCGCGCTCTTTTACTGCCAGTTTAACTTTCTTCATAATTCACTCCCACGCTTCCTAGAATAATTGGTCATTTCCTTCAAACAGTTTGCTGACGGACTCGTCACGGAAAACACTCTGGATTGTGTCGGCCAGAGTATTTGCGATAGACAGAACCTTTATTTTGCTGGTCTTTTTCTCAGTATTCAAGGGCAGCGTGTCAGTAACTACCACTTCCTTGACCGGCGAAGCCTCCAGCCGCTCATATGCCGGGCCGGAAAGAACCGGATGAGTCGCGGTCACGTAGACATCGCTGGCGCCCATTTCCAGGAGCACTTCGGCGCCCGCGGCAATGGTGCCGGCGGTGTCGATGATATCGTCCACCATGATCGCGACCTTGCCTTTGACGTCTCCGATGACTTCCATGATCTCGGCCACGTTATGCTCGGGCCTTGTCTTGTTGAGGATGGCCAGGTCGACCGCGCCCAGCTTGTCGGCGAATTTCTTGGCCCGCTTCGAGCCGCCGACGTCCGGAGACACCACTACCAGCTCCTGCTCCGGAATCTGTTTGAGCCTGAAGTATCCGGCGAGGATCGACAGTGCGGTCATATGATCCACCGGGATATTGAAGAAGCCCTGCACCTGCCCCTGGTGTAAGTCCATGGTCAACACACGGTCGGCGCCGGCCACCTGCAGCAGGTCGGCCACCAGCTTGGCGCTGATCGGCTCGCGTCCCGCGCTCTTCTTGTCCTGCCGGCAATAACCCAGCCACGGCATGACCGCCGTGATGCGCCGCGCCGACGCCAGCCGCGCCGCCTGGATCATGATCAGCAGCTCCATCAGGTTGTCGTTCACCGGGGGGCTGGTGGACTGGATCAGGAAGACGTCGCTGCCGCGCACGTTCTCCCTGTAGCGCATGTAGATCTCGCCGTTGCTGAAAGTCTTGGTCTCGATGTCGCCCAGTTTTATCTGCAGCTGGTCGGCGATCTTCTCACCCAGATCGGGGTTGCTGCGACCGCAGAAAAGCATGAGGCGCTTGCTGTTCTGGGTCAGGATGCTGCTCGACATCATATTGTTTGCTCCTCCATACTTGTTTGCCGCATATGAATAAAAATCACCTGTCTGCCTCTTTTTTGCCTTTTTTGGAGCCAGTTCCGAACTTCCGGTCGCCGTAGCCCTCGATATTTCCCTGGGGTGGGCGTGAGATTCCCAGCGCACCCTCACCTACATCGTCCGTTATCACCGAGCCTGCGCCTGTCATTGCCCTGTCGCCTACTGTTACCGGCGCAACGAACACAGTGTTGGCGCCAGTATGAACGGCGGCGCCGATCCCGGTACGGTGCTTCTTGATGCCATCGTAGTTGGCGGTTATGTTCCCGGCGCCGATGTTGGTGCCCGGGCCGATATCAGTATCTCCAATATAGCTCAAGTGAGGCACCTTGGCACCCTCGCCCACGACACTGTTCTTGATCTCCACAAAAGTCCCGGCCTTGGCCCCCGCTTCTAACCGCGCGCCCGGCCTCAGATATGCGAATGGCCCGACGTTACAGCCGGCGGCGATATCCGCACCCGTCACGTAGGACGAAACCAGCGTCACCCCGTCATCCACGCTGCTGTCGATCACGGTGGTTGACGGCCCGATGACACAGTCCTCTCCTATGACGGTAACGCCCGTGAGAATCGTCATCGGCTCGAGGGTCGTATCCCGGCCGATGCGTACGTCAGCCTCGATATATGTTGACGCGGGATCGATGACAGTCACGCCCGCGAGCATATGCCGCCTGAGTATGCGCCTGCGCATCGCCTTCGCCGCCTGGGCCAGGTCCAGACGGGAGTTGACCCCCATCACGACCGTAGGATCATCCACAGTATGGGCCAGCACTACCTGGCCCCTGCCGGCCATGATCTCCACCACGTCGGTCAGATATATCTCTTCCTGGTCGTTTTCACTGCCCACCTCGGCCAGTGCCTCCCAGAGTGCCGGCGCCTCAAAAACGTAAACGCCCGCGTTCACCTCACAAATCTTCTTTTCATCCTCGTTGGCGTCTCGATCCTCGACGACCCTTGTGACTCGTCCGTCGGCATCGCGGCAGACCCTGCCATAATGGACCGGGTCATCGACAGCCACCGTCATCAGCGTGCAGGTGGGAGCCCCGTACTCATGCACCTTCAGCAGACCCTGCAGCTCTTCCCCGGTCACCAGCGGCGTATCTCCATACAAGACCAGGATATCGCCCTCGAAACCTTCCAGCGAGTCTTTTGCGCTGCGCACCGCGTCGCCGGTTCCAAGCTGTTTGTCCTGCATCACCACTTCAGTCCTCTGCGGCAACACCTGGTGGACTGATTCCACGCCGCTTCCCAGCACGACCAGCGTGCGGTCCGGTGAGACCGCCTGGATCGCCTCACTGACCCAGGAGATCATGGGTTTGCCACAGACAGTGTGCAAGACCTTGGGCTTGTGTGACTTCATGCGCGTGCCCATACCGGCTGCCAGAACGACAACGGCCAGGGATCGCTTCGATTCTTCAGCTGAAGCAGACTGCATAGGTTGGGATTATTCAGCGCCTTTGCAATTACGTTTTTTTGCCCGCTCACATGCTGCCAACAGACAAAAAAATGAGCGAATCCTCGCTCTGACTGTCATCATATGTGGCTGGGGCGGGAGGATTCGAACCTCCGTATCACGGGACCAAAACCCGCAGCCTTACCGCTTGGCTACGCCCCAAGGG
The DNA here is from genome assembly GCA_041658605.1 of Thermoleophilia bacterium. Classification (GTDB taxonomy): domain Bacteria; phylum Actinomycetota; class Thermoleophilia; order BMS3ABIN01; family BMS3ABIN01; genus JBAZWE01. The sequence goes on along the minus strand of JBAZZU010000002.1, from coordinate 122,477 downwards.
CAGCCAATGAAGGCGAAAAAAGTATAGTAGAGCAGGCACAAAAGGTCAAGCATCCAGAAAATCGTGCGGCCGACCCCCTCTCGGGAGCCGGCCGGCTAAAAATGCGTGGGATTCCTTCCCCCCTCTACAGCCAGTTTCTGTCAGATGCCCGGCAGAAACTCTGGCGCCTGGCGAATCTGATCCTTGCTTAAGGACATGCGCAGGCGCCTGTTTTCAAGATCTACTTCCTCAATCACCTTTATTGAAAGGACGGACTTATGGCCGAATATCCAGCGGCCGGTGCCGACAACCACATAATCGGGAACCCTGGCATCGCTCCAGTACAGCACCTGTTCGATCCTGCCAGCGATACCGTCGAGCGCATCCACGGTAAAACCGCTCAAACTTGGCTCGTCAGCTTCCATAAGCTGTTTGACCCAACCGCCTCTTGCCTGTTTTCCCGTCATATTCCGATCCCTTCTTTTTTGGAGGGCATTGACAGCCATATCAGGCAGCCCAGCTCGCAGAACCGGCGCGGCAGGCTCCCATGATCTCTGGTGGGAACACCTTCCCCAGAAATATCTCCGGTTCAACCGGCAGGCTCCCCGCAAGCGCGCTGAATACCGAACATGCGGCGCGGCGCGCTTCTGAGGAGGAATGGTAATTTCCCAGCTGTTGAACCCTGAGAATGAAATGCAGTGACTGGGCCGATCCACGGGAAGACCCTCTGCCAACCGGAGCCGACAGGGATGTTACCGGTGAATAGCGCCAGAGCTGCTCGGCATCGCCGGTAAGAACCTTGCGCATGTCGTCGGCGGCCGAAGGTGACAGCCATGCCTTGACGGTGCCGAAAACGGCATTCGCGGCCCTCGCCGCTTCACCCTGGGTGCTATACAGGCCCCTCTGCTTTATCATTTTCAGGAATTTATGTTCGCTCATGATTTCTTCCCCTTTGATACCTCGCCCTCCTGCTTTACCGGTTTTGGGGGTTAAAGACCCCCGCACCGCAGAAGAGGATTGATATCGACCTTTCTTAATGCCTGGATAAATCTGGTGCCAAAAAAAGCGGGCGGCGGGCAAAGTCAGAAAAATCGTGCGATTCTATCTGACCCTGCCCGCCAGGGTGGGGGTACCCAAACTTCGAAAAACTTACCGACACCTGGTTCTCCTGTCGCCGGAAATAAACTTTTCTGATCAGCCTGTCTGAGCCTTTCTTCCGTCTTTCGTGCTCAGCCTGCTGGAGATATCCTACCCTGATTGAATATTAATACTATCGGGGAAATTGCTTATTAATAGTGATAAATTCCCTGATACAAAGGAGGTCGTATTAATTAGGTTTGATTTCTTCGGTGGAAATGGCCTGCATAAAGCGCATTTTTTAGGAGGTGGTACCGCGTTGGAAGTTCAGGCTTCTACGGGGACCGGGGTTGCCACCCAGGTGAGGGGATATTTCCTGCCGAGTTTTTCGCCTGCATGGGATGCTTTTTCCAGGTCCTCGTAGACGCCGAAGACGGATGGACCGCTGCCGCTGACGAGCACGCCCGCGGCTCCGGATGCACGCAGTCCCTGCTCGATACCGTCGATTTCAGGGCAGAGGCTTCTAGCCGGCGATTCCAGGTCATTGTGCATCTGGTTGAGCAGGGAGTCGAGGGAATCAAGTCTGCCGACCTCCTCATGAGCCCACTCCACGTGATTGGCAAACGTCTCTTCGTTTGCTCCCGCGGTTTCTTCATAGAGTTTGTAGACGTCAGCTGTCGAGAGCCTTATTCCCGGGTTGATTATCACAACGGCATAATCGAATCCGAGCCGCACCGGCATCAGGACGTCCCCCTTGCCCTCGGCCAGCTGTGGCCCGCTGGTCATGAAGAAAGGAACGTCAGAGCCCAGCACGCCGGCGATCTCCATCAGTTTCGTTTCATGGATATCCAGCCCGAAGAGGAATACGAGCAGCTTGAGGATGGCGGCCGCGTCCGAGCTACCGCCGCCCAGGCCCGCCGCTACGGGAATCATCTTGTTCAGGTCGATATCGACGTCCAGCCGTGTGCCGGCCTCCTGCTCCAGGGCACGGGCTGCCTGCATCACCAGGTTTTCCTGCGGGGCGTCATTGTCCATGCCAGAGACGCTGAGGCGTATTCCTTCGCTGGTTCCACGCCGCGCCTGTAGGGTATCAGCTATTGTGACCCTGTCCATCAGGGAGCATACCGGATGAAAACCATCCGCCTGCCTCGGGCCCACATGCAGCCAGAGATTTACTTTTGCCGGCGCCCGCATTTCGGCGATATTTTTATTGGTTTCATGCATTATCAGCCCTCGATATTCGAAATCATGATCGCCAGTTCCTCGTATTGACCCGGCGCGAGCTCCTGCGGCCGGGCATTCGCGGCGATGCCGGCTTCGCCAAGCAGCTGCTCGACAAACTTCTTCCGGCCGCCCGCGTCGATCCGTGACAGCACCGGCAACGCCAGTTCACCTTCCGCTTCGACCAGGCTATTAGCCAGCGTCTTGCGCCGATGGCTGAAAGAGGCAGCAACCAGCGATCTTACCAGCCTGAAACTGGAGGTTGTGAAACCATCGCCTTCACGCCGCTTGAATGCCAGCAGGCTCGAGCGCACCCGGGGCCTGGGATAAAAAACCGAACCTGAAATATGTCTTGACGATAACTTTTTACAAAGCAACTGGACCATGACCGATATGCCGCCATAGTTGGCCGCCCCGGTCTCTGCAAAGAACCGGTCCGCTATCTCTTTCTGCAGCATAAGACACCAGAGCCGTGTCCCGGCGAGCTCCTCCAGGCTTTTCATGACGAGCGGCGCCGCGACATTATATGGCAGGTTGGATACAAACTTGGCGGGCGGCGGGTCAAGCTCTCCCAGGGGGAACTTCATGGCATCCGCCTGGTGCAGCCTGAAACTTGAGTGTCCGCCGAATTCTTCCTTGAGCATCGCGGCGAGGCGCCTGTCGAGCTCGACGCAATGGACCAGTGCGCAGCGGCCTACAAGCCTCTCTGTGAGCACGCCGAGTCCGGGGCCGACTTCGAGCACGATGTCATCCGGTCCAAGCTCCGCTGTCTTCTCGATCACGTCGAGGATGTTGGGATCTATGAGGAAGTTCTGGCCCAGCGAGCGGTCTGGAGTGACTCCGCTCCTGCGCAGCCGCTCCATTGGAGATATGCTCGTTACTGTATCTCCAGGTGGCGCACCGCGATCAGCCTGATAGTCTCGGCGCAGTCGGCAGCGCGGTCGGCTACTTCCTCCAGGCGCTCGATGATGGCCTTCAACTGATGGAAAGTCTTGAAGTCGGTATCCATCTCGAAGAGGATGCTGTAGATCTTGACGTAGATATCATCCACCTCTCCCTCGATGCGGTCGACGTCTTCCGAGATCTCTTCTGCTTCCCTCATGTTGGGACGCATCGTCAGGATGGCATCGCGCAAACGCCGTACGGCGCGCAAGTCTGTTTCAGCCATCTCCTCGATCAGGTGGTTCACCTCGGGTGGGAGTTCGAAGCGCCGCATGACGATGCGGTCCGCAGCGCCCGTCGCGTAGTTGGCGATCTTGTCCAGGCCTACAACCAGCCGGAACAGGTCGGCGCGGCTGATGGGGAAAAAGCCGGCAGTAGACAGGCCGGAAAGGATATCGCGCTTCATCTTGTCGGCCTGGCTCTCAAGGGCGTCCAGCTCGCCCGCGGCCCTCTCCATCGCCTGGCAGGCGTCGGCGCAGTATAACTTGACGACATCGACGAGCTTCTCGTTGATGGTCACGACGAGGTCGACCATCTCCATTATCTGGTCGATCGTGCGGTTCTCGCTGGCCATGCCGAGATCCCTCACCGTCCCCTCTACCGAGGCCCCGGTGAGCATTACCTTCAGTTTGCTCATTAGTCCCATAGCTTTACCTACCCTGTGAGGATTTTGTCAAGGACGAAAAAGGCCAGCGCCGCCACGCCTGCGCAAAACGGCAGGGTGATAACCCAGGCCAGCATTATATCACGGAAGGTTTTCCATCCAACCGAACCAAGCCCGGAGGCGATTCCGGTACCGGTCACAGCGGAAGTAACGACATGCGTCGTTGAGACCGGCAGGCCCAGGCGAGACGCCGTGAATATGACGGCCGCGGCGCCCGTCTCCGCCGAGAAACCATGAACCGGATGCAGCTTCGTCAACCCCTCGCCCAGCGTGCGCACCAGCCGCATCGAGATGACGCTCAAATATGTTCCCAGCGCCATGACGAAAGCACATGAAAGAATGACCCACATGGGCACATGAAGAGGCGCGCCCGCAACGGAGTCAGGATTGCTGGCGGCCAGAAAAAGGGCGATGATGCCCATTACTTTCGTAGCATCGTTGGAGCCATGAGTAAATGAGACGAAGCTGGAGGAAAATATCTGCATCTTTTTGTAGAAACCGTCCGCCCGCTCGATGTCCAGCCGCATCGCGGACAGGATGCGCCGTGAAAGGATCATCAGCAGGAACCCCACGAACATGCCAATAAAAGGCGACAGGATAAGCGCGGCCATCACCTTTGTGACTCCGTCCCAGTTGATCCCGTCCACCCCGAGCGCCATCGTCCCCGCGCCGATCAGGCCGCCCACCAGTGCGTGTGACGAGCTGACAGGCAGACCCCACAACCATGTGAGTAAGTCCCATACGAGAGCGCCGAAAAGGGCCGCGATCACCAGTTTTGCCATGGTCTCATGCATGTCGGCGCCAAAATCGAATTTTATGACGCCGCCAATGGTCTGCGCGACCTTGATCCCGAGGAACGGCCCGACAAAGTTGAAGGCGGCGGAAATCATGATAGCGGTGCGGGGCTTGAGGGCCTTGGTGTAGATGACTGTTGATACGGCGTTACAACCGTCATGAAAACCGTTCATGAGGTCGAAGGCGAGGGCAGCCCCGACTACCATTATTAAAAGGAGAGTCGTACTTTCCACAGGCTCTTTCTATCACCTGCCCTTGGTCGAAACAACCCGCCGGCGATTGTAATTCTTAGTGTTGTCAATCAGGCCGGTTCTATCTGGCGCGGCCAGCGGAAAACCTGGTTGATAAAACTTGTCTAGCCGCCAAAAGCCTTCCAGAGCAGGACACCGCCGCCGACTATCCAGCAATAGACCGCGAAGCCGATCAGGCTGTGGCGACGCACGAAACCAAGCAGGAACTTTACCGCAGCAAATCCGGAGATTGCCGCAAAAACAAAGCCGACGATCAGGGCCGCCGCGCCATCGCCATTATCGCCGTCACCTTCCCCGCCGAAACCATGCCTCAGCTTGAAGATCGCAGCGCCGGCGATGATCGGTACGCTCAGAAGGAAGGAATAGCGGGCAGCCGTCTCCCGTCTCAGCCCCAGGAACAGGCCCGTGGAGATAGTCGAGCCAGAACGGGAGATGCCGGGAAGTATCGCTATCGCCTGGGCGAAGCCGATCGCCAGCACGTCAGAGAGCTTCATCTCGGCGACGCCCCGTCCGTTTACGGCCCGCTCCCCTGAGACCAGATGACTGGCCACCAGCAACACGCCAGTGATCAGCAGAAAAAACGCGACCCAGGCCGGCTCATCAAAAACTGCCTCGAAGCGTGTTTCCAGCAGGCCGCCGATAACGGCCGCCGGTATCGTGCCTATCACCAGGAAGAGTCCCACGCGCCTTTTAACCAGCGCATCCCTGCCGTCGCTGAAATAAGACTTCACAATCTCAAGGATATCTCGCCAGAAATAAGCAAGGACCGCCATCATCGAGCCGAGGTGCAGCACGAGATCGAATGAGACCGTGGGTGCCTCCCAACCCATCAGGTCGGGGACCAGAACCAGGTGCGCGGAGCTGCTGACCGGCAGGAACTCGGTAAGTCCCTGCACGATTCCAAGGACGAGCGCTTCAAGAATGCTCATGCTGAATCATCCTGGTCCGCCGTCTCGGGCTGCTTTGCCCGGCTAATGGTTTTCTCTCCCGCAGCGGCCTCATCCGCAATAACCCTGTCCTTCTTCAAGTTGTTTAAGTGACGCCATACATACCAGACCACGGCGGCGACCAGAAGTATGCCGATTATGATATCCGCCTTGTGGAAATATACTCCCAGTGTGTCCCAGTTCTCACCCAGCTTGAACCCTACGTATGCAAGAAAGAGTGACCAGGGCAGCGCGCCCAGAAAAGTATAGATGCTGAAAGTTGTGAGATTCATGCGGCTGATTCCAGCCGGGAATGAAATAAACGTCCGGATTACCGGCATAAGCCTTGTGAAGAAGACCGTGCTGCGCCCGTACTTCGTAAACCACCTGTCCGCCACGTCGAGGTCGTGGTGTGAAAGCAGCACGTACTTGCCGTATTTCTCGACCAGCGGCCGGCCGCCGACCGCGCCGACCCAGTAAGCAAGCAGGGAGCCGCCAAGGTTTCCCAGAGCCCCCATCACACCGACCAGCACCAGGTTCATCTCTCCCTTGTATACGAGGTATCCCGAAAACGGCATGATTATCTCTGAAGGCAGGGGAATACAGGCCGACTCGATAGCCATGGCCAAAAAAACGCCGAAATAGCCCAGAGTGGAGATGATGCTGATGACGATATTTGCGAGAAATTCGATAAGCGAAGAAATCATTCTGAATGCAGCTTACAGATTTGCAGTGGGGAAGTAAACCGGAGCCGATGGCCGCATGCCATATGGGCTCAAGCGCTGGCGGGAAAATGCCGACCATTCTCACCACTAAGGGAATTCCCTGATGATAATCAATGGGCTGGGGGGCATCATGTCAGGCAATCAAAGCGACAGCAAACGCAGGGTTTCAGGGTCGACCATCGCCGGAAAGATACTTTTTGCCAATTGCGCCGTCGTGGCCGTTGGCGCCTTCGCCGGCACGTGGATAACAAAGATGTACGCCCATGAATTTTCCAGCTTCGTCCTCGGCGCGATTTTTCTAACCGGCGGCTTCATGCTCTGCGTGCCGGTAAATTACCTGGTCGTCAGGATGGCCTTAAAACCGCTCGGCCGCCTGGCATCAAACATGGAGCAGGTACAGAAGGGCAACCTGGGCGTGAGCGCCGACCTCGGTGGCGCCGCCGACCAGCAGATCGCCAGGCTGGCCAGCAGCTTCGACACGATGCTCGAATGGATCAGGAGCGACCGCGAGACCATCGAGAAGCTCAGCCTGATCGATCCACTTACGGAGGTTGGCAACACCAGAGCCCTGCATAAGGGACTGGAGTCGGAGATTGCTCGCATCAACCGCTACGGGCAGAACATGCCGGCGGCGTTTTCGATACTTATCCTCGATGTTGACAAGTTCAAGGAGATCAACGACACCTTCGGGCATCTGACCGGAGATTGCGTGCTGCGCGACATGGCGGAGCTTTTGCAGAAGAGCCTGCGCAAAACAGACACAGCCCTGGCGGCGCTTAAACACTACCGTTTCGGCGGCGACGAGTTCGTGATCATAGCGCCGCATACTTCAGCCGCGGGCGCCAAAATCCTGGCCGACAGGCTGGACGGAGAAGTGCGTGAATTTCCTTTCATAACCCACGACGGACGGCTGCTGAGCAAATCTCTCACCGGACCGGTTTGCGCGTCCATAGGCCATGCAAGCTTCCCGGAGGAAACCACGGACGGTGACGAGCTGATGGACCTCGCCGACAAACGCATGTACGAGGTAAAACAGAGCCGTTCCCGCAATGACGTCAGGACGATGCCATTCACAAACAAACACAGGGATCTGCATATCGGGAAAAGCGGGGTTTATCAGGCGTAGCTGCCGGTCAGTTCAGCTATCAACGTCCGGCTTTTGCGCCCGGCGTTTGTAAGGAGTTTATCCGGGGACACCATTTCAATGGTGTCCCCTTTCTGCGTCCTGTCTTTGCTGACGATATTGCCCGAGCGTTCCCCTTTCCGCATGTAATGCCTGGCTTCAGGAAAACGAAGGGCGGCCCCTTGCGGGGCCGCCCTGTTTACTTCTCTATTGCCGTTTCGACCTTAGGGGGCCGGTGGCGGCGGAACCGTTACACTGCACTGCCACTGGGGACACTCGAAGGTGATGTCCTTCAAGTTGTCGTGCTTTACCAGCTCAGGCCTTGCATAGGGTTCCCGCGTTTCTTTTGTATCAGTCATGCGGTATCTCCCATGATCGTTTTTGTCATTTCTCCCATTCCCTATATCTGTTTAGGGATAGGTGTACAGTGTTCCGCACTCATCTTTTGCTGTGCCTGTGTTGACTGTACGCCAGCTGCCGATGGTTGTATAACCGCCGGTTACGAAGCCACCATACTTGAGCGTTGCCGTGGCTGAACCTCCACCCGCGATGGTGCCGAGCGATGCGGAGGGAACAACCATCGTCACGCCATTGGTGTTGCTTGTGTTTGTAAGCGTGACGTCATACGCAACAGTGCCGCCGGTGTTGCTGATCGTCCAGTTGACCGACAGGATACCAGCCAGGTAGTCAGCGTACGAGCCCCAGAATGGAGCAGGAGCGCTGAGTGAGAGGCTTGGCTTGCCGGCTACGCACGTAGTCGTGAAGCTGATAGCCGTGCTGCTCGAGTTAGCCTGAGCATCGTAGACCGTAAGCGTACCGGTGTACGTGACACCCGGGACCAGACCTGTCAGCGAAGTCGTCTTCGTACCGTTCAGGATTGTGTTGTTAACGTTGACCGCGGGAGCGCCGGGGCCGGTGAGCGCTATCTTGCTGGTAGCGGGCTCACTGGTGACCCTGGTGATGTCAGCGGTCGTGCTGCTGGTCGGCGTGGCGCTCGAGCTGGTGATCGACGGGTTTACAGTGTCGACCTTGGCAGGAGATGTATATGCGGTAATAGTCTGCGTTGCGAGAGTGGAACCTTCGCTAACCTGTATGCCTGCTATCCCTGCGTTCCACGCCGGCAGACCGCCACTGATGAAGCTGTTGGCGGTACCTGCACCGTTCGCCATGTTGTAACCGAGCATCTTGGCACCCTCGGCGACAATGCCGCCTACCATCGGGGTACGGCTGGCGATGATCGTCGTCGCAGTCGGGCTTATGTTAGCCTGGCCGAGATCGAACACGCTGGTTACCGGTACCTGGATGTTGGCGCCGGCGCTGCTGACACCATTGGTCAGCGTGCCGGTCCTGACGTCCACTGTCTGGCCTGCGCCAGAAACAGTAGCGGTGACCGCGCCGTTGCCGACGTTGCCGCCACCAACAGAGGTGCTCTGAAGAGCCCAGTTCGCCATGCAGCGAACCAGTTCTACGTCATCCGGAGAGCTGCCGCAATTAGCGTTGGTCGGGGCTGCAAATCCTCCAGCAGACGTTTCCGGACCCGCGCTTGCATTTGCTGCCGTGGAGGTGGCTAGCGAGTTGGTCCAGCCAGCCCGTCCCCACTTCATCGCGTAGACCTTGGGTGTACCGCTAGTCGCAAGCGCACCCGGGACCTGTGCGAAAAAGCCGAAGGCGCCGGCTGTCGGAGCCTCGGTGTGGCCAGTACCGCAGTATACGATGATGTCGGTGCTGAACCCGGCCGCCGCGTGAGCGTCTACCAGGCCCTTGACAGTGGCTGCCGATGATGTGCTCAGGCAGTTTCCGCCGTCAGTGCCGGCGTTCCAGCGGCACCTAAAGCTGGTCCCCGGTATTATGTTCGTCAGCTGCATCAGGTTGTCCACCAGGACCGGAGCGTTGGCGGCGTCGTCGCCTTCGCCGAGATATGTGGCGTTATGAACTGCTGACAGTCCCAAAACGCCACCATTATCCAGACGGTCCTGTATGGTGATCTTGCCTTCAAGATAGCCGGCCTCGCCATCATCAGCGGCGTTGTACTGGTCGTTCAGATACTTGTCGACATAGCCACGCACCTTTTCCCACTGGGTGGAATCCATGCCTTTAGCCGTTTTTACTGAACTGCTCATGCTCATGTAGAGTCCCAGCATCAATAACATGCCGAGCATGATAATCGCTGTTCTAAACAGCAACTTTGAGCTTACTTGCATATCTGTCATTCCTCCTTCATCCTCTAGAAAAATCATTTAAGACCTGCATTCTTGCAGATCCCCGTACCCCCTGTATAACCACGGTACAGAGACTCCCCTTACACCCTGGGCAAACCCTTATACCGATATCTGGTGGTCAACCGCCTGCACCCACCAATGGGGTTGAAACCGCCGGGTCGGGCGGTTTCGTGCGCCGTTTTTTACGCGGCGTCTATTATGTCATCCACGGCTCCGGCAAGCTCGGCGCCGTCAAGGCCCATGTGCAGCCGGAAACACTTGACCGACTGAACCAGGCCGGCAAGGAGATTGAAGTTCTCCTTGCTTGTCTGCGGATCCATGAACAGGAAGGCATACAGGATAAGCTCCGCCAGCGCTTCGGTGGCCCCTACCCGCTCGAAGCGGGTAACGCCGTCCTCGGCGATGACCGGGAAGACCAGAAGATCGGTTTTCGATGACTCGATAACCGCGTTCGGTCCTACCTCGTTGAGATTAACCCGTGCCTTCGGCTGCCAGCGATCCTCCGTGAGGTTACGAGCCAGCGCCAGATGGGAAAACAGATCTACAGTCTCGGAACAGACGTCCACTTCCTCTGGGAAGAAGAGCATTTCTGCTCCCGACCCGTGGCGCCTGACAAAAACCGTGTCGTCTCCCAACAGCCTGTACCCATGCCTCAGCAGGTGCAGGGACAAGGTTGACTTCCCGCAGCCGCTTTTTCCGGGAAACAGTATTCCGACTCCGTTGCGCTCAAGACCTGCAGCGTGCACGGGGAATATGCCCCTGGCTTTCAGCAACTGCGCCCACATGGGGAAAAAGATCACGTGAGCTACCGACCATGCACAGGCGGCCATGTCGCTTTCAACAAACGCGACAGCCAGGCCTGCGTCGGGATCGGCGACTATCGAACCCGCGCCGGGAACCTCCTGATAACGAAGCTGTCCCTCCCTGCTGTATCGCAGGACGTTCCAGTCGTAGAGGAGTTCCGGGTTTCCGGGGCGGTCGCCGGGGTCTGGCTCGAAACCGGTTTCCTTCGTGAGAAGGTAGAACTCGATGTCGGCCTTTTCGTCCGGCTGGCCACGGAATGATCTAAGGAAGTCCTGGATGGAAAGAGCCAGCAAGTGGTCGTCAGTGTATACCTTGGTTACGACCCCATGCACGTTATACGTCGCGGCATTGGGCCTGACCTCGTTTATACATCTGTCTATGTTGTTGCCGAGCCTGCTTTTCATCCTGTCTCCTGTAACCCGCTCTTCATGCTTTTTATGGTGCCTGCGGCACTACTATCTCCTGGCCGTCCCATCCGCCACCGGGATCCGTGTTCCCGGGGGAAGTAGTTCCGCCGGAGGATGTCGTGCTCCCGGGGGTCGTACTACCAGGGACCGTGCTGCCAGGCAGAGGCGTGACGCCTACCCTGCTCTCTACCGTGGGAAGAATAGTCGCCAGCTGGCTGACCGGCTGGCTGCTGTACTCCGTCTGGAGCTGACCGCACACCTGTTTGGCCTTCTCCACGTCACCATAGCGTTTCGTCATGTCAGACGTACACTGGTCCCACGAATAATCAACCATGGCGTTTCCATCGCTGGACCCGCCCGACCCGCCGCCTCCGCTGCTGCCTGTGGAGCCGCCGGATCCCTCGTCATCAAGCTGAGAACCCGTAGTGCCCTGTTTGGCACTGTCGCCGCAACCACCCCAAATGAGAGCCATTCCTAAAAGTAAAACAACAACTCCCACTGCCAGAACAATCAACCTTCCCCGCGGCCCGCTACCGTTAGGGTTTACAGCTATCATCTTGCTATGTCTCCTTGCCTGTTGTTTGCAGAATGTAGAGCGATTGACCTATTTTACTCTACTCCCGCACGTACTGCATAAGTCAGGCCTAAAAAGCTGTTTTCGGGAGGGAGAGCCTGACGGCTCTCCCTCCCGATATTTGCTTTATAGTCCTGCCTTTACCATATTACGGAGCCGGTGGCGGCGGAACCGTTACGCTGCACTGCCACTGCGGACACTCGAAGGTGATCTCCTTCAGGTTATCGTGCCTCGTCAGTTCAGGCTTCGCATAAGGCGCCCGATGGTCGTTTATCTTTACGGCCATATCGTTCTCCTTTCGTGATTCATAGTCAGTTAACAAACACGACAGTTGTTCCTACGCTATCCGATTAAGGACCAGGATACGGGCCCGGGTAGCTGTAGGAGGTGCCGCCCAGGTCTTTCGCTGTCGCGTAAGTGGTCGACATGAACGAGCCTACGTTTACAGGCACGTTGTACTGTAATGCCAGGGCCTTGCTCGAACCGGCGCCGATAGTACCGACGCTGGCGCCAGCGACCAGGGTTACGCCATTACCGCTTGAGGCACCCACGATGGTGGTATCAAGCGCTGCATTGCTGCCGCTGTTGCCGACGCTGTAGTTAACCGTGAGCACGCGAGCCAGATAGTTCGCGTATGTTCCCCACGTGGTGCCGGTCTTGCTGAGGGTCAGGCTCGGCTGGGCAGTGTAGGTGCTCTTTGCGAGCAGCTGCGTGCCGCAGGATACGGTGGAGCTACCCTGATCAGCCATCTGGCCGATGAGAACCGGAGCGAGAGCCGTGCCGCCTGCGCCGCCGCCGCCGATGTCATAGATAAGCAGCGTACCCGTTTCAGCTGCGACCGGTGAGGTCGAGCCGTTGCGGGAGTGCGCATACAGGAAGCCGGCACTGTGCGAGACCTTCGTGTCATGGACATTAGCCGTGAACGCAGGTGTCACAGTGGCTACTTCGGTCATGGTCGCAGTATCAACGATGTTGATCTTGGTCTGCGCAGCTATATATGCATAGCCGTTCGCCTTGTTTGTATCAACCATGTGCAGGTTAGTAGGCACACCTGATACATTCGTGGCGCCCAGAGTGCTGCCCGGCCATGCGATGGCCGTCAGTTTCTTGGCTGTCATGGCTGCGGCATAAGCCGTGCCGCCGCTTGCGTTCCAGGCGATACCGCAAGTGGAGCCGTTATCGGCGCCGGCGGTATTGTCAACGTAGTTGCCTGTGGCGCCAGTGACTGCGTCATACTCATAGAGACCACCATTACCAGTAGCGCTGGACATGCTGGTACCCCATAGCTTACCGGTGCTCGGGTCGTTGTTGTTCCACTCAAGACCGCACAGGCCAGAGGTAAACGCATAAACATCAGCGCTGGCTGCGTCGAAAGAAAGAACTGGTGACATCGTCGCGAGGTCATACTTGACGAGGCGTGCCTTGCCGGCGGCCAGTGAGTTGTTGGAGTTCCAGATATAACGGCCAGTGCCGTCGATCAGAACACCGTGGTTGTTGGCCAGGCCACTGCCGTCGCTGCTGTTAGCGATAGTATTGACGACTGACATTGAATTGATATCCAGCACCTTCACATCGCCGGTACCGTTGACACCGTCGGCGGAACCATTGCCGATCAGTACCAGATCGTCACTAAGCGCCGGATTCGGAGCCGCGGCGCTACCGATTGAGGCTCCCAGTATCAAAACCAGGGCCAGAGCCCCTGCCATAACGGCTATGAGGCTAACTTTCAAACTAGTCTTCATCCCTTCACCATCCTTCTTCTTTGTTAGTAAGACTCGGTCTGGGTCAGATGTACGCCTGGATGAGACGTACGGGTACTGCGACTTTCCGGTCATCACCTCCTGTTACACCCTGCACGATAAGGGTTTTTAATGGTTAAGTGCCTTTTATGGAAGATTTGAGGTTGCGAATACGGCGTGTTGATCGGACTTTGGTGATGACTGTCTTTCTTATGATGAACCGTTGGCCCAGATGTGAGCTGCAGCTTCCTCGCCAGCCGGTTCAATTGCGGTCAAGTCCAGTGCCCACCTGCCGTGTGCGCTTTCCCCGATCTTCCCAGTAACTTGATAAGGACACTTATAATGCAAGTAGTTTACTCGAATTTCAGCATTTTACATGATGCATTTTAGCCATATTCATGGTTATGGTTAATCAATTTTACCCTGATATAAGCCCCCCGGGGTATAGCTATAAGCACAACTTTTTAATTTTCATTAAGGGAATTCCCTGATATTTTCTCTGGGTTTTTGCCTTGATTTGCATACGTATCGGTTTTGGGGGAGCCGGATGGACGGCGGCGTCATTAAAGCAATTGTACAGGTGACTGAAAAATGCTGATGGACAACCTGATAAACCTATTGTACACGAGAGCCCCGGCAATTAAGCCGCCATCTGCAAAACCGGCCCGGAGTTCGCACCACAGTTGCCCATGTTGTAGACGACCGGGATTTAACTGACGCTGAAATCAGGGAAACTTAAGCGTTATTTGATTCGGCCGGAGCATCCCGTCGGGAATATAACTAAACATGACCATCGAGGTACTGTTTAAAAGAGGCTGTGTTATACTAAAAATTCGAACCGTGTCAGAAGAAATCAGTTCATCCGTATTTATTTAAAAACCCGCTTCATGACAACGCCGAAGGAGAAAAGTCTTGGTCAGATCTAATCTCAAACGCCATCTTTCAGCACAAGCTTTTATTGGGTCTTTTCTCCTGGTGGCTTTAGCAGCAGTCTCGGTTCTTGCTTTAGGCTGCTCTGACAACAATGACAAGGCGAGTGCTCTCAATACCGATACAGGCGCGATTACCACCAAAACCAAGGAACCCGTTTCCAAACAGGTTGTTGAGACCCTTGTCACTCGCAAACTGGGTGATGCTGGTGCAGCCGGGCTACCTGTCATCCGTTCTGTGACCCTGACCCCGGAGGCTAACGGCACTTTTGTAAACATCGAGCTCAACCGGACTGAATCCTGCCATGCAGGTGCGCTTGTCGGCACCGCGGTGACTATGTCACAGCAGGTGATGAGCGCGCTCTTCCGCTATCCCGATGTCAGCCGAGTACAGATGAGCCTTTATGGAACTACGGAAGCTCCCGCGGACAAGGACACTCAGGCGGTTAGGGTGATGGTAACCAAAGATGCAGCATCGAAGATCGACTGGTTCCAGTTTAAGGACACTACCGTTTCGACACTCGCCTCTGAGTTCTGGGTAGAGCCGATGGTTTACGCGAACTGGCAACAGTACGGTGCGGCGCCGATTGATGATGAAGCGACGCGCGCGGCCGCCAATAACGGCGTGACTACTCCGGCACCGACTGCGACAACGGCGACTCCTTAAGTCAGGGAGTCTTTCGGCAGCGACATATTTACCGCGACCGCGTCTTTCGCCTTCCTGCTATATATAGACCGGGTGATCACGTCACTCCGAGAAAGCCGCCCGGATGCCCCGGCAGGATGCTTCGTCAACTTCGCCTCCTGAAACAACCAGTGCTAAACTAACCATGCCGTTAGTCAAACCTCGATTTAAATCAGTCAGGAACAGGCTATATGAAGATAGCAGTCACAGGAAAAGGCGGCGTAGGCAAAACCACTCTGGCGGGTACGCTCGCCCGCATCTTCGCCGATAAGGGAAAACTGGTCTACGCGGTAGATGCCGATCCGGACGCGAACCTGGCCTCGGCTGTCGGCATCGACGCCGAAGCCGCCGACGCCATCATGCCCATCTCCGGGATGACGGATCTCATCAGGGAGAGGACCGGGGCCGAGCCCGGCAGCTCCGCACCCGTTTATAAGATGAACCCTAGAGTAGATGACCTCCCCGAAAGCCTTTCGACCGAAGCCCATGGTGTCAGGCTGCTGAGGCTGGGAACGGTAAAGAAGGGCGGCGGCGGATGTGTCTGTCCGGAATCCGCACTGCTTAAATCACTCCTGACCCATCTGATGCTCAACGAGCGCGAGGTCGTCATCGTCGACATGGAAGCCGGTATCGAGCACCTGGGCCGGGCGACGGCCCGCGGCGTCGATGCCATGCTGATAGTCGTGGAACCCGGGCGGCGCAGCATACAGACCGCCGAAGCAATAACAAGACTGGCGGGAGATATCGGCATCAGCAACATCATGATGGTGGTAAATAAGGTGAACACAGCCGATATCGGTTTCTGTGACGATCTCGGCGAAAGATTCAACGTCATCGGCTGCCTGCCCCTGAGCGAGGACGTGCGCCGGGCGGACCTAAGCGGCGAAGCTCCCTACGACGCAGCCCCGGCCTTCGTAGCCGAAGTAACCGAAATCCTGGAAAAGATCGAGAAAGCCATCCCTTCAGCCTGACACAGGTTTTTTTCGTCCTCCCAAATCTGAAGCCCCGACCTTCTATTCGCGCGCACCGATAACGAAACTGGCATCGGCTTAAAAGCGAATAGGGGAAGCGAAAACCGAGCCACAATCCCCCGACACTCACACGTCCCGCCAATCCCCGAAGCCGGACGGGGTGTTTCCGCAGCGACCCTCTATTCGCGCGCACCGATAACGAAACTGGCATGAGTAAAGCGCGCGAATCGCGGGAGCAAGGAAACACCCCGTCCGGCTTCCGCCCCCCTCCTCTTTACCGGCAAGCCCAATTTGCGTTAATATACTGAACAGCTCGTGAAAAGCGACACAAGGCCATCCGGCCTAATCCATCAAAGGAGAATCCAGTTGTATTTCCCCTCCTACAGAATGCGGCGCCTGAGACAGTCCCGTCAGATGCGGGACCTCGTCCATGAGACAGACCTGCTGCCGGACAGGCTTATTTATCCGCTTTTTGTGACCCACGGCAATAACGTGCGCAATCAGGTTGATGCAATGCCGGGCTGTTACCAGCTTTCCATCAACAACCTGGTTGAAGAAGCAAAAGAGGTTCGTGAGCTTGGAATCCCCGGGGTCGTCCTGTTTGGCATACCGGCGGAGAAGGACGAAGCCGGAACCGAAGCCTATGATGATGAGGGTATCGTTCAAATGGCAATCGGGGCGCTGAAGGAAAATGTTCCCGAGCTGCTGGTCATCACCGATGTATGCCTCTGCGAATATACCAGCCACGGTCATTGCGGTATCGTCAGGGACGGCGACGTCGACAACGATGTCACCCTTGAGATGCTTTCAAAGATGGCCGTGTCCCACGCCGAGGCAGGAGCCGATATCGTCGCTCCGTCCGACATGATGGATGGCCGCGTAGCCGCTATCCGCGCCAGCCTCGACGGCGAAGGCTTCAGCAATACGCCCATAATGTCATATTCCTCCAAGTTCGCCTCGGCATTCTACGGTCCATTCCGCGAGGCGGCGGAATCGACCCCGGAATTCGGCGACCGCCGCTCTTACCAGATGGACCACCGCAACTCCGATGAGGCCGTCAGGGAAACATTGCTGGACATCGAGGAGGGCGCCGACATCGTCATGGTCAAGCCGGCGCTTCCCTACCTGGACATAATCTACCGCATCAAGCAGGAGACGAAATTCCCCCTTGCCGCCTATAATGTGAGCGGCGAATATTCAATGATCAAGGCCGCGGCGGAAAAGGGCTGGATCGACGAGAAGCGCACCGTGCTGGAGGCGCTTACTTCCATCCGCAGGGCCGGTGCGGATATCACTATCACATACCACGCCAAGGACGCGGCTGTCTGGCTCAAGGAGAAATAAAATTGGATACAGCAAAATCGCAGGAGCTTTATAAACGGGCCCAGGAGCTCATGCCCGGTGGAGTGAACAGCCCGGTAAGGGCAATGCGCTCGGTCGGCCTCGAACCCTTGTTCATCACCCGTGGCTCCGGCAGCAAGATGTACGATGTTGACGGCAACGAATTTATAGACTACGTCGGTTCCTGGGGGCCGCTGATCCTCGGGCATTGCCACCCGGCGGTCCAGGAGGCGCTGGAGCGGACGATCAAGGACGGCGTCAGCTTCGGGGCGCCGACACCCCTGGAGGTCGATCTGGCCGCGAAGGTCATCGAGGCCGTCCCTTCCATCGAAATGGTGCGGATGGTCAACTCGGGAACCGAAGCCACCATGAGCGCGCTCCGTGTCGCCCGCGGCTTCACCGGCCGTGAAAAGATCATTAAATTCGAGGGCTGTTACCACGGCGCCGTCGACAGTCTGCTGGTTCAGGCGGGCTCCGGCGTGGCGACCCTCTCCCTGCCGGACAGCCCCGGAGTAACAAAAGGTACTTCCGCCGATACGCTGCTGGCCGGTTTCAACGATATCGAGAGCGTCCGCCGGATCTTTGAAAAGGAAGGCGAGCAGATAGCAGCGGTCATCGTGGAACCGGTTGCGGGAAACATGGGTGTGGTTCCACCCGCTCATGGATTTCTGCATGGCCTGCGCGAGCTGACCGGCAAATACGGAGCCGTCCTGATCTTTGACGAGGTCATGACCGGTTTCCGTGTCGCCTACGGTGGCGCCCAGGAGATCTTTGGAATAAAGCCGGACATGACCTGTCTTGGCAAGATAATCGGCGGCGGACTCCCGGTGGGCGCCTTCGGCGGTCGCAGGGATATCATGGAAACCGTCGCGCCCGCCGGCTCCACCTACCAGGCGGGCACGCTGTCAGGAAACCCGCTGGCGATGGCCGCGGGCCTGAGCACCCTGCACGAACTCGGAAAACCGGATGTTTACGACATGCTGAACCACAAGGCTTCCTGGCTGGCAGCCGATCTTTCCCAGCTTGCCGCGGAAAGTAACATGGACTGGACACTGAACCAGGTGGGCGCCATGATGACATTATTCTTCGCGCGCGGCCCCGTGACCGACTTCGCCTCGGCCAAAACCAGCGACACGGACCGCTACAGCGCCTACTACAAACATATGCTCGACCGGGGCATCTACCTTGCTCCCTCTCAGTTCGAGGCGATCTTCATCTCACTTGCCCATAGCGACAGTGACCTGGCCCGTACGGCTTCGGCCGCCGCGGAATTCCTGGAAAGCTGATACCTGTGGCCAGGAAGACGGCACAGGCGAGCAAGAAGCAGTCCATCCCCGCGGCGACTGTGCCTAGGCTCTCGCAGTACCTGCGAAAACTTCAGGAGGTCCAAAGCCGTGGAACGACCACCATCTCATCGAAACAGATAGCCGACGAGGTTGGCACCAATCCGGCGCAGATCCGCAAGGACCTTTCCTATTTCGGCGAGTTCGGCGTGCGCGGCGTGGGCTACGATGTCGACAGGCTCATCAAGGAGCTCGAGAAGTGCCTGGGGCTCAACCGTTCGTGGAACGTCATTATCGTGGGCGCGGGAAAACTGGGCACCGCCCTGGCGCTGTACCGCGGTTTCCAGAAACAGGGATTCAACCTGCTCGCGATGTTCGATGCCGACCATAAGGTCGTCGGCACTGACCGCGGCGCCGGTCCGGTAAAACCCATAGACGAACTTGAAGCCTTTCTGGGGGAAAACAACGTCCATATCGCCATCATCACTACGCCAGCGGCTCCGGCCCAGGCCCTGATCGACAGGATCACCGCGGCGGGCGTCCCTTCGGTACTAAATTTTGCGCCCATCAGGGCGACTACCAGTCAGCCGGCCATCCTGCGCCAGGTGGATCTTTCCACCGAGCTGATGATCCTTTCGTTTCATCTGGACAAATAACAGTTCGCTCTTCCCGGTTAACCGATACCATGGCCGCTACCACGACGACAGCTGAAAAAACGTTAAAAGAGATGCGCATCACGGTTGCTGGCGCAAGCAGCCTGTACGCCGCACGTCTTCGCGGTGATGATGGCACGGACGGCAGGACCGGCTTCTCAGACCTTTTCATGCTCGACTGTGGCGATGATTTTCCAGACGCCGCCACATACCAGGCAGGACTGGAATATATATTCGAGGGCTACCTGCTCCATTACGGAAAAAGCCGTCTGCTCGAATGCGATGACACTGATTTCAGCCTGCTCGCGGGCGATTACATGTACGCCAGCGGCCTCGCTACCATCGCTACCCTGAAAGACCTGAACTGTATCGACGCACTCGCCGACCTGGTACAGCTTTGCGCGTTCGTACACTGTGAATCGCTCGACAGGACTCTGGCGTTGAACGCCTGGGCGATAACCACCATCAGGCTGGCCCGTCATGCCCTGGGAGATGAGGTCCGCTTTGACAGTCTGAGTGAAATGGTCTGGAGCGGTAGTGACAGCTCGCAGGAGCTTTCCGGCTTGCTGGGCGCGCTTACTTGTGCTCAAGGCCCAGATGGTCAAGACAGGCTGGCGGAATTTGACAGGATACTTCTGGACATGGACTTTTACTTTGGAGCGGAGGCCTGATGGCAATCGATGACTTAAGACAATATATGGATGTTCTGCGCAAGCGGGGCGAGCTGGTTGAGATAGACGAGGAGGTCGATCCCGAGCTCGAGGTCTCCGAGATCACCGACCGCGTGAGCAAGGCGCATGGCCCGGCGCTCCTCTTCAAAAAAACAAAAGGCTCACAGATGCCAATCCTCATCAACCAGTTCGGCGGCATGGATCGCATGGCCGTCGCGCTCGGCGGCGACAACCTCGACGAGATCGCCGCGCGTCTCGGCCAGGTACTGGAGATGCAGATACCACAGGGGCTGGTCGCCAAGGTAAAAGCTCTGGGAAAACTGAAGAACCTGGCCGATACGGGCCCTAAGCTCGTTAAGTCGGGACCCTGTCAGGAAGTCGTCATGGAGACCCCTGATCTCGACGTGCTCCCGATCCTGAAGACATGGCCGGGAGACGGGGGACCTTTTATCACGCTGCCGGTAGTATTTACCCGGGACAGCGAGGGACGCCGCAATGCCGGCATGTACCGTCTGCAGAAATATGATTCGCAGACTACGGGCATGCACTGGCATATCCACAAGGACGGGGCTGAAAACTTCCGCGAGGCAGAAGGCCGCGTAGAGGTGGCGGTCGCCATTGGCACTGACCCCGCGACCACTTACGCCGCCACGGCGCCGCTGCCGCGCGGCATAGACGAGATGATGCTGGCGGGCTTCCTCAAGGGAAGCCCGGTGGAGATGGTCAAATGTAAAACCGTCGACCTTGAGGTGCCCGCGACCGCCGAGATAATCCTCGAAGGCTACGTGGACAAGGAAGAGCGCCGGCGCGAGGGGCCTTTCGGCGACCATACCGGTTACTACTCCCTGGCGGACGATTATCCCGTATTTCATTTGACGGGCATGACTCACAGGCGGGACGCGATTTACGCCACTACTATCGTCGGGCGTCCGCCCATGGAGGACTGCTTCCTGGGAAAAGCCACCGAGCGCCTTTTCCTGCCGCTGCTGAAGATGACCCTTCCCGAGATGGTGGACATGAACCTGCCGCTGGAGGGCGTCTTCCACAACTGTGCCATCCTGTCGATAAAAAAATCCTTTCCCATGCACGCTAAAAAAGTGATGAGCGCCGTCTGGGGCCTTGGCATGCTGTCCCTGACCAAGTTCGTGGTCATCGTCGACGAGCATGTCGATGTCCACAATGAGAGCGAGGTGGCCTGGCGGGTTTTCAACAACGTAGATCCGCGCCGGGATGTCGTCATCACCGAGGGACCCCTCGACGTGCTCGACCACGCAAGCCCCACTGCCAGTTACGGGGCCAAGATGGGACTCGACGCCACGAAGACCTGGCCCAGCGAGGGCTACGGGCGTGAGTGGCCTGACGACATCACCATGAGTGATGACATCAAAAAGCTGGTTGACGAAAAGTGGCAGCGCTACGGGATAGACCTGGGCTAGGGACCGGGCATTGGTCCGCATCCGACGCTTATGACCGCAACAACCGGCACACCTGCGAACTATTCGTCATTGCCCACACAGTTCGCAAGATTCGTAAAGCTCGAGCACAGCGTCTTCGCGCTGCCGTTCGCCTATGCGGGCGCCTTCCTCGCCGGGAAGGAGATCCCCGGCGCCGCCGTGATGCTGTGGATCACGCTCGTGATGGTGGCAGCCCGGAGCCTGGCAATGGGGCTCAACCGCGTGATCGACCATGAGATAGACGCGCGAAACCCGCGAACGGCCGGCCGCGAAATCCCCGCCGGCACGATATCGCTGGTCCAGGCCATGGTTTTTTGCATGGTCTCTCTTACAGCCCTGACTCTGGCGCTGGCCCGCCTGCCACGGCTTACCTGGTATCTTTCTCCCATCGTGATCGCCGCGTTCGTCATCTACCCCTACACGAAACGCTTTACCTCAATCTGCCACGTCTTTCTCGGCGCCACGATCGGCCTGGCCCCGATAGGAGCCTGGGTCGCGGTTACCGGAGAACTTGCCTGGCAGCCGTTCCTGCTTATGGGGGTCGTGACGTTCTGGATCGGCGGTTTTGACATAATCTACGCCTGCCTCGACATCGACTTCGACACCGGGGAAGGGCTGCATTCGCTGCCTGCCGCACTTGGAGTGGAAAGCGCTCTCTGGATCACAAGGATCTTTCACCTGCTGGCGGTGGCCCTGCTTGTCATCATCGGGCTGGTCAGCGACCTCGGCCTCTTATATTACGCCGGGGTTGCGATCGTCGCTGGACTGCTCGCGTATGAGAACGCGATCGTGTCCGCCAGGGATATGTCCCGCGTCAATACAGCCTTCATGACGATGAACGGAATAATCAGCGTCGTCTACATTGTTTTTCTGACGGCGGACCTGCTGCTTGCCTGAAAGCAACATCGTATTCCCGGAAGAGACCAGGCGCCCCTGACAGTGGTGCTTTTACTGACCGTAGTGGAACAGGGCGGCGTCCATCGCCGCGTCTGATGACAATACTGTGTTCAGACCTGTAATATAAAGAATGAGGAAAAGGGCCGGTTCCTGATTGGGATACGACCCGTACATTCGACCAATCCCCGGGAGCCCGGTTTTTGCAGACCCGTATGAGCACGCTTATAAACAAATTGAACCAGCTTGCGAAGCGGAAGGGCTTCAGTGTGAGCGGCGGCGGCAAACCGGCGCTGATCGAAACGCTGGCAGTGCCGGACGAGTCAGGCTATGACCCTTCGCCCGAGATCCGCCGGGAGATCGCCTTCCGGTATTTAAGCGGCGAGGGCATCGAGATCGGCGCGCTGCATTCCCCCCTGGAAGTCCCCGTTACCGCGCGGGTCCGCTACATGGACCGCATGCCGGTCGAACGGCTGCGGGAGCAGTATCCGGAACTATGTGACCTGGACCTCGTCGACGTTGAGATCGTGGGCGACGGTGAGCTGCTCGAAACCGTTCAGGACTCCTCCCTTGATTTCCTCATCGCCAACCACATGATCGAGCAT
Source organism: Thermoleophilia bacterium (assembly GCA_041658605.1). GTDB lineage: Bacteria > Actinomycetota > Thermoleophilia > BMS3ABIN01 > BMS3ABIN01 > JBAZWE01. The sequence continues at coordinate 99,545 of JBAZZU010000002.1, read as the reverse complement.
TGCCAGAATCCCCTAGAGGCCATCAGGAATTACATGCGCGTGCTGAAGATTGGTGGCGTCATCTACATGGCGGTGCCGGACAAACGGCACACTTTCGACCGCGACCGCCCCAATACCACCATCGAGCACCTGGTCCGTGACTACGAGGAGGGGCCGCAATGGTCAAGGCGCGGTCATTTTGAGGAGTACGCGAGGCTTGTTGACAAAGTCCCTGAAGGTGAGATGGTGGCCAAGACGGCCCGCCTCATCGACATAGACTACAGCATCCATTTCCACGTCTGGACCCCCGCGGATTTCATGGAGATGCTGCTCTACTTCAGGAAAGAGATCGCGCCGGAGCTGGAGGTCGAGCTGTTCCGCAAGAACGGGATGGAGTCCATATTTATCCTCAAAAAGGCAGGGAGACCTTCTTAGGCGGCTGAGCTGCGAGCGAATCCTTGTCATCGTCGCATATGTTCAGGCCCGCTTGTGAATCTTCAAAGCCTTGCTTTATCCATCTTTTTATCATTTATCCCCGCGCTGCCTTCGAGACATGCCACACCCAGCATCGACCAGGCGGTCAGCGCCGGCACATACCATTCCCAGTCGAAAGCGTTGAAGGCGATGAACACCGCGACTGAAATCGCGTGGGCTTTGACAACAGCGTCACTTTTTGTTATCAACCTCCAGCAGATCAGCGCGCAAACATATAACAGAAAGACAACCATCAGCGCCGCGCCCGCCAGACCTGTCTCTACCGCAGTCTGCAGCACGAGGTTATGTGCGTATTTCGTATAGGCAGCCAGCGCGTGCTGCTGATAGACATAATAAAAGGAACCAAGGCCCGAACCGGCAACAGGCTCCGCCCTGAACGCGTCCATTGCGCCCGCCCATGTATCAAGGCGGTGCGGCAGCAGGCGTCTTAAAGTCAGGCCGTCCTCGAAACGTGTTGTGATAATGACCCTGAGCCTGTCTACGCGGGTGGCCAGCAGGATAGTCGCTAGAACGGCGAGCGACGCAACTGCCGCAATGGCGCCCTTGAAGACGCGATCAAAACCGGCGGACCCTGACCTTCCCTTAAACCCGAGTTCATCGCCGCCGTCAGGCCCATCCGCCCTTTTATCGGATTGATCACTTGCGCCCATAGTTCCGCGCCCGGCGATCCTCTGCAATAGATAAGAACCTGCCAGTATCAGAGCCACGACCGCCAGGCCGGCCAGTGAGCGCTGGTATTCCTGGGCGACCACCGATGCCATGGCAACAGCGAGTGCGCCGGCAAAGGCCAGAATCACAGGCAGCGCCACGTGCTGCCGCCAGCCGTTGAAGCACAGGTAAAGCACTATCAGAATCAGAGCCACAATGCCGAACCTCGAAAAACTCAGCAGTACCGCAGCCGTCTGCAGGGTCATGGCGATCGCATATACGGGCCGCTCACCCGAACCGGCTCGCTGGTAAAGGACAGCCGATACCGGCAGCGCCATCAGCCCGAAACAGGCCAGCGCGTTTGAGTACTCAAATGACGAACCGGCCCTGTAGATATTGTCCAGCATGCCCGCCCAGGGCGTCAGCCTGTAGATATATGTGAAGATCCCCCAGGCCGAAACAAAGCTCGCCACGTAAACGAACCACCCGCTGAAAACAGCCTGCGCCGCCGCGCCCAAGCGTACCAGGTTGCTGCGAACCACGAAGATCACGCCTACATATGCCAGGAGCAGGGCGGCTTCCCTCTCGGTGTCGCCGGGTACGACGCTCCAGAAAAGGCTGCAGGTGGCAAACGCCGCGAAGGCGGCAAGCAGCCACATGGCAGGTGACCGCAGCGGACGCAGCTGACCGCCCTCCGCCATCGAAACAACAAGCTCCCATCCGGCGGCGCCCAGCAACAAAAACGTGAAAACCCACTTTGACATTTGAAAGTAACCGCCGCTCCAGAGCGTTCCGGTTATCAATGCGCCACACAGGATATACAGGCTGCCGTTGCGAAGCGCGGATTTCACGTCAGAAACCCCCAGCTGCCGGCCTGCCGGCAAAGCCGCATGCCGCGGACGCTCACACGCCGCCTGACTATCATGATTTTTTTCTTGCTTTGCATGGGTAGAGCCGGCGAATCCGGCTGTGCAGATTCTGTTCCAAAAAGGCCGCTCTTTCAACTTTGGCCATCTGGCTTTAAAATCCATGTAATGAAAGTAGTAGTCCAGAGAGTGGGCAGAGCCGGCGTCTCGATTGCCGGTGCCCTGAAAAGCTCAATCGGAAACGGCCTGCTTGTGCTGCTCGGCGTGGCGCGGGACGACGGACCGGACGATGTACGCCATATCGCCGGCAAGCTTGCCCGGCTGCGGATATTTGAGGACGAAGGCGGACTCATGAACCGTTCGGTGCAGGACGTCGGGGGAGAGATTCTCGTGGTCAGCCAGTTCACCCTGCTCGGGGACGTCCGCCGGGGCAATCGTCCAGGTTTTGGCGCTGCAGCCGACCCGGAGCTTGCGGAAAAGCTTTATCTGGAGGTCGTGGAGGAGCTGCGTGCCGCCGGTATCAAGGTCGCGACCGGCGAGTTCGGCGCCATGATGGATGTGGAACTGCTCAATGACGGCCCGGTTACGATCATCATCGATAGCCATCCGGAGTAAAACTTCGGTAATCCATAAAACGAAGGATGGAAAAGCGCCATGCCTGGATCAAAAAAGAAACGCGGGCCATCCAGACCCGGGATAAAAAAACCAAAGGCGCCGCGCGACCCGTTTGCCGGACGGCCCCAGAGCGGCGCCGGTTACCATTCGGACAGCAAATACGGGAAGAAAGACCGGCGCAGGGTCAGGGAAGAGATCGATGATGATCCTGAAGAGGAACAGTAGCGGCGGCATGCCGGCGGCGCTGCCTGCCGGTGCCCAGAGGAACCTTCTAAACCAGCGGATTATCCGCCTTCTGGATATCCTTCAGATACATGTATGTAGTCGGAGTGCGTGTCCAGCCCACCATGCCATACGCGAGCGCCTCAACGTCGTAATCCAGCATCCTCAGCACCGTGGCAAGCTGAGCGGCGAGGTTGCCCGTATAACATATGGTGACGATCTTGCGGTCGCGGGGCAGCTTCTTGAGGTTCTCCGGCATTGCCACGGCATCGAAATCCATGCGCACGGAGCCCTCGATATGGCCGACTCCCTCGAAATCCTCCTCGCGCCGCAGATCCAGCAGGAACAGCCGGCCGCGGCCAGCGTCCTCTTCAAGCATTCCGCTCAAGGAGGTGGCGCTGACGATGTTTGCGGTTGAACTGCAATTCCCGAGCGCGCCACCGAAGACAATGTTCGCGCGCGCGGCGATGATTTCGTAATCTTTTTCATCCGGATGGTCAAAAACAATATCCCGGGGAGCCTCGATGCAACCATCCTTGGGCGGCACGCGCATGACCGGAAACCTGGCGGCCTGGATCTCCTCTACCAGGCTTTGAGTCATCGATGACTGCGCCCAGCCGTTTATACCGGTCCTGGGAACCGCGGCATCATAACCGAGCAGCCTCAGGCCCGCTGCCACCTGGGCGGCCATAAGTCCTGTGTCACAGATGACGATGATCTTCCTGTCATGGGGCAGCCTGGCGAGATTTTCGGGTGAAGCCCACGCACTGAAATCAACATGACGGGCGCCGTCGATATGTCCCTCATCGTAAGCATCCCGGCTTCGGACGTCGAGAAGATACAGGTTTTCCCGCTGCAACGGATCGGCCAGCTTCGCCGCCAGCTCGTGTCCCCACAGGCCGTGGGCGATGTAATCCCCCTCTTCCAGGGGAGTAGAGGCCAGCACACGCAGGGCGCGCCGCGCGATGACGTCGATGATCGTTTCGGCGGGCACCACCGCGTCAGCTGTGCCCATCCCATCTTCATGTTCAGATAATGAAACCGGTTCAGACATTCTTGCTCCGTATCGCTGTTTGGTCCGGTGAATCAACGGGACGCCTCACATGTTATCTATCGATGACCCGTTTCCCCATGAGGCCGGTATGTTCTGGTCCGGAAGGGGATCCCGTGATTTGAGTCCCGCCAATAAGTGTAGCGTATTCTTATGATTTCGCTCAAATGAAAAGGATTCGCATCGGACGGTCAGCAGTCCTGGAATGTCAACAACGAGGAGTCTGGCGATTGATGTAAGGAAATAAAGTGCCCGCACGGGCGGGCCACGAGTAATTCGGGAATATCATAACCGTGATGCGGACCTGCAGACAGCACGGGAAAAATCAGTGCGTGTACTCCCCTTTGTTTCCCGGCCGACGTGGATATAAAGCATTGAACGAAACAGGGGGCGGCCTGACGGCCGCCCCCTGCGGATTTGCTTATCTTCAGGATCTACTGGGTTTTTACAACCGGATTATTCGCACTCTGGATAGTGCTCAGGTAATCCGCTTTGCCGGCCGATCCGTCCCAGCTCATCATGCCATACTTGAGGACGCTTGCATCGTAGCCGAGCATCTGAAGGATCATGGTAGCCTGCGCGGCGGTGTTGCCGGTATAGCAGGGGACCACGATCTTCTTGTCCTTTGGAATCAACTTCAGGTTTTCTGGAAGAGCAACTGACTTAAATGGAGCATTAACAGCGTCCTGGATATGGCCGGAATTGAAGTCAGCGGCACTGCGAATATCCAGAACGAACGGCTTGCTGGAGCCGCCTAACAGCTCGCTCAGCTTCGCGGCTGTAACCGTATTAAGGGCATAATCACCGTCAGTCGGCATTGCCGACATCACAGCGTTTGCCTTCTCGGCGATAACCTTATAGTCATCCGCGGAAGGCTTGTCCAGAGTCGTAGCCGGTGGAGCAGGCGCAGATGGATTTGCCGGTGTCGTGAAGTCAGGATAGTTTGTGTTCTGCAGGTCGGCAACGGTAGCTGCAGTAGTAGATGACTGCGCCCAGCCGTTCATACCAGCCTGGAGAGCGGCAGCGTCGTAACCGAGCATCCTCAGGCCGCCGGTCGCCTGCGCGGCAGTATTTCCGGTATAGCAGATAACAATAATCTTGGTATCCGAAGGTAACTTCGCAAGCACATCCAGGTTCTCGGACGAAGCCCACTTTGCGAATTCGACCTGCTTTGCTCCATCGATATGGCCGGCATCGTAATCAGCTTTTTTGCGGATATCCATGAGATAAAGCTTCTTGTTCTCCACTGGATCGGCCAGCTTCTTGGCCAGGTTCACCCCTGAGATCGAATTGGCACTATAGTCACCCGTCGAGACCGCGCTCAATACCTTCACAGCCCTGGCGCCGATAACTTCCGCGGTATTGACGGACGAAGTCTTGGAAGTCGCCGCTGTTGTCGTCGTGCTGTCACCACATCCGACCAGGGCTACGGTCGTTGCCAGCAGCAACCCCAGAATCAATGTGGTCAGCAGAAAATACCTGAAGATTTTGGTCATGCTCATCACTCTCCTGTCTCTTTGTTTACAATCGGACTTCACCATCCAGAAGATGGTCAGAAACGCCGGAATGGACTCCCCCCACGCTCAGGCGAAGAGCTTATATTCTAGCGTTTCCGGTGTCAAGAATGGGAGGGGACGATATAAGTGTCGATCTGTGGATCCTGGGTGTCTATTCCGGGACCGGAGGCCGCGGGCGGCGGCGAAAACGCTCGCGTTTGACGATCGGCCCTCCGGGAACCTTGGTGGTGATGGTCACCATCTCCGGATCGATCCTGATCACGTTATAGGAAGGTTGCGTATAACCGCGTGTGCGCCAGGTACTGCCGGTGCCGCTGCTGACGATCAGCATGTTCGCGAGCGGCCACGTATAGGGCACGTGCCTGTGTCCGCAGAGGACGAGATTGACATCAACGGCGCGCAGCCGTTCGAGGACGTCGCCCGCGTCCCAGACGACATTACGCTCCCTGCCTGTTCCCGGTATGCCGACCAGGTGGTGGTGAAGCAGAAAGATCTTGTAATCGCGCTCGTTGGGGAACTCGTTGTCGATCCAGGTGAAGTTGTCGCGGCCGATCTCGCCATCATTCAGATCGGGTTTGTTTGAATCCATCGCCAGTATCTTTACCTTCTGCTGTGTTCCCTCCTCTCCCGGTACACAGCAGAGCTTGAAATCCAGTTCAGCGGCCTTGTAATGCCGGGGGCCGAAAAGTTCTTCGAAGTGAAGATAGCCGACGTTGCGGCAATCGTGGTTTCCCGCGATCACGATCACCTGCTCACACTTGACCCGGTCGATGTAGCTCTTGGCCTCGTCGAACTGCTCCCTGTAACCGTCAGCGGTGAGATCCCCGGCGACGACAGTAAGGTCGGGATTCGCGTCATTGACTTCGGAAACAAGCGCTTCCGCCAGTTGGGCGTCAAATCGTGCATCACCGCAATGGATGTCGGAAAACTGGGCTATGGTGTAAAAATCATGAGACTCTGCCATCCACTCTCCGGATATCTTTTGCCATCGGGATAACCGCAAAACACGGGATTACGAAACTTCTACCCGCCTCCGGGCGGCCTGAAACGCCGCAGCCGCAGAGAGTTGGTCACCACTGTCACCGATGACATGCCCATCGCGCCGGCGGCCAGCATCGGGTCGAGCAGGATATCAAAACGTGGGTACAGGACGCCGGCCGCGACGGGTATCAGAAGCGTGTTGTATATGAACGCCCAGAAAAGGTTCTGCTTGATGATCTTGATCGTCCGGCGGCTCAGGGCGATGGAAGTGACAACACCGCGCAGGTCGCCGGACATGAGCGTGATGTCCGCCGCGTCCATGGCCACGTCAGTGCCGGTGCCGATGGCTATGCCTACATCCGCCTGTGCCAGGGCCGGAGCATCGTTGATGCCGTCTCCTACCATCGCAACGATCCTGCCGTCCCTCTGCAGCCTCTTTACCTCGCGCGCCTTGTCTTCGGGCAGGACTTCCGCCAGCACCCGGTCAACACCGGCCTCGGCACCGATCGCCTCGGCCGTTCGCCTGTGATCACCGGTGAGCATGACTACTTCGAGGCCCATCCGTCTCAGCTGCTCTATCGCCTTTTGTGAACCGTCCTTAATCGTGTCGGCGACGCCGATGACCGCTACGGCCTTGTTGTCCACCGCGACAAAGACGGGTGTTTTACCCTGCCCGGACAACAGCTCAGCCCTTTGCGAAAATCCGTCGAGCATAAGCTTTTTGTCTGACATCAGCGTCGTATTGCCTGCCAGTATTTCGTGACCTTTCACCATTGCCTCGATGCCATGCCCAGCGATCGCCTTAAAACCGGTAGCTTCCTCGAGCTCAATATCCCTTGCTACCGCGCTCTTGACGATAGCCTCACCCAGGGGATGCTCCGAACCCCGCTCGGCTGAAGCCACCAGCCTGAGCATCTGCCCTTCATCCCAGCCATCGGTGAGTATGTCTGTCACCGCAGGTTCACCGCGGGTAATGGTCCCGGTCTTGTCCAGTACAACCGTGTCGACCTTGTGCGCGGTCTCAAGGGAATCGCCGCCGCGAATCAGCACACCCGCCTCCGCGCCCTTGCCGGTACCCACCATCACGGCCGTAGGCGTAGCCAGCCCCAGGGCGCAGGGGCATGCGATCACAAGCACGGCTACAAAACTGAGCAGCGCGTGGGTAAATGCCTGATCCTGAGCGAAGATCAACCATGCCAGGAAAGTGAATACGGCTATGGCAAAAACCACCGGCACGAAATAACCTGAGATGACATCGGCCATCCTGGCGATCGGCGGCTTGGAGCCCTGCGCTTCCTGCACCAGGTTGATGATGCGGGCCAGCGCCGTATCCTTGCCTATGCGCGTTGCCTCGAACTTAAAGCTGCCCATCTTGTTGATCGTGGCGCCAACAACCTCTTCGCCAGCGTGCTTTTCGACCGGCATGCTCTCGCCGGTGATCATTGATTCGTCGACACTCGATTCCCCGTCGACCACGATACCGTCAACGGGGATGATCTCTCCCGGCCGGATTATCACCATGTCGCTTACCAGCACATCCTCCACCGGGACATCCACCTCGCTTCCGTCGCGGATGACCCTCGCCGTCCTGGGCTGCAATCCGATCAGGCGTTTTATCGCGTCGGATGTCTGCCCCTTGGCACGCGCCTCAAGCATCCTGCCGAGCAGGATAAGTGTGATGATGATAGCGGCGGTGTCGAAATACATGGGAACTTCAACATTCCGGCCAATAAAAAATGATTCAAAGAGTATTCCGGCTACGCTTGCCAGGTAAGCCACGGATGAGCCGACGGCCACCAGCGTGTTCATGTTGGTAGTCCCGTGCCTTGCGGCCGCGATCGCACCGCGATAGAACTGCCAGCCGACCCAGAACTGCACCGGAGTCGCCATGGCCCACAAAACATACATGTTGTTCAATGGCCCCAGGCTGCCGAACCACTGGGGAAAACTGCCGGCAAAGACGGGTACGGAAAGCGCCGCGCCGACCAGCACCTTAAGCTGAAGCCGCCTGTACTCGCGCTGCCTGAGCCGGGTTTCCAGGTCCCCCGAATCCACACCATCGGCGTCTTCGCTGTCGAGCACCCTGTAACCCGCGCCTTCGACCGCGCGCACCAGGTCTGATCTTGTGATCGAGCCGGCAATAAATTCGATCGTCGCCTTCTCGGTCGCGAAATTGACCGATGCGGAAACCACTCCATCGAGCGAACGCAAGGCTTTTTCATTGCGCTCCACGCAGGAAGCGCAGGTCATGCCCTCGATAGCCAGCGTCACCCTGTCGGTGATCACGCTGTAACCGCCGCGCTCCACAGCTGAAGCCAGCTCGGCCACGCTCACGGTTTCCGGATCAAACTCGATCGTCGCCTTCTCGGTTGCGAAATTGACCTCTGCATGCAGAACGCCGGGAAGCTCTCGCAGCGCCTTCTCGTTGCGCTCCACACAGGAAGCGCAGGTCATGCCGCCAATCGGTAATGTTATTTTCTTTGATCCAGTCATTGGTATTCACATCAAATATAGGGGTATAAACATATAATTCCTCTTTTATGACGAATCAACCCTGCAAGCGGATTCATGATGAATGGAAATCGACCATAAAACACCGTTATGATTCGAACATGATCATCAGGGCCAGCTCACTGCATAAACGTTTTCGGGACGTGGTCGCCGTGGAATCACTCGATTTCGAAGTCGGCCGCGGCCGCTGCTTTGGCCTGGTCGGCCCCAACGGCGCCGGCAAGACGACTACCATGAAGATGATTTATTGCATCGTCAGGCCCACGTCCGGATCCCTCCAGGTGCTCGGCATGGATGTCCACGTCAGCCCGCGTGAAATCAAATCACGCCTGGGAGTGGTGCCTCAGGAAAACAATCTCGACCCGGACCTTTCCACAAGCCAGAACCTGCAGACTTACGCAAAGTATTTTGGCATATCGGGGCCAACCGCGGCAAAACGCTGTCACGAACTGCTCGAATTCATGCATCTGGCCGACCGGGCCGACGCGCCGGTGCCGGCCCTCTCCGGCGGCATGAAACGCCGCCTCATCATCGCGCGCGCCCTCATCAACGACCCGGACCTGATCATCCTCGACGAGCCGACCACAGGCCTCGACCCCCAGGTGCGCCACCTTATCTGGGACCGGCTGCTCGACCTCAAGGAAAGGGGTATAACCCTGCTCCTGACAACACATTACATGGAAGAAGCGCAGAAACTGTGCGACGAGGTCCTCATAATGGACGAAGCCCGCGCCGTGGACTCGGGCAGCCCGCATGAGCTCATCCGCAGCCACGTCGCTCCCTACGTCCTCGAGATCCGCGCCGACCGCGCCCTTGCACATGACATCACCGCCCGCTTTGATTTTATCGAGCACCAGGCCAGCGGCCAGAACCTCTACTTTTACGCCAGCGCCGCTTCAGAGTTCAACGAACTGATCGACACATATCCCGACATGGAGCGACTGCTTCGACCTGCGTCCCTGGAAGACGTCTTTCTCAAACTCACCGGCAGGGAGATACGCTGATGAAAAGGACAGCCCGATGAGCAGGGGAATCCTCTCGGTCACCCCGGTCTTCCTCAAGGTCTGGCAGCGCAACGCCCGCGTTTTCATAACCCTCTGGAAATTCAACTTCCTGCCGGCCCTGGCGGAGCCGGTGCTGTTCATCTTTGTCATGGGCCTGGGTATCGGTTCTTACATCAATGAGATGGAAGGGGTCCCGTACCTGGAGTTCGTAGCCGCGGGAATCCTCGGAAGCGCCGCCATCATGCAGGCGACTTTCGAATGCACGTACGGCTCTTTTTTCCGCATGCGCATCCAGAACACTTTCGAAGGTATCATCTCGACACCCGTAAGCGCCGGCGAGGTCGGCCTCGCGGAAGTCATGTGGGGCGCCACGAGAGGCCTGGTGAACTCGACCCTGGTGCTGTTCATCCTGCTGGCGCTGGGCATTCTCGACCACTGGCAAGCGGTCTTCATCCCCGCGGTCATGTTTCTGGCGGCCACTAATTTTGCCGCACTTGGCATCATCGTCACCACCAATATCGCCCAGATGGAATACTTCCGCTTCTACTTCGCGGGCTTTGTGCTGCCGGCGCAGTTCATCTGCGGAACCTTCTTCCCGGTGTCGCGCTTCCCGGAAGCTGTGCAGATCTTTGCATGGGCACTTCCTTTCACAAGCTTTATAGACATCACCCGCTCGCTGATGCTGGACAGGTTCAGCTCCTCGTTGCTGCCCGAAACCCTCTGGGCGCTGGGATCGACTTTGCTGCTCACCGAACTGGCTGTACGCAGCATGCACCGCAGGCTGGTAACATAGGACTATGAACGCTACCCGATATCCCGGACTCGACGACCTGGCCGCCTTCCATGGACACCTTTGTCCCGGACTCGCCATCGGCTACCGTGCCACCATTGCCGCCCTAGAGCATCTCGGTGTCGAGCGCGCCCAGGACGAAGAACTTGTAGCCATAGTCGAAAACGACAGCTGCAGCGTCGACGCCGTCCAGTTCCTGGCCGGCGCCACTTTTGGAAAGGGCAATTTCTTTTTCCGGGACTGGGGCAAACAGGTTTTTACCTTTGGACGCCGAGGTCAGCCGCGGGCTGTGCGGGTCTCACTCAAGTGGGACGCCCTGAAAGCCAGACCAGAGCAGGAGGCGATCGCCAGCAGGGTGAAATCCGGCCAGGCGACTCGAGCAGAACAGGATCAGACCGCCGGCTGGCGGCAGGAAAAGATTGACTATATACTCAATGCTCCCTTGGACGACCTTTTTGAAATTCAGGAAATTGAAATCGAACTGCCGCCCGAGGCCCGGATAATCCGCTCCGTCAGATGTGGCCGCTGCGGCGAGCCGGTAATGGAAACCAGGACCTTCAGCCAGGATGAATCAATGCTATGCACTCAGTGCAGACAGAACGGCTGAAACCGTTAGTACAGATTCGCAAAATAAACTGACCATATGTTCACGGTAATTCTTCCAACCTATAACGAGCGCGAGAACCTCGAACGTTTTGTGCAATTGTTGCAAAAAGTCTTTGAGGACAACAGCCTCGACGGCTGCATCATCGTAGCCGATGACAATTCTCCGGACGGCACTGGCAAAATCGCCGACGAGCTCGCAACCCACTACGACAACCTCTCGGTCATCCATCGCGCCAGCAAACAGGGAATCGGTCCGGCGTACGTGGCAGGCTTCAAGGAAGCGCTCAAGACCGACACGGAGTTCATCTTCGAGATGGACTGTGACTTCTCACACGACCCTCGTAACATCCCCTCATTCCTGGAGGCGGCGAAAAATGCCGACCTCGTGCTGGGGTCACGTTATGTGCCCGGAGGCGGGGTAGTGAACTGGGGATTGTTGCGTCGGCTGATCAGCCGCTGGGGAGGTATTTACGCCAGCAGGGTCCTGAATGTCCCCATACGTGACCTGACTGGCGGCAACAAGTGTTTCCGGCGAAAAGTACTCGAAACTTTGAACCTGGACAGCGTTTCTTCACACGGTTACGGGTTCCAGATCGAGATGACATATAAGGCAATAAAAAAAGGATTTCGAGTAACGGAAATCCCGATTACTTTCGCCGACCGCCAGCTGGGTCAGTCAAAAATGTCAAAAAGAATAGTGCTCGAGGCGGCCGTGATGGTCTGGAAGCTGCGGTTCCGGCCGGTCAACTGACCTGCGGTGGCTCAGCCGATCATTGGAGTCCGCTTGCCCAATGCCTTGCGAACGGCTTCGCATAGTTCGTCCGGGGTAAAAGGCTTGACCACGAACTCGCGGGCGCCAAGACGGTCTGACTGCGTGGCCATGTCAAAAGTGCCGAGTCCGGTAATAACGATCGAGCAAACGTCGAGGCTGGTGCTTCTCAGAATCTCCAGCAGTTCCAGGCCGGACATGTCCGGCATCATGATATCGGTCACAACGGCGTCATAAGTTGTCTCGCTCACCATGTGTAATGCCTCTTTGCCACTGGAAGCAGTAGCTACTTCATAACCTTCGTTGGCAAGGATCTGGGCGCAAACATCCCTGATCACTTCTTCATCGTCAACAATAAGCACTTTCTCTGCAGACATTATCTGGTACCCCCTTGGGAAATTACGCTACTTGCCGGAAGTCGGCGGATAATATCGCTGTCGGCAATTTGACTGTAAATGTTGAACCGGCCCCGACCGCGCTCTGAACGCCGATTGAACCGCCATGCTCCTCGATGATGCGCTGCGACACAGATAACCCCAGCCCGGTGCCCTCGCCTGCTTCCTTGCTGGTGTAGAACGGATCGAATACCTGGCCCAGTTTCATCGGCGCGATGCCAATACCTGTATCCGCGAATGCGACTTCAACCCACGGCCGTTTTCCATCAGGCTTGGCCGCCCTGATAGCTATCTTCAACGTCCCGCCGTCAGGCATGGAATGTAAGGCGTTATTGAGAATATTGATGAATACCTGCTTCATCTGGTTTACGTCGACATATACCTGTGGTATATCTTCGTCATACTCGGTTTTCACCTCGACGTTAATAAGGTCAGCCTGCTTCCTCAGCAACGGCAGGGTATCATCCATAACTTCCCTGATCGACGCTTTCCTCTTCTTCAGTCCATCCTGACGGGCGAAGTCAAGCAGGTTACGAACGATGTCGCGCGCCCTGATGGTCTCGTTTTCTATGACCTTGAGGTTCCTGGCCATGGGATCACCCTCCTCCAGTTCGCGTAAAAGCAGGGCGGCATAACCGAGCACTCCGGTCAACGGGTTATTGATCTCGTGGGCGATATTGGCGGCGAGCTCACCGATGGCAGCCAGCTTGGTGGAGTGGACCAGCTGCTCCTGCAGCTGCTGCTGTTCCTCGGCCTTCTGCTCCAGGATCGCCATCATGTTATTGAAGTCCTCACCCAGGCCCGTAAGGCGGTCGCTGCGGGCCATCTTGTAAACATTGCATTTCTCGCACCGGCCGAATTTCTGGGCGAAAACTCCCTGAACCTCACCGCCGCAATGCGTGCCGGCGACCTGCCAGCATCGAAGGTTTCTTGACTTGTATGAAGGACAGTCGACTGAAGAACAGCCTTTGACTTCCCAGCATTTGACCAGGTTGTGATTTTCATACCTGACCGAGAAACTCCGCTTCTTCTCCGCGGCAGTTATGAGATTGCTGATCTTGTCAGTTGCCAGCGCCAGCTCTTCATTCTGCCCTTCAAGCTCCATGGATTTTCCCTTCAGATCCTCGAAGAGCAAGGCGTTTTCGACTGACATGGCCACCTGGCTGGATATGACCCGCAGCAATTCGATGTCCTCTGGAGAAAAATGGTCAGGCTCGCTGCTGGTGGTTCCAAGGACGCCGATCAGCCTGTCCCTGCATTTCATTGGCACGGCCGCCACTGATGCGATGCCGTCTCCTTCGTTTATTCCAGACGATCCGCCTTCTGAATAATCATTGTCAATGTTCATGACCATCGGCTCACCCTGTTCAGCCGCAACGCCGACGATTCCCTCGCCGAGCCTGAGATGAGCGTTACGCTGGAGGATCCCGGGATCGCCACCCTTTGCGACCCTCAGATCCAGCTGGCCTGTTTCTGGATCATAAAGGTGAACGCAGACGCATTCCGGTGAGAGCAGACCCGCCACCTGGTCCAGCACAGCCTGCAGGACCTGGTCCAGATCCAGTGACTGACCTACAGATGCCGCCACTGCGTTCAGCGCGGCCAGCTCACGATTCCTCTCAAGGACATTGTCTTCAAGCTTTTTGCGAGACGTGACGTCCCTGGCTACTCCGACCTGGGCGACGACCTCGTCGTTTTCAAGGTACCCCGTGCTTGATATATCCAGCCATTTTCCACTGCCATGGACGTCTCTGACTTCCAGTTCATATGAAGGAACTTCTTCGTTCCACATGATCCTCTCAAAATTGTTGACGGCGACGGCTACTCCGCCGGGCGCCACAAGATCGATAAACTGGCGTCCCAGAAGAGATTCGGGTTCGCGTCCGAGAATTTTCAGGCTGTTCCCGCTGACGAACTGAAATCGCCCGTCTGAGCCGATGACAAAGATGATGTCGTTGACACTGGACATGATGTTGTCACTGAAGCTCTTCAGGTCTTCGAGCTGCTTCGTACGCGCTGCCACCTCGAGTTCGAGGTGTCTGGACCTTTCGTTCGTATGAAAACCTGTGAACATGCGGTCGGCGAGGATTGCAAAAAGGGGAAAGATAATTATCAGGCTGAGGATAGTCAGGTGAGCGTTCAGGTTAATCGAAAAATTGTCATATGGCTGACCAAACAGCTCGATGGCAAAATAGACCAGGTTGATGACAACGCCGGAGGCGGCGATGACGTATATCAGCCAGCGTACCCTTCGCCTCTGGCTTCTTTCTGAAGGATCAAAACCCGACAAACCCGGAACCAAACCCACCACTCCCCAACCCCGTGTTAATGCTTATGAATGGAATGCCCCGCCCCCCAGCGGGCAAGAAGACATATCGGATTCCAGGGGGAAATCTTTAATCTGATATTCCAGACGGTGTTGCGACGGTATCAGACGTGGTTTTCCATGATTCGAATATTTGACTATAAGCATCCGGTGGTCTATGTTTTTATCAGGAGGCTGAAGCCTCCCGCAAGAGAGCCGGAGCTCTGAAACTGAATTTATTATTTACCCGACCTCGAAGGTCTGGGAGAGCTATGTCTGGCTCCCGCTTCGAGGTTTTTGTGTTCTAAAAGGAAGGTGTTATGGAGAAAAAACCGGTTATAGCGGTAATCGACGGTATGGGCGGCAGCATTGGTCATCAGATCGTGAGCCAGCTGCGACGGGAACTTCCCGGAGATATCGAGATTCTCGTCTTCGGGACCAACTCCGCCGCCACTGCCAACATGATGAAGGCCCGTGCCAGCAGGGGCGCAACGGGGGAGAACGCCATACGTGTATCGATCGGACAGGCGGACATGGTACTGGCGCCTATCGCGGTCGTGATCCCCAATTCCTATATGGGAGAGTTGACTCCAGGCATGGCCGAAGCCATCGCCTCCAGCCGGGCGGAGAAAATCCTGCTGCCTTTAAACCAGCATCACATGAGTTTTGTGGGTGTAAGCCGCCAGCCTCTCCCGCACCTTATGGATGAGGCGCTGGAGAAGGTAAAGGCACTATTTAATATTGGCGGGGAGGTGAAACCCTGATGTGCGAGCTTACTGTTTACTTTCTCGATGAAGATCGGGAGGAGCTTGTCATGGAAGACGTCGCAACTATCACACCGGACGGCGAGCGTCTTGTGCTGACAGACCTTCTGGGACAGCAGAAGATCGTGGAAGCAAAGCTCAAGGAGTTGAAGCTCCTTGAGCACAAGGTCTTCCTGACCAGGTAACAACCGGTTTTCATTCGGGCGGACAACCGCCTGACGATGCATCAGGGCCACGAAGGTCCGTGTTTCCGCCGGCAGGCGGCGCATGCTCCAGGTGGCTTTGGTTCCCGGCCCATGATGAGAACCGGATCGAGAGGAAAGATGCATATACCAGATGGATATCTCAGCCCGCAGACAGCGGGCGGCATGTGGGCCCTCGTGGTCCCCGCCTGGTACTGGGCGGGACACCAGCTGAAAAGAACGCTGAGCGCCCGGCAGGCGCCTCTGGTGGCGATCGCCGCGGCCTTCACATTCGTCATCATGATGTTCAACATCCCGCTGCCCGGGGGAACGACGGGGCATGCTGTAGGCGGGGTCGTCATCGCGATCGTCATCGGACCATGGGCGGCGGTCATCGCCATCACGGTGGCGCTGGTGATCCAGGCAATCTTCTTCGGCGATGGCGGCATCCTTGCCATCGGCGCCAACAGCTTCAATATCGGGTTCATCTGTCCCGTCGTCGGTTATTACGCCTACAGATTCCTTTCCGGGGGAGCTGCGACGGATTCACCGCGACGCTGGCTTGCCGCTGGAGCCGGTGCCTGGCTGGGTCTCAACGCCGCGGCACTCTTCACGGCGATTGAATTCGGCCTCCAGGGTGAGCTCTTCACGGCCGGCGACGGTTCCGCCCTTTATTCTCCATATGGCCTGGCCACAGCGATACCGGCGATGATGGTGCCGCATATGCTGGTCGTGGGAACGATCGAAGCGGTGACGACGTCTCTGATATATGTTTTCATGATAAAGACGAACCCCGGCCTGCTTGACAATTATGCCAATCTGAAATCGCAGGCGGTCGGCGGCTATAAATTGAGACCGCTGATAACAGGCATCGTACTGCTGCTTGTATGTACGCCGCTGGGGCTTCTGGCAACGGGTACCGCGTGGGGAGAATGGGGCACGGAAGAAATCGGCAATGAAATCGGCTACGTCCCCGAGGGCATGGAGAAGTTCGCAAGGCGCTGGGAAGGATTCCTGCCCGAGTATGCGTTTCCTGGCAGTCAGAAGGCGGTTGTTGCCGAAGGTGGCGACGCCGGATCAGAAGATAAAGGTATCGCGGCTTTCGAAGCAGTTGTTTCTACGGAAGAGACGCCGGTGTCTCTGGAGGGTGTTGCGGAATCGACGCCCGCCTATCTCATATCCGGAGTGCTGGGTCTGCTTCTGGTTGTCGGGGTCGCACTGATGACCATAAGAGTGCTTGCCGGAAAATCTCGAGACAAGGAACAGCTTGACTGATGAGTCTTCCACACCGGACTGGATGACCGGGAATGGCGATGGCGGCTGCCAGTGCCTTTCTGCCGGACATACGCGGCGTGAGAGCGCCATTCAGAAATCAGTCATCGGGATGTCTCACGCGATTCGAAACTCCCTGTTCTCGGAGCGGGTGGCGAGCCGCCCTGGGCTGCTGCAGGAGACCGACCCGCGAGTCAAGACCGCGGGGCTTCTGGGGTTGCTGGTTGCGACTTCATTCCTGCGTAACTGGTACATAATACTTGCCATCTATGGGCTGACCCTGGTGATGGCATCCGCATCGAGCATTTCACTGCTGTTTTTTATAAAGCGCGTCTGGCTGTTCGTTCCTGTCTTTGCCGGCATAATCGCGCTTCCCAGTCTCTTTAATATCTTCCGTCCGGGTGACCCGCTCTTTACTATCTGGGATTTCGGCCGTGAGCTTTCGCTGGGACCATTGTCGTTCGGTACAACGCTGGCAGTTACTCATCAAGGCCTGAAAGGTGCAGTTGTGCTCATCCTCAGGGTGGCAACGTCTGTGTCGCTGGCTGTTTTATGGGCGCTTACGACTCACTGGGCCGACCTGCTCAAGGCGCTACGGGTTTTCCTGGTGCCACGTATTTTTCTGCTTATCCTGTCGATGACTTACCGATATATATTCCTCATCCTGGGTCTGGCCACGGATATGTTCACCGCGCGAACCAGCCGCATGGTCGGCAGCTCGAGCCCCAGGGAAGACAGGCGTTTCGTCGCGTCCAGCATGGCCACCCTGCTGGGCAAGTCCCACACGCTCAGTGAGGATGTATACTCCGCAATGATCAGCCGTGGCTACACCGGCGAACCTCTGACAATACATCGATTCAAAACAGCAACGGGAGACTGGCTGTGGCTTGGAGCTATTATCCTGTTCGGGATCGCCGCCACAGGGAGTGACCGTCTCCTTGGCTGAGTTCCCTGGCGACAATCACACGATTTATGAAGTGGATACCGTGGAATACCGGTACGAGGACGCCGATGCGCTGGCGGGATTGAGCCTGTCGATAAAGTCGGGCGAAAGCGTGGTTTTGCTGGGAGCCAACGGTTCGGGCAAATCGACTTTGCTGAAGATGCTCGACGGACTTATCTTTCCAACCGCTGGAAACATATGCGTATTCGGCGCCGAGCTCTCCGAGGCGGCTCTCAAGGACGAGGGTTTCTCCCGGTCATTCCGGCGCAGTGTTGGTTTTGTCTTTCAGAACTCCGACGCCCAGCTGTTTTCACCCACCGTCCGGGACGAGATCGCCTTCGGACCTCTTCATATGGGGCTTCCACCCGAAGAGATTGAGAAAAGGACCGGGGACACCCTGCATATTCTGGGGCTTGAACACCTGAGCGAACGGCCTCCATATCATTTGAGCGGCGGTGAGAAAAAGAAGGTGGCGCTGGCGTCAGTGCTGGCCGTCGGGCCGGACGTGCTGCTGTTCGACGAGCCGACCGCGGGACTGGATCCAAAAACCGAGAGCTTCCTTATCCGGCTGATCCTGCAGCTGACGGCGGCGGGAAAGACTATTATCACGGCCACACAGGACCTGCGGCTGGCGGCGGAGATCGCCGGCAGGATTGTCGTGCTGGGTGAAGACCACAAGCTGGCGGGCGACGGCCCTACGGCGGCGATACTTGGCGACCGGGAGCTGCTCCTGGCCGCCAACCTGATCCACGACCATCCGCACCGGCATGACGGCATAGAGCATTTTCATCCGCACAGCCATCTGAAGGACCACCACGGGCACTAGCAGGGTCAGGCGGTGCTCCTGATCTCGAAGGAAGCGGCTCCCTCCGCGGGTTCACTATAGTCATCGAGAACCGTGTCGACGCGGGCGTGGTCCGGACCGGCATGACATAACCTGACCATGTGATCAACTGACTCGCACGAACCCTCAAAGACCGCTTCCACCCGGCCGTCGATGAGGTTACGCACCCAGCCGTTGAGGCCCAGGCGGCGGGCGTTGTCCATCACCCACGCCCGGAAGAATACTCCCTGGACGCGGCCGGTGATCCAGAGGTGCGCACGTTTGACAATAATGTCATTCATTGTGATTTGCTCCTGCGGGGTCCTTCGCTTTGCTCAGGATGACATCAACCGGAGCGGAGTGGGTGTTTCCAAGTTTACCCCGGGCTTACGCAAGCACCCGCAAACCCTTGTATTTGATCTTTTTGAGCCGCCGCACACGCATGGCAAGCCAAAGTGTGATGATGCCAATTACATAGCCGGCCGGCGGCAGGAGCATGACTGCTACAGCGAGAACCAGCACGCCAAAATCCAGCGCCGGGCCAGGGTCGCGGCCTTCACCGACAGTGACAAGGCCGCCATGGACATAGATACCGATCAATACCATCAAAGCTCCGGCCGGCACAGCCGCGAAATGGCCGAGACCTTCAACCGGACCGGAAAGCGCCGCTGAAAAGACAAGTGCCCCGGCGGCTGTCGCAAGCGGCAGACGCAGCGTCCTCTCTGCTTTTGACAGGCTCGAAACTCGCGTAAGGATTATTTCAAGCACCACCAGAACAGACAGAACCACGATGGCAGCGTCCGACTGTAGAAAATCCAGGGGTGTTTCCTGCACTTTAAAATCACCCAGAAGTCCTACCCAGCCGAGCCTCGCCATCAATATAAACACCGCCATCGGGATGAATGCCCGAAATCCGATCAACGCTGAAAGCCCGATGCCCACGCCCGCCGCCCAAGCTATTTCCATCTTACCTCCCACAGGTTCTTCGACAGTTACATTGTTTCCGCGCCCGAAATTGTACCATCCCCGGCTATTTGCTTAAAGAAACAGGCCAGACTAAAATCAGAGGTCGTGACCAGGATCGACTTTGACAAATACGAAGAATTTTATGCAAAGCGCACCGGCGCCATGCGCTCATCGGTGATGCGCGACCTTATGGCCGTGACAGCGATGCCGGATGTCATCTCGCTGGCGGGCGGCATGCCCAATACCAGCAGTTTCCCGGCAAAGACGCTGGATAAGATAACACACGAGATCGCGATGCACGGCGCGGCGGCGGCGCTCCAGTACGGGCCGACCGAGGGTTTCGATGAGACCAAGGAAAACATCATCGAGGTCATGGCCGAGGAAAACACGCTCGTTGAACGGGAAAATATCATCGTGACCACGGGCGGGCAGCAGGGCATAGACCTTGTTACCAGGATACTCGTGAATCCCGGCGATACCGTCATCGCCGAAGCTCCGACCTATCCGGGAGCAATCCCATCGTTTTGCAGCTTCGAGGCGGACGTCATCCAGGTGCCGCTCGACGACGACGGGCTCCGCATGGATCTCTTCAAGGAAGTGCTGGGAAAGCTTCTCAAAGCGGGAACAAAACCAAAGTTCATATACGTGATACCGGATTTTCACAATCCCGCCGGCGTCTGCCTGAGTTTCGAGCGGCGGCAGGAGCTGGTGGCGCTGGCGAAAGAGCACCAGCTGATCATCGTGGAGGACAACCCTTACGGGCAACTGCGCTTCGAGGGTGAAGCGCTGCCGACCCTGTATTCTCTGGATGACGACGACAACGTGATCTACTTAAGCACGTTTTCGAAGATCTTATCCCCGGGTATCAGGCTGGGCTGGATAGTGGCGCCCGCGCCTCTCCTGGCGAAGTTCAACCTTGGAAAGCAGGCGGCGGATCTCTGCCCTTCGACTTTCGCCCAGAAAATCGTCAACAGGTATTTCGAGCAGGCGCGCTGGCAGGATTACGTCGATACCGTACGGGACATATACCACAAGCGCCGCGACGCCATGCTTACGGCGCTGGATGAATACTTTCCAGAAGAGGCGATCTGGACGCATCCGCAGGGCGGCTTTTATATCTGGGTTACCCTGCCGGATTACATCAATACGACAGACCTCCTGGCGCTGGCCGTCGAGGAGGAAAAAGTCGCATTCGTCCCGGGCGCCGGCGGCTGGGTTGATGGCAGCGGCGCCAATCACATGCGGCTGGCGTTCTGCGGTGTACCGGAGGATAAGATCGAAGAGGGTATCAAACGCCTTGCCAAGGTCATCAGAGAGCAGATGGTGCTGTACAGGGCTCTGCAGGGAGAATAATGGCCGCGGACACGCCGCGGCTTTTGTCCAACATTCGACGTGATGGGGGATAGACAATGAGCAAAAAGAAAATAGCAGTCCTCAAGGGCGGGCGGTCGCTGGAACGCGAAATATCGCTCAAGTCCGGCGCCCGCGTCGAGAAGGCGCTCAAGGCGCTGGGCTATTCCGTTGACGTAATCGACGTCGATGTCCGCATGGTAAAAAGACTTAAGGAGATAAAGCCCGACGCGGCGTTTATCGCAATGCACGGCCGCAGCGGCGAGGATGGCACTGTCCAGGAGCTGCTGGACATACTCGGCATCCCGTATACGGGTTCGAACGTGCTGCCATCGATCCGCTGCATGGACAAGGTGCTGACCAAACATATTCTGGTGGCGGACGGCATCCCCACGCCACGCTTTTATGCATTCAACCGCGACGCCTTCCAGGAGCTGGGAGCTACTGACACGCTGCCCATCATCGGCGAAGAGCTCGGCTACCCGATTGTGGTAAAGCCGGCCGCCCAGGGTTCGGCGCTGGGCATCCGCTTCGCTCACGAGGAGAGCGAGCTGCCGGCTGCCTTGATATCCGCATTCAGTTTTGACAACAAGGTGCTGCTGGAGAAGTACATAAAGGGAAAGGAGCTTGCCGTCAGCATACTCGGCAGGGAACCCCGTGCGCTGCCGATCGTCGAAGTCAGGCCCAAGACCGATTTTTTTGATTTCGAATCGCGTTATACACTGGGCAAGGCAGACTATATCGTGCCAGCCGAGTTATCCCCGGAGGTTGCTGCCGACATCGAGAGCCTTTCGCTCAAGGTATTCGAATCACTGGGCTGCTCGGGCTTCGGACGGGTCGATATCCTGATGGATGAAAGCGACGGCCTGCAGGTGCTGGAGATAAATACCATACCTGGCTTCACCGAAACCAGTCTTTTGCCCATGGCGGCACAGGCAACCGGCATCGGCTTTAATGAACTCGTGGAAGAAATTCTGCTTTGCGCGATGGAGGGTCAGTAACAAACGATCTGCTACAATCTCGAATGTCATTCCGGGTTCTTCGCTGAATTGAATAATTAGTTTGTGCATGATTTCCCGGAGATTCTTCCGGCTGCGCCCTCAGAATGACTTTTTTTCCGCCCCGATAGCTCAGGGGATTAGAGCGACCGCCTCCTAAGCGGTAGGTCGTAGGTTCGAATCCTACTCGGGGCACCATTTCATACACAGGACGAACAGCATTAAAAAATGGCCGTCAGAATTGACGGCCATAATCTATAAACGAGCAACTGAACAGATTGACAGGCGAGTGTTAACCCACTTGCCTCAGATGCCGCCCTTCATCTTCAGACAACTGCTTGACGAACAGCTCGACTAGATCGGGATCAAACTGGCTGCCAGCCGAAGCACGAAGCTCGGCGATTGTTTCGCTCATCGTCAATGCCTTGCTATAGGGACGATCGCTGCGTATCGCCCGGTAGGCGTCCAGAATCCCGACAATACGCGCCATAAGCGGTATCTCCTCACCATGAAGGCCTTCCGGATAACCCTTTCCGTCCCAGCGTTCATGGTGGTACAGAACTGCCGCGATCAGATCCTTGACCGTAGTGGCCTCCTGCAGCATCTGCTCTCCCATCTGGGGATGCTGACGCAGTATCTCAATCTCCTCAGGCAGCAGATGTTCCTTTTTCTGCAATATATTCTTCGGTATTCCGATTTTACCGATGTCATGCAGCTTGGTGGCGAGTATGAGGGCCTCAATCTTATCCGGGCTGAATTTGAGTTCTCTGGCCATGGAGGTTGCTGCATTCGCGAGATTGTTCAAATCATTGTCCGGGTACTTGTCTCTCACATCGACAGCCCTGGCGAGCGCCCGGATAGTCTGAAATCCGGCCCCTTCAAGCCTGCTGTTTAAATTATCCAGATCATCGCCGGAGAGCTCGGTTTCCGAAAGATCCCTGAAATAAGCGACCCTGTTGCGGCCCTGACGTTTGGCGAACAGCAGGGCGCCGTCAGCCGCGGCAATCAGGCTGATATTGTCAGTCGCGCATTCGGGGAAGTCAGCGACGCCGAAGCTCGCGCCGGTCTGATGCTCCGGCAGGTTGACCTCCATATACAGCCCTTCGATTCTTTCCCGCAATCTGTTAGCTGCTATGACAGCGTTCGAGGCAGTTATCTCCGGCATGACGACGACGAACTCCTCGCCACCATACCTGGCGACATAATCCACGTCCCGGCACTCTTCCTTGAGTATTCGGCCTACACTGCTCAGCACCGCGTCACCCTTTTGATGGCCGAATTTGTCATTGACCTGCTTGAAGAAATCGAGATCTATCATTACCAGGGAGAGAGGGCGGTCATAACGCCTTGCCCGGTCAACTTCGCTGTGGAGGTACCTCTGGAAATGCCCGTGGTTCCACAGCCCTGTAAGACCATCCGTGTTAGCCATCTCCTTGGCTTTTCTGTGATGCTCTTCAAGCTCCGCGTACTGGCCCTGCAGTTTGTCGTTGACGTCACCCAGCAGGTCCTCTTTTTCGCGAAGCGCCCACATAAGGCTGTAGAAATTCTCACTGATCTCACTCACGGGGTTGTGGGCCAGAGCATCCTGATAGATCACGCATTTTGAGCAGCTGCCCAGCTTCTGGGCAAATTGTCCCTGAACCTCACCACGGCAGTGGGTTCCGGCAATCAGCCAGCAACGAGCATGCTTTTTCCCGTAAACAGGACAATCGGTCTTGTCGCAACCTTTTGTTTCCCAGCAGGTTTGAATGTAATCGTCCTCAAAAACCACTTGCCAGTTTTTATCAATAATGGCCTTTTGGGTTAGCGCGGTGAAACGCTTCTTGGCATCTTCCAGAAGTTCGGCATGCCTGCCGATCAGCAGGGCGAGTGTGCCTAACATGACTGGAGCCAGAATCAGATGGATCTTTTCCAGCCTGACACCGATCAGAGGATTGAGTATGAAAACTGCCGTGAATGCGTACACGACGCCTAGAAAGGCTCCGACCAGACCATAAAGGACCGATTTTCTGAAAATCTTTGCAGCCATGACCATGATGAATTAGCCTCCAAAAGTTGGATTATTCATGTACAGTTTCGGCAGATGGTGATTTTAATCAAATTGTCTTTATTTATGCAGACCGCCATAGCTTGCAAGCGGCTATTGTCCGAATAAAATTTTTTTCCTTGTGCGTTAGATTAAATTCCATAGTGTCCACTGAGGGGCGCCTACTTAAATGATCGCTTTCATGACGGACAAGGATTATTGCCTCCACAACAAGCCGGCTCTGAAAAAAATTGACCAGTTGTTTGATTGCGCAATAAGATAAGCATTAATAGACGGAATATTATTAGTCGGGAGGTTACAATGAGAAAAACGTGGATAATCTCCGCGTTTGTGTTTGGCGCCCTTTTGCTGTTGAGCGCGTGCGGGGGCTCGGATAACACTGGAACCACGACAGGTTCTGCCGGGCCCGCAACAACGTCGAGTGCCGCATTCGTTTGCGAGAAGATGGCGCCAAGCCTGATACCCAGGCCATCCGGCAAGCCTCAACTCATCTATTTTTTCCGGGATACCTGACCATACTGCCAGCAGCAGAAGCCCATCGTGAATGAGCTACAGGAACAATACGGGGATAGTATAGAATTCATCAGGTTCGACTTGAACACGCCGGATGGCAACTGCGAATACGACCGGCAGGGGCTCGCTCAACTTCCCGCCATACTTTACATTGATGCGAATGGTGTAACCGTGGAGAAGACGGAAACACTGATTGACCGGAACACAATGCAGCAGAAACTAGAGGGTTTGCTGAAGCCCTGATGTCATACTCAGGCATATGACCGGGTATTATCCCCATGCAGGCAGGGCGGATCGGCCTCAGGAACAGAAACGGGGCACCGCCTGAGCAAGGCCGGTTTGCTTTCCTGTCCTGCGGAAATTCATTTGCTGTCTTAGGAAAAACTCAACGAAAGAAAGCCCGGTTGCCAGCAAAGTGAAGACCGGAAAACTAAAAAACCCGTTAATACGCAACATCCGCGGCATGGACCGCCTGCAGCTCTGGCTGCTGGCGGCGATCGTGACGATTCTTTCCGTGAGGCTGTTTCTCAAGATCACCGGGTATCCCCAGATGGGCGGCAGCAGCCTTCATGTAGCCCACGTACTGTGGGGGGGCCTGCTCATGGGTGTTGGTATTATCATTTTATTCACTTTCCTGGGCAGCATGCTGGAAGCGATAGGCACGCTCGTGGGCGGCGTCGGTTTCGGTCTGTTCATGGACGAGGTGGGGAAGTTCGTCACCCAGGACAATGATTATTTCTTTCAACCCTCGGTTGCCATCATGTATACGGTCTTTATCGTCCTGTACATGACAGCACGCTGGGTACTGACCAGCGCCCATTACTCGGAGACCGAGTACCTCGTCAATTCGATCAATGAAATGCGGGAACTCCCAATCGGTAAATATACTGAGGAGGAAAAAAAGCTCATCCTTTACGGGCTGGGCAAGAGTGATGCCGGCGATCCCCTGGTTGTGGAGCTTACGAGGATCATACATGGGCTGCATGCAGATGAGGCTGGCAGGAAGGGCATCTATGTGGGCCTGAGAAACAGGCTCATCGCGAAATATCAGCAGATATCCAGAAAGGGATGGTTCACGGCCGCTATCATTCTTTTTTTTCTGCTGCAGTTCATTGGTTCTATTGTGATTTTTGTTACTTTGATGCTCGACTCCGGAATCATTCTTTCGCAACTGGATGCTTTCGGATTCACTGACTGGGCCATACTGGCTTCAGACACTTTCTCCGCTGTATTCATCACCCTGGGCGTGCTGCTCCTGCGCCGCTCCAGGCTTGCGGCCTTTCGAATGTTCGAGCGATCGGTACTGATACAGATATTCGTAGGCCAGATGTTCCTCTTTGAAAAAGATGAGTTCACGGCCATTCCAGGATTTGTTTTCTACCTGCTGCTATTGCTGGCGATCCGCTTCATCGTGCAGCGGGAAAGGAGCGATATCATTGCCCGTGAAACCAGTGAGGCTTGATTCATGCAATCTGCGGGCATAACCTCTTTACGTTATTGCAGACCCCTTTTCAAGCTTTTGGAGGCGACATGAAAAAGATGCTGTTTATTCTGATAATCCTGGCCGCAATGGCCGGCGCCGGTGCTTACTGGTTGCGCGAAAAACAGCCTGAACAGTATTAGCCTTTTTTCTCCCGGGTGCTTGCCTCCAAACTCTCCATCCAATAGGATGCATGACGTCCGTCCAGGTCCGAAAAAAGGGTGATGCGGCGCAATGGATCCTATCTCAACAGAAGCGATATTCGACGAAGTCGCTGATGCGCTGGCACGCGAAAAAAAAGTCCTGGTAACCGCCCACGTCAATCCCGATGCCGATGCCCTGGGAAGTATGATCGCTATGCATAGAGCACTCAGCCATAACGGCGCCGACAGTATCATGTACCTCTCGGGAGCAGGAAGCGTGGCGCCCGAATACCATTTTCTCGAAGCTCTCTCCGAGGTCAGACTGGGCAAACCACCCGAGGATGCTGCTGAAAGAACACTAATAGCCGTCGATTGTGGCAACGCGGATCGAATCGGCAATGAAGAGCTGGTGGAAAAAGCTCCCAGGATCATCAACATCGACCATCATGGCGACAATTCACGTTTCGGCACAGTCAACCTGGTCATCGGTAGCGCCAGCTCCACGGCGGAGATCATTTTTTTCATCCTCGGGCGCATGGGATTAGAAATAGATGTGGAAATGGCGCAGGCGCTCTATTCGGGTATCCTCGTCGACAGCGGCCGCTTCCAGTATTCCTCGACGACACCCACCACCCTGAGGGTCGCGGCGGATCTTATAAGCAGCGGCGTCGACCATACACTCATATTCCGTAATATCTATGAGACCATGCCGCTGGCTAAAAGCCGGCTTCTCTGCAGGATGTTCAACAACCTTACAATGGCCTGTGACGGCAGACTGGCGATCGGGGTACTTGAAAAAGCTGACTTCGCGGGCGCGGGCGCCGACGGACAACTAACCGAAGGCCTGGTAGACAGCCTGAGGGCAATTGAAGGAGTACAGGTAGGCGCGCTCATTTATGAACGTCCCCGGACGGCAGAAGACGGTTCAGAGCCGCAGGATGAAGTCGAGTACAGGGTCAGCCTGCGTTCTTCCACGGACAAGGTCGATGTCCAGCGGATAGCGCGCGCCAGGAACGGCGGCGGCCATAAACAGGCGGCCGGGCTGTCGACGACCGAGACACCGTCTGAGACCGTCCAGTTTCTGGTTGACAGCATTTCCGCGGCCTTCGCGGGACAATAGAGTAAAAAGACGCTCATCGGGTAATAAACATTCTGAAGTTTTCAACGCATAAATCAATCGTCACAGGTGAGGTTCAATGAAAATCGCGATGCTGGCGCCGCCATGGATCAAAATACCTCCGGCCGGTTACGGCGGTATCGAATGGGTTGTTTATTACTTAACCAACGAGCTGGTCGAGCGTGGCCATGATGTCACCCTGTTTGCCTCAGGCGACTCCGAAACAAAGGCCGGGCTCGTATCGATTTTCCCTGAGCAGCTGCCTGACCGTATCGGTGAAACCCTGTATGACGTTCGGCAAACCGCCGACTGCCTGCTGAGGGCCGACGAGTTTGACATCATTCATGACCATAGCGGTTTTACCGCCGTGCCTTTCGCAACGCTCATCAAGACACCTGTGGTTCACACCCTGCATGGCCCCTTTTCAGAAGACGTCTGCAGTTACTACAGGCAATTCGGCAACTCGGCGCATTATGTGGCTATAAGCGAGTATCAGCGAAGTTGCTGCCCGAACATCCAATACGCGGGCACAGTCTATAACCCGATCGACATCAGCAGCTGGCCGTTTGTCGAAAAGGAGGACAAGGGGGACTACCTGCTGGCTTTCGGCCGCCTGTGCGCCGACAAGGGCTTTCATACGGCCATAGAAGTCGCAAAGCGCACCGGCCAGAAACTGGTTATCGCCGGCGCTATCCAGCACCAGTCACGCGATTATTACGAAACGGTCATCAGACCCCATATCGATGGTGAGCAGATCAGCTTTGTAGGGGAAGTGAGCCTGACGGAGAAATGGAACCTGTTCTCTAAGGCAAAGGCCTTCCTCTTCCCGATACAGTGGCCGGAGCCATTCGGACTGGTCATGATCGAGGCTATGGCTACCGGGACACCGGTCATCTCGTTTCCCGAGGGCGCCGCTCCTGAAGTGGTGGTGGATGGCGTTACCGGCTTCATGGTAAAGAACGTCGATGAAATGGTGGCCGCTCTGGACAGGATCGGCGAAATCGACGCGAAGGCATGCCGCCAGCATGTGCAGGATAAATTCAGCGTCAGCAGATGCACTGACGGTTATGAGCGGGTCTATGAAAAAGTGCTGGAAAAACAGGGTTCTTGCTAGGTATGAAGATGGTGCGCTATAATTGACCACGGTTTTTCGCCTCCTCGAGAGGCCGGTTATGTAAGACTGTTTTCAATTAAAGGCAATGGGTTTGGGATTTCCAACACGCGGGAGGCACTACAAAAAACCGGTTCTGTGGAAGAGAATCTTAAAGTGGACGCTGATTTCTCTTCTCGCCATCGCCCTGACCGTCGGGCTGGCCGGTTTCATCTTCGTATACCATACGCTGGGCAAGATCGGCGTTGATACTGAGGTCATCTACGAAGCAAAGCAGCAGCTGGATATCGCACTGCCGGACGAACCCAGGAACATCCTTGTCATGGGTACCGACGAGGATCCTGACGGCAACTCCAAACGCTCCGACTCGATCATACTCGTCCGCGTCAATCCCAACGGCGAATGCATGTCGATTTTATCCATTCCCAGGGATCTTGTGGTCAATATTCCCGGCCTGGGACCGGAAAAGATAAATGCCGCCTACGCTACAGGCGGCACCCCCCTCGCGATTGATACCGTCCGCGAACTGACCGGTCTGCCCATACATCATTTTGTGCTCATCAATTACAGCGGCTTTGAAAAAGCTGTGGATGCAATGGGTGGAGTCTACGTCGATGTCGACCAGCGTTATTTCAATGATAACAGCGACGCGTTCTACGGCGAGGAATACGAGCCGATCGATATCTATCCCGGGTACCAGAAACTCAATGGTAAGGACGCCCTGGCTTATGTGCGCTACCGCCATACGGATTCAGACTTCATGCGCATCGCGCGCCAGCAATATTTCATCAGGGACGTCAAGTCCCAGTCGCTGAAGTGGGGCAACCTTGCCAGGATTCCCGAACTTGCTGACGTTTTCGCCAGCAATACCACCTCCGACATCGGACGCAGTGATGTCCTGTCACTGACCAAGTTTGTGATCACGGTGGGCAGAGACCGCATTCACCAGGCACAGGTGCCAGTGGATGAAATGGCCGGAAGCGGCTATCTGGCCCTGTCGAAAACGGATCTGACAAGCGTGATCGAGCAGTTCCAGACACCTGCATTCATCAAGCCGGAGCCGTCGGTTCCAGGCGCCGCAGCGCCACAGGTTCCATCTGACAGGACCAGGCAGATGAGCATCGAGGTCTATAACGGCAGCGATACCACAGGGGCCGCGACGCTGGCCTCACAGCTGCTGCAGCAGAAAGGCTGTTCCAAAACAGTCGTTGGCGGTAACTATTCGAGCTTTGCGGAGAATCAGGTCTTTTTCACCGAAGGCAACCAGCAGGCAGCGGAAGACCTCGCGTCTCTCCTGAATCCGGCAACGGTATCGCTGTTACCCGCGGACATGATCACAAAATCACAGCTTGTAGTCGTAGTGGGAAGCAGCTTCGACGGTCAACTGACAGAAAAAAAGCCGGAGATAAAAACAGCCCTGACGTTCGAGCAGGACTCGGAAACCGGCCATTTGAGCTGGCAGGCGGCCAGGCTCCAGCTACCCTTCCAGGTGCAGAAACCAGCGAACTTCCCCGCGGAGTTCGACTACCGTGATTTTCACGTTTATGAGATTGATACCGATGAAGGCCCAAAACCGGCTCTGAAAGTAGTAGGAGAGAATGAAGCCGGACAGGCGTGGGGAATAATGGAAACAACTTTTACCCAGGCCCCGCTATTGCAGCAGCCCAGCACCGAACGGGACATCAACGGAAAGATATATCGTTTCTATTATGCAGAGAGCAACATCAGAAATATATCCTGGCAGGACGGAGATGTCGTCTGCTGGATCACCAACACGCTGCAGAATTCCCTCAGCGAAGATACGATGGTGCAGCTGGCTGTTTCCTTCAAGCCCGTTGAATAATTCAAGATCCCGATGCTCGCAGACCCTGTGAGCTTTTCCCGAACCTCAGAAAGGCAGGATAGACCCTGATGGCCGCAATGGAGTCAGTTGGAGTAATAGGAATAGGTTATGTGGGCCTGGTCACCGGCACGTGCCTGGCCGAACTGGGCAACAAAGTGGTCTGCATGGACATCGACGCCGAAAAGATCGCGGCCCTGAGAGCTGGACAGATTCCAATCTACGAACCCGGACTGCCTGAGCTCATAGAGAAGAACCACGATCGCATGACCTTCACAACCTCTCTCGAGGATATATTTGATAAGTGTGAACTGGTGTTCATCGCCGTCGACACACCGCCGACCTTTACCGGCGACGCCGACTTGAGCCGCGTCTTCCAGGTCATGTCAGCGCTGCCGGGACTGACCAGCGAACATCATGTCCTGGTCATGAAGAGCACTGTCCCGGTCGGCACCGGAAACAAGATCAGCGCGGAGCTTGCCCGGCAGGAGGTGGGTTTTATCGACTATGTCTCCAACCCGGAATTTTTACGGGAAGGCACTGCGATCAGCGACTTCCTTCATCCAGACCGTATCGTTATCGGATCGAGGAACCCGGAGGCCGGCAAACTTGTGGCTTCGTTATACAAGAGCCTCGACGCGCCGGTCATGGAGACAAACATCCCAACAGCGGAGATGATCAAGTACGCCTCCAACGCTTTCCTGGCAACGAAGATATCTTTCATCAACGAGATTGCAAATGTTTGCGAGGAAGTCGGGGCCGATGTATCCGTAGTCGCGGACGGTATGGGCTATGACAAGCGTATCGGCCGGAGCTTCCTGAACGCGGGCATCGGTTTCGGCGGTTCGTGCTTCCCCAAGGACGTGACGGCGCTCAAACAGATCGCCGGCAACTCCGGCTATCACTTCCAGCTGCTCACCGCGGTAATCGAAGTCAACGAACTGCAGAAACGCCGGGTCGTCAATAAGCTTCAGAAGCACCTGGGAACTCTCACCGACAAAACCATCGCCCTGCTGGGCCTGTCCTTCAAACCGGATACGAGCGACCTCAGGGAGGCCTCGTCCATCGTGCTGGCCTCAAGGTTGCTGGGAGATGGCGCCCTCGTCAAGGCCTATGACCCGGTTGCCATACCTTATGCCGCCAAGGCGGTCAGGGGCATCCTTCTTTGTGACGACGTCCTTTCGGCCGTGAAAGACAGCGACGCCGTCGTGCTGGTGACGGAGTGGGAGGAATTCTCGCACCTGCCTCTCAAAGAGATAAAGGAGAGGATGCGCTACCCGCTCATCATCGATGGCCGCAACTTCCTCGACCCTGATGAGATCAGGGCGGCCGGGTTCACCTACGAGGGCATCGGCCGATAAACCCTCACCGGCTCCGGTTCGGATTTACTGAGTTTCGGCTGCCTCGTTTCGGGTAAACTTCCCTGTAATCTCATGCGCGGCATTATGTTAAGACGCGCGGATTCGATTAATTCAAATCGTGCCGGGAAAACGCGTGACCTCCCTGAAAAAAGAGATCAGAGAAGCTCTGCAGGAAGCCGACTATGATCGGGTTGCTAGGCTTGCCGCGGGCAGCAAGAGAACGTTCGGGGTGCTTGTTTCCCTGGCATATAACAAGGAAGAACTCCTCTGCTGGCGCGCCATCGAGGCAATGGGCGCCGCCGCCAAAGCCTCAGACCCCGATAAACCAGAACTTTTAAGGAACGTAGTCAGACGCCTGATCTGGTCCGCCCGGGAAGAGTCGGGCGGCATGGGCTGGAGCGCGCCGGAACTCCTGGGGGAAATCGTTTGCGCACGCCCCCTCGCCTTTACCGACATCCCGCCGATAATCGTATCCCTGCATGGCGAGGATGAAGAGAACGTTTTCCGGAAAGGCGTGCTCTGGGCCATGGGACGCATGGCGGACGCCGGTATAGAAGACATACCCGGCTCGGAGACGGTCCTCAGGGAGAGTCTTGATAGCGAAAATCCCGCGGTAAGGGGTCTGGCGGCCCGGGTGATCGGAAGAACAGGTCTGACCGGATCGACAGCCAGGCTGCAGGAGCTTGCCAGTGACGATTCCAGTTTCAGGATTTATGAAGATGGTGAACTGAGAGAAATCACGGTAGCGGAAGCGGCGAACACAGCGCTTGAGCTGGTCAGAACTTGATCGAGCCTTCCTTGACGACGGTCCCGGGATAGACCCTGATGTGATTCGTGAGCATATTGTCGCCTTCGATCACAGCACCCTCGCCTATAATTGCTCCTCCTGATACAACGGTGCCACGACCCAGCGACGCCCCCTTGCCTACGATACTGCGACGCACGGTGACATTCTCCTTGATCGTGCAGCCATCCTGCAGAATGGATTCCTCAATGACGCTGCCCGACTCGACAGTGCAACCGGCGCCGATTATGGCCATCCGGCCGATCCGGGCACCCGCCATGATCCTTGACCCCTCTCCGATAATGACCGGGGGTACAAGTTTCGCTCCCGTCTCCAGATCTATCTTTCCCTGAACACATACGAAGTCCTCGTCAAGACAGGCGGATATGCTCGTCTCCACGTTCTTCTCGAGGATATCGTAGTGAGCCTGCAGGTACTTTTCCGGCGTACCGATGTCCATCCAGTAGGAATCACTGCGAAAACCAAAAAGCCCCTTGCCGACAAGCCTTGGGAAGACGCCGCGCTCAAAGGAATACTCGGTCCCCTCGGGGATCAGGTCGAGGACCTCGCTCTTTAAGACATAAGTTCCGGCATTGATGAGATTTGTGTCGATCTGGTCCCAGCTGGGCTTCTCCAGAAAACCGAGTACATCGCCCTCACCGCCGGTCCTTACCAGGCCATAAGCTGTGGGATCGTCAACCGGGGTCAGGGCTATGGTACCGACAGCGTTTTTTTCCTTGTGGAATTCAATCAGGCTGGTGATGTCGAGATCCGTGAGGATATCGCCGTTCAACACGAGGAAGTCACCGTCACGCACATGCTCCTCAACATTCTTGACGGCGCCCGCGGTGCCCAGGGGCCGGTCCTCGACGACATAGGTCACCTTCAGGCCGAACTCGCTGCCGTCGCCAAAGTATGCCTTGATGCCGTCCGGCAGGTAGCCCATGGAAAAAATCACCTCACCGATATCATGGTTTCTGAGATGCTCCATGACATAGGAGACGAATGGTTTGTTGGCCACGGGAACCATCGGCTTTGGAGTGCCGAGCGTCAGGGGGCGCAAACGCGTGCCCTGCCCGCCAACGAGTATTACTGCTTTCAATGAGCCTCCTAGGGATCAGGAAGAATGGTCTGTGAGCTGATTTATAAGTGAGAAACATGCTTGTGAAGCTGATAAAAGATTAGACAGTAGCTCAAGCGGTGTCAAACTGGGCTTTTGCGGCCGGGCAGCAGATTCTTGTTCCGCGGCCGGCTGCACCTGTTACCGTGATAAAATCCAGTCATGAGTGATCCGAACCTGTTTGGACTGCATAGAGGGGAAACGCCGCGGGACGCGCCCCTGGCCCATCGCATGCGGCCAGTCACGCTTGAGGAGTTCGCAGGCCAGGCCGACATACTGGCGCCGGGCGGCGTGTTGCGCGAAGCGATACAGTCGGACCGCGTACCGTCCATGATCTTTTTTGGTCCTCCCGGTGTCGGCAAGACCAGCCTGGCCCGAATTATCGCCCAAACCACGAAATCAAATTTCCGCCAGGTGAGCGCGGTGAACTCAGGCGTGGCCGACCTGCGCCGGGTCTTCGCCGAAGCTGAAGGCGAACTCGAAATGCACGGCCGCCACACGATCCTTTTCGTCGATGAGATCCACCGCTTCAGCAAGGGACAGCAGGACGCTCTGCTCCCTGTTGTGGAAAGCGGCGTGGTGACACTCGTGGGGGCGACAACCGAGAACCCTTATTTTGAAGTTATCGGGCCGCTCATATCCCGATGCGAACTTTACGAATTCAAGCCGCTGACAACAGCCGATCTTGAGCTGGTATTGAGCAAGGCCCTGGGTGACACTGAACGGGGCCTGGGAGATCGTCAGCTTGTCCTGGGCAAACAGGGTATTGATGCAATCGCGCGCGCCAGCGGCGGGGACGCAAGAGCGGCATTGATCATCCTGGAGACCGTGGCGGGACTTGTTCCTCCAGATCAAAAAGACGAGATACCGGAAGAGATCCTGAGCGAGGCGATCCGCCGCAAGCCGGTCTTCTACCAGAAGGGCGGCGACCTTCATTACGATGCCGTCTCCGCATTCATCAAAAGCATGAGAGGCAGCGATCCCGATGCCGCCATATACTGGCTGGCAGTCATGCTTGCCGGTGGGGAGGACCCGAAGTTCATCGTGCGCCGCATGATCATCTTTGCATCGGAGGATATTGGAAACGCAGACCCCCAGGCGCTTGTTGTCGCGACGGCTGTTTCGCGTGCGGTTGAATTCGTCGGTTTGCCGGAATGCCAGCTGAACCTGGCCCAGGGGGTCACCTATCTGGCACTGGCGCCTAAAAGCAACGCCTCCTGTGAAGCGATCGGCGCGGCGATTAAAGACGTCGAGCGTGAGGGTACAAAGCGGCCGCCAAAACACCTCAGGGATTCCAGCTATGCCGGCGCGAAAGACCTTGGACACGGTGCGGGTTACAAATACCCTCACAGCTTTCCGGGTGGTGTCGTGCCGCAGGATTACTTCCCGCCCGGCAAGAAGCCGGAGCGTTATTACAAACCCGGCGACAGGGGGTTTGAGAAGGAGCTGTCAGGGAGATTAGAAGAGTTGAGAAAGTTCATGGGCGAGGGGCTGGAAAAGGACTCATGAGGAATACGGGGGGAACACTTTTTCCTGATATCCTTTGATTTGACCGACACTGGTAATATGATGTTGTCCTCACTATTGATGCTGGAGGTATGATCCAATGGCAAAGTTTTCACGTTTACTGCTTGGCGGAGCTATCGGCGCCGGGTTGGCGTTTTTATTGTCACGAAAAGATGTCAGACGCAGGCTTATGGGTGGTGGACAGGCCCAGCTGCCGGCGGCACATGAACCGGCTGCGGGTGCGGCTACCGGATCCGCAACCACATCGATTGACCTCGAGGCGAGAATAGAGGAGAGCAAACGCCAGGTTGAGGCCAGCCTGGAAAAGCCGTTTACCAAAACGGCTGCGGATGAAAAGGGTGCAGATACCCCGGAAGCCGTCATCGGCGAGCCGGCCGTCGCCGCCCCGGTTGATGAGTATGCCAAAACCACAGAAACAGCAGCCCCGCCGACCGTTGAGGAAGATGTCATATCAGACACGACACAAGAGGGCTCCGCTGAAGCCGTCGAAGTTACAGAAACACTTGAAGATTTCGTTCCCGGCGAAACCGCTGAGACTGTTGTCGAGGAAATATCGATAGAGGAAGAACAGCCTGAGGATGTCGCCGCCGACGAAGATACGACTATACCGCGTGAGGCTCCCAAATCGGCAAGGGTAATGCCTGATGAAACCGGGGCGGATGAAGCTGCTTCTGATGAGGGAGGATTCGCGGCGCTGAGCACACCGGCCGAGGGAGAGCCTACAATGGGCGATTCAGGAGATGAGGCCGTCAGCACTCCCGAGCCGCCGGCCAAACCCGAACCCACGAGACTGGACCGCGATGAAATGAAGAAGCGGATAGACGAGACGCGAGCGCGGCTCAAGGCAAAAGCTTTCGATGCCATGGTCAGCGGTGAAACCTTCGTCACTCCCGAAACGGGGGAACCGATCAAGGCCACAGAGCCCGGTGTCGATATCGACGAGGAAACCGGCGACCAGATCAACCGGTCCCTGAAGGAAGCAGACTAGCGGTCGGCTGCCCTGGGTTCGGTCAGCGGCCGGCGAAACAGGTTTTGTAATTCTCCCCAGGGGACTTCTCCACTACCGTCGACGACCTCGTAAAAGCCCTTCACCCTGGCGTCGAGATTATCCAGGTGGTGCAACGCGAGCGCTTCAGCGCTCTGTGGCCTTTTTGGAGCGCCCCACTCCAGCTCTCCGTGGTGACTGACGAGGGCGTGAATCAGCTGCAGCTCTTTCTCCGGCGGGAACCCACCCAGCCGCATTATCCTCTGCTCGATCATCTTCTGACCGAGGAGTACATGGCCAAGCAGCTCTCCTTCGCGGCTGAGGGTGATACGCCCCCGATAATTGAACTCATCCACCTTGCCAATGTCGTGCAGCAGGGCGGCTGTCAATAACAGGTCACTGTTCAGACGTGGATGTTGTACCGCGACGTGCTGGCATAGGGTGGCTACGGAGACCGTGTGTTCGAGGAGCCCCCCCAGATAGGCGTGATGTGAACGCTCGTCTCCGGGCGCCCGGCAGAACCTCTCCATGAAGATCTCATCGCTGAAAAACGATTCTAGCAAACGTGAATAATCGACGTCGAAAACCTCGGTCAAAAAGTATCTTATATATCCAGTCAGTTCTTCCATATCGCGATAGGTGCCTGGCAAAAAGTGTTGCTGGTCGATCAGGGAGATGTCTACGGCTTCCACCCCGTCGACTTTGATATATAGCCTGTTCCTGTAACTCTCTGCCTTGCCGCGCACCCGCACGAACGACTCCGCAGTTAGGCTGTGAACAAGAACGTCCGCATCCTGCCATACACGGCCGCCGATGACGCCGCTCCTGTCATTCAGCCCAAGGGTCAGATAAGGATGACCCGTGCGCGTAACGCGCCTGCTGATATCTCCAAGGAAGAAGACGTCGTCGACTAAAGCGCCCTCTGAAATGTCACATATGAATGACTTCTTCATTTATCCAGATTCTGCATAGTGTTTTTCCTAGTCGATATTGAAGCCGCCGCCAGAGGAGAAATTCTCCCTCACCATGGCAATTTGAATCCCTGAGCAACCTTTTTGTCGATCCTATCATAGCCTTCGGACCGCCCTTCCTTCGTTTGCCTGTTCCTTCAGTAAATACCGCTGCTGCCGATAGCAGTGGTTACTTAAACGCCGGCAGCGGGTAAACAGCCGGAGCAGAGAGATAGATAGACAGATATATATTTACCTCAATGATTATCTTCCAGAAAAAGAAAAACGTATCAGGACACCCGCGGAAACGGATGTGGTTTGCCGTACGCGGGGTCATCATGCCGTGCGTCCTGACATTACTGGCACTTATGATAATCCTGCCGCTCCCGCACGGCAGCGGCGCAACAGCCCAGTCAGCCTGGCTGGATGACAAACCGGTGGCATCCTTCCTGTTTACCAATGATGCCGTGGTGGATTTGCTCGCTGAAGATTTCGGACTTTCCGCAGAACAGAAAACCATCCTCAGGGAAATCGGGATCGGGGAGACCGCGGCCCTGGCTCAGTTGAAGCAGGAATCAGAAGCGGTGGTGGATCGCGAAGACCTTAGTGTCGATCAGAAGCAGGTCGCCATCTCCGGCATGGACTACAACAGCCGGGTCAGCGGGATAGTCGCTTCTTCCAGAATGAAGACTGAATCGCTGTTCGACGCCGACCAGAAATCCAGGTTGCCCGAATGGGTATCCGTCCAGATGAAAGCACAGCGGAAGACTTTTGCGGATGCGGCCGCCACGGCGGCGCTTGGTCCCATGACAACCGGAGCCAGCGGCTCCTATCGAGTTTATGCAACCCAGTATTATTCCAACTTCGGTGCGGACAGCATCGACGTTGCGGTTCCGGACAAGTACGCGAAGTTCGCCAGCCTCGGCTGGGAATATCATGCCGGATACCCGGCAGGCGCGAACTACTCAGTGAACCTCGGGTACAACGGTCACCAGCTCAATGGTGTCCGCGTTAAGGATTGCGGCCCGTGGAACATCGATGACAATTACTGGAACACTACTGGCGGATCGAGACCGCGGCGTCTCTTTGCCGGACTAGCCACAGGTCTGCCGGGAGCCCAGGCCGCGTACTTCGACGATTACAACGGCGGCCTCGATCAGTTTGGCCGCATGGTCTCAAACCCGGCGGGCATCGACCTCTCACCTAAAGCCGGTGTTCAGCTCGGGCTTGGTTACCTGGTCAGCGGCTGGGTTACCGTCACGTTCAATTGGGAGAACACGCCCGTGCCCGCACCGGGCATACCTGTTTATGGAGCGATAAGGACCAAGTATGACCAGCTGGGTGGAGCCCCCGGCCAACCCACCAACGCCGAGCACGACGTAGCGGGAGGGCGGGCGCAGGATTTCAGCTCCGGAAGGATCACCTGGAACCGTTCTACCGGCAGGACTCACTGGGTGCTGGGTGCGATCATGGTCAAATATGACCAGATGGGGGGCGCGGGCGGTATGGGCCTGCCGACGACCGATGAGTCAGACGTCCCCGGCAAACCCGGAGCGCGGATGACGATATTTGAGCGCGGCAGGATCTACTGGTCGGCTGCGGGCGGCCCGCATGTTGTGATTGGCGGCATCCTTAACCGGTATCTGGCGTTGGGCGGAGCGGCTTCCACAGGCCTGCCGACAACAGACGAATATGATGTACCCGGCGGACGGGCCTCCAGTTTCGAAGGTGGGGTGATCTACTGGTCGCCTGGCTATGGCCCACGGCTGGTTAACGGCGCGATACTTGCCAGATATCTCGCCATGGGCGGACCTGCCGGAGCGGGGTTACCCACATCAGACGAATATGCCGTAAGCGGCGGACGCGCATCGGATTTCCAGAAGGGAAAGATCTTCTGGTCGGCGGCTACCGGGTCCCAGTTCATGAATGGAGCCATCCTCGGCAGATACCTGGCCATGGGCGGCCCGGCAAGCCTGGGATTACCGACTTCGGACGAATATGCAACGCCGGGCGGCAGGGTCTCCAATCTGCAGTCAGGCAGAATCTACTGGTCGCCGGAATCTGGTCCGCATCATATTCGCGGAGCGATCATGACAAAGTTCGACCAGCTGGGCGGCACAGCCGGCATGGGCTTCCCTCTTACGGATGAGACCAGTGCCCCGGGTGTTTCCGGCGGCAGGATGAGTGAGTTTTCCAGGGGGCGCATCTACTGGTCGCCGACCGCTGGCAGCATCGCCGTATATGGAGCCATCCTGGCCAAGTACAAGGCTGTAGGCGCGTCCCAGACCTATGGATTGCCGGTAGCTGAAGAAAGGGACGTAAATGGCAAGCCCGGGGCTCGCGAAGGCCAGTTCGAGCGAGGCAGGATATACTGGTCTCCAGCAACGGGAACCAGCCAGGTCTACGGAGCAATTCTCGCCAGGTACCTGCTCGGAGGCGGACCGGCCGGACCACTGGGGTTACCAGTCTCGGATGAATACGGGATACCTGGAGGCAGGCGCACCAATTTCCAGGGTGGATACATTGTCTGGGATTATTTTGGCGGCGGCACGAGTGTAGTGACCAACCACTGAGTGGGACGCCCGACTACAGCGATAAAGAGCTAGACAGCCGGCACGGGAGTGGGTCTCCCGATGTGGCTGGCGATGCTTTCTTCCATGCTCCTTATGCATTGCTCAAAATCAGGGTGATTTATAAGACTCGGAATCCCGGGGTCACGAAACATGACAGTTCCGCAGTCTATGCAGACTCCGCTGAAATCACCTGATGGCAGGGGAACATCTGAGCCGCACCAGGAGCATGCCAATTTAACGGAGAGTGGATGGCGTTTCGTTGCTCCTCTTGACGCGATCTCTGCCAGCATTTGATTTCCTTTCATCTCATCTATTGTCAATACGCGAAAA
Source organism: Thermoleophilia bacterium (assembly GCA_041658605.1). GTDB lineage: Bacteria > Actinomycetota > Thermoleophilia > BMS3ABIN01 > BMS3ABIN01 > JBAZWE01. The sequence continues at coordinate 59,612 of JBAZZU010000002.1, read as the reverse complement.
CAGTTCCCTTATTTTCTCCATATGGCTCTGTTATCCTTTAGACATGGAAGGCTTTCGTGACGCGGCCAGGGAATTAACTCCTGAAGGCAAAGGAGCATAAATGGAACAGGTGACACTCATAGCACAGAAGATGTCTTGTGGTCATTGCAAGATGGCGATTGAAAGCGCAGGTTCAGCGCTCACGGGTGTGAGCTCGATCAACGCGGACCCGGAATCAAAAAAGGTCGTTGTTTCCTACGATGAAAGCACTATCGACCTGGAGACGATCAGGAAGGCTATTGAAGAGGCGGGGTATCCCACCGAACTCTAGCTAGCTGCCGGCTTGGGTTATGATCACCCGGCGGAAAGGTTCCCTGCCCTCGCTGAAGGTCTCAATTCCATCCCTGTCCTGAAGATACATGTGTACGATGCGCCGCTCGGCGGCGCTCATCGGTTTTAGTTCGTAATCGTTTTTGCCCTTGAGCACATCTGATGCGCCCCTGTCGGCCATCGACTCGAGTACTTCCACCCGCCGGTCGCGATAATCTTCCGCGTCAATTACTATGCGCTTACGTTCGTCAAGACCCCGGAAGGTGATGATATTCGACAGGTACTGGACAGCGTCCATGGTCTGACCGTGCCTGCCTATGAAGAGGCCCAGGTCGTCGCCGGCGATGTTAGCGATGATTTCTTCATCCCCATCAGTGATGCTGACACTTGCGTCAAGGCCCATGGAGTCTATTACCTTTTCCAGAAGCTCCCTGAGCCGGGCTTCGGCCTCGGGATTTACCTTGCCGGTGCTCCTGGTATCAACTGCATCGGAACCTGAATCCGTCTTCGCCTGGGATTCTGTTTTTTCATCGGCGATTTTTACACCAGGCATCCTGACCTCAACCCGCGCCATAGCCGAACCCATGCCAAGAAAGCCCTTCGAGCCTTCGGACATGACGATTATCTCCACCTTGTCCGGATCCAGCTGGCCCACCTGTGCCTCAAGTTTCTCAAGGGCTATCGACTTGGCCTCCTGAAGGGTTTTCCCTTCCCCTCTGGCCGTCAGAACATTACCGTTACTTTTTTTGTTTTCCTCCACCTTTGCCTCCGGTCTTCTTGGCCTTTTGAGGGACTTTTTTAGACTTTTGCGGCGCTATCGCCGGGACCGTCTCCGGCTCCAGCGCTCCCTCTTTAGCCTGGATAATCTGTTTTACGATCAGCTGCTGGCCGATCGTCCATACGTTTGTCGTGACCCAGTAGAGAAGCACGCCTGACGGGAATGGATTGATGAGAAAGAATACACCGAGGCCCAGCGGCATCAGGATCATTATCATCCTCTGGGACTTATCAACCGTAGCGGACATCAGCAGACTTGAAAACAGCTGGGTGGCCATATAAACAAAAACCAGAATCTTGTCCGGGTCCTTTATGCTGTCGATCCAGAGGAACGCAAGGGAATCGCCCTCCGGGAAAACCTTGTTGGAAAGCATGATATAGAGGGCCATGAAAATAGGCATCTGTAAAAGCAGTGGAAGACAGGAGCCGAAGGGATTTACCTTGTTCTCCTTGTAGAACTTCATCATCTCTTCGTTAAGCTTCTGCTTGTCTTCCTTGTATTTGGCCTGCAGCTCCTTGATCTTCGGCTGAAGCTTCTGCATGGCGCGCATCGACGTATACTGCTTCACCGTAAGCGGGATGAGTACGATACGCACAATGATCGTCAGGATGATGATGGAGATAGCCCATGAAACACCCAGGTTGTCGTGGATGAGCGTCAGGAGCGCGTCCAGTGGTTCGATTATAAAATCCAGCATATCTGTCAGGTTCATGGTTGCCGCTTCCTTACTGGGTCATGGCCGCCGTGCGAGAAAGGATTGCATCGAAGCAGGCGCCATACCGACATGGCGGAGCCCCTGAATATGCCCCACTCCTTCACAGCCTGAATGGAATAGGCCGAACAGGACGGGTAGTATTTACAGCGCTGCGGTATGAGCGGTGATACCAGCCTCTGGTAGAGACCGATTATCAGAATGGGTATGCGTTTCAATTTATTCTGTTTCCTGAATCAGGTTAGCCCGCCGAAAGAGTTCGATCATCATCTCGACGACCTCCTCAAACTGGCTCTTCTCCATAAAATCCGCCAGCCCGGGACGGGCGATAATTACATAGTCATAGTTTGAAGCAATCTGCTCCTGGCGAGCGCGGAAACATTCCTTCAGCGTCCGCTTTACCAGGTTCCTGACTGTAGCCGTGCCGACTTTTTTCGATACCGACAGGCCCAGCCTGGATACTCCTTCGACTGAATCCCCGGCGCGTTCAAAGTAGTACAGCACCGCATACCGGCCGGCAACTGACTTGCCGTGACGGTAGACCCGCTGGAAATCGGCCGACTTGGTTAGCCGGGTTTTTTTCTCCACTGGAACCGTCGTGGAACCTAGGCCGATAGCCTCTTCCTGCCCTTGGCCCTGCGTCTTTTCAATACACGGCGACCGGCCTTCGTACTCATCCGGATCCGGAAACCGTGGGCTTTCTTTCTTTTTCTCTTGTTTGGCTGATATGTACGCTTCAACGAATTGTCCTTTTTCGGTTAAACCGACTTGCTAGTATACAGGCAGATTTCAAACAAAGTCAATAAATGCGCGGATCGGCGTTTGTCGATCTTATACAGAACTGTGGAAAATGTGGATAACTCCCGGATTCCGCATCCTTAAAAGCATCAATGGGGTTGACAATGCTTGGCGGCCAAATTATGACAAAGAGAGTCAGGAACCCTATTTTTGAGCAAAGGACCTGCTAATAGAGATATTTTCAAAGCAAGCCATTTGTATAATGTTTTTTGTCTTTAAGAATGTACAGCCAGCCGGTCAGTTGCGGACGCTGAAATCGGACGCACGGCTGTTTTCCACAAAGATAAGTGTAATTTCATATTTGAAATCCTCGGGTTTTTGATGATTTTTCACATGAATTCCATGCGATGAGCAACATTTGCGGGTGAATATAACCATGTCTAGATGTAAGATTCGCTGCGAAAACTGAGATAACTCCTGCTGGAAACAATAACATGATCCAGCACTTCTATGCCGAGCAGACGTCCGGCTTCGACCAGCCGCGCGGTCAGATTCAGGTCTTCCTGGCTCGGTGTGACATCGCCGGACGGGTGATTATGGATCAGGATCAGGGCGGCGGCGGCCCTTGCTATCGCGGGGCGGAACACCTCGCGGGGATGCACGATGTTGGCGTTTAAGCTGCCGATGGAAACCGTCTCCTTGTGAATCATGACGTTACGGGCATTCAGGTAAAGGGTGAGGAAGTGTTCCTTCTCTTCAAACCGGATAGATGCCGCCGCCTGGCAGGCGTCTCGCGGAGAACGGATCGGGCCCTGCCCCTCGTCCGGCATCAGGAGCCGCCGCGCGAGCTCGATCGATGCTGCGAGGCGCGATGATTCCTGCTCCGGCAGGCCGCACTTTGAGCTAATCTCCTCGGCGCTGACAGGCGAGAGCGCCCTGCCCGAGAAGAGCATGAAAATATCCTCGCTTATGCCGGCAAGCCCGGACCCGGCTGTTTCCTGACCAAGGATCATACCCACCAGCTCGTGGTCGAACATCGCGCCCGCCGCGGATGCTGCGGCTTCACGGGCAGTGGAACCGGCGTTCTTTTCAGAAGAAAAATATCCGTGTGTCAATTGGGCACCGTTGGAGAAGAGAGAGACGCAGGCGGGAAAAAAGCAGAGTGGGTTTTGAGATATTATCCGGAAATCAACCTGTGGTCAAGTCCGGATTTATGTCGTTGAATGTACACTTAAAGCTGGTTTACGCGAAGCCGCTAACCCGCGGCCTCGCCCGTACCACCCGATGCCATGGCGCGAAGGATTGCGATCCTCTCACCGATAGGCGGATGCGTATCGAAGAGTCCGCGCCTGCGTTTTTCAAATTTCTTGATCGGCTGGGCGATATAAAGATGCGCCGTCGCCCGGTTGGCAACCTCGAGCTGTTCCGTATCGCCGGAGATCTTCTCAAGGGCGTTTGCCAGGCCGTTGGGATTACGGGTGAGTTCGACAGCAGAGGCATCGGCCAGATATTCCCTTTTACGCGAGATGGCCAGCTGCACCATGCGGGCGGCAATAGGTGCGAGTATCGCCAGAACCAGGGCGACTACTATCATTATCACGCCAAAGATACCGCCGTTGTCATTGCTGCGGCGGCTGCCACCGAAAATGCTCCAGCGCAGGAAGAAGTCGGCCATGAGAGCTATGGCCCCCACCATGACGCCGACCAGCGTCGCGAACAGGATGTCGTAGTTGCGCACGTGCGACATCTCGTGAGCGATGACACCCTGAAGCTCGTCGCGGTTCATCTTGTCCAGCAGCCCCTGGGTGACAGCGATCGACGACTTCTCCGGGTTGCGCCCGGTAGCGAAAGCATTAGGCGCCGAATCGTCGATGATGTAAACCGCCGGCATCGGATTGCCAGAGGCGATTGCCATTTCCTCGACCACGTTGAAAAGCTGCGGGGCTTCCTCGTGAGTCACCTTGCGGGCATGGCTCGTGGCGAGCGCGATCTTGTCACCGCTGTAATAGCTGGTCAGTGACATCGCAACCGCGATTACCACCGCGATCACCAGCCCGAACCAGCCGACGCCGGTTGCCGCGTAGCCGATCACGTAGCCCAGCACCATCACCAGCGCCGTCATAACAACAATCAGGACGTACGACAAACGCTTGTTTTTTGATATCTGTTCGTACATTCAGACGCGCCCGGAGCCTGCCTAGCGCAGGTCCACCTTGACGGCTTCCTTTTCCTCTTCCGGCACCTCGAAGAACTCGCGGGCCTTGAAACCGAAAGCACCGGCGATGATGTTCGACGGAAAAGTCTGGACCTTGTTGTTGAAATACATGACCACGTCGTTATAGAGCTGGCGCGCGAAGGCGATCTTGTTCTCAGTGGAGGTCAGCTCTTCCTGCAGCTGGGAGACGTTCTGGTTGGCCTTGAGGTCGGGGTAGTTCTCCGCGACGGCAAAGAGCGATTTGAGCGCTCCGCTGAGCATGTTCTCAGCCTTGCCGGCTTCCGCGGGACCCGAGGCCTGCATCGCCTGAGAGCGGGCTTTTGTGACGTTCTCCAGGACTTCTTTCTCATAGGACATGTAATCCTTGACGACCTCGACCAGGTTGGGTATGAGATCGTGGCGGCGCTTGAGCTGGACGTCGATCTGTTTCCACGAATTATCCACCTTGTTGCGCTGCCTCACAAGGCTGTTATAAATCATGATGATCCCGCCCAGGAAGACGACGACCAGCACGACAGCGATTATTGCTCCGATTGCCATATGCTCTCCTTTCCGCCCCTTCCGGGGGGCCTTTCAGTCAGCGTTTACGATTGAGATGTTTCCGCCGCGGCTTCAAGCTTGTCGAGGACCCCATCGAGTTCAAGCCCGTGCTCCCGGGCCATGGTGGCCACAGTCCGGGCGCCGCCACAGCATGAATCCACATCCAGACTGTGGAAGACGGGCAGCGTCCAGGGGTAGAGCCTGATAACCTCGTTGATGACCATATCACCGGTTATCTTTCTTTCTTCCATTATTCGCTTACTCCTTCCGGACAGGTTGCGGATGCGAATATCTGCATATCATCGCACAGATCCATCAATAGTCTTACCAATGCCGGGCCGGGGCAAACCCGGCGACTTTTCATCTTCCTTGCGGCTCCCTGATCAAGTGAATACAATGAATTAAAGAAAGGTTATAAAAAGCGCCTCGCGGAGTCCATGAACATGACGTCTCTGCGATTGAGGAGGTAGTCTGATGGCTTGCAGAAAATGTAGAGGCTTTTTATTCGGTGTCGGCATCGGTGCGGTGGCCGGAGTCCTGCTTGCCCCCAAATCCGGACGCGAGATAAGGCGGGAGCTTTTCGGAGGCCAGCTCGACGTGATGGCCGAGCCGGGTACGGAAACGAATGCCCCGATGAATGAAGAGATGGCCACCGAGGAAGACCTCAAGGAAAAGATCGAGGAGGCAAGGACCCGCCTGAAGGCAGAGATAGAAAGTCAGCAGGAAGAATAGCCTGTCCCCCCGCAGCCGGGCTCAAGCGCCCGGCGCATGGAGCCGAAGGCAGACACGGCCGGTTTTAGTGCATATCTTTCATTTTTTATCCCTCCCATGCGGCCGCCTTTGAACTATGGCTTGTTCCAGTAGACATAACCGCCGGTCCCTGCGCAAGTCCGCCCTGAAGGCCCTGCTGCTTGCCGCGGCGGGCGGCGTGAGTGGTACCGCCTATATGCTGTTCGAAGCCCAGTGGCTCCGCCTCAGGCGTTTGACCGTTGCGCTGCCCGGCGTTCCTGCTTCCCTTGATGGCCTTAAACTTCTTCACATAAGCGACCTTCATGCCGGCGCGCCCGGACCTGGAGCCCGCGCCATGGACAAGCTCGTGGAAGCTTCCAGGCAGGCCGAACCCGATATCGTCCTCTTCACCGGCGACATGGTCGACAAGAAAAAGGACCTCAAACCCCATATCGAACTGCTGGAGAAGATCGAAGCCAGGCATGGCAAGTTCGCGGTACTCGGCAACCATGACCACGGGCTGAGAAAAACAGTCTTGCAGGATCTGGCCGCGCGTTTTACAGGCCAGTGGGGAGGCGCGGGCAAGGCTGAGGTCCTGTATGAGGATCTTGATCAGACGGTAAATACCAACCGCAGGCTGCTGGCGCAGGCGGGCATCAGACTGCTGGAGAACGAGTGCCGCCTGGTCGATGCAGGTTCCCGGAAGGTACAGGTATGTGGGATAGATGATTTTTATTACGGGTACTCTGATCTGGAAACAACCTCGGCACAGATCGACCACGAGGCGCCTTTGAGGATTCTCCTGTCACACAGCCCCAATGTCGCTGATTGCGTTACCAATGGCGATTTTCAGCTCATCCTGGCCGGACATACCCATGGCGGCCAGATATGTATACCGAAGCCCGGCGGCAAGATAATGCTCTCGACTTCAGGTGCGCAATACGCGGACGGACTGTACAGCCTGCCGAACCTGACGATGCACGTCTCCCGGGGAGTGGGAACCACACTTCTCCCCTTCCGCCTCTTCAGCCGCCCGGAGGCGACCCTGCTCGAACTCAGGGCAGACCCTGATATCTCCACTGGAAGCTCTCCATAAGTTATAATATCTGCAGGATGGGTAACAGGTGACATGTGAGCCGTTTGCCCGGAATGTCTGATTCTCGAGGACGGGTTAAGAAAAGATGATTTTTCAACTTCAGGAGCTCGACAGAAGCAGCTCCTCATGCCTGCCGGACGACTGTAATAATTGTGGATGGTGGCAGGGTTATGAAGGTGGCTGGCCATCTGTCGAGGCTACGGAAAACTGGATAGATACCGCTGAAGAGAACTTCGGCGGCTGGGGCAAGCTGGCCCTGGGTGATGAAAAGCTGCTTGGCATGATCCAGTATGGTCCATCGAACCTGTTTCCCCGCGCGCGAAAGCTTGCGTGCGGACCGGTCAGTTCCGATTCGCTGCTCCTTACCTGCAGCACCGTCGAAAGCGGCTCACTCGAATCAGTAAGAAAAAGCCTGGTGCTTGCGGTCCTTGGTGAGATGAAGATGCTCGAGATCGAATCTGTGGAAGCGTATTCACGCCAGGCTCCCTGGCCGGAACATGACTGTCGCCTCTTTGAAGACAAGTTCCTGCGGGATTGCGGATTTTATCCCGTGCGGGCCTCCCGGGGGCTGCAGCTTATGCGGTTCGAGCTAGGCGGGACGGAAAAGGCCGAAGTGGCAAGCGAACCCCGAAAGACTCACCGTCGCATACTTGAAAGAATAAAACGGCCCTCGCCCAAGCCGGTGCCGGCGGCAATGTGCTCGTCATTAACGGGCGGCAGGGAACGAACCCGGGCCTGTTCCTGAGGCCATGGGCGGCCGTGCCAGCCTCGCCCGCTTAAACAAGCTGATCTTCCCCGTTATCCTGATCGCGTTCCTGAGCCTGGGTTTTCTGGGCCTCGACCACAGCTGTCTGGACGCCGCCGACAGCGCCTACGTAATCTCCTCCGACGCCATCGCGCGCGGCCTCATGCCCTACCGGGATTTTCTTGCGGCCCATCCTCCCATGCTGTACCTGGCGGGCGCACCGCTGGCGAAGCTGGGACTCGGTGTTCTGCCCTTCAGGGTTTTCAGCCTTCTGGTCACGGCGGCGCTGGGCTTCCTTGTCTGGAAGCTTGCGCTATACATGACGAGGGACAAGAGGGTTGCGATCCTCGCGGGCACTTTTTCCCTGTTCGCGCCCCTGGGCCTGTACTTTTCCAAAACGTTCCTGAACGACTCGCTGACCTCACTGCTGATGGCGGCCACGGCGCTGCTCCTGATGGGAAAACCCCGGTGGCGCAGGGGGGTTGCCGCTCTGCTGTGCGTTCTCGGCATGCTTACGAAATTGACGTTTCTGCCTTTTTTTGTTCTGGCGACGGCTTTTGTCCTGATCTACCGGCGTGAGTCCCTGAAGCTTTTCCTCGCCGTGGGGGCCGGCGGCACTGTCGCTTCCTATGCGGCCCTCCAGCTGGCAACCGGCGGCGCATTCCTGGACAACATCCTGGGATCGCAGGCTAGCAAGGGTTACAGCGTGACCAATCTGGTCGACAGCCTGCACCGCATCTGGCAGATCGACTGGCCACTGCTGGTTCCAGCGGTTATCGGCCTCTGGTTCGCCCTGCGCTATTTCCATGCCAGAAGTTCAGAAAACCATAAGATCCCGGAGAAGGAATTCCTCCTGTTTGGATGGCTGGGCGCCGCGCTCGTAATACTCGCGACTCTGCCGGCCGAGGGGCATGACACCAACCTGTTCCTGCTGGCGGAACCGGCCGTGGCCCTGCTTGCGGCCTGGGGTATCATCGGCCTGACGGAGAGACGCACCACGGACGGAGAGTCTTCCGATACCGGCAAATACTCCCTGCCCGGCATACTGCTGGCGGCGGTGTGGCTGGTGCTGGCCGTGCCGGTGACCGTGGAACGCGACTCGGATTTCTTTTCCCGGAGCAACGCCGGCGATGTCGCCGTCATCGTCGCCGAGGCGCAGAACCTCAGTACGGACTGCCAGCCGGTGCTGCTACCAGGCTGTTACGCACTGGAGGCCAACCGCCCGGTGACGCTGAATTTCTTCGACCAGTTTCTGTGGGAGGAAAAATACAGGCGCGGCGATAACGATGCGGTAGCAATGATGGACGGCCTCAGGCAGGAGCTTGACGAGGTAAAGCCCCCGCTGGCGGTATTCGAATCTGCTCAGCCGATGCTGGACATTGTCGGGCCAGAACTTGACACGCGTTACATGGTTGACTGGCACAGCGAAGCGTGGCCTCCGGTCACGATGTGGGTGCCGCAGGCGGAAAAGAAACCCGGATGAGACTAGTCCGTCGTGACCCGTCGGGTCACCTTGAGCCAACCGGATACCTGGCAGAGCGGTGTCCCAGAATTTCATTATTGATTACCGGGTCACATTAAAAGGACGCGCTGAAAAAAGCGCGCCCTTCAAGATCCTTCGGCTTTGCCTCAGGATGACTGCCTGCGGTTCGCCACGACCCTACCTCGGCTCTTCATCCTCGGTCGGCGTGATGACAAAGCCGGTCTGAGGCTCTTCAGCGCGCGTCGGTTTGCCGTAAACCTTTGATTCCAGTACAGCGATGCGATGCTCCAGCTGCTCGATCTGTTCCCGGCTGGCGATATTCATGGTCCTCAGGGTGTCTTCGTACGCGTCGGAGGCCATCTCCTTGATATTGACGCTCTGCTCTTTGGCGCGCTCGGCTGTCTTGTCCAGCAGGGCTTCGCCCTCTTCCTTCGTAAGCTGTCCTTTTTTGACGAGCTCGTCGACGAGCTCCTGGACCTTTTCCCTGGTAATTGAGGCGGCCCCGACCCCGAGAAGAAAAACCCGTTCAAGCATGTCGCTCATCGGCAACCTGTCATTCATTTTGCCCTCCCTGTCCGGCAGTTTGGCTTAACTCACCCATCTTCGCCTTGATATCAACGAACTGAGACTCGATCCATTTGCGGATATCGTTACTTTTGACGGCATCCTTTATCATACCCGCCCTGCGCTTTTTCTCATCCTTTTCCATCGTGAGCGCTTCGTAGATGGCCTGTGCCTGGCTGACAAGATCAAAGGGGCTCACCGTAAGGCAGTACTCGCCCAGCTCCTCATGAGCGCCCGTGTTCTCCGAGAGGATGATGACACCGTCGCGGCGGTTGATGAGACCCGCCTCCTTGGCGATCAGGTTCATGCCATCATAGATAGCGTTCACCAGTAACACGTCGAACTGTTTGTACGCCGCCACCGAACGATTGAAATTGTCCTGCATGCGCAGATCGACCGGCATCCAGTTGGCCGTACCGTGTTTGGTGTTGATGACCTCGACGACACGCATGATCTGCTCGCGGTAGCTCACATATTCCTTTACGTCCTCTCGTGAGGGCTGCAGCAGCGCCAGAAAGGTTATCCGTTGTTTGAACTCCGGGTGCTCGTCGAGGAATATGTCGAAAGCCTTGAAACCGCGGACGATGTTTTTCGAAAGGTCCATGCGGTCGACGCGCATGATCAGGTATTCACGGCGCATCTCCTCGATCTTTTCCTCTTCAAGGCAAACCGGCCCGCTTTCCGCCAGACGCTCGAAGTCGGCGCAATCGATGGAAATGGGATAGGCGCGCACCCACACCTCCCGGCCCTCGAAGCTCACTGTCGAACGCTCGTAATCAACCGGGCACCCGACCAGTTCTTCGCAGCAGACCAGGAAATTGCGCACGTATTTTCTCGTATGGAAGGCGACGATGTCATTGGCGAGCAACCCCCGCACAATCGCCTGGCGGATGGGCCGCGGCAGCACCCTCCACGAATCCGACTGCGGCCAGGGGATATGGATAAACTGGTGCAAAAATGCGTCCGGATATCTTTTTCTCACCTGGCTGGGACAGGTATAAAGATGGTAATCGTGCAGCATGACCACCGGTCTGGTCCCTTCGCGCTGGGCGAGTTCGTCACAGACCGCGTCCGCGAACTGCTGGTTGACAACCAGATAACCCTTTTCCCACGCCTCGGTCTCGTTGCTGCGGATATCGGGCGCTACGGAAAGGTCCCAGAGATAGTGCTGGATGAACCAGATCATCGGATTGGCGATGACGTTGTAGAACATGTCGTAGGCTGCGGGTTCCGATATCACGAAGCGCAGGCCAAGCTTGTGTTCGCCGTGGCTTACCTTCGCCGCCTGGCCGCCCATGCGCAGGCTGACCTCGGCATCCTCCTGGGTCATGGCGCTGGCAATCCAGGTGATGTCACATGAGGCCGCAACTCCCAGCAGGGCGGTCACCAGACCGCCGCCGCCGCGCACGGTGGTGAGCTCGCCATGCCGATCGCGGGTGTAAGACATCGGCCCCCGGTTCGAAACCAGGATGAGTTCGTTGTCGAATATATTCTGCTCCACGAAGTCGTCTATCCCTTGAGTTCTGTGAACAGCTTCAGATAATCCCTGAGCAGACGGGGGGTCAGGAAGTTGGCCCGCACGTGCTCCTTGCCGGCCCGGCCCATCGCCTTGGCCTTGTCAGGGTTATCGAGCATGTACATGCAGCGCTGGGCGCACTGTTCGACCGAGTCGACCAGGAAGCCCGATTCGCCGTCATCGATCTGGGTAGGGATGCCGCCGACGTTGCCGCCGATTGTTGGTTTGGCTTTCCACAGACCTTCACTGATCGTAAGTCCGAATCCCTCGCGTATCGATTTCTGGATCACGACGTCCGCCCTCGACTGGAACGCGTTCACTTCCAGGTTGCCGACATTGTTCAGGTTGGAAAGGATGAGGATGTCGCTGTCGTCACCGGCATGCTCGACCGTCTGGGTGAAGAACGTCCAGCCCTCGGGATCGTCCGTGGCCATGGAGCCGACCAGCGCCAGACGCACCGCGGCGAATTCTTTTTTCACAATGCGGTAGGCATCGATGACTCCGAGCGGGTCTTTCCAGGGATCGAACCGTGAGATCTGAAGCAGCAGTGGGCGGTCGCTTTCCACCCCGAACTGGCTGACGACGTAATCGGCGTCTTCGGGCGAGAGCGCCATGTTTTTTGTTGAAAGAGGGTCGATGGCAGGCGCGATCACCTTGATGGGGATCTTCAGCCCTTTGAAAATATAATCTTCCATTGTGAACAGGGCCGTATCGTACATCTGTACATAAGGTAGGAGATAATCGCCCACATCCTGGTTTGGCGTAGACGTGTCGATGTGGCAGCGCCAGATCCATTTGGCCCCCAGGTCGCCTGAAAAATGCCTGAGCAACAGAGGCTGGGGATCATGGACGACGATGAAGTCGAAACCGTGACCGAGCGATTCGCTGGCGATACGGTTGTTCTCCTCGTAAATCTCCTTTTGTGACTGACTCAGCCCCAGCGGGTTTCCCTGCAGGGCGTTATGGGTGATCTTGGTGCCCTCGTAGAATTCCTGGGCCGCCATGATGACACGCCAGTCGGCGTCGAGACCGACATCCCGCATCAGCGGAACGAGGGTGTAAAGGATCTCGGCAACACCGCCTCCGAAAGAGGTGGCGTTGATATGCAGCACGCGGGCGCCCTTCAGGCCTTCAGCCAGCTCGCGTATCTCCTCGATAAGCGGACGCACTACCACGCTCTGGTAATCCGCCAGTGATTTGTGACCTACATGGACTTCCTGTAGCAAATGAGCGAACCTCCTCCCAATGGAAACGGGGCAAGCCGGATGGCATTTGGGGCATATTGCAGCATTGCCCCGCGCGTCCAGCTAAACCCCAGGATCGAAACCGCCGGCAATCTATCGGCCGGGCTCTGGTAATTGTTAAGCAGACCGGTAGCGACTACCCGGGCCAACCTAACTCCCACCGGATCCAACGGATTGCACGATCTTTAAATCTTCGCCGCAAAAGGTACAGTAACCTGCCTCGACCTTCATATCCCGGATGAGGTAGCCGTCGCGGCGGATTACCACCCGCCTGCATTGCGGGCAAACAGTGTTTTCACCCTCGTGTCCTGGAACATTTCCTATATAGACGAACTTCAGTCCCTCCGCGTGACCTATGGCCATGGCCCTCTCCAGCGTCTCAATCGGAGTGGGCGGCAGATGCGACAGCTCCATATAGGGAAAGAACCTGGTCACATGCCAGGGGGTTTTATCGCCAAGCTCCCGCGCCACCCAGGCCGCTATTGAACGCAGCGTCTCCTCGTCGTCATTCACCGTAGGTATTATATTGGTCACTATCTCCACATGGCAGCCGTGGTCTTTCTTTGCTCTGACCGCCGCCTCAAAGATAGGTGTTACATCGTTGACCTTTGCTAGAAACTTGTATGTCTCCGGACGCCAGCCCTTGATATCAACCCGGTATGCGTCCAGATGGGGCCCGATGATGTCGAGGGCCTCGCTGGTAATATAACCGTTTGTGATAAAGGCAGTATATAAACCATTCTCATGGCAGGCGAGGGCGCCCTCGAGCGCGTACTCCAGCCAGATTGTAGGCTCGTTGTATGTCCAGGCGACGCCGGCGCAATCATTTTGCTTCGCTATCTGCGGCAGCTTCTGTGCCGGCAGGACCCGCATCTGGTCGCCTTCCTCCTGCGCGTCCGCGTGAGCGATCTGCCAGTTCTGGCAGTGGATGCACCTCATGTTACAGCCCAGGCCTCCCAGCGAAAGCACACTGGTCCCCGGATGGAAATGGAACAGGGGCTTCTTCTCGATCGGGTCGGCGGCGACGGAAATCGTCTTGCCGTACGTCAGTGTGTAGCACTTGCCGCCGACGTTTTTCCTCGTCCGGCAGATGCCGAGCTTGCCCTCCGCGATGACGCACAACCGCGGACAGACCCGGCAGCGGACTTTCCCGCCGGGGCGTGATTCATAGAGAAGTCCTTCATGCAAAGTGTCTGTCATGCCCAGAGAAATACCTCGCCGTACCAAGGAGGGTATGGCTGTTGCTGCCCGTTAGCTTCCTTTTCCAAACTTGGACTTCAGCTGTTTTATACCCGCGTCCATGGCCTCGATGATGCCTGCGTGCATCCCGGGGTTCGCAGCCGCCACGCACGACATCTGAAAAGAATGGTCAGATCCAAGCAGCAGCCTCTTCTCCAGGGACTTGCCCCAGCCGTCGCCGAAAATGGCGCCGGCTTCCGAACATATGAGGCCGGCGGCCGCAAGATCGTGGGGTGAGTTGTTCAGGACGGCGCCCTTGCCCACTTCCTCGAAAAGGCTCTTGATTTCGGGAACCTCGTCGATCATGCGGGGGCCGATATCGATATAGGCGTCCAGCTGGCCGGTGAGGATACGGGTGATCGAGTAGGTCGCGCTGCCGAGGTCGAAGACCGCTCCATCCACAGAAGAGATATCAACCAGGTCGCCCATGGCCTCGATGAGCACGCGCGCCGGACGCCCCCTGAAACCTATCGTCCAGAAGAGTTTCGAGAGATCGGTATTCTGCGAGAGAATCACGGGCACGGGTTCGCCGTCAGCCGTCATGATCGTCACGCCCCCGCCCCGCCGGGCGGTAAACAGCGTGCCGCTCTTTATTTCCATAAGACAGCCAAAAATGACATCGCCCATGGTTGGCTGATCGCTGTATTCGGCTACGGCCACCGAGACCATGGCGCCCTCCAGCCCCGCCGCAGCCGGCCTGGTGCCGTCGACGGGATCTACTATCAGAACGTATTCAGGCTCGCCGAAATTAAGCAGGCCGCGGTCCTCGGAATACATGGCGACATTGGCGCCGCTTTCCTTTAAGTAGCCGACAAGAAAGTCCTCCGCCACCTCATCGATGCCGAAAGTGACATCGCCGCCCACGGCGGTGCCGGCATGAGTTCGCGCTGCCGCGCTGCCGATCTGGGGCAGAACCAGTTCGCGGATCCCTTTTGTGAGATCGACGGCGAGCTCCAGCATGTCTGTTTTACCGTTGGCCATAGGCGGTTAGTATAGCAAAAAGGCGGTACCTGGTTCCCGGTTGCCCCGCTTGCTTTTATTCACCCGGAGCCTTCGTGCCTACGAGCGGGAAAATGGTTCTTTTGATCTCCACCGTACCTTTGATGGCAATCTCCGCCGCGGCCTCAAGGGAAGCCGGCTCGATTTCGGGCGGGTGCTCACGCGTCAGGTAAAGCGGCACCTCATTGTCGGCGAACCGGGCGCAGAGCGTGCGCCACTCTGCGGGCAACTCTTCGGGCAGAGGCACACCGCCCATCTCGGCCATGAGCGAAGTCCAGGCTCGGGGGACCACTGTATATGCCTGATAACCGCCGCCGCCTGAGGCCAGCCAGCGGCCGCCGGCAACATCATGGACCAGCCGGTGCAGCCTGGCCGCGAGCGCCCGAAAGCCTGATAGCGTCAGCGACATGTGTGTCAGCGGATCGCTGAAGTGGGCGTCACAGCCGTTCTGGGTGATGATGACATCCGGTTTGAAAGATCGCGCAAGCGCCGGCACCAGCTCGTCGTAAGCCTTGAGGAAAATATCATCTGTGGTGTGGGGGGCAAGCGGCAGATTGATCGCGTAGCCGAGGCCGGCCCCATCGCCGGCCTCATCGGGGAAACCGGTACCCGGGAACAGGTAATGACCGGATTCGTGAAAGGAAACAGTCATGACGCCAGGATCGCCAAAGAAGAATCCCTGTACGCCATCGCCGTGATGAGCGTCAAAATCCAGATAGAGGACACGAGCCTGGTATTTTTCCCTCAGCAAGGCCGCGGCCAGAGCGACATCGTTGTACACACAGAAACCCGAAGCTCTCGCCCGCTGCGCATGATGCAGGCCGCCGCCGATGTGAAAGGCATGATCCAGTTCGCCTTCCATGATCATGTCCGCCGCAACGAGAGCGCCACCGGCGATGGTGCCGGCGGCATCGTGCATTCTGGGAAAAACCGGGTTGTCGCCAGTTCCAAGACCCCACTTGCCGGCGCCGATCTCACTTACCCCGGGTTCGCTGAGCTCCCTGACTTTTTCTATGTAGGCAGGATCATGAACCAGTGCGAGCTCGTCGTCACTGGCAAGACGGGGCTCGACAACCCTGATATTGCCGAGCTCAAACAGGCCATAAGACCGCATCAGCTCCGCGCTCAGCATCAGCCGCTCAGGCTTCATGGGATGCCACGGGCTGAAGCTGTAATCCTGGTAGCTTTCGCTGTATATGAGGGCGCACGCCTCTGACATAACGGAGTAATAGTACCACGGTGAATACAAAAAGAATCAAAAAAGGACCGGCGCCGGGCCGGTCCTTTACTCTAAAACAGCAACCTGCTGGAGCATTAACATGATTGCCGGTAAAACCATCCTCTATGCGGAATCATGGATGATGATCCCGATGTTACGCGCCACTAAAGCCGCTCGGGCCTCTTGCCAAGCTCGACTTCCACTTCACCGGTTTCGCTCCCCCGTACGTAGGTGACCTTCACCTTGTCTCCGGGGCGGTGCGTCACCAGTATGCTGGTCACGTTCTCCATGGAAGCCACATCCTGGTCATCAATCTTCACGATGACGTCGCTGGACTTGAGCCCCGCCTTTTCAGACGGGCCTCCCGCCTGAACCTCGGAGATGAGGGCGCCCTTATTAACAGTAAGGCTCAGTCGTGTTGCAGCAGCCTGGTCGACGCTTTGTCCTACTACGCCCATCCATGCGTATTCAACCGAACCGTTGGAGATGATCTGTTCCATTACCTTCTTGGCGGTATTGATAGGGACCGCGAAGCCGACACCCTCCGAGCCGCCGCTCGTCGACGCTATCTGTTCATTGAGCCCTATGACTTCGGACCTGGAGTTGAAAAGGGGGCCGCCGCTGTTGCCGCGATTGATGGCGGCGTCGGTCTGTATAGCGTCCTGGATGGTGAAACCGGCCTCGGGTGACTCAACCGTGCGCCTGGTGGCGCTGACGATACCGGCCGTCATCGTGCTTTCGTAAACCCCGAACGGGCTGCCTATGGCAAAGACCGACTCGCCAACCTTGACCGCGTCTGAATCTCCCAGAATTACCGGTGTCAGGTCCAGACCCTGGGGATCGATCTTGATGACAGCAACGTCACTGCTGGTCAGGTCATAGCCGACGATGCTGGCCTTGGTCGTCTTTCCGTTCTTGAATTTGACTTCGATATCGGATGCCTTGACCGCCTGCTGCGTGGTGTCACTGGTAACAACATGGGCGTTCGTGAGTATATATCCGTCGGGAGAAGCCACGAAGCCCGAGCCGATACCCTGCTCGCTCTGGCTGGAAGAATGATAAAAACCTGAACCCTGTCCTTCGAAAGTGGAGACGATCTGGACGACAGAGTCCGCATACTTGGCGTAGACCTGTTCGGGACCAGCGAAATTCCCGGTCGATACAGGAATCGAGCTTACTTCGGGAGTTGCGGCAGGAATCGTATCAGTACCGGTCTGCTGCCCCAGACCACCCCAGTGAAGGCTGAGCGCCACCATAAAGAATAAAACCGCCCCGGCAAGACCTGCCGCCAGACTCATCAGGCTTTCCAGAAATCTCTTCACTGTGGATTCCTCTCATTCGAACAAAAATCGGGCGGCGACCAGACCACCCGACTTAAATCTTTAGCGGTTTCCCGCTGACCCAGGCCGAGCCTTTACAAACTCAAACCTGATGTAATTATACCCGCTTAAGGGAAAATGCCAACAAAGAACGCGTTAAGCCAGGTTAACTTATATTAACCGGCCCGCCGGGAAAACGGCGGCGATTTACCTTCTGCCTGTCAGCCGGACTGTCCGCCCGGCAGGGTGACGGTGAAAACCGTGCCCTTGCCAGATGAATCAACTTCGATGGCGCCGTTCATCAGCCTGACCAGCTCCCTGGCAATCGAAAGCCCGAGGCCGGTGCCACGCACACGGCCGGCGCTCTTGCCCCGGTAAAAGCGTTCGAAGACGCGCGTCAGCTCATCCCTGGGGATGCCCGGCCCGCTGTCGGATACGGAGAAGCTTGCCCATCCGCCGTTGCTGCTGCCGGCGACTTCGACGGTCGCGCCGGCCGGTGAATATTTCAGGGCGTTGTCGAGCAGGATGCGAACCAGCTGGGCTGTGCGCTCCTGATCGCAACGCGCGACCAGATCGACAGGCAGGGCGTCGGTGACGATCCTCGAATCCTGGCTGACCGATTGAGCCGCAAACTCACGGGCCACCGAATCAATGACGCCCTTGAGTTCGACGCTAGTGGTCTGCAGGCTGACGGCGCCGGAATCCATCTGCGAAAGGTTAAGCAGGTTCCGCGCCAGCTCGGCCAGGCGGTCCACCTGCTCACGCATGGTGGCTACGAACTCCTTCTTGGTGCTTTCATCCACGTCCTCGTCCTGAAGGATCTCAAGAAATCCCGACAGGGAAAAAAGCGGTGTCTTCAGCTCATGGGATGCGTTGGCGATAAAATCGCGGCGCGAGCGCTCCATCTTGACTTCCTGGCTCACGTCGCGCAGCACGATGAGCGAGGAAAGCTCCGCCTGATCTGACAGGTAGGAACTGTGGACGGAGAGCGCCTGCTCATCCTCGAGCATGAACGTATCCTCGCGGTTGGGATGCTCAAGGTTCATCGAGTTCCAGAGGTCGAAGATCTCCTCCGGTACACAGTTTGTAAGGGGGCATGGCGTATTGATCGAGTGTCCCAGGAGCTGTTCGGCGGCCGGATTAGCGACGATGATATTGCCCTCGATGTCGACACCGACGACGCCCTCGCTCAGATCATCGAGCAGCAGCTTGGCGCGGCGCTTTTCAATATCAATCTGCTGGAAGGCCGAACCCAGCCGTTCGCCCATTTCGTTAAAAGTGTTCGCCAGCTGGCCCAGCTCATCCTGGGAGGTGACCGGCAGGTCCGTCGCAAAGTCGTTCTCGGAGATGCGTTTGGCGCCCCTCTCGATTCTCTGGATGCGCCGGGCGAGGATATGCGATACCGTGTAGATGGCCACCAGGGCCAGGACCAGTGAGGCCGAAGCGGCGATTCCCATCAGCAGCCAGACAAGCTTGACGGCCGACTCCACGTCGGAGGTCGATGAGGAGACCACGACCACCCGCGACACCTGGTTGTTGACACCGGACTGCGTCGTCGCCATGGCAAACAGCGGCACCGCCGCCATGGCGTAGTTTTTTTCGCCGATCCTGACGACATCCGTCGCGGCATTGCGGGACTGGATGGCGCGGCTCGACACCTCATAGTCCGCCGCATCGTAGGCCTGGCCTTTCAGCGAATCGGCAAGCAGGTTGCCGGAGCTGTCGATCAGCAGGATCCGCGCATCCGCGCGTTCGGCGTACTGCTGAGCGAGCAGATCGAGATATACCGGGGAAGCGCCCTGGTTGTAGGCGGCCAGGTAGCTCTCGGAGTAGAGCTGCGCGTACCGCTCCAGCTCGGCTTTCTTCTGCTCGTTGAGCCGGTTTTCCAGCTGAGGCACAACTACCACGAAGATCAGGCCCACGGCCAGAATGAAAACCGAGAAGAAGACCAGGCTCAGTTTGTTGGCGATGCTGAAACGGATTTTATTTCGAAGCGATGACATGGACTGTTTGCCCGCCCGCAGGCGGACGGTATATTACATATCCCTGAATTTGTAGCCCGCGCCCCGGACAGTGAATATGTACTCGGGGTCATGCGGGTCGGGTTCGATCTTTTCCCTTAAATGCCGTATGTGCACGTCTACCGTCCTCGGGTCACGGAAGTCGGCGTCGCCCCAGACCAGCTGCAACAGCGAGTCCCTTCCGAAAACACGGCCGGGATGGCTGACCAGCGTTTTCAGCAGCTCGAACTCCTTGTAGGTAAGATCCACCTTCTGTTCGGAGATATACACGTTGCGCTTGAGAAAATCTATGCGCAGCTTTTCAATCTCTAGCACTTCGCGTTTCGAGTCGGCCGGCTGGGCCACCATCTGCATGCGGCGCAGCTGGGCCTTTACGCGGCTGCGGAACTCGCGGATGCTGAATGGTTTCGTGATATAGTCGTCGGCGCCTATCTCGAGGCCCAGGACCTTGTCGAACTCATCCGACTTGGCCGTGAGCATTATGATCGGCACCGTGCTTTCGGCGCGGATGATACGGCAGACATCGGTGCCGTCGATCCCCGGCAACATGATATCCAGCACCACCAGGTCGAACGGTTGCTCGCGGAACTTCTCCAGCGCGGATTCCCCGTCCATGGCTTGCACGATGTCGTAACCCTCTTTTTCCATGGGATATGTAAGCAGCTTCTGGATGGCTTCTTCATCATCGACCAGCAATATACGCGGCGCCCTGTTCTCGTTCAAGCCTTTACCTCCTCCGACTCCGGCGTGATCAGCTTCCGGATACGGAATTGTGCTCCGATTTTTCCCGCAATGCTTCTGCAGGCTTCGATATCGACCTCAGGAAGGTCAACCACGCTCATGGTTACCTTTATCCCTTCGCGGATACAATCCTCTGCGAATTTCAGCACAGCCCTGAATGCCTTACTAAATATGGGCCTGCTGATCTGATTGTAAACTTCCGAATTGTGGGCCACAAGGCTGATGGAAACGGAATCCAGCCCGGCGGCGGCCAGTTCCATGGCGACATCATGCCCGGGATTGAGCAGCTGGCCGTGGCCGTTGGTGTCGAGCCTGGACGGGATTCTCCTCAGCCTGAGCCATTCCACGATCTTCAGTAATTCCTCGAAACGCATGGTGGGCTCTCCCAGGCCGCAGAAGACGACTTCTTCCACGGACCCTTCGATGAATTCGAGCTCCAGGTCACGCAGAATGTCTTCCAGCTCGGGCTCGACCTCGAGCTTCAAATCATAACCGAATACCTTGTCGGTGAATTTCGCCAGGCAGAACGTGCAGTCCGATGAACAGCGGTTGGTGATATTGAGGTATATATTGCCCCTGGCCCTGTATATGTAATTCATGGCCGTCATGCGAGTCCACGTTCGCGCAACCACTCAAGTCCCTCCAGGGCCTTGTGCCGCGGCATCTCAAAAGTGATCGTGACTTCCTGGGGAAGAAGCGCCAGCGCTTCCATGATCGGTTTGAAATCGATCCTGCCCTCGCCAAGGGGAAGATGCAGGTCTTCGAAGTGAGTGCTGCCGCCCACGTTGTCATGGATATGGACATGGGCGATCCGGTCCGGCCAGGTTCTGATAAAACCCAGGGATTTATTCTCTTCGCCGAGCAGCTCGCCATGGCCGATGTCCAGTGTCAGTACGATTCCGGGATCGGCCGCCAGCACGTCGGCCATGTCGGCCGCGACTTCGGCCGTGTTCTCGCAGGCGATCTTCGCGCCGAACTGCGCGGCAAGTTCCGCGAGCTTCACGATCTCCCTGATCTTGACCCTGATTATTTCAGGCGTGTTCGATGGCGAGGCAAGGATCGGATGAATTGTTATGGTCCTGGGCCTGAAGCGGGCGGAATACATGACGGCTTCCTTTATCCTGGCAAGCCCTTCCTTGTTGTCCACACGAAGATCGGGAGCATGGGCGACGAAAAAGATCCCGCCGCGCGCGGCTGCCTCCAGCATGGCTGACTCTTCCCGGCGGATCTTGCCCAGCTCGTTCAGGTTCAGATCCGCGAAGTCAAAACCGTTGCCGGCGAGGAAGTTGATTCCTTCGAGACTGGCGGACTGGCCGCCAAATCTGAAATTGCTCTGATGTGTTTTATTATCCTGCAAAACCAAGATTATTGTACCTGTATTACCGTTTCAGAGCCAAAAGATCCGGTGGTCTTTTTCTTAAGGTATTTCGCAGTATCCTACTTATTGGGCACCAGACTCCGATATCAATTATGAGAGGCGACAACAGATGGAAATTGCCCACACGCCTGATACTTGAAGTCGCTTTGGACAAGTGAACAAAATGCCCCTAATTGACGTAAGAGAAATTTCCCCGCAAAACCATGCTGAGCGCAAGCGCAGGCTGGAACGCATTAAAAGGTCGCTCGAGCAAAACAGGTACGAGGTCAATTACGACCAGGTTGCCAGCGGTATCCTGCGGGAAGCCTGGGAAGAAACCGCGTCGCACCGTCCGGCTGACGACTGACCCCGGATTTTCTCAAAGGACGGCCGGGGGCTTTAGGGCAGAATCGCTGAACGCAGCATCTTCTCGACCAGATCCGAATAACTGATGCCTGCCGCTTTTGCCTGCGCTGGAAAATCGGACGTATCGGTCATGCCGGGCAACGTATTGATCTCAGTAAGCTGCGGGATGCCGCTACTGTCGATGATGAAATCAACCCGGCTGAAACCGCGGCAGCCTATGATAGTGTGTACTTTCATAGCCTGCTCCTGTACCAGCATGGCTGTCTCGTCGGGAATCAGCGCCGGCACGACAAACTCCGTCATGCCGTGGCTGTACTTGGCCTCGAAGTCATAAAAATCCGTCTTGGGCTTAAGCTGGAGCACCGGCAGGGCCGTGAGGCTGCGACGCGTTTCAAGCATCCCGACCGTGACCTCGTCTCCCTCGATAAACTCCTCGGCCATGACTTCTCCGAAATCACTTCTTGCCTTCGTGATGGCGGCATCAAAATCATCCGGGCTGTCGACTTTGGAAACACCGAGGCTCGAACCCTCCTCGCAGGGCTTGATCATGACGGGGAACCTGAGCTTCTCCTTGGCCTTTTGAACTATCTCCGCCATGTCCTGCTTGCTGCTGAAACTCTCGAAGGGCGCTGTGGGAACTCCCTGATAGGACGCGATCTGTTTGGTCCTGACCTTGTTCATGCCAATGGCGCTCGCCAGAACTCGTGATCCCGTATACGGGATCTGCATCATTTCGAGCAGGCCCTGGATCGAGCCATCCTCTCCATACTTGCCATGCAGGGCCAGAAACGCAAAACCGATTTTTTCGCGCCGCAGCGTTTCGGCAATCGAACGGTCCACGTCGATGCCGACCGCCTCATAGCCGAGTTCCTGTATCGCCTCAAGGCAGTTCTGCCCCGAGCGAAGTGATATTTCCCTCTCCCGGGAGAACCCTCCCATGAGGACGCCGACGCGTGTTTTCTTAATTTCAGCTTCAGACATTATCCATACCTCTATCCGACCCAACCAGTCTTAGGGGATTTTCCTGACGAGATTAGTATATACTTTGCGGCGTCCTCAACAAGCCTGCGTGTCAAATTCCCGGGAGGAAAGATCACTCCTAAATCAAAAAAAGCGCTGCGTCTGGCGGTTCAGGTCATCCTTGTCGGCATCGTATTCTTCTTCCTGGGCAGGAAGATCATGTCTGACTGGGATGAAATAAGATCCCATGACTGGCAATTCGATTTTACCTGGCTGGCCCTTTCATTTGTTTTTTTCTGCGGCCTTTATATTGGACATGCTTCCGGCTGGCTTATCATCCTCTGGCGATTTCATCACTCCGTGCCCTTCCTGCCCGGTGTCTATATCTGGTTTAAATCGCTGCTGGCCAGGTATGTGCCCGGCAACGTGCTCATGATCGTAGGCAGGGTCATGATGACCGAACCCTACGGCGTGCCGAAACGCGTCACGCTTACCAGTGTGGCCTATGAGCAGGCGCTGCTGGCAGCGTCGGCGACAACCGTACTGGCGATCGCGCTGCCCCTGTGGCCCAAGTTGCAGAGTTTCTCTGAGCTCATCTGGCTCGTGCTGATCATCCCGCCGCTGGCAATCATCGGATTGCATCCGGCGGTCCTGGGACGGGTAGGCAACTTTGTCTTCAGAAAGCTAGGCCGGGAGACTATCGAAGTATTCCTGCCGTTTCGGGAAATAATCTGGGTCTTTTTCTATTACTGTATTTTCTGGATCGTATCCGGTCTGGCGCTCTTCGCAAGCGTGCGGACCGTCACCGGGATCGCATGGACCGATCTGCCCATCGTTATCGCCAGCACATCCCTGGCGTGGCTGACTTCGGTTCTTTTCTTTATCTCTCCCAGCGGGCTTGGCGTGCGTGAAGGAGTCTACGCATTCACTCTCGACTTTGTTTTCCTTGGCAATAATGGCGAACCGTCGGTGGCGATCGCAACGGCTTTCGCCATCCTGGTAAGATTCTGGCAGACGCTGATCGAAGTCGGTCTTGCCGCGACACTCATGGCGATAGTCAAGTACGGCCATTTCAAGAACAGGCTGGAACCCGGGTCTGGAAAGACAGCTCCGATAAAGAAACCGCCAGCTGGATAGACGGCGCCTCTGTGATATAATTTTATGTATCTGCTTTGACCGCTCCCGCGGGACAAGACCATCCAGGAGGAATCAAGTATGTTTCCAGCATCACCAATCTTCTTTACCAGCTTGCTGCTGCTTGTGCCGGCGATAATCCTGAGCCTGTATGCGCAGTTCAAGGTCAAGAGTACGTTTAAGAAATACTCGCAGGTCAAGGCCGCAAGCGGCATGACCGGCGCCCAGGCGAGCCGGCGGCTGCTTGACCAGGCAGGGCTGACCGATGTGCCGATCGAAGTGATTCCCGGTAACCTGTCGGACCATTACGACCCCCGCAAGCGTGTCCTGAGGCTGAGCGAGGCGGTTGCCAGCAAGGATTCACTGGCTTCACTCGGGGTAGCCGCTCATGAGGCCGGGCATGCGATCCAGCATGCGAATGGTTATGTCCCGATGAAGATCCGCTCGGCTGTGGTTCCCGCGGCTTCTTTCGGCTCCAGCCTGGGACCGATGATTTTCCTGGCAGGTATTTTCATCAGCTCTTTTCGTCCACTGATGACCGTAGGCATCGTACTTTTCACGGCAGCCGTGATATTCCAGATCGTGACCCTGCCGGTTGAATTCGACGCATCCAGCCGCGCCATGAAGCTCCTGCAGAACAACGGCATCATCGTCGGCGAGGAAGCGAAAAGCGCCCGCAAGGTGCTGTCCGCGGCGGCGCTCACATATGTCGCGGCTGCGCTGATGTCCATCCTGACCCTGGTACGAATGATTCTGATCAGCAGGGAATAGCCGCCGGGCGAGGTAACTGGACCTGAATTAAGAGGGGCGCGCCGAAGGCGCGCCCCTTAACTCTGGAAATCTGATGCGCCTTTAGCTTACAGGTACTTCCAGAACCAGTACTTTTCGAAGGCGACCTTGCCCCAGTGCAGTCTCCTGGAGGGTTTGCGCGCGTTCACGGCGGGATCGGGTTCCGCGTAGAAATTGCCTTTTGCGAAACCCGCCGATCCGTCGCCGACCTCGACGAAACAAAATCCTTCGCCGTCGTACGGTTTCGGCTGCGGCTTGCCTTTTATGCTCGCGGCTATCCCGTGCGCCACGGTCTCGGCGTGCTTGTGGGCAAAAACTCCCGCCTTGGGAAGCATCTTGCCGTTGGGAAGCTTGATCATGGTGGCGTCGCCGATAACGAATATGTTTTCGTGCTGCGTGGCCAGCGTACCGGGATCCACCGGCACCCAGGGAGCATCGCCGGTCAGCCCGGCGTCCTTGATGACCTGGGGACACTTGTGCGGCGGCACAGTCAGGAGCAGATCATATGGCGCCGGCTCATCGCCTTCCAGCAAAACCTGTCTGGTGTCCGGATCGACCGAATTGATCGTGGAATTAGGCCGGTATTTGATGCCCCTTGGTTCAGTCAGGGACAGGATCGCCTGGCCCATCACCGGACCGGCCACGGGCATGGGCGCCGGCTCCCATGTGACAATCTCGATCTCGGTCGTGTCGCGCGCACCCGTGGAACGCAGGACGTTGTCCGCGATCAGGGCTGTCTCGTAGGGCGCGGCGGGGCATTTGTAAGGCATGCGGCAGATGGCTATTACCAGCCGGCCTCCGCTGAAAGACTTCAGCGCCTTGCTGGCTTCGGTCAGGCCGTCGGTCCCATAGATATTGATGGCCGCACGGGAGAGGCCGGGGATTGAGCCCATGTCCAGCTCGGCTCCGAGCGAAACCACCAGGTAATCGTAATCCAGGTCTTTTCCCCCGACAGTGACTTTCGATGCCGCCGGGTCGATCGAGGTTACTTCGCCCCTGATGAAATCGATGCCCTTGCGCTCGAGCCGGGATAATTCCCGTTCAACCTGTCCGGTTGTACGCTTCCCGTTGAGAATCCATAAATAGGAGCCCGTGAAACTGTGCCGGGAGTTTTTGTCGACCACGATGACCCTGTGATCACGCCCGAGGAGATGATGAAGCCTGTTGGCGGCCACCAGGCCGCCGATGCCGCCACCCAGAACTATTACAGTTTTTCCAGCCATCCCGCGACCTCCCGCGTTTTTTCTTCCAGTTGAATGATCATGTTCTTCCGGCTGAGTCCCGCTTCTGTCAATCCCGTGCTTTCAGGTCATTGATCAATTCGCTGACATGCTGGGCGTTGGCTGCATAACCGCTGACAACCTCGCCGCTGATTATCATAGTAGTCTTTGTCATAAGCCCGGTTCTCTCGAAGCATTCCTCGGGAACTCCAGGCTCCTCCAGGTTACGTTCTATGTACTCTACCCCGCTTTGCGAAAAGAACTCTTTCGCTTTTTGGCAGTCGTGTCACGTAGAGCTGGTATAAATAACAACCGGATCCATCATTGTGCCGCCTTTCTCCTGTAATTTTTTACGGTCGCCCCGCTGAGGCCGGACTCCCCGCAAGACCGGCCACAAGTTCCTGGTCCGCCTGCAGTCTTTCCAGCAACAGCTCCTTCATGATGTCCATCGCACTGAATATCTTTTCGTTGGCGACGGTGTAATAAATGCTCGAACCGTCGCGCCTCGATACAACCATGCCCTTCTGCCGCAAAAAGGAGAGGTGCTGGGACACGCTGGTCTGCGGCAGTTCGGCAAGCAGCGCCAGGTCGCCCACGGACCTTTCACCATCGCGCAGGAGATTGAGGATCTCGATGCGCTTCGGATTGGTCAGCACCTTGCAGATCTCCGCGTGCATCTCGTATAGCTTTCGGTTTAACTCGTCAGTCATGTTCTACGCCCCTGTGTATATGTGAATATTCAAATATTTGCATGATTATAATATATCACCCCCGCTGGCTTCAATACACAATGCGAGTTGCTATAATCTCAATTCGTGCCCACTACTCGGCACATCCGGGTTGATGAAACAAATGGGAGATATTTTTGAAAATCCTGATCACAGGCATAACCGGTTTCGCGGGCAGCCATCTGACTTCGTATCTTCGCGGCATTGATGGTATTGAGGTCGCCGGCCTGGACCTGCTGGGTCCGACTGACCGGTTCAGGAGCCTGTTTGATGATGGTGGTCCGAACGTCCATGGTTGCGATATGGCGGACGGAGGACTTCTGGATGAGATACTTCGGATCGAGAATCCCGATGCCATCATCCATCTGGCGGCGCGCGCGCAGGTAGCCGGCGCCTGGCAGCAGGCGGGCGCCATACTGGAGACGAACGTCGTCGGCACGCAGATACTCATGCAGGCCGTCCAGGAGGCCGCTCCCAAGGCAAAGGTTCTGCTGATCAGCTCCAGCGAAGTCTATGGCAGGGTGACCCCGCAGGAGCTGCCGCTGGCTGAGACGGCGGCGCTGAGACCAAACAATCCGTATTCGGTCAGCAAGGCGGCGCAGGAGTTTGTCGGCCTGGCCTATCATGAGGCCTTTGACATGAACGTGGTGGTCGCCAGGCCGTTCAACCACATCGGGCCGATGCAGGTGGGCAATTTCGTCGTGCCGGCGTTCGCCGCGCAGATAGCCGAGATCGAAGCGGGCATGCGCGAACCGGTCATCAGGGTGGGTAATCTTGAGTCGCGGCGTGATTTTACCGACGTCAGGGATATCGTCAGGGCATACTATCTGCTGGTGGCGCACGGGCTGGCGGGAGAGGTATATAATATAGCGTCGGGAGAGTCACACACGATCAGTGAGATACTCGAAATGATGCTCGATATCGCGGGAATCTCACCCAAAATAGAGAATATCCCCGAACTGATGCGACCGTCGGATACACCGGTTGTTGAAGGTGACTCATCAAAGCTGAAGTCGCTTCATCCCTGGGCTGCCGACATAACGCTCAGGCAGAGTCTTGAAGACACCCTTGATTACTGGCGGCAGCAGGTCAGGGAAAAATAGAAGAGACGAAGGCCGGCGCCGCTTGGCGGCAAGCAAACTAGACGAAGGAAGATGATGGCAAAGAACGCACTTATAACAGGCATAACCGGGCAGGACGGCTCTTACCTCGCGGAGTTTCTCCTTGACAAGGGCTATAACGTATTCGGTATGGTGCGCAGGTCCAGTACGGAAAATTTTGAGCGCATCGAGCATATCAAGGACCGGGTCAAGCTAATCCAGGCGGACCTTCTCGACCAGATGTCACTGATCGCCGCTATCGAGGAATCCGCCCCGGACGAGATCTTCAACCTGGCGGCGCAGAGTTTCGTGCCCACTTCCTGGACAAAACCGATTCTCACGGGAGAGTTCACCGCCCTTGGCGTCACGCGCATGCTCGAAGCCATGCGGATGGTGAAAAAGGATGCCCGTTTCTACCAGGCGTCATCATCGGAGATGTTCGGCAAGGTCAAGGAGACACCGCAGAACGAAGACACGCCTTTCCATCCGCGCAGCCCGTACGGTGTGGCCAAGGTATACGGCCATTTCATCACGGTCAACTACCGCGAGAGCTACAACCTCTACGCGTGTTCCGGGATCCTGTTCAACCACGAGTCGCCGCGGCGCGGCCGCGAGTTCGTGACCCGCAAGGTCACTGACGCCGCGGCTCGTATCAAGCTGGGACTGGTCGACGAACTTCCGATGGGCAACCTCGACGCCAAACGCGACTGGGGCTACGCCCTCGATTACGTTGAAATGATGTGGATGATGCTCCAGCAGGACAGGCCGGACGACTACGTCGTTTCCACCGGAGAGACGCACTCGGTCAAGGAGCTCGTGGAGATCGCCTTCGAACACGTCGGCCTCGACTGGGAAAAATATGTGACGATGGACGAGCGGTTCATGCGCCCCGCGGAGGTGGATTTCCTTATCGGCGATTCATCCAAGGCCAAAAAGCAGCTCGGCTGGGAGCCAAGGGTCACCTTTAAGGAGCTGATAAAGATGATGGTCGAGAGCGACCTTCATCTGGTAAAGGAACAGATGGAGACGGACACCCGTAAGCCTTAGTGGGAATCAGGGGAGCGGGATGCCCTCGATATCCCTCAGCTCCAGTGCCGTGAGTTTGCCGGCCAGCCGGCCGCAGACTTCCTGATCCAGCCTGAGCGGCGTTCCATTTATCTCGCTGACCGGGCAGACACCCAGCAGGCTGCTGGTCAGAAAAGCGGTGGTTTCGCCAAAACCCAGCGCTTCTATTTTTGGCGCGTGCTCCTCCACGATGAATCCCATTTCCGGAGCCATGTCAATAACCTTCTGCCTTGTCACTCCGGGAAGGATCGGGTCTGATGCCGCCGCTGTGACCAGTATATTTCCCGCGAGGAAGAAGATGTTGGAATAGGCCCCCTCGAGGATACGGCCGTGGCCGGTCGTCAGAATGGCCTCGTGGGCACCCGCGTCCTGAGCCAGTTTTCTGGCCATGATCGCTCCCATCAGCCCCGATGACTTGAGGCCGGCGTATCTTCCGCGGTTAGCCGGAACCGTCTTTACGGCCACGCCGGTTTCGTAGATCTCCCCCGGGAATCCCTGGAACGCCTCGAGCGTGATCAGCACCGTGGGCTCCATACCTTCGACCGGGTCAGGCCCGGATGATTCTTCCGTGGCCCCCCTGGTCACAAGGATGCGAAGCCGTCCCAGCTCCACCTCGTTCTTCTGCGCCAGCAGAACCGCCTGCCTGCTCATCTCCGCCAGTCCGGGGACGGCGCCGAAACCCGCGTCCCTGATCCCTGTTTTCAGGCGCCCGTAGTGTTCGCTCAGAAAAACCGGTTTCCCGCTCATGACCTTAAGCGTCTCGAAAAGGGCGTCGCCATAGAGAAAGCCGCGATCGAAAACAGAGACCTTCGCCTCGGAAGCCTTGATTATTTCGTTATTCAGACATACGAAGCTCAACGGATCAGGCAACCTTTGGTTTTTCCCACAGGCTCTTCATGGCTGCTCTCTCCCATCAGACAATCGGCCCGGAGTCGGGGACGGTTTTTTTCGCCAGCTGGACCGCCCGCACCATGGCCTCCGCCTTGCGGAGGGTCTCGCGGTACTCGCGTTCGGGGTCGGAGTCGGCGACAATGCCGGCGCCCGCCTGGACGAAAACAAAGCTTCCGATGCGGACCAGGGTCCTGATGATTATATTCATGTCCATGTTGCCATTGTAACCGATGTAGCCGAAGCTGCCGGTGTAGGGGCCACGTCGGACCGGCTCCAGCTCGTCGATGATCTCCATGCAGCGGACCTTGGGGCAGCCGGTGATGGTGCCGCCGGGAAACATGGCTTTCAGAAGGTCGATGGCGTCCCTGGTTCTGTAAAGCTCGCCCTGGACGTTGGAGACGATATGCGTGACGTGCGAGTACGCCTCGTTGACCATCAGCTCGTCGACCCGCACGCTGCCGTAATCGCAGACCCGGCCCATGTCGTTCCTCTCCAGGTCCACCAGCATGATGTGCTCGGCGCGCTCCTTGGGGTCGAGGTTGAGCTCCTCCCTGAGATCGTCGTCCTCGGCGTTATCGACACCCCGGCGACGGGTGCCGGCGATAGGGCGGGTCTGGGCTTCGCGGCCGTCCAGCTGCACGAGCCGCTCCGGTGACGACGAGATGATCTGGTAATCGCCCATATCGAGGAACCCGGCGAAGGGCGACGGATTTACAGCCCTGAGCGCGTCATAGAGCGCGAGGCTGTCGCCGTCATATTCGAGCTCGAGGCGCTGTGAGAGGTTGGACTGAAAGATGTCGCCAGCGAGTATATATTCCTTCGCGCGCCGGACGATCCTCGTAAAACCCTCCTGCGTCATGTTTGACTGCGTTTCATGGCTGAGGCTGAATTCGTGCCTGCCAGCAGAGGCGTCGGCGGAAGTTTCGCTGTCCGGCGACTGCATGCGCAGGGCCTCTTCGGCGGCGGCCAGCTCGCCGGGAGCGGCGTCCTCGAAGAACAGGTTGGCGGTTCCGGTCTCATGATCGAAACAGATCAGTTTCCGGGGGAAGATGAAGTGGAATTCAGGCAGGTCGAGGTCGTCATTCGCAAGACTGGGAAGCTTCTCGATATAGCGGCCGGCGTCATATCCCAGCATGCCGAAAGCGCCGCCGGAAACCGGGAAGCCTGTCGCGTCTGCGCCGGCCGATGCTTCCGGAGCCAGGTCGTGAAGCAACTGTCTGAGAAGAGCGAAGGGGTCGGTAACTTCGATGTAGTCTGTATCCATCTCCATGGAGCCCGGCCCTTCTGAAAGGGTAATCGCCGCGCTGCCGCTGTGCAGAGTCAGTTCAAGCCTTGGGTCCCAGGCAAGAAAGGAATAACGGCACAGGTGGGGATTGCCGCCGGCGCTATCGAGAAGAATATATTTGCCGCCGCCGGGCAGCCCGAGTTCCCTGATGAGGCGCGTGGGAGAGATCCATTGCGCTGGAACAGCGCTGTGAGACACCGAGTGTGCCCCCTGGATGCGTTTTTCATAAATCCGGCTCACGTTTGAACCCGGTTCACATGATCGGCGCCGGGGCGGCTGTCAGCCCCGGGAGGCCGCGCTGCTGAAAGAGGCGTACTTTTCCTGGAACACAAGATCGAGAGTCCGGGTCGGACCGTTACGGTGCTTGGCCAGATGAAGCTCCGCGGTATTCTCAAGGTGGTTATCCTCGTTGCGGGGCCGATAGATGAACATCACGAGATCGGCGTCCTGTTCGATGGAGCCGGACTCACGCAGGTCGGAGAGGACCGGCCGTGGCGGCGTGCGCGATTCCGTCGCGCGTGACAGCTGCGAAAGGGCCAGCACCGGCACTTTCAGATCGCGCGCCAGAAACTTGAGCGAACGTGACATCTTCGCGACTTCCTGTTCCCGGCTCTGCGAGCGGCTGTCTGACTCCATCAGCTGC
Organism: Thermoleophilia bacterium; assembly: GCA_041658605.1. Lineage (GTDB taxonomy): Bacteria > Actinomycetota > Thermoleophilia > BMS3ABIN01 > BMS3ABIN01 > JBAZWE01. Next base: position 27,867 of record JBAZZU010000002.1, on the reverse strand, counting down.
ATGTAGTCGATTATCACCAGCCCGAGGTCGTGTTTGCTGGCCAGTCGCCGTGACTGCGCCCTGATCTCGAGCATGTTGGCGCCCGGGCAATCGACGATAGTCATCGGCGCGCCCTCCAGGCGATTGCAGGCGTCGGTCAGCTTGGCCCAGTCGTCGGAGCCGAGAGCTCCGGTGCGCATGCGGTGGCTGTCCACCCTTGCCTGGGTACACATGAGCCTCTGGGCAAGTTCGCTGTCGCTCATCTCCAGGCTGAAGAAGACGACGTGCTTTTTTTCCTTGAGCGCCACATTCTGGGCAATGTCCAGGGCCAGGGCGGTCTTGCCCATGGATGGCCTTGCCGCAAGGATGATTAGGTTGGATGGCTGAAACCCCGAAGTGACCTTGTCGAGGTCGATGAAGCCCGAGGGAGTTCCGGTGATGGCTTTGCCCGCCTCGTGCATCTTCTCTATCTTTGAGAACTGCTCGTTCATGAGCTCGTTCAAACTTCGCACTTCGCCGCGCAGCTGGTTCTGCGAGATGTCGAAAACCATCTTCTCGCACTCGTCCAGCAGATCCCTGACTTCGCCAGGACGCTCGTAACCGAGTTGTGCTATCCGGTTGCCTACCTCGATAAGTGACCTGAGGACGGCGTTCTCCCTGACGATACCGGCGTAGCGCGAGGCGTTCGAGGCCGCAGGCACTGTTGATATCAGGGTATGGATGTAAGGCGTGCCGCCGACCTGTTCCAGCTTGCCGCGGCTGGTGAGATGCTCGGCTACCGTGACGGGGTCTGCCGGCTCGCCCTTGTTAAAAAGATCGACGATGCTGCTGAATATCGCCCGGTGCGAGTCGCGGTAGAAGTCCTGCTCGTGCACGAGCTCTATCAAGGCGGAGATGGCCCCGGGCGAGATCATCATCGCGCCCAGCACCGACTCTTCCGCCTCCAGGTTCTGGGGAGGCAGGCCGGTTGCCACGGCATTTTTCAGATTTTGTGCCAATCTATTCCCGGGTCGTCCTGTTTGCGGCTTACCGTATCCCTGATACCTCCGGGCGGTTTCAGACTTCGGCCGCGACTATGACTTTCACTTTGGTTATGACGCCTGTATTGACTTCCACTTCAACCATGTAGTCGCCGAGCTCCTTGATGGGCTCCTCGAGGTTGATCTTCTTCTTGTCGATCTTGACGTCGCGGGCCTGCAGGATCCCCTTGGAGATGTCCGCGGATGTGACCGAACCGAACAGCTTGCCATCCTCGCCGGCCTTGGCGGTTACGGTTATAACGGTCTTGCCGAGAACCTCCGCCGTCTCGCCGGCGCGCTCGACATCCTTGATCTTTTTGGCCTCCTCGGCTTCCTGCCTGCGCCTTATCTCTTCGATCCTGCCGGGCGAAGCCACCTCTACCAGCTTGCGCGGCAGCAGGTAATTTCGCACGTATCCGTCTGAGACGGAAACAACCTTACCCTTGTCGCCAAGGTTCTCAACGTCCTGCAACAATATCACGTCCATGCCTTCCGGTCTCCTCTCTATTCCAGTTAAATCAGCTATTTACAGATATTTTTTTATGCCGCTCTTTGCGGTTTTCAGAGCTGCGTTCCCTGCATCTTGTTCTTGCCAAAGCGATGCCGATAGTCCAGCCACGTGTCGAAAAGGCCCATCCACATCGTCAGCGATAAGGCCAGCTCCAGAAGGAAAAGGCCCGCGTAGACCGCCAGCCGTTTCCCTCGCGTAAGCTTGTATGCCCGGAGGAAGAAACTCGCCACCGCCAGGCCCTGTATGAAAAAAAGCACCGATGTAACGAGGTAGACATTGGCACCAGTCAGCTCGAGCGCGTACGAATATGTGTCGGGCGCGTACGGCACCATCAGCTGGCATAACAGCCCGAATATAAACACGTAGGCGAACGTCCAGTGCACCCGGAAATCCCGGAAAAGGAAATCCACCGGGAACGGCTGGTGCAACCGCTCAAATGACCGCCTCGCTAAGGCCAGGTTGACTCCTGAAAACAGGAAGGAAACCAGCAATACCAGTGACGGCGCCATATAAGGCAGTGACGAGGCGAAATCCCGCGCATCCGAGATATTCGAGTCGATGTCCTGTTCGCTCAGGCCAATCTGCTGGTAAATCTCCCGGCTCGGCTCCAGTGCCGTATCAAACATGGCATTGGCAGCGCTCACCGGATCATTGCCTGTGACCAGCAGCAGGGCGCCCAGCCAGATAAACAGCGTCACGAAAAAGATCCCGACCATTAACATGAACAGCCTGAACTGGGGCATGCCGCTTTTTATGGCAAATCCGCCGCCGATGCCCGCGAACACCAGGACAACGAAGATCAGCAGCCCCGCGTAAACACCGAGCAGCGGTACGGTCAGCCCCATGCATATCGCTCCCGCCAGCATGCTGACGAGGAATCCTGAAAGGAATCCATGGCGCGAGGTGATGTAAGCCACCGGGACCGGAAGCGCCGGTACGGCCACAACCGCCAGCAGCGGCATGAAAGCAATCATTATCCCAAGGCCCGTCGATGCCGCCAGTGCCTTGCCGCTGTCCGGCAATACCGGTTCGGTTCCATCGCTCATGCCGCTCCCGCAAACACCAGGACCGGAGCTATCTGGCCACGTAGGGCAGCAGCGCCATCTCGCGGGAACGCTTGACCGCGATTGCCAGCTGGGCCTGATGGCGCCGGCAGGTTCCGGTTACCCGACGGGCACGTATCTTGCCGCGGTCGGAAACGTAACGCCGCAGCTGGTTGTAGTTCTTGTAGTCGATCTCTACGATTTTTTCCTTGCAGAAGTAGCAGTACTTACGCCTCTGGGAGCCGGCTCCGCTCCGCCAGGAAGGGCGCTTGGTGCCGCTTTTGCGCGGTCCTTTTGATGGTGGCATATATCCTTACCTTCGATTCGTTATTAATGTGAATCCGGTTTCCGGCCAGGCACGGCTTTTCCACTTCGATCAGCCGAAGCCCGGCAGGTTCCATTTATCCCGGAAACCGGTTTATTACGCTTTCGCTAGAACGGTATGTCGTCGTCGCTGGACGCGGCTGCCGGAGCGTTGAAGTCGGACGTGTCCGGCTCCAGCCCTGAAGGCGCGCCCGCCGCTACCGGAGCGCCCGCCGAAGAACCCGAGTCCTGCTTCGAACCGAGGAACTGCACGGTGTTGGCGATGACTTCGACCTTCGAGCGCTTGCTCCCGTCCTGGGCTTCCCAGGCGCGGTAGCTCAAACGTCCGTCTACGGCGATTGGCCGTCCCTTGGCCAGGTAGCGGCTGCAGTTCTCCGCCTGCGCTCCCCAGACGACGATGTCGAAGAAGTTGGGTTTCTCGACCCACTGTCCGGCGTCGTTCTTGTAACCTTCGTTGACCGCCAATCCCAGCGTGCAGACGGACTTGCCGTTCGGCGTAGTCCTCAGCTCGGGGTCGCGGGTCAGGTTTCCTACCAGTACTACTCTGTTGATGCTGGCCATTTTGGGCCTCCTTTAACTCTCACTGGCTACTTTTTCCTTGAGTGCCACCGGCATGAAGCGGATGACCTCGTCGGTTATTCTCAGGATGCGCGAGATTTCGTCAAGCGCAGCCGCAGGTGCGGTGAGAGTGATTACATAATAGAAGGCGTCGCGGATGTGGTTGATCTCGTAGGCGAGGCGTCTCTTGCCCCATTCCTCGACCTTTTCAACCTTGCCCTGGCCGTCGTCGGCCGTTTTTGTGATGCGCTCCAGGATTTCCTTCTGGCGCTCGGGCTCCGCTTCCGGGTTCAGCAGAAGCATTATTTCGTAATTGCTCGTGGTTCTCACCTCCTTCGGTCTGGGCGGCCCCATGCGTCTGGCATGGAGCAGGAGTGGAAGATATTCTTCTGTTTGAGGAAGAAAAGAGTATAGCAGAAGCGGTGGACGGAATAAATTCGGGGCGGTATAACATCCGAAGCCCGTGTTTGAACTCGCTCAGCGCGGGGCATCTGCTACACATAAAGACTGCCATACAGAATATATGAATTATCCGGACCGAGCTTGAAATTGATTGGATTCCAAAAAGGAGATGGATATGTCTGAGCTGCAAACCGAACAACTCGTCGCCGGATGGCCGGCCTCCGGAGAACCGCATCTGAAGATCAGCGTCGGCGCCTGCCATCTGGAGGTCACGCCGGGGGAAGAGATCGCGTTGGTCAGCGGGACATATGAAGACCCGACTGGCGGCCTGGAATCCAAAGTCGTGCAGGAAGGCGACACCGTCAGGGTAACCCAGAAATCCAGCCTGTCGCGCTTCAAGACGGCTTTTTCCGGAGCACCGCGGATGGCGCTCAGGCTGGGGGATAAAACCCCCTACCGGCTGACGCTCGAGGGCGGCGCCAGCAACAACAGTTTCGAGCTTGGCGGGCTGCCGGTGACCGGCCTCACCGTCAGACAGGGGGCGGGCAAGAGCTCGTTTGATTTCTCCAAACCCAACCCGCAGGAAATGGGGCTGATCGACATCGATACCGGCGCGGTTAGCCTCTCGATGCGCAACCTGGCCAACGCCAACTTCGCCGAGATGCGGATGAACGGCGGCGCCTCCTCGTACGAGTTCGATTTCGGCGGCGAGCTGAAGCGTGACGCCAGCGTCAGGATCGACGTCGGCATGGCCGCTGTCAAAATCACCGTCCCGGCGGCGACAGCCGCGAAGATCACGCCGAGCTCGGTGATCGGCGGACTGGATGTAGGCGACGGATTTACCAAGCAGGAGGGCGCCTTCTGGACGAAAGCCGCGATGGACGGAGTAACGCCAGTGCTGGACATCGCCGCGAGCGTGACGCTGGGGTCGCTTGGTTTTCAGCTTGGGTGAACTGACGAATGTTGCGGTAAAAGTGGAAAGATTTGATTTGATATACTTGCAGGGTGGGGCGAATGCTGGAGTGGTATTGTTGAGATCCTTCGGCGCTGCGCGCCTCAGGATGACAATGCGGAGTGCTACGCATATTTGGCCTTCACTTCATTGGGAGTCGTCATGACGGAACATAGATTCATAACCTTTTTAAGCGATTTCGGCCTCACCGACGATTTCGTCGGCACCTGCCACGGGGTCATCAAGAAGATCGCCCCCGAAGTGCAGATCATCGACCTCACCCATGAGATCACGCGCCATCATATCCTCGAGGGCGCCATCGTCATAAAGAACACGCTTCCCTATATGCCGGAGAGCGTCATCCTGGGCGTAGTCGACCCCGGTGTCGGCGGTGACCGCAAGCCGCTGGCCATCCGCACGGCCCAGGGCCGCTATCTCGTGGGACCGGATAACGGACTGCTCTCGCTGGCGGCCGACGCCCTCGGCGGAGCCGATATGGCGGTGGAGCTGGCCTGCTCAACCTACAGCCTGCCTGAAGTCTGCAAGACCTTCGAAGGCCGGGACCTGTTTTCCCCGGCGGCGGCCCACCTTTCGCGGGGCGTGGCGATCGAAAAACTGGGAGCGCCGGTCGATGTCGATACACTCCAGCGCGTGACTTTGCCGGAACCCCTGATGGCGGATGGTGGCGTAATAGCCACCGTTGTTTACACCGACCGCTTCGGCAACGTACAGCTCAACCTCACAAGGGGTGAGCTTGAAAGCATCGGCGCCGGGCTGGGAGGAAAAGTCGAGGTTACGCACGGCGATGAGCGCTGGGAAGTTCCTTTCGTGCAGTCTTTCGCAGACGTCGACCAGGAAAATATCCTCGTCTATGAGGATTCCTACAGGCAGATCTCTTTTGCGGTAAACCAGGGTGACGCCGCGAGAGTGTTCCAGATAACCCCGGGCAACCAGATGCGTTTCCGTGCCCGGTAGGGCATAAGTGCCACCCGGCAGCGACAATTCATCGACATCCTCCCCCGGCGGGAGAGCTATTTTTCTGTTCGATACCACCCACGCGGCCATGGCGGCCGAACAGCTGGTAATCGACGCCGGTTTCTGGTGCGATGTCGTCCCGCGGCCTCCGGGCACGATGACTTCGCTGTGCGGACTGGCCATCGAGGTGACGGCGGTTGACGTCAAAGACGTCCGTAATTTGTTAATCTCAGAGGGTATTCCTTTTGAAATCTACCAACCGGAAGTGGAAGCACATTGAACTCTAACCCTGAAAGTGAAATCAATATGAACCTGTCGCAACCCGCCGCTGACAAGAGTGAAAGCCTCGATTACCGCGTTTACCGCGCCTTCAGGACGAAGTGCCACTCACGCCCACTGGAGCTCGCGATATCCATGTTTTCCAGAACCGGCAACTGGGGAATTTTCTGGGTGGCGCTGGCATCGGTTTTTGCGCTGGCTTACTGGCGCTCCGGCTCCGAACACGGCAGGCCCATGATCGTCTCCGTCCCCGTGGTGGTCTTTTCCACCATGGTGTTCAATTCTTTTTTAAAGGAATCCCTCCGGCGCGAAAGGCCCGCTTCCGATGACCCGGCCTTAAAACCGCTCGTAGGTGTTCCGTCCAGCAAGTCGTTCCCCTCGTCACATGCGGCGATGTCCTTTGGCGCGGCGACGATCCTCACATATATCCAGCCTTCGCTGGCGCCTCTGTTTTATGGCCTGGCTTTACTGATGTCGTGGTCGCGCGTCTACGTCGGAGTTCACTATCCCTCGGACGTTCTGGCGGGCACCGCGGTCGGTCTGCTCACAGGAGCGCTATGGACGCTTTTCTTTATTGTTTTTTAAATGCGGGCGCCTGTACTGCCTGCAATTCCATCAGAAATTGTCATTCTGAGGCACTCGGAGCGAAGCGGAGAGTGCCGAAGAATCTGCTTTGGCTATGAGGAACCCGAAAAGCAGATTCTTCGTCGCTTTGCTCCTCAGAATGACAGCCAATGTGACAGTCAACCTGAGCTGATGTTTGCTCCTCAGGATGACAGTTAATTTTGCTCCTCAGAATGACAGTTAATATATGTTTGGATCGGGTTCGTAAGCTGTGAGAACACGTAATCTGGGCAAAAGACAGTTGATCTGGGTCTGGAGGACGAAAGGTATGCGGAAATTCACGGTATCGACCGGCTCACGCAGTGAACTTGTGGACATAACGGCTGAAGTTATGCAGGCGGTCGGTGACAGTGGCGTCGTTGACGGTGTCTGCATCGTTTTCGTCCCTCACACAACTGCCGCTGTGACCATCAACGAGGGTGCGGACCCCGCGGTTAAACTCGACGTGATAGCCGGCCTGGACAAGGCCATTCCCTGGAACGACGCTTACTCGCATGCTGAAGGAAATTCCGCCGCCCATATTAAAACCAGCCTGGTGGGCTCCTCTGAAACAGTTCTGGTCAGCGACGGACAGCTGGTTCTCGGAACCTGGCAGGCGATTTACTTCTGTGAGTTCGACGGGCCGCGGACGCGGAAAGTGTTGGTAAAAGTAACCCCGGACTGATAGGTTTCGCACCAGTATGATTAACGAAACCTGCCCCCACAGATTGAGCCAATTGATTTCGACATTCCGGAAGCGCGGACTATGACGGCCCTGCTGCTGGCCCTGCTTGCCTCCTTCTTCACCATCGCCGGCGGCAGTCTGCCGCTGCTGAGCCGGGAGATGGGGGAACGCGGGATTTCGCTGCTGGTGGCGTTCTCCGCCGGAGTGCTCCTCTCCGCCGGCGTCAACGACATGCTGCCGGAAAGTTTCGCGCTGGCGGGAAGCACGGCTGCCATCGGAGTGAGCGTCGGCTTTATTCTCCTTTACCTCATGGAAAAAGTCACAATGGTGCATGCCTGCCGCGAGCATGGTTGCAAGGTACACCCCTTCGGTTTCTTCGCACTGGTCGGCATCGGTTTTCACACGATGCTGGACGGCTTTTCAATCGCCGTCAGCGGCTCGGTACGCGCATCTCTGGGATTGATCGTCGCCTTTGCGGTACTCGCCCACAGTTTTCCCAGCGGCGTCTCGGTAGCCGGGGTGATGCTCTCCTGCGGCTACAGACGCAAAAAGGCGTGGATCGTGCTGATAATCCTCGCCCTGCAGGCGGTTGTCGGCGCCGTCGTGGGACTTTTCTTCGCGGAAGCCAGCGAGGCGGTACTCGGCTTTGCCATCGGCCTCTCCGCCGGCACTTTTGTCTATATCTCCACCAGCGATCTGCTGCCGATCGCCCACGAAACAAACTGGCGCGACTACGGCGTTCCCGCCGCCTTCACCGCAGGCTTTGCCCTGATGCTGGCGACAGCGCTGGTTCTGGGCTAGACTCCAGTGCTGGCGTTTCGCCCAGCCCCGGTATCCGTGCCGCAACTCACCCTCCCCGACCCGTACGGCGGGCCGCTTCGGCCCATTCACCGGTTTGTCACATTCTGTTCACCACCTATTAACCTGCCTGCTTAAAAAACCCTCTAGCATACGTAGGGAAGACTGGAACTGATGAGAGGAGGTGAAAGTGAGCACCACAACAATACTTCCGGAAAAGGAAGTCAGCAGCAACGAGGACCGGATCTATGTTCTTTATATGCTGAAGGACAATGCGGATTACCCCATCGAAATCGCAGACATCAGCGAGGCTCTGCAGATACCGTTATGGCGAGTCGAAAAAGCCATCAGCGATCTCGAAGGCTACATTACCGGAAACGGCGACGGGGAAATCGCGTATCTGCACAAGGCAAGCTGCTCCAGCAAGGCCGTATACATCTCCTGATGTACGGCCATTTACCATTTTATCCTCTGAATGATTCAGGGCGGTCGCACCGCCCGTTCACATTTTATTCACATTTCATTCACCTCATTGTAACCTGCGCGGATTTTTCATCTGCTAACCTGCAATTACCATGATCAATAAAAGGAGACTCAAAGAAATGACAGCAAAACGATTTACGAAAGGCTTCTTCGCACTTCTGGCGGCCGGCCTGATGGCTGCCTTCATGTTCGCTGTTGCCGGCTGTGGCAATCAGAATTCATCTGCGGGTGGCGGCAAGAGCGGCTCCATCCAGGTCAAGGGTTCAGACACGATGGTGAACCTCGCCCAGATGTGGGCCGAGGACTACATGAAGGATAACCCCCAGGTCAATATCGCCGTGACCGGCGGCGGCTCCGGCACCGGCATCACCGCCATCATCAACGGCACGACCGACATCGCCGACGCGTCCCGCGAGATGAAGCAGAAAGAAAAGGATGACGCCAAAGCCAATGGCGTCGAGGTGGTCGAGAACAAGGTGGCCCTGGACGGCATCGCCATCGTCGTAAATATGGATAACGGGATCAGCGAGCTGAGCATCGACCAGCTGGCCGACATCTTCTCCGGCAAGGTCACCGACTGGAAGGACGTCGGCGGCACCCCCGGGCAGATCGTCATCCTCTCCCGTGAGAGCAACTCGGGAACACACGTTTTCTTCAAGGAGCATATCCTCAACAAGGGCAAGAGCGACGGCAAGGTCGAGTACGCGTCGAGCGCCCTGCTGCTGCCCTCATCGCAGGCTATCGTAGACGAGGTCAAACAGAACCCCAGGGGCATCGGTTATGTCGGGCTGGGATATGTCAAGGGCGACCTCAAGTCGCTGAAGGTCAAAAAGGACGACGCTTCGGCCGCGGTCACAGCCACGGTCGCCTCGGTACAGGACGGCAGTTATCCGGTATCTAGGCCGCTGTACATGTACACCAAGCAGGGCGCTTCGCAGACGGTGCAGGATTACCTCGCCTGGATCAAGAGCCCCGCGGGACAGAAGGTCGTCGAGGATCTCGAGTTCGTGCCGCTGAAAAAATAGCAGCGTCAGTTGGCGCTGTTTAAGCGGAATAGCAAATGAAACATCCCGGGCCACACGGCGCCTGGGATGTTTCGGCATATAGAAACAGGAGCAGGACCAGACAGAATGAAGACCGCACAAAAATTTAAGGAAGGCCTCATCGGCAAGATCATCCTTGCCTGCGGCATCCTGTCAATCGCCGTGGTGGTCCTTATCTTCGCGTATCTTCTGAGAGACGCCTTCCTGCTGTTCGGCAGTTATTCGCCAATCGATTTCCTCACCGGCCGCAACTGGTATCCGATCTCCGAACCGCCGGTCTTCGGCATCCTGCCGCTGGTACTTGGCTCCATGCTGGTAACTGCAATAGCGATCATCATCGCCATACCGATGGGAATCGGGACGGCCGTCTATATCGCCGAAATCGCGCCGGGCTGGCTCAAGGAGATCCTGAAACCGCTGATGGAGATAGTAGCGGCCATCCCCTCTGTGGTGCTGGCGTTCATCGGCCTCACGCTGCTGGCGCCATATCTGCAGGGACTGCTACACCTGAACACGGGGCTGACAGCACTGACCGGTGGTATCATGCTGGCCTTCATGGCGCTGCCCACGATCGTGTCGATCGCCGAGGATGCGATCAACGCCGTACCGCGCTCCTACCGCGAGGGATCACTGGCGATGGGAGCAACCCGCTGGCAGACTACCAGACGCGTGGTCGTCCCAGCTGCGATGTCAGGCATCTCGGCATCGATCATGCTGGGGATCGGCCGGGCGATAGGTGAGACGATGGTGGTTCTGATGGTGACCGGTAACGCCGCCGTCATGCCCACTTCGGTCGATTCGGTCCTGAAGCCTGTCCGCACGCTTACCGGCACCATCGCCCAGGAGATGGGCGAGACCGTCTTCCAGAGCCCTCATTACTTTGCGCTCTTTGCTGTCGGCCTGGTGCTTTTCATCATCACCTTTGCAGTAAACCTTTTCGCCGACCTGATCCTTCGACGCTTCCAGGAAGGGGAATAGAATGGCCGGCCACCGCAAGCAGCTTGTTTATGAAAAAGCGGCGCACGGCCTTATGGCGCTGCTGACCGCCATCGCCGTGGCGCCGGTCATCGCCATCATCATTTTTCTTGTCATCAAGGGTGCACCGGCCATCACGCTGGAATTCCTGACCGAAATGCCAAGGAACGGCATGAAGGCCGGTGGCATCTTCCCGGCAATCGTCGGTACCTTCTACCTGGTTCTCGGCACCATAGTCTTCGCGGTTCCCGTTGGGACGCTGGCGGCCGTATACCTGACCGAGTACGCCACCCAGGGCCGGCTCACCCGGGCGATCAGGCTGGCGATCGCCAACATGGCCGGCGTACCATCGGTTGTCTATGGACTGTTCGGCCTGGGCCTGTTCGTGCTGCTGATGCAATTCGGGACCTCGCTGCTCTCGGGCTCGCTGACGCTGGGGCTGCTGGTGCTGCCGGTTGTCATCACCGCGGCCGAAGAGGCGCTGCTCGCCGTGCCCCAGTCTTTCCGCCAGGCTTCACTGGCGCTGGGCGCTACACGCTGGCAGACGATACGGCGCGTGGTCCTCCCAAACGCCGTCCCCGGCATAATCACAGGTACGGTCCTGGCGGTGGGACGCGCCGCCGGAGAGACAGCCGCGATAATGTTCACCGTCGCCGCCTTCTTCCTGCCCACGCTGCCTGACTCACCATTCAGCCAGGCGATGGCCCTGCCATACCATCTCTACACGATTTCCACACAGGTGCCAGGCATGCCCGATGAGATAAAATGGGGTACGGCACTGGTACTTTTGTTACTGGTCCTGATGTTTACGCTAACGGCTGCGATAATTCGTGCCCGTTTTCGGAGAAAGAAAAGGTGGTAAAAACGGCAGAGCTTCAAAAAAAGGCGCAGCTTCATGGGGTGAATTTCTACTACGGCAGTTTTAAGGCTCTTGAGGACATCAACCTCGATATCGAGCCTAACCAGGTCACGGCACTGATCGGCCCTTCCGGCTGCGGCAAGTCCACGGTGCTCAGATTGATGAATCGCATGCACGAAGTTATGGGGAAAACCAGGGTCGAGGGCAGCGTTCTGCTGGACGGAAAGGATATCTATGCGGCCGATGTCGATGTCGTCGAGCTGCGTTCCCGTGTCGGGGAGATATTCCAGAAGCCGAATCCGTTCCCCAAATCAATTTACGATAATGTGGCTTACGGACCACGCATCCAGGGCAGAAGGAGCAATGACGAACTGGACGGCATAGTTGAGAAAGCTCTCAGGCAGGCGGCTCTCTGGAAGGAAGTAAAGAATAAGCTCAAGCATTCCGCTCTGGAGCTTTCCGGCGGCCAGCAGCAGCGGCTCTGCATCGCCCGGACGCTGGCGGTGGAACCCGAAGTTATCCTGATGGACGAACCATGTTCTGCCCTGGACCCTGTGGCGACACAACAGATCGAGGACACGATGGACAGACTCAAGGAGAATTACACCATTGTTATAGTGACCCACAACATGCAACAGGCCGCCAGGGTCTCGCAGTTTACAGGCTTTATGCTGATCACGGAGACAGGGGAGCCGGGGCGGCTCGTGGAATATGGACCTACAAGCAAGATCTTCACAATGCCAGACCGCAAGGAAACTGAAAATTACATCACGGGAAGGTTCGGTTAACCATGACCAGACAGTCTTTTCATGAAGGGCTGAAACAGCTTAACGAGGAGATCCTGCGCGAAGCGAGCCTGGTAGTCGAGGCCGTCGACCTCTCGACGCAGGCGCTGCTGAAAAGTGACCGCTCGCTGGCGAACTCCGTTATCGCCGGGGATGATGACATCAACGAGCTGACGCTCAGGATCGAAGGCAACTGCCTGGCCCTGCAGGCACAGCAACAGCCGGTGGCGCGTGACCTGCGGCTGCTCCACACCTGCCTGCTGGTGAGCCTGCACCTGGAGCGCGTCGGTGACCTGGCTGTCAACATAGCCAAGATAGCCAAACGCCTGGAGCGCACCGAGGCGGCGGAGCCCTATCTGGAGCTACTGGGCAAGATGTCGGCGCAGGCCCTCGAAGTATTGCGCCAGGGCATCAAGGCTTTCGCGGACCGCGATGCGCGGCTGGCTAATTCCCTGGTCGAGATCGATGAGCCCATCGATGAGATGTACAAGGAGATCCTTACGCGGCTTTTACACCCCAAGGGAGAATTGGAGGCGGTTGAATCAACCGAATGGGCTACTCATATCGCGCTGGCAAGCCGCTATATCGAGCGCATAGCCGACCAGGTCGTGGATATGGGGGCGCGTATAGATTTTCTCGTTACCGGCAAACTCGATGGAAGGTATTTTGACAACGAACCCGACAAGCGTTTTGGCGAATAGCGGCTTCAGGTTGCCAGCAGCGCCGTTTTGGCACAAACCCCGGCTGCTGCCATGACCGCGGGTGTCATAATTCTGATCCTTGCTTCTGCCGTACTGCTGGTACTCGTGACTGCGGCGGTGACCTCGTTTGTATTCCGCCGCCGGGAACGCGCATGCATAGCCGCCATGCCGGGCATGGAAGCCGGCGGTTCCATTGAAGCCGTCAAGGCGCTGATCGCCGGACTAGCCGAGCAGGCTTCCAACACCAACGCTCTTTCCACCCGTCTCGACCAACTGCTGGCCGGCTGCCCGTTGCCTGTCCTGTTTCTGGATGAGTCCTGCACTATCACCGCACTCAGCAACCGGGCCGAGGAGGAGCTGGATCAGCCCCGCAGGCGGCGTAGCCTGCTGGAAACACTGGGCAGCCATGAACTGGAAGCAGCCGCCTCAGAAGCGATGGCGACGATGACCCCCGTGGAAATCACCGTCAGGCTATATGCCGGTGGACGACGCCCTTACCGCGCCCAACTGCTGCCTTTTGCCAATGAAAAACGGTCCGAGTGCCTGGTCTTCCTTCAGGATACAGCCCAAATCACAGATTACGGAGCCCTGCGTTCACAGTTTGCCGCAAACGTTTCCCATGAATTACGCACACCCCTGGCCGGAATCAGGGCCCTGGTGGAGAGCCTTAACGAGCCGGAAATCAAGCCAGAAGAGTCCCGTCGATTTCTTGAGAGGATCGACCTCGAGACCGCCCGGCTGGGGCAACTGATCGATGAGATCCTTTTCCTCTCGACTCTGGAAGCCGGCGATACCAATATGCTCGAGGGAAAATCCGAAGCGGGACCGGTCGCGAATAGTATCGTTGGAAAGCTAAAACCCCTGGCAGCAGAAAGAGATGTCGTGCTTAAAAACAGCATTCCAGATGGACTGGATGTTCTTCTGCCCGAGCGCATGCTTGCTACAGTGCTGAACAATCTTGCTGAGAACGCCCTGAAATACAGCGGCCAGGGCTCGCACGTGGAAATCGAGGGAAGCAGTGAAGCTGGCCGCATAAAAATCACCGTGCGCGATGACGGTATCGGCATCGACGCCGAACATCTGCCGCACATCTTCGAACGCTTCTACCGGGTGGACAAATCCCGCAGCCGTCGCATGGGCGGCACCGGCCTGGGGCTGTCGATCGTCAAACACGTCGTTGAAAGCGCCGGCGGGGAGGTTGCAGCCAGAAGCCGTGAGGGTTATGGAACAGAAATCTCTTTCATGCTGCCCGGCGGGACAACATCCGGCACAATAACCTGAGCCGACGCAGCGATCCTGTCAGATGGGCAGAAATCATCGAACTCTGCCCCTGATGCCGCTCAGACTGAAGCTTCAGTCTGTCTTCCTTGCCTCGAACTTGTAACCGAAACCATAGTGGGTCTGTACGAAAGTATACCCTTGGATACCAGCGGCTATCTTCTTCCTTATTCTTCTGACAAAGACATCCACAGAACGGTCACCGTGCATCATCTCGTACCCCCAGACAGCCTTGTAAATATCTTCCCTGGAAATCACAAGCGGGGCCGACTTCGCCAATAGATAAAGCACCGCGAATTCCCTGGAGGTCAGCTCCAGCGGTTCATCTCTGCTGAAGGCTTCCTTTCTGTCGGGGTCAACAACCAGCGGACCAGCCTCGACGATGCCTTGAGGCGCAACCTCCGAACGCGAAGCGCGCCGCAGGTTGGCCTGCACCCTGGCCACAAGCTCGCCCATGCCGAAAGGCTTTGTCAGATAATCATCCGCCCCGAGCGACAGGACTTGCACCTTGTCGAATTCGCTTGTGCGGGCGCTCACCACGATTATGGGAAGGCTGTATCCCTCCTGCCGGACCGTCTCGCACAGCTTCCAGCCATCAAGGCCGGGAAGCATGAGATCCAGAATCATAAGGTCGGGTTTTTCACGCCGCAGCAGCCGCAGACCCTCCAGACCATCGGCCGCGGCCAGGCAGCGGAAGCCCTTCTTTCCAAGGCTGAAAACAATCGCCTCGGAGATGCTCTCATCGTCTTCAACAACCAGTATGCGTGCGGGCACTTCGCCATTATCCATCATGCTTTGATTTTATCAGAGACGGCCGCCATCAGCAGTCACACGTCAACAGGCAGCACCGCCTTCAGGCTTGACAATCCCCCCCGCGCGGGTCTAGTTTACTGGTACATAGCTAATCCTCGTTAGGTGAGGCTCCAGCGCGGACACAGGCCGTTGCCCGGAAAGGTCCAAAGACCCCAACGGGTAGAACAGGCATTACCGGCATAAGGTTTTGCCCGAAACGGCTGAGAGAAATCTCTACGATGCGCTGTGCCAAAGCTTGTATGAGTTGGGGAAGGCCATGTGACTGTAGACGGTACTGCCGTAGTGCTTTGGATAAGGCTGCAAATCCATAAGCGCCGGACAGTGACGTTTTCGTGCGCATGCAAACCTTCCCTTTGGGGAAGGTTTTTTTATTGGCCGGAGGTAATAACCGTGTTTTTTCTCAGCAAGATCCTGGGACAGCAGGTCAAGGACTCGAGATCCCGCACTGTGGGCGTGCTCGACGACATAGTGGTGACCATCAAGCGCAAGTATCCCTCGGCCACAAAGCTGGTGGTAAAACAGGGGCGCAAGAAAATACTGCTGCCCTGGGAGCTGGTGCGCAATTTTGAGGAATCCCAGACGCTGCTGCGCCTGCCGCTCGACCAGCTTGAGGCGGTCGAACCCGGCGAGGGCGAGATCTTCCTGGCTGGAGACATCCTCGACAAGCAGATAGTCGATACCGAGGGCCACAAGCTCATCCGTGTCAACGACCTGCAGCTTGCGCGCGCTAACGGTTCCCTGAGGGTCGTGGGTGTGGACATATCGGGCGGCGCCATCATGCGCCGGCTCGGACTCTCGAGACTGGCAGAACGGTTTTCCCGCAGAGTGGAACCGCGCCTGATCGACTGGAAAACCGTCGAGCCTGTCAGTGGTGAATCCAGCGGCATGAAGCTTCAGCTGACCCACGACAAACTGGCTTTGCTCCATCCGGCCGATATCGCCGACATCGCCAACGAGCTTTCTCCTGAAGAGCGGGTCGCGGTCGTCGAAGCGCTCGAGGACGAGGTCGCGGCCGACACGGTCGAGGAGATGCACCCGAACTTACAGGCCATCCTGCTCAATGACATGGACGAAAAGAAAGCGGCGACTATCCTCTCCAACATGGACCCGGATGACGCAGCCGACCTGCTGGCCGACCTGCCGGAGGAAAAAGCCGCGTCGCTGCTGGCCTCGATGAGGACGAAAGAGGCGCGGGACGTCCAGCACCTGCTCAGGTACGAGGAGGACACAGCCGGCGGTGTAATGACCACCGAATTCGTTTCAGTGCCTCCGGGGATGACTGCCGGCCAGGCCATCGGCCGCCTGCGTGAGCTGGAACCGGACGCCGAGACCATCTATTACATCTACGTCGTCGATGACGACGGCCATCTCGCGGGAGTCTTCTCGCTACGCGACCTGATCCTGGCCCGACGCGACCAGAAGGTCGAGGAATTCATGGAGCATCACCTCATCAGCATGCGCGCCGACGCATCGCTGGACGAAGTAGCCCATGTGGTCGCCAAATACAACCTGCTGGCGCTGCCGATAACCGACGGGGAAAACGTGCTGCGCGGGATAGTCACCGTCGATGACGCCATAGATATAATCCTCCCCCTGAGCTGGAAGAAGAGGCTGCCGAAGATTTTCGGCTAGTCTTAAGTTAACTTCATGCGCCGCCTCAGAGCATTTCACCGCATCGGCCGCAGGCGGCTTTCACGTCTCCCCACCCCCCGCATGCCACGGCTGCCGCGCATCGGCAGGACGCGCCTGCTGCTGTTTCTGTCAATCCTGGGCCCGGGCCTGATCACCGCCAACGCCGACAACGACGCCGGCGGCATCGCCACATATTCCATGGCGGGCGGGCGTTTCGGCTACAGCATGTTGTGGATGCTGCTGCTGATAACGTTCAGCCTAGCGGTCACCCAGGAGATGGGTGCGCGCATGGGAGTGGTGACCGGCCAGGGGCTGGCGGCGCTGATCCGTGAACGCTTCCGGCTGAAACTGACCCTGTTCGCGATGGCGGCGATGCTGGTGGCGAACCTGGGAACGACCATCTCCGAGTTCTCCGGCATCGCATCGAGCTTTCAGCTATTCGGGGCGTCCAAGTATTACACGGTGCCGTTCGTGGCCGTCTTCATCTGGCTGCTGGTCGTGCGCGGCTCCTACAAGATCGCCGAGCGGGCCTTCCTTGTCTTCTCCAGTTTTTACCTCGCGTACGTTGTGTCGGGTTTCATGGCCCACCCGGACTGGGGCGAGGCGCTGCACAGCACGGTGGTGCCATCGTTTGAGATGAACGCCGGCTATATCCTGCTCTTCATCGCCGTAATCGGCACCACCATCACCCCCTGGGGCCAGTTCTTTATCCAGGCCTACGTGGTGGATAAAGGCATCTCGATCAAGCATTTCCGCTATACAAAAGCAGAGGTGATAATGGGGGCCGTAATCACTGACCTGGTGGCGCTGTTCATCATCATTTCCTGCGCGGCTACGATCCACGCAACTGGGGGGGATGTAGACAGTGCCGAGCAGGCGGCCGAGGCGCTTGTCCCGCTGGCGGGGGAGTGGGCATCAAGGCTTTTCGCCTTCGGACTGCTCAACGCGTCAGTGCTGGCCGCATGTATCCTGCCCCTGGCCACGGCCTACGCAATCTGTGAGGCCTTCGGTTTCGAGTCGGGCGTTAACCGCTCCTTTAGGGAAGCGCCCATCTTCCACGGTCTCTTTACGGCATCAATCGTCATCGGCGCCGGGGTCGCGCTCATCCCCAACCTGCCGCTATTGAAGATCATGGTCCTGGCGCAGGACGTGAACGGAATCCTGCTTCCGCTCATATTGATATTCGTGATGATCATAATTAACGACAAGGGAATCATGGGCGAGTACGCCAACAGCAGGAGGCATAACGTGGTCGCCGGCCTGACGACCGCGGGTTTGATCATACTGAGCCTGCTGCTGGTTGTGACCAGTATCTTCGGGTAATAGCGGACGGGATTTCCTGCAGGATCGGCGCCTCAGCGCCAATTGTGACCGCAATTGGCGCAGCCTGTGTCATGCACACAGAGCGTCTAACCGCATTTCGGACAGGCCCATCGTTGCTTTTCCCGCCTGAAGATATCCCTCACGCCCACCTGCCTGATAATCTCGAGATTCTCGATCATACTCATGCCGTATTTTGTCCGGTAACGCTTGTCCAAATGCATCAGGCTGTCGCAGGGAAAATCCGGGCAAGTGAAACAGAATCTGGCTTTACCCGCAGCCAGGAACCCGCAATTCTTGATCTTGCATGCGACTGTGGTCCTGGCTTTTCGGCTGTCATCTCCACGGCATCCCGGGCAAGGATTCCTGTCCCGTCCTCTGAAGCAGCTTCTTGCTCTAACAAGCCGATTTTGAAGTATTCACATGGTGTCGTCTGACATGGTTTTCGGGGCGGCATCCATATCGTTGCGCAAGCGGGGGATCAACTGGACGAATATAAAAGATAAAACGATGAAAGAAATCGCGAACAGGAAAACATCCCGGAATGATGACGACAGCGCCTGTTTAAAGGCGGCGCTGCCGGCGGTATCCGTTTCCCCTGAAGACGCACCTGCCGTTATGCCGTCGCCCTGTATCCCGGCGGCTAGCATGTGTGAGCTAATACGCGAAGAAAGCACCGTGCTGAAAATGGCGATTGCAAACGAACCGCCGATGAAGCGGCTCATGTTCGGCAACGACGAGGCGATTCCGCGTTTGTCGAGCGGCGCGTCATGAACGGCGGCCGTAGTAAGCGGTGCCATGGTCAAGCCCAGGCCAATGCCCAGCACCACGATCGAGAGCCCCAGCCTCAGGGCGGAAGCCTCCGCGGAAAGCTGGCTTGCCAGGATGACAAAACCGGCGGCCGCGACAGCCAGGCCGCATGAAGCCGTCTTTCGCGGACCGATCCTCGCGGTCAGCCTGCCGCCGATGGGCGCTACCAGCACGAACATCAGCGCCAGCGGCGCCAGCTCGAAGCCGGTAGCCGCCGGCTCGTCGCCGAGCACCGACTGGAAGAAGTACGGCAGCAGCACAAGTGAGCCAAACATGGCGCCCGACGAGAAAAAGCCCGCGATATTGGCCGCCGCCAGCGACCTGATCCTGAGCAGCTGAAGGTCGAGCATCGGCCGCGGGGTCCTGCTTTCCCAGAAAATAAAGAACGACAGCAGCAATGCCATCAGGGCGAAACATCCGAGCACGCGCGGATCGCTCCAGCCCCAGTTTCTTCCCTGGTTCAACCCGAGCAGGCCGCTGAAGAGCCCCGTGGTTAGCAGCACGGCGCCCGCGATATCGAATCCGCGCTGCTCGTTCGGCGGCGACTCCTTAAGTATGTAGAGCGCCGCCGGCACGATGATGGCGCAAAGCGGGATATATATAAAAAAGACGCTGCGCCATCCGAAGGCCTCGACCAGCAGACCGCCTCCCGTCAGTCCGAGCACAGGCGCGGCGCCGATGACCCCGCCCATGATTCCCAGCGCCTGGGCACGATGCTTCTGCGGGAAGGCTTCAAAAACAAAAGCCAGCGCCATCGGCGCCAGGGCGCTGGAACCGATCGCCTGCAGGGCGCGGCCGACGATCAGGCTGTACGGATTCCAGGCGACGGCACAGAGGATCGACGTCGCCGAGAAAAGCAGCAGCCCGATGATGAAGATTTTCTTATGGCCGTAGATATCGCCGGCGCGGCCCCAGACCGGCATCAGCGTCGCCTGCGTGATCATGAAAATGGTGACCACCCAGGTCATGGTCGTGATCGTGGAGCCGAACTCGGCGGTTATAGTCGGCAGAGCGATGTTGACGATGGAAGAGCTTAAGATCGCCATCATCATGCCACCCGCTACCGTGACCAGAACCAGCCAGCGGTAACGGGGATGCGCCTGCAGGCGGGAGCGCCGTCCCATCAGGTGCTCCGCTCTTTTTGCGTCATGATTGCCGGCTGAAGGTGGAAATGGCAACGGTCAGCATGACTGCGGAAATCAGCGTGATCAACGCGATGTCGGTTGTGAACGAATACCGTGACGGTACATCGGTTAGCATTATCGAGCGCAGCGCGTCGACCCCGTAGGTGAGCGGGTCCAGTTTCGACAGGATGTCCATCCAGGCGGGGGCGTTTGCCAGCGGGAACATGGCTCCGGAGAGGAAGAACATCGGCATCATGATGAAGTTCATTATCATCTGAAAGCCCTGCATGCTCTTAAGCCGCGTAGCCACCAGCACCCCCATGCCGGTCATCGAGAACGAGACCAGAAAGAGCGTCGGCAACAGTTTGGCGATCATCAGCGGCGACAGGCTGACCCCGGCGAATGGGGCCAGAATAAGCATCAGGCAGCCCTGGAACGAAGCTATCGTGGCGCCGCTTATCACTTTGCCGAGGGCGATACTCCAGCTGGGAACCGGCGCCACCAGCATCTCCTTGAGGAAGCCGAACTCACGGTCCCAGACGATGGAGACGGCCGAGAATACACCTGCAAAAAGCACCGTCATCCCCAGGATACCCGGGAACATGAAGGTCTTGTAGTCCAGGGCGCCGCCGGCTGCGGGGATGCCGCCGCTGATGGAGGAACCCAGCCCCTGCCCCAGTATGAAAATAAAGATGATCGGGGTGGCCAGCGAGCCGAATATGCGGGCGCGGTCCCGAAAATGCCGCTTGAGGTCGCGCAGCCAGATTATGTATGTGGCGCGAAAACGTTTCAATGCCCCATCCCTTTCTGCGAGCGGCGACGGCGCACACGTGTCTTCATCGCGTCCATCTTGTCGACCGACTCGTCGCGTATCTGCTTTCCGGTCAGGCTGAGGAAGACATCGTCGAGCGTCGGCTCGCGCACGGTGACGGAAAGTATCTCCGTGGTAATGCTCTTTAGTATCTGCGGCAGCAGCGTTCGGCCGCTGGGAACCTCCAGGTAGATACGTTCCCCCGCGGGGCCCGACGTGTCGGCCGGCGCCGGCTGAATCGCGGCATCAAGGTTGAACTTTTCCTTCAGTTCCGCGACCGTCGCGCCCGCGTCCGCTGAGCGCAGGGTGATGATGTCACCGCCAACGCCGTGCTTCAGCGAGCCCGGCGTGTCCAGCGCCACGATCTTCCCCGAGTCGATGATGGCGATGCGGTCGCAATTCTCGGCTTCGTCCATGTAATGAGTTGTCAAAAATACTGTGATGTCATACTCAGCCCTCAGCTCGTGCACGTGTTCCCAGATGGCGCTGCGCGTCTGCGGGTCGAGCCCCAGGGTCGGTTCGTCCAGAAAAAGCACGTGCGGATAATGCATCAGGCCGCGCGCAATCTCCAGCCGCCGCTTCATGCCGCCCGAATAGGTCTCCACCCGGTCGCCGGCCCGGTCGACGAGCCCCACCATGTCGAGCACACGCGTCGCGCGCGACAAACGTTCAGAAGCTGGTACGTTATAGAGCATGGCGTGGAACTGCAGGTTCTCCCACGCAGTCAACTGATCGTCGAGCGTCGGATCCTGAAAGACTATGCCGATGGACTGCCGCACGGCGTCCTGCTGGCTGGCGACGTCAAAACCGTTGAGGGTCGCGCGGCCCGAAGTCGGCTTCAGCAGCGTACAGAGCATGCTGATGGTAGTGGTCTTGCCGGCGCCGTTGGGTCCGAGGAACCCGAAGATCTCCTTGCGGCCGACTTTAAAACTCACTTCATCGACCGCGGTAAAATCCTTGAACCTGCGTGTCAGGTTCTCGACCTCGATAACCGGCCCCACGGACGCAGGAGGACGCGCCGCGATTACCTGGGCCGTCGCCGCGGCCGACTTGTCGAGCGCGTTCACTTTTCCTCCTTGCGGGCTATCTCTTCCATCTTTGTGAGCCTTGCCATTGCGCGCGAGACAAACTCGGTCACCTGCTCGGCCTTGATGACATTGAGCGAACCTCCGTGCATGCCTGAGAATATCAGAAGCTTGTCGCCCGGCTTGATGTCCATCTCCTGGCGCGCGTCGGCGGGAATGACTATCTGCCCCCGCTCACCTACGGTTGCCGATCCCCAGAACTGCGGGTCGGGTATGTTTTCCTTTGTCATTTTTCTAACCCCGTTTTGTGTAATAAGTATGTTATTTCATACTAATGGAATAATAACCACAATTCAACACAGGCCCTGTTCTGAGTTTTAGTTCATGTTAGATTTGCCATAAAAAGGAAATATTAATAGTAGGGGTTTGTATTTTGATTCATGAAACAGACAATATGAGCAGGTGTTTTAGAAAAAGAACAACTGGCATTGTGTTCAAGGTGTCTTCGAGGATGGCGTTCTCGAAGTGAAGATAAGGGGTGCGGATGCCGGAGGCCACCGGCAAAAGCACCGCAATGAGCATGGGGGCAAAGAGGGGACAGGTGGTAATGATTGAATGGTGAAAAGACATCCGTGTTTTGAATGTAGAGGCGTTAAAAGAAGCGCCTCTACGTTTAGCTAACCAGCAACTGGCTCCGCAGGGAGACTGTTACGGCGCCAGCGGTGCGTCGGTCGAGCTCAGCAGCATGAAGACTTCGCTTAAATGCTCCAGGGTCACCATCCCCAGCAGGTGGCCGTTTTCCATAACCGGAACCGCCTTGATCCCGCTGTCGTTCATCTTCTCATAGACCCTCGAAAAGGGCTCGTCGGCCTCAACCACCGGAAAATTTCTTTCCATGACATCGCCGACCAGCGCCCCGGTTCCCTTTACATGCAGGCCGTTGATGAGATTCGCCCTCGTGAGGACGCCGACGACCTGTCCCGTCTCATCCACAACCGGAAAATCTTCCTGGAATCCGTGTAAAACCAGCGTGACCACCTGGCTCAGATTTTGTTCGGGTGAAAGCAGCTGAACATTTCCGGTTACCGCCTGGCCGACCTTGAGCTGTGACAGCACAGTCTTCATCTGCGCCCCCGCGCCTTCCTGCTCGGCGCCCATGTAAATGAATATGGCGATGAGGATCCAGAGCCACTGGTAGGAAAGCAGCCCAACGATGCCAAGGATAAAAGCAAAGGACTGTCCTATGACTACAGCAATGCGGGTCGCTCTCACATAAGACATGCGCTGGGCGAGAATGCTTCTCAGGACGCGGCCGCCGTCCAGCGGAAACGCCGGCAGGAGATTGAACACAGCCAGCATCAGGTTGATGATAAACAAGTATTCGATCAGGCCCTGCAGGCTGATGCCCATGAGGATATCGGTCGCCTGCTCGGCGGTTGAAGCTATGACCTTGCCGGGCAGAACCACATACACGACGGCCAGCATCATGGCTATGACGACATTGCTGAGAGGCCCCACGAGCGATACCCAGAGCTCCTTGCGTGGCTCCTCAGGCATGTTCTTCAGCAGGGAGACACCGCCGATCGGCAGCAAGGTTATACTGGCCACGTCCGCGCCGTAATGCTGGGCCATCCTTGAATGGCAGAGTTCGTGGATAATCACACAAATAAACAGCAGGGAAACAAGGAATGCGCCGTAAACCGCACCAGGAGTGCCGCCATTTAATTGTACGCCCCAGATGTAGGCGGCCCAGGCGATGATGAGGAAAAAGGTTATATGGATGCGTAGCTCGATGCCGAAAACGCGCGCTACTTTAAAAGACCACTTCATAAATGATATTTACCCATATGGATGAACAACCAAAACCAAAAGCATGCGCCGGACTTTTTTTACTCCGGCCTTGTGGCTGATAACAGGCATTAAAAAACGGCCTTCCGGCCGCCAGCTTTATATTCCACGATTCTTATGTTCGTCCGGTCCGGGAGCCCACGCTCTGCGAAAAAAAGGTGGTAAAACTTTCAAGGCATTTGCCTTCCCTAAAAGTTGCCTTCCACCCCCCCTTGGAAAGCCCCGCTTCTGAGATTAGCCTCCCCGAAGCTGAGCAAGCAGGCTGTGGGCTGCCCGGGCACGGTGACTGATACGATTTTTCTCTTCGGCAGAAAGCTGGGAAACCGTTAGCGAATAATTATCCGGGACAAATACCGGGTCGTAACCGAAGCCGAACTCCCCGTACGGCTCCGAGGCGATGGTGCCGTCGAAATCGCCGCGGGCAACTATCTCGCCGCCATCGGGTGAGCAGCAGACGATGACACAGACGAAGCGGGCGCGGCGGTCATCGCTGTCCTTAAGCTCGGCCAGCAGCTTGTTGACGTTGTCGACGTCGGTTGCGTCCTCACCGGCGTAGCGGGCAGAGTAGATACCTGGCGCTCCCGCGAAGGCCTTGATCTCGATACCCGAGTCGTCGGCCATGATCCAGGGGGGGACCTCTCCAGTTGCTGTTGTTTTCGCAAGATACTGCGCCCGCACCGACTCGACTTTCAGGCGGGCGTTCTCCTCAAAGGTGGAACCCGTCTCTGGGGGAAGTTCAAAACCAGCGGGCATCGCCTCAACATGCAAACCGTCGAGCAGCTGCTCAAACTCGCGGGCCTTGTTGGCATTGCCAGTGGCGAGGATAATTTTTTCCGGCAGCACGTCCCTGTGCTCCTGTCAGCCGCGGGGGGCCGCTGTGATCTTTAACTGTTCAGCGCTGATCTGTCCAATACCGGACGCGGCAAGATCGATCAGCTGATCGAGCGATTCGCGGGAGAAGGCTGTCTTCTCCGCAGTCGCCTGAAGCTCCACAATATTGCCGGCTCCGGACATTATCACGTTCATGTCCACCTCGGCGCTGCTATCCTCGATGTAATCGAGGTCGAGCACCGGCTCTCCTTCCCAGATACCAACGCTCACCGCTGCCAGCGAGTCCTTGAGCGGGATCTCGGCGATCAGGTCACGGTCGACCAGGCTCGCCAGGGCCAGATGGAGCGCCACATAGGCGCCCGAGACCGAGGCGCAGCGCGTACCGCCGTCCGCCTGGATGACATCGCAGTCGACCCAGATGGTGCGATCGGCCAGTCCCCTCAAGTCCACGACGCTGCGCAGGCTTCGGCCTACAAGCCGCTGTATCTCGAGCGTGCGGCCGCCCTGCTTGCCCTTGACCGCTTCACGAAACGTACGGTCAGGCGTGGAGGCGGGAAGCATGCTGTATTCGGCCGTCACCCAGCCGCTGCCCTGACCTCGCATCCAGGCGGGAACACCGTCCTGGATCTTGGCGCAACAGATGACCTTGGTCTTGCCTGCTTCTATCAGTACCGAGCCGTCCGCCCATTCTATGAAGTGGGGCGTGAACTTCATGGGCCTGATCTCGCCGGGTCCGCGCCCGTCCGGTCTTTCAATTGCCATTAAATACCCTTCTCTTGTCCCAGGCCGATTATGGCCGGATTATTTTTCAGTAAGACAAACAGCGGCGCTCCCAGAACCGCCATGACACCAAGCTCGCCGAGACCCACCCAGAGTGCCGACGACAGGTACGGAAGCTCTCCGGCAACGTTCAGGACCAGCGCCACTCCGAAAGCGTTGACGATCACCGGAGCCGCCATCCCTTCCCAGCGGGGTCCGATGGATCTCATGATAATCGCAGCCAGAAGCGTCATTCCCGCGCCAAATGTCAGATCGATCACCCCGAAGGGGCTGCCAATGTTGGCGATTATACAGCCGATCCAGAGTCCGGGGACCGCCGCCATCTCAAAAGCCGCCAGCGGCATCAGCATCTCGGACATCCTGAACTGGACCTGGCCATAGCTTATGGCGTTCAGCCCCGGCGACAGGGTCATTACCGCGTACATCGCAGCGATCATGGCTCCCCTGGCTATCTGCAGAACCGTCATGTTGCGCATGTAGCCGGCGACCACGAACAGCACTCCTGACGCGTATAACAGACCACATACCAGCATTACTATCAACATGCCGTGCTCGTTTTCCGGGAGCGCGTTGCCCACGATGCTCTCCCGTACTATCAGGCCCAGGCTGCCGATCACTGCCAGCGCTATTCCGAAAATTACTTTTGCGTTTATTTTCATGTTACTCCAGCTTTCTCCAGCTCCAGTATCTCCAGCCGCGTGACATCCTCGAAGGGCATCTGCAGGAATCGGGCTCCCACGCTGACGAATGAATCCACATCACCGGTGCAGAGGAATGAATACTTTCCTTCCCGGTCCGGATCGTTTTCGATATCCTTGCGCTCAAGGATATCGCCAACTTCACGTGCGATCTCGCTGGCCGAGTTTACCAGCGTCACGCGCTTGCCAAGAATCCGCTGTAACATTGGAGTGACCAGCGGATAATGCGTGCAGCCCATTATGACCGTATCAACGCCTTCTTCCTTCAGTGGCGCCGTATAGGCTTTAACCGCTTTGACAAGCTCGGGCGATGACACATCGCCTTCCTGGATCATCGAGGCCAGCTTTGGACATGCCTGCGAAAAGACCTCGATGCCGGCGTCGAGGTTCAGCAGTGCGCGCTCGTAACTGCCGCTGGCGACAGTCGCTTCAGTCGCCAGTACGCCTATCCGGCGGTTGCGGGTGATCTGTACGGCCGCCCGTGCCTCGGGGTGGACCGCGCCTATTATCGATGCCTCCAGATTCTCCTGTAGCCATGAAAGGGCGGCGGCCGTGGCCGAATTGCACGCCACAACCAGGAGTTTTACGTCGCGCGCCAGCAGATATGTGGCAATCTGGCCCGCGAAACTCCTGAGTTCGTCGATGGACCTGGGGCCATATGGAAAACGTCCGGTATCTCCCAGGTAGATGAAGTCCTCGTTGGGGTGTGCGACCAGGCATTCGTGCAATACCGTGAGGCCACCGACACCTGAGTCGAACATTCCTATCGGGCGGGGATCCAATCTACCGCTTTCTCTTGCGGTCCCTCGACCTGGAGGCCCTGGACCTCGGCTCCCCGGGCTTCTGATCGCTCGATCCAGGCTCGCCGGGCTTCTTGTCGCTTGACCCGGTTTCCCCTGGCTTCCGGTCGCGTGACCTTGGCGCCCTGGACTTCTGGTTGCGTGTCCTGGACTCCCGTGAGCGAGGCTCCCTGGGCTTTGAATCCCCCGGTTTCGATTCCTGGGCCTTGGGCTCCTTCGGCTTCTCGCCACGCGCACCTGGCGGCTTGATCTCATCGAGATCGGCTTCCACGTGCCCGCCTTCTCCCAGATCGACGATCACCTTCTCCTTGGGGATCATATAATCCACGATCCGTCCCTCGCCGCGCTCAGTGCTCACCATCGTACCCTTGGGAGGAGCCTTGCATTTAAAGGCCTTGTAGGCGTCCTGTTCGTACTTCAGGCAGCACATCAGGCGGCCGCAGATGCCCGATATCTTCATCGGGTTGAGTGGCAGGTTCTGTTCCTTGGCCATCTTGATGGAAACCGGCTGCTGGTCTCCGGCAAACATGGTGCAGCACATGCGGCGGCCGCAGGGGCCGTAGCCTCCGATTATCCGGGCTTCGTCGCGCACCCCTACCTGGCGGAACTCGATCCTGGTCTTGAACTTTTTGGCCAGGTCTTCCACCAGCTTGCGGAAATCCACCCGCTCCTCCGCAAAGAAAGAAACGATGATCTTGCTGCTGTCGAATACTACCTCGGTATGGACAAGCCTCATGTCGAGGCCGTATTCCCTGATCCGTTCTTCACATACGTTTGCCGCTCGCGCGGCTAGCTTTTCGTTGCGCTCCATTGTGGAAATATCACTGGAAGTCGCCTTGCGCACGACCTTCTCCAGATGCGCCTTTATCTCCGATGACGGAACCTCGTGATTGGCGACTACTATCCGGCCCATCTCGATGCCCCGGCTGGTTCGTACCAACACCTGGTCGCCTGTTTCAAGCTCCAGGCCGGTGGGGTCGAAGGAATAGACTTTGCATCCACTCCGGAACACAACTTCTACAAGTTCCGGCACTTATAAAACCTCCTGCAATTGATAAAACATGGCCTGCAATGCAAGCTCCAAGTCGATATTATAGCCTAGTTTGGAACGGGTGGCCTCGAT
>JBAZZU010000001.1:0-189083 GCA_041658605.1 Thermoleophilia bacterium | reverse complement strand
AGAGAGATATTGATGAAGACGAGCATCGAACTGGACAATGAGACAGTCGTCGAGCTGACCGGCGAGCACGACGCGACCCTGAAGGCCCTGGAGCAGAAGCTTGGCTGTAATATAGGATTGCGCGGCAACGTCATTTCGCTCGAGGGAGACGATGTCGAGGTCCAGCGCGGAGAAGCGCTCATAGGAGAACTGGTGGAGCTCATCGGCGCCGGGCATCTGATAAACAGCGAAACAGTAGCTTCGGTCGGGGCGATGATGGCGGATACCAGTAGGCCCGCGGAGGTGCTGGGCGATATCGTCTGGGAGAACCGTGGCCGCAGGATCGTCCCCAAGACCGTCAACCAGAAAAAATACGTAGACGCCATGAGGAGCAATACGATCACGTTCGCGATCGGTCCGGCTGGGACCGGCAAGACCTACCTGGCGCTGGCGCTGGGCGTAAGCGAATTGCTGACCAAGAAGGTGAACCGCATCATCCTGACAAGGCCTGCCGTCGAGGCCGGGGAAAAGATCGGTTTCCTGCCCGGCACGATGCTTGAAAAGGTGGACCCGTACCTAAGGCCGCTCTTTGATGCCCTTTATGACATGATTGAGCCCGATCGTCTGACGAGCCTTATGGAGCGCGGGGCGATCGAGGTGGCGCCGCTGGCGTTTATGCGCGGGCGCACACTGAACGATTCCTTCATCATCCTCGATGAGGCCCAGAACACCAGCCCCGAGCAGATGAAGATGTTTCTTACCCGGCTCGGTTTCGGTTCCAGGATGGTGGTGACCGGCGATATCACCCAGGTGGATCTTCCCGACGCGCGTTTCTCCGGGCTTGTCAGCGTAGTGGACATTCTCGAAGATGTCTCGGAGATAGCCTTTATAAATTTTGAAAGCAGGGACGTAGTGCGGCATAAACTGGTGCAGAAGATCGTGGCCGCCTACAAGAAATATACCGCCAACCAGCGCTGACCGGACACAGACTGCCATGAAACCTCCCACAAGATTAGGCCGCACGATTTTGTTTGTGCGCGGTAGCTTTAACAGCATAAACATACGCGTATTCGCGATCGGTATGATCGTGGCAACTTGGCTGGTGCTGTGGGCGCTGCTCGGCAGCGCGTACATGCCGGCGAGATATGACCTGCAGACCGGTGACGTCGCGACTGACTTCATACGCGCGCCCAGGACACTGACTTTTGAGAACAGGGACGAGACCGAACGGCGGCGCGAGCAGGTCGCGGAACAGGTGCCGGGTGTATATTCCTACGACGCCGCGGTACTGCAGAGGGTCAGCCGCAACATCAACGGTTATTTTGAGAACGTCGCGCGGATCGTCGCCGAAGAGAAGGCCGCATCCCAGGCGGCTTCACAGCTTTATGATCCGGCGCGGTCCGTCAGAAGGATAATGGACCTGCCTGGCACTCCCGTTATCAGTGAGGGAAGCCTCACGGTCATCGCTGGACTCGAACCCGTCCGCATCACGGATGTGGGCCGAGTGGCTCACGAAAGCACCGGCCGTATTCTTGACAGCACGGTGACCGAGGCGACGCTGGCAACCGACAGGGACAAGCTTAAGGCCATTCTGCAGACAACGCAGCTTACACCGGCGGAGATGGCAGCCGTCGCGGAAATGGCGGGGACTTTCCTCGAGCCGAACAATGTGTATAACGGTGACAAGACCCAGCTGGCAAGGGACCAGGCCGCGGTCAGCGTGCAGCCGGTTGTTGTAACCGTCAGGAGCGGTGAGACGATCGTCTCGCCGGGCCAGGTCATCACGGCTGATAACGTCGCGACCCTTGAGGCGCTCGGCCTGACCGAAGACGGGCGGCGCCTGGGAACATTCGCCGGCCTCGGCCTCCTGCTGGCCGTGCAGGTGGCCTTCATGACTTTCTATATAAACCGCTTTGAGAAGCGCGTGCGCGAATCGAGGGCGATGATATTCATCGTGGCTTCCCTGCTCGTCCTGTTCACCTTGATCGACCGCATATCGGCGATTTCACCGCTGACACCATTGATCGTGCCGATGACCGCCCTGGGCATGCTTGGCACGCTCATGCTGGGCACGAGGATGGCCGCCATACTGGTTGTCCTCGCAAGTGCAAACCTGGCGGTTGTTGGGGGTTCGGATCCCCAGTACATCATTGTCGGCCTGCTTGGCGGAATCTGCGCGGTCTTTCTCGTGACGAGTGTTTCCCAGAGGCGCGACCTGCTCAAGGCGGGGCTCATCTCCGGCGCCGTGGTCACGGCCACCGCCATGGGGGCGGGCCAGATAAGCGAGACGTCCTTTACCAGACTTGCGTCATCAGCGACATGGGGTATGGGCAACGCCGCCCTTGCGATCGTCGCCACCATCGGGCTGCTGACGGTCTATGAGATGGTCTTCAACCTGCCGACGCCGCTGAAGCTCCTGGAGCTGGCCGATCCCACCCGTCCCGTGCTCAAAGAGTTGATGATGAAGACACCGGGCACTTACAACCACAGCATCATCATGGGAAACATCGCGGAGACCGCAGCGGAAGCCATCGGCGCCAATCCGCTACTGGCAAGGGTGGGCGCCTATTACCATGACATCGGCAAGCTCAGCCGCCCGGACTATTTCATCGAGAACCAGTTCCACGTCAAGAACCCTCACGACCGGTTGACGCCAGGCCTGTCGCGCCTGGCCATCACCGCCCATGTCAAGGACGGCGTGCGGCTGGCGCAGGAAGAGGGTCTGCCGCCGGAGATCCTGGACATCATCAGGGAACACCACGGCACTACCGTTTTGTCATATTTCTACCATAAGGCCAAGGTCACCGCGCGTGACGGCAAGGTGGACGAAGAGACGTACCGTTACGCCGGCCAGAAGCCGGGCTCGCGCGAGTCGGCGATAATCATGCTGGCAGACTCGGTGGAGGCGGCCGTGAGGTCGATACCCAATCCCACTCCCCGGAAAATAAAGACCGTGATCAAGGATATCTTCGACCACCGCCTGCGTGACGGGCAGCTCAGCGAGAGCCGCATGACCTTCGGAGACCTTGAAAAGGTGCGCAAGGTTTTTGAAAAGTGCCTGCAGGGATTCGGCGCCACAAGGATCGCCTATCCCGGTTCGCTTCAGGCAGTGGAACAGTCTTCAAAAAAACAGAAACAGGGAACCGGAGAAGGTTCGGCGGGATCAGCAAAATGAGCGGGGCGCGCGCGCTGGAAGTGGCCATGGATAACCGCTCGGGCATGGAAATCGATCTCGAACGGGTAGCATTGAACGCAACCGTGGCCATGGCTCATCTGGGTTTCAGGGAGGGCGAGCTCGGCCTCAACTTCGTGACAGTGGAAGAGATGGCGCATCTCAACCGGATGCATATGGGCCGGGAAGGGCCGACGGACGTGCTCTCGTTCGCGATCGATGTCGATGATGAGCTGCCGCGTGATGAAAATGAGTCAGGTGTGCCGGTCCTGCTGGGCGATGTGGTAATCTGCCCGCAGGTGGCGAGGGAGCAGGCAGTCGGATTTGATTCAACCTTTGAGATGGAGTTATGCCTGTTGCTCGTCCACGGAATATTGCATATCGCCGGCCACGATCACGAATCTGATGCGGGAGAGATGCAAAAACTGCAGGACGAATTACTGGCCAGGTTCTGCGTTGAGGAACAGCCCGGGCCTGAATAAGTCCGGGGAGAAACGGCAGCCGGTTTTTTATGAAACACCGGATATCAATCAACCGAGAACCGGGGACGGGATCGACGGAACATGTATCGCCGCAGCACATTGAAGAGTTTTACCTGGGCTTTCGAGGGCATAGTCTACGTGTTGCGCACCCAGCGCAACATGAAGATTCATTTTGCCGTCGCCTTCATCGTTCTCGGAGGCAGCCTCTTCTTCGACCTGTCGCGCCTTGAGATCATCGCCCTGCTGCTGAGCGTCACTTTTGTGCTGGTCATGGAGATGATCAACACGTCGGTCGAGGCGGCCATCGATACGTTCGGCACTGCTTTTGACCCAATGGCCAAGATCGCCAAGGACGTTGCGGCGGGCGCGGTCCTTTTTTCTTCCCTGAATGCGCTTGCGGTTGGATACCTTGTATTCTTTGACCGGCTTCAGGAGCCGTCACGCAATCTGGTGAACCTCGTGCGGCAGTCGCCGACGCACCTTTCGGTCATCGCCCTGGTGCTTGTGCTGCTCCTGGCCATCGTCGTCAAGGCGATCCTCCACCGCGGGTCCCCCTTCCAGGGTGGTATGCCTTCCGGCCACAGCGCCGTCGCATTTGCGGGCTGGACGGCGATCACCTACGTATCGGTCTCCATGGAGCGGGGAATGCTGATCTCACTGCTGGGCTTCCTTATGGCGTTCCTTGTCGCCCAGAGCCGCGTCGAGTCAGGCATCCATTCAGTTATAGAAGTATTCGTCGGAGCAATCCTGGGTATTGGCGTAACGACTGTCCTGTTTCAGCTGTGGGGATGATCCGGCGCTGCAACCGGCTGGACAATCCCGGATCGGATTTTTTTAGCATCGCACTTCTCAAAACAGGGAAGAAAATTGACTGAACTTAACAAGCAGCATCAGGAACTGATCGAGCTCGCTACCCAGGCCGGCCGGAAGGCATATGCCCGGGAGTCAGGTTTCCGGGTAGGGGCAGCCATACTGGCCGCGAGCGGAAAAATATATACAGGCTGCAACGTCGAGAACGCCTCCTATGGAATCTCGATGTGCGCCGAACGCGTTGCCATCGATTGCGCGGTGGCGGCGGGAGAACGCTCTTTTGAAGCCATGGCGGTAGTAGCCGGAGAAGGCGACGTTGACGCGCCGCCCTGTGGCGCCTGCAGGCAGGTGCTGTTTGAATTTTCTCCTGAAATGGCAGTCACTTACAGATACGGGGGCAGGTTCATCGTCAGGAGTGCAGCCGAACTGCTTCCGGACGCTTTTGACAGAAAGGCCGGCAGTGATAGCTGACACGGGCAGGGAAAAGGAGCTTGCGGTGCGCCGGCTGACGCACCTGGACACAGCCATGCTGGCGCAGCTGACAAGGTATGGCCGCGATGCACTCGGTGATTCAGCGCTGGACGCCTGGATGCTGCCGGTCATCGCGACCTGCGGGCTGCTTTTTGTCGGCAAGTCAGGAGAAGAGATCATCGGGTCGGCCGAGATAATCCGTTGCCTGGAAGAAGGCGATCTCTACCTTGAAGGGTTCTATGTCAGGCCTGAATTTCAGCGCAAGGGATACGGCACCGCCATCCTGACTGGCGTCCTTGAAGTCCTCTCCCGTGAGTCCTTCGACAGGCTGCTGGTGACGCTGGCCCCTGAAAACGAGCCCGGCCGCAGGCTCTATGAGAAGACGGGTTTCAGCGAGATCGATTATCTTCCCGATCATTATGGTCCGGGCCGCAGCCGTCTATTGATGGCGGCGCCACTGAAAGCCGGAGACGCCCCACAGGAGTCTGAAAAATGAACAAAGAGACCATTTCCCCATTCCGTTCAGGTTTCATCGCGGTCGTCGGCAGGCCCAACGTCGGTAAATCGACGCTGGTTAACGCGCTCGTCGGCGAGAAGGTCGCAATAGTCTCTAGGACGCCCCAGACCACGCGCCATCGCATTGCCGGTGTGATCAACGGTGATGGTTTCCAGGCGGTCCTGCTCGATCTGCCCGGCTTTCAGAGGCCCAGGGACAGGCTCACCGAGCGCATGCAGGCGGCGGTGAACACAACCCTGCGTGAAGTGGACCTGGTGCTGATGGTCTTAAACGCGGCCGAGAAGATCGGAGCCGGCGACCGTTTTGTCGCCGAAGCGGCATTCTCTGTTTCGACGCCGGTTATAATCGCGCTCAACAAGATCGATCTCGTCTCGAGCGACGGGTTGCTGCCCCAGATACAGACGGCCGTCGAACTGGGGGACTACGAGGAGCTATTCCCGATCAGCGCCAGGAAGGGACAGGGACTCGACGGGCTGAAGGAAGCCATAATCACGAGGCTTGCCGAGGGACCGATGTATTACCCCGCGGATGCCGTCTCTGACCAGCCGGAACGGGTACTGGCCGGTGAGATCATCCGTGAGAAGGCTATCGTGCTCACACGCGAGGAAGTCCCCCATGCCGTGGCGGTGAATGTTATGTACATGGAACAAAGGGGAAAGAAGGAAATGGTCGATATCGAGGCGGTCCTGATCGTGGAACGCGATTCGCAGAAAGGCATCCTGATAGGAAAACAGGGGCAGATGATCAAGGAGATCGGGACGCGGGCCCGCAAGGACATCGAGGCGCTCCTGGGCTCAAAGGTATTTCTGCAGCTCTCGGTAAAAGTAAAGAAGAAATGGCGTGACGACGAGAGAGTGCTTGGCGATCTGGGGCTTTAAATCCCGGATCCGCCGCGGAGCCTGATCTGTAATTGACGGCCATGGCCTGGCCCGGTTTGCCGGGAAGCCCCCTTGCGCCGTGTGATAGTATAAAATACTGCCGCGCTGGCTGTCGGCAACACCGGCGGATGCAGCGGAAGACGAAACTTACGGAGGCCACATATGGCTTTGAGAACCGAAGAGCTGGCAAAGACGATAGATCATACACTCCTTAAGCCCGATGTGACCCGGGCTGATATCGAGACCCTGTGTGAAGAGGCGCGAAACCACCATTTTGCGTCCGTATGTATCTTCCCCTGTTACGTGCCCCTGGCATCGACTCTGCTGAAAGGCCATGACGTCAAGGTCTGCACGGTCTTATCGTTTCCTTTCGGAGGCGACACCACGCGCACCAAGGTGAGGGCCGCGGAAAACGCGGTAGGTATCGGTGCCGATGAGGTGGAGTTCGTAATGAATATCGGCGCCATGCTCTCGGGTAATTTCAGGCTTGTGCGTGACGAGATCACCGCGGTGGTGCGTGCGGTGAGGATGAAGAGCGTCAACGTCGGCAAGGGCCTGGTGCTGGTCAAGGTGATAATGGAGACGACTTACTTCGACAAGAAACTCAAGAAGCTGGCCTGCAAGATGATCGAGGACGGCGGAGCGGACTTCGTGAAGACTTCAACAGGGTTCGGCCCGGAGGGCGCGACGGTGGCGGATGTCGAGCTGCTGCGCGACGAGCTATCGGAGAACCTGGGCGTCAAGGCAGCGGGAGGCATCAGGACCGCGGAGGACGCCGAGACCATGATCAATGCCGGCGCCGCCCGTCTGGGAACCAGCCACGCCGTTGAAATCATGAACGAGTTCTCGGAACACAAGGAATGATCGAAACACGCCGTGCCTGAGGATACCGCCACACTCGATATAAGCGAACTTGTTTTCGACGCGAACGGCCTTATCCCGGCGATCGTGCAGGACTGGAATAGCGGTGAGGTCCTGATGATGGCCTACATGAACGAAGAGGCGCTGAAGCGCACGCTGGAGAGCGGCCGCACCTGGTTCTGGAGCCGCTCGCGCAAGACCTTCTGGAACAAAGGCGAGACCAGCGGTCATTTCCAGTTCGTGAAGTCATTGCGATATGACTGCGACCAGGACTGCCTGCTGGTGCTGGCCGATCAGCGCGGTCCGGCATGTCATACCAATGAACACACCTGTTTCTACCGGTCCGCCGACGGGCAACCGCTGACGCCGGCCGTATTCGAGACGCTCAGCCGGCTCAACAAGCTGATCCGCGAACGCAAACGGCTGATGCCGCCCGGATCATATACGACGAAGCTCTTCGAGAAGGGAACCGACACGATCCTTAAGAAGGTCGGCGAGGAGTCATCCGAGCTGATCGTGGCCGCCAAGGGCGGCGACCGGGACGAAGTCATTTACGAGGCCGCGGATGTTTTGTACCACATGTCGGTTTTGCTTGCAAAATCAGACGTCCAGCTGAACGAGGTGTTCGAGGAGCTGCTCAAACGATGGAAATAGACGGGTCGGCGGCCGCGCCTGCCAGTCTGGAGATACACCCCACCCTGGAAGAAGTCCGCGAGCTCGCTGAAAACTACAATCTGATCCCTGTTTATCACAGCTTCATCTCCGACCTGGAGACGCCGGTATCGGCGTTCCTGAAGCTCGGCGCCCGGAAGAATTCATATTTGCTGGAGAGCGCTGAACAGGGCGAGCGCATCGGGCGATATTCATTTCTCGGC
This sequence comes from Thermoleophilia bacterium, assembly GCA_041658605.1. GTDB lineage: Bacteria > Actinomycetota > Thermoleophilia > BMS3ABIN01 > BMS3ABIN01 > JBAZWE01. Next base: position 181,038 of record JBAZZU010000001.1, on the reverse strand, counting down.
TGTGACCCGCGGGCGATCATTACTTTTGAAGACGGCGAGCTGAAGATCCGCGAGGGCGGTGACGAGACCATTACCGCCTGTGATGACCCCTTCGACGCCATCTCCGATTACATGTGCCGCTACAATGCTCCGGAATTCGAGGAGCTGCCGCCATTCATCGGCGGCGCCGTCGGCCTTTTCGGTTACGATCTGGTGCGGTGGGCCGAGGAGCTGCCGCCGGCGAATCCGGACACGCTCGGCCTGCCAGATATGGCATTCCTTATCTCGGACTCGACGGTCATCTTCGATCACCTCAAGCACACGATCTATGTGCTCGCCAATGTGATGGTCGAGGAGGGCGTGGATATCGAGGCTGCATACGAGGCCGCTTGCGACCGGGTTCGCAAGCTCAAGCAGCTTCTGTCACAGCCTCTGCCGCAGCCGGTGCGACACCCTCGAAGGGCGCTGGGTGAGCCGACGTCCAATTTCAAACGTGAGGATTTTGAGTCGGCGGTAGAAAAGGTGAAGGAATACATAGTTGCCGGCGACAGCTTCCAGACTGTTCCATCGCAGCGGTTCCAGGTAGACGTCGACGTCTCACCGTTCGGCATCTACCGTGGCCTGCGGACAGTCAATCCTTCCCCATACATGTATTACATAGCTTTTGAGGATTTTTCTCTGGTCGGCTCCTCACCGGAGCCGCTGATCAAGGTCGACCACGGATGGGTGGAGACGCGCCCGATTGCCGGCACCCGGCCTCGCGGCGCAACTCCCGATGAGGACAAAAGGCTGGCCGAGGATCTGCTGGCCGACGAAAAGGAGCGCGCCGAGCACATCATGCTGGTCGACCTGGGCCGCAACGACCTGGGGCGCGTCTGTGTTCCCGGTACAGTCGAGGTGGTCGATCTTATGCGCATAGAATATTATTCCCATGTCATGCATATCGTCTCGGTCGTGGTCGGGAAGCTGCGCGACGACATGAAGGCGACCGACGCGCTCAAGGCGGCCTTCCCGGCGGGAACTGTTTCCGGCGCGCCCAAGATCCGTTCCATGGAGATCATCAACGAGCTTGAGCCGGTCAAGCGTGGCTCGTACGCAGGAGCCATCGGCTACCTGAGTTTCCAGTGCGGCGAGCTGGATACCTGTATCTGCATCCGCACTATCGTGGTCAAGGACGGAGTAGCCTATGTGCAGGCGGGAGGCGGAGTTGTGGCCGACTCGGTGCCAGCGTTGGAGTATGAGGAGACGCGTAACAAGGCCCGGGCGATGTTCACGGCCATAGAGCTGGCCCAGGGGCAGGAGGAGTGGGAATGATCCTTGCGGGAACCCACATTGCTGACGGAAAGGAGCGCCGCTGATGGCACGCGTGCTGATCGTCGATAACTACGATTCTTTCACCTATAACCTGGTACAGTTTCTGGGCGAGCTGGGCGCGGAGATCGAGGTGCATCGCAACGACCGCATTACGGTCGCCGATATCGCTGAGAAAGCGCCGACCCATGTCGTCATCTCCCCGGGTCCTTGCACGCCCAACGAGGCGGGCATTTCCATGGAAGTAGTGAAGGAACTGGGGGGCAAGGTGCCACTCTTGGGAGTCTGCCTCGGGCATCAGTCGATCGGGCAGGTTTTTGGCGGGAAGATATTGAGGGGCGTGGCGCCGGTTCATGGGAAGACCTCTGCAGTTATTCACGACGGGAAGACTATTTTCGAGGGCGTCGAGAACCCGTTCACGGCGACCCGGTATCATTCACTGATCCTGGCGCAGCCGATTCCCGATGGGCTGGAGCTGTCCGCGTGGACTGAAGACGGCGTGGTAATGGGTGTGCGGCATAAGACGCTGCCGGCTCTGGAGGGCGTCCAGTTTCATCCGGAGAGCATCCTTACTGTTCCAGGCAAAAAGATCCTGGATAATTTTCTGAAGATGAATATATAGGGAGCGAAGATGCCGAACGACATCCTCACATACGCGATCGACAGGCTTGCCGATGGCACGGACCTGACCGAGGCTGAAGCCGAGTCGGTGCTCGAGCAGATTATGTCGGGAAAAGCCAGCGATGTGCAGACAGCCGGTTTTCTGACGGCGCTGCGTTCCAAGGGTGAGACGGTTGAGGAGATCGTCGGGCTTGCCCGCACGATGCGCCGCTTTTCCGTGAGCGTAGACGTAGAGGGAGTAGACCTGGTTGATACCTGCGGCACCGGCGGCGACAAGTCCGGTACATTCAATATCTCCACCACGGCAGCGTTCGTGGTCGCCGGAGCCGAGGGGCAGGTGGCAAAGCACGGCAACCGCAGCGCCACCAGCCAGTGCGGCAGCGCCGACGTGCTTGAGGCACTGGGGGCCAATCTGAACCTCCCGGCGGAGCAGGTCGCCCGCTGCATCAGCGAAGTCGGCATCGGTTTCATGTTCGCGCCGCTGCACCATGAGGCCATGAAGCATGTCGTTCCGGTACGCAAGGAACTGGCCATCCGTACCATATTCAATTTTCTGGGCCCCCTGACCAATCCCGCCGGAGCCGAATACCAGCTGATCGGTGTCTCCGACCGTTCATATGTTGAAGTGATAGCCTGGGCTCTCAAAGAGTTGGGCTGCCGGCGCGGCCTCGTCGTCCACGGCTCCGACGGCCTCGACGAGATAACCATCACCGGCCCCACTGACATCGCGGAGATACGTGAAGGCGAAGACGAGATTTCACTTTATTCGATAACCCCCGAGGAATTCGGATTCGAGCGCGCGCCGGGCGCCGACATGCTCAAGGGTGGCACGGCGGAGAAGAACGCGGAGATCCTGAAAAGCATACTCGATGGGGAATCCGGCGTACGGCGCGAGATCGTGCTGATGAACGCCGGCGCGGCGCTCTATGCCGTGGGCGTTGCCGGATCCCTGGAAGACGGGGTCAGGCTTGCGGCCGAAAGCATCGACGGCGGAGCCGCGAAGAAGAAGCTGGAAGCATTCATCCAGGCAACCGCGGCACAGGCATAAGTGTCGGAGTTCCTCGAAAAAATCCTCATAACAACCAGGGAAGACCTGGAACGCAGGAAGAAAAGCACGCCCGAGGATGAACTTCCGAAGCCGCCGGTAAGGGGAGCAGCCGGCTCTTTTGCACGGGCGCTGGCCGCGCCGGGCATGTCGGTGATCGCAGAGATCAAGCGAGCCTCGCCTTCCAAAGGTATGATCCGGCCGGAACTGGATGTAGCCTCGATCGCCGGCGCGTATGAAAAAGCCGGCGCCGCGGCGATTTCAGTCCTGACCGAGGAGAGACATTTCAAGGGAAGTCTGGCGGATCTGAAGGCGGCCCGCGGCGCGTGCCGTTTACCTCTCATCCGCAAGGATTTTATCATCGACCCCTATCAGATACGTGAAGCGGCGGCCTATGGGGCCGACGTAGTGCTTTTGATCGTCGCCGCCCTGGAAGAAAGCGAGCTGCGCGGACTATACGGCGAGGCGGTAAGCGACGGACTTGAGTGCCTGGTAGAGGTTCATGATGGAGAGGAACTCAAGCGGGCACTGGAAACAGAGGCGCCGCTGATAGGCATAAACAACCGTGATTTAAGAACATTCAGGGTAAATCTGGAAACCACCCTGAATCTGATAGAATCTGTGCCGAATGACCGTCTGGTTGTGAGTGAGAGCGGAATAAGGGACCGGAAAGATATTGATCTTCTGGCGGACGCTGGCGTGCGGGCTGTACTGATAGGTGAAACCCTGATGAGAAGTACGGACCCCGGCAAAAAGCTGGAAGAGTTGCTGGGATGATTAATATAATCTCTTTGTCCGGGACATAGTCAGTTTGCGCTGCGATTTACGAAAAGCCATGTTTGGGCGCAAGTCATCAGGGGGAGAGAATTTACGGGTTATGCAGCCCGCAGGCGGTTTGCTGGTAAGCGGATGTAAAGAAATCGGTGATAGCGGCCGTTATAGGGGTGGTAAAAAGTAATGAAAGGACATTTGCTGTCAATTCATCTTTCATCCTGTAATTTCGCCAAAGAGGAAAAGAAGTCATTTTTGTCGAAACCTATCTCCAGCCCTTTGGGGCGAAGTTAGAGCTGCAAAAATTATTGATGGCCAGTCTCTTTAAAAAGAAACCCGGTAAGCCCAGGGTCGGGCAGACGCCTTCACAAAACGAAGGTGGCATCGGCGCACCTCCACCCCCGCCACCCAGAAAGAAGAAATCCCTCTTTGGCAAGAAGAGTTCCCGGAGCGCAAAACTGGGAAAACCAAAGCCCGGGGAAGAGAAGAAGAAGGGTCTTATGGGTAAAAGACAGGATAGACCGCCAATGCCGCCGTCTCAGGCCGCCGCCGGTCCGCAGGAAGGAACTGCACCTGAAGGCCCAGCCATGGAGATGCAGCAGCCTCCCGCAAGTCAGGAGATACCCGAGGCATCAGCCGAGGGAAAGGCTCCGAAAAAATCCATATTCGGCAACAAGGGAGCGAAGGGTCCCAAGCCGGTAATTGGCGAATCACTGAAATCGCCCAAGGCGCCAAAGGAGAAGAAGTCCAAGGCGCCAAAGGAAAAGAAGCAGAAAACTCCGAAGGGCGAAAAGAAATCATTTTTATCTTTTGGAAAGAAATCGAAGACGGCAACCCTGGGGCCCCAGTCGGGCGCACCGATACAGGCGCCCGCCGCCGGTTCGGCTCCGATGCCTGGCTCGCAGGATCTTCCCGGAAAGCCGTCAAAGAAAGCTTTTTTTGGAAAGAAAGCGCCGAAGGCGCCCAGGCAACCGAAGCCACTCAAGAACAAGAAGAGTAAATCCGGTGGAATCGGCGGTTCAAAGACGAGTCCGGTTGGTCTGGATCTCGGCAGGACTTCGCTTTCAGCAGTGCGGCTGCGGTATCAGACAGGAGGGTCAGTGCTGCTTTCCGCCTCGCTGGATAACCTGCCGGCGGGATTGATCCAGGAGGGCGAAGTAAAGGATGTCGAAGGTCTTGCTTTCGCGCTGAAGGAATTCTGGAAGACTCACAAGATAAAAGGCCGGAAGGTAACCATCGGTCTGGCGAACCAGAAAGTCGTCGTAAGGACGCTGGAATTCCCGATGCTCGACGAGAAGGAGCTTCGATCGGCGATAGAATTCCAGGCTCAGGACTACATTCCAATTCCGATTGAAGACGCCGTCTTTGACTTTCATATTCTGGGGAACTTTACAACCGAGGACGGTATTCAGAAGCAGAGAGTGCTGGTCGTGGCCGCACAGAAAGTCATGGTCATGGACTTCATCAACGCCGTAAAGAAGGCAAAACTTATTGTAGACGGCGTCGATCTTCAGGCTTTTTCCATGCTTCGGTCTTTATCCGAAAGCAGTTTCCTTGAAGTCGAAGGTGACAGGAAAGAAGCGGTGGCGATAGCCAATATCGCTTCAGATGTGACAAATATCGTTGTCACCACGAAAGGTGAGCCGCAGTTCACTAGAATCGTCGCATTCGGTGGAGACAATTTCACCAAGTCGATCCAGGATTTCAAGGGCGCCACATTTGCCGAGGCTGAAGAGATGAAAGCCCTGATAGGACTGGCGGCTCCGGGTGCGAGTCATCCGGCGGATGACAATGCAGGCGTTGTAGAATCGGCAACCGCAGGCGATCAGGGCGGCGAAGCAGCTCAACCTGAAGATACGGGCTTAATCCAGGTTCCGGGTGATTCGGAATCACAGGATGAAGCTGGGCCTGAAAGAATGCCGGATGCCGGACCGCCAAAGCTGGATATGCCGGAGGCTGATAAAAAACCCGACAGCGGCTGGTCTCAGGGTCCTCCGGACATCGAGTCTCCCGAGGAGGAAAGAGCCGGGATAATGAGAGTTCTTGAGTTGACGGCTGACGCTCTGGCTGAAGAAATACGCAGGTCTCTTGATTACTACATGTCCCAGGAACAGTCAGAGCCTGTCAGCAAGCTTATTTTGAGCGGCGGCGGGGCGATGCTGCCAAACCTGGATCTGCATCTCGCCCAGGTATTTCCGTTCACTGTTGAGATCGGGAATCCGCTCAGGAGGATAACGCAGAACAGGTCCGACCTTAAAGACGATGAGTTAAGCGCGCTGGCGCCCAGGCTTGCGATAGCGATAGGCCTGGCGCTGGAGGATGAGGAGTAGGCAATGCCCATAGTCAATCTCGTACCGCAGGAAGAGCGGCAGCGTGAATTGCGCCGCCAGATATATATTTTCCCGATCGCGGGCGCGGTACTGCTTGTTGCCGCCATGGGTGGCAGCTATCTCTATTTCAACAGTGAGCTGAGCAACAAACAGAGTGAGCTGGATTCAAAAAAACAGCTGAACGCGCAACTGAGCAAGGATGTAGCCGAGATTACGAAATACGATGAGCTCAAGAATCAGAAACAGAACAGGCAGAACGCCGTTACGAACCTCTATTCACAAAGATTCCGCTGGTCAAGGACGCTTGACGACATATCGTTTGTGATGCCGTCCGATTCATGGTTGATCAGCATCAAGGGTAACGTGCCGGGCGCAGTGACATCTTCGACCAGCAAGCCCGCCGCCGGTGCTGCGGACACGACTCAGAATCTCATACTCGAAGGATATACATACGAGATGGACACAATCGCCACGATGATGGTCAGGCTGGGGCTTATCCCGTCCCTGAAGGACGTCGTTCTTATAAAGGCTGAAAAAGAAGACATGGGCGGACGTCTGGTGATTCATTTCTCCGTGGGCGCCAACCTGAACCAGGCTGCAAGCAACGCGAACCCCGCGGTTGCCCCGGTGGCTGGCGAACAGGGTCCATCGGACGTAACGCCAACAACAGGCACGACCACATCACCGACGACAGGCAGGACGACGACCGGCTCTACAACCGGGACTACCGGCACGACAGGTGGAATAAATTAAAGGCTGGTTAATAACATGAAGAAACGTGACATAATAATTCTTGCCGGGCTGGGCGTCGTCGTATTGATGGTGGCGTGGTATTTCCTGATCATCTCTCCCAAGCGGAGTGAGGTTGCTACCGCCGACAGCGAGCTGCAGCGACAGCAGACGAAATACGATGAAGATTACGCGAAAGTCAAAAGGGTCACCGAAGAGAGAAGCGCCGCGCGACAGACATCCGGCGAGCTGCTAAAGCTGAACAAGATGGTTCCGGCTGACAGCCAGCTGCCTTCCCTGATTGTAGACCTGCAGCAGAGCGCCAACGAGTCGGGTATCTACTTCATGAAAATCGAGCCAAGTGATGCGATCGCGGGCAGTGACGGAAATACCATTATCCCCATGGAGCTGAGCTTTCAGGGAAGATTTCTTGAGGTAAATGATTTCCTGTATCGTGTCGAGAACTATGCCAGGATGGAAGGTAACGACATCAACATAGCCGGAAGGCTTATAAGTGTTGTCTCGCTGACCATGAAAGAACCCGAGATTGACACGCCCGATCCTGACGACGGGGTTCCGAAGAAATTCCCGAACGTTCTGGCTACGCTTGGAATCAACGCATACATGACTGCTCCGGCGCCGGCGGGACAAGCCGGGAACCGCGCTGCCCAGCCTGCCGCAAGCGATGCCGGCGGAGGATAAGTAATGGGTATTTTTTCGAAAATCGCAGATTTCAAGGGTTCGCCGCTGCTGGCGGCAGTGGCGATGCTGATCATGGTGATAATGTCGATCGGCCTGGCCATATCATGCGGCGGCGAAGATCAGCAGTCCACGACTTCGCTGACGAAGGCGGAAACAAAACCAGGCACGGGAACGACCAAAAGCAGAACGACATCGATGCCGGCACCGTCATCGACTTCGTCATCCTCGTCTTCATCTTCGTCATCAACAGACAGCCTTACTGCTTCCACTACCACATGGGGCAGCGTGTTTAAGTTCAGAAAAGATCTTTTCAAGCAGCAGGTGACCCAGAGCTCGGCGGGCACAACCGGTACGACCGGATCGACGAGCGCCAGTTCGACAACTCCCACGACAACTGGTACGGGAACAGGCACATCATCAGGTAGTACGTATATCCCGAGCAGCGGAAGCACATCCTCAAGCGGTGGAAGCACGTATCCATCAGGCGGCACGTCGAGCGGCGGGACTTATTATCCGCCGTACACGCCTCCCGTAAAGTAAGGCCATTTTCGGCTGTGTGGCAGCCCCGTGAACTCAAGAGCCTGCTCCATCCGCCCAAAAGGCGGATGTCAACGTTAAAGGTGGCTTATCCAGGATGAAACTTCGTTACACGACAGCAGGTGAATCGCACGGTCCCCAGCTTACGGCGATCGCTTCAGGCGTTCCGGCGGGACTGAGTATTTCTGCGGATGACCTAAATCGGGATCTCGCCAGGCGACAGCTGGGTCACGGCCGCGGAGGCCGGATGAAGATAGAAAAAGATACCGGTGAAATCACCGCCGGCGTGCGTCATGGGCTGACGCTGGGTAGTCCGGTCAGCATAACGATCAAGAACGCTGACTGGAAGAACTGGCGCACGATAATGTCAGTCGAAAAGGATGACGGCGCCGGAACCCGAAAGCTGCTGGTGCCGCGGCCGGGACATGCCGACCTGGTCGGCGTACAGAAATACGGCATGGATGACATCCGCAGCGTGCTTGAGCGCGCCAGCGCCCGGGAGACAGCCGCGAGGGTGGCGGTTGGCGCGATAGCGCGGCGCATTCTCGGAGAGCTGGATATAGCGGTTGTAAGCCATGTGGTTCAGATTGGCAAAGTCAGGGCAGGGAAGAGACGGCTATCCATCAGCGATTTTATGGCTGTAGACAAATCGGCGGTCCGTTGCCTTGATGTAAAGGCGACAAAGGAAATGGTGGCCGCTATAAACGCAGCCCGTAAGGCTGGGGAGTCCCTCGGCGGCGTCTTCGAGGTCATCGCCTACGGTTTGCCGCCGGGTTTGGGGTCGTACATGTCCGGGCCGGAAAGGCTGGGCGGCCGTATCGCTGCGGCGCTGATGAGCATACCTGCTATCAAGGGTGCCGAACTGGGGGACGGGTTTGCGCTTGCGGCGATACCCGGCTCAAAGGCACACGATGAGATATTCCTGGATCCGGAAAAGGGTTATTACAGAAAGACAAATCATTCAGGCGGGCTGGAGGGTGGCATGACCACAGGGGAGCCAGTTGTTGCGCGAGCCTGCATGAAACCGATCCCCACACTTACGAAACCGCTTGATTCGGTGAACATGAAAACTGGAAAAAGTGCGCCCGCCCTCAAGGAGAGGAGCGATGTCTGTGCCGTCCCGGCCGCCGCGGTCGTCGGGGAGGCGATGCTCGCGATCGAGCTCGCGCGGGCTTTGATGGAAAAATTCGGCAGTGACTGCATGGCGGACTTGAAGGAATCATATCTCGTATATCTAAGGAGACTGAGGGGCAGTTGGGTCCAACCCTGATTCTGATCGGGTTCATGGGCAGCGGCAAGACAGCCGTGGGCAAGCGCGTGGCACACGATCTTGGCTGGGAATTCCATGATACCGACCTGCTTGTCGAGCAGGAGGCGGGAAGCAGCATCGTTGGGATTTTCGAGCGGGAAGGCGAGCCGGCTTTTAGAAAGACCGAAGAACTGGTTATTTTCCGACTGCTTGACGGACGCAGGGATTCGAGTGCCGGAACAGTCATTTCGCTGGGCGGTGGAGCCATAACGATTCACAAAGTGTACAGGCGCCTTTTAAAGGAGAAGACAGTCGTTCTGCTAGACGAGGACCTTGAGACCGCATTCTCCCGGTCTCAGAACGGTAAAAGGCCGCTGGCCGATGATCGCGAGGCCTTTGGGCAGCTCTATGCGCAGAGGGAAGCTTTGTACAGGGCGGTCGCGGATATCGAAGTTCAGACCCGCGGCAAAAGCGTCAATCAGGTAGCCGAGGAGATCGTCGGCCGGATATGCAGGAGGAAGGATTCAGATTGATACAGCTTCTTGCCAGCACCAGGAGCAAGGAATATCCGATCTTTTTATGCAGCGGCGCCATGGATGACGCCGGCAGTCTCTGGAAGTCACAGGGCAGGCGCGGGAAAGTAGTCATCATCACCGACAGTAACGTCGCGGATATCTACCTGGCGCGGGCTGAGGAGGCTTTTAAGAAGGCGGACTTCAAGGTGGCATCCGTAGTCGTGGATGCCGGCGAAGAGGCAAAAAGCATCGAACGCGCGTCTGAGCTCTATTCCAGGCTATATGCCCTGCAGACACGGCGTCGTGACACGATATGCGCTCTGGGCGGAGGAGTGGTCGGCGACCTCGCGGGTTTCGTCGCAAGCACCTATATGCGGGGAGTGGGTCTCGTCCAGGTGCCGACAACGCTGCTTTCGCAGGTAGACAGCAGCATCGGCGGCAAGGTCGGCATCAACATATCCGAAGCCAAGAATTACGTCGGTTCCTTCTATCAGCCGGACATGGTAGTCACCGATCCATCGCTGCTCGGTACCCTGCCGCGTGGCCAGCTGGTCGAGGGGCTGGCGGAGGTAGTCAAGTATGCCCTTCTGTCAGGAGACGATTTTTTTTCCGCCCTCGAGTCGAGCTATGAGGAGTTTCTGGGACTTAACATGTCGTTCGTCGAACCCGTGGTCCGGCGCTGCATCGAGTACAAGCTTGGCGTCGTATCCGAGGACGAACGTGATTATGGGCGCAGGGCGGTACTCAACCTCGGACATACCGTCGGCCATGGTATCGAAGCCGCGGGGCAGTACCGGCTGTATTCCCATGGCCAGGCCGTGGCGCTTGGTTTGATGGCGGCCGTCTGGCTGTCAGAGGAGGTTTTTTCACTCGACACCGAATACGCCTTGAGGCTCAAGGCGTTGCTCGACGCACTCGGTCTTCCGACCGGCCTTAAGGATACAGATCCGGATGTCGCGATCGCGTCCATGGCAAGCGACAAGAAGGCCGATGATATCTCGGCCAACATGGTTTTGTTGAAGAGCCTCGGAGAGCCGGTTATCAATTGCGATGTCGATGCGGACAGGCTGAAGGAATCGGTAATACGCCTTTCCAGGGAGGGTCTGCAGTGAAAACGTTAGCGCTTTTACATGGCTGTAATCTGAACCTGCTGGGACAGAGGGACCCCGAGCATTACGGCACGGTGACCCTGGGCGACCTTGTGGCGCTGGTTGTGGAAGAGGCGAGACGCAACGGCATGATGTGCGTATCCTTTCAGACCAACCACGAGGGCCAGCTGATAGAAAAAATACATGAGCTGCGCTTCACCGCGGACTGTATGATAATCAATCCCGGCGCCTGGACACATTACAGCTACGCGATTCGGGACGCGCTTGAGATGGTCAGGGGCCCGGTCGTGGAGGTCCATCTTTCTGATATCGAAAACCGCACGGAAGAGTGGCGCAGCCGCTCTGTGGTACGTGACGTTTGTGAGCATGTCATCTCCGGCAAGGGTCCTGAAGGTTACATCGAGGCCGTCGGCTGGCTGGCCGGACGGCTGGATGCCGGTTCCGGATCACCCTGACCCGGGACATCACGATGATCAAGATCCCCGCTGGTTACGACTCGCTGCTTGTCACACATCTCCCCAATGTCCGTTATCTGACGGGGTTTTCCGGCAGCGCCGGGTGCGTCCTGGTCACCGGTTCCCGCAAGCTGTTCTTTACGGATTTTCGTTACAGGGCGCAGGCTATGCGCCAGGTAAAGGGGTTCGATGTGCATATCGTGCCGAGTGGCGCGCTAGCGGGAGCCTGCGGGTACGCCGCCAAACGGAGACTAAAGCTTGGCATCATCGGATTTGAAGCCGCGCATCTGAGCCAGCGCAGTTTTCTTGAAATCAAGAAGATCCTCAAGGGAACACGCTTCAAGGATGCTGGAGGGATAGTTGAAAAGAAAAGACTGGTAAAGAGCCGCTCCGAGATCGGCAGGATCAGGAAAGCCTGCGCGCTGGCCGACCTGGCGATGGCGAAACTCCGCCGCACGAAAGTAACCGGCAGAACTGAGAAAGAGGTCGCCTGGATGCTGGAGACGGCCATGCGTGAAGCTGGCTCGGATGCTCTCCCTTTTGAGATAATCGTCGCCTCGGGACCGCGTTCCGCGATGCCTCATGGAGTAGCTTCCGGACGGGTGATCAGGCCGGATGAGCTTGTCGTGGTTGATCTGGGCGCCAGCGTTGACGGCTATTGTTCCGATATCACCAGGACTTTTGCCACGGGTGGGCTGTCACGGAGACAGGCGGAAATTTATCGAATTGTCCAGGAAGCCCAGCAGGCCGCGCTTGAAGGTGCAGGCCCGGGCGTACCGTGTTCTGATCTGGACGGGATAGCGCGCGGCCACATAACCGCATCGGGATATGGGGAAGCGTTCGGGCATTCTCTGGGCCATGGAGTGGGGCTGGAGGCACACGAAGGTCCGGTGCTGGCTCCGAGGTCCAATGAGATATTGCGCGCCGGAATGATCGTAACAATCGAACCCGGCATCTACGTTGAAAGAGTCGGGGGCGTTCGGATCGAAGACACGATCCTGGTCGGCCCGTCAGGTCCGGAAAGGCTCACCGGTTTTACCAGGGAGTTGACCCGTCTGAGGTGATTCTGCCGCACTTTACATGCTGCAATCCTTCGTATCATTGCTGATTCAAGGCAAAACACCATCCGCAAGCTTCCCCAACTCCCTCCTTTTAGTGTAAAATCCTTATTTGCCCCTGTTCCTGAACGCGATTGACCCTTCGGAGGATTCTTGATCTCTACAAGTGACTTTAAGAACGGCATGGCCATCGAGTATGAAGGCCAGATATTCACAATCGTGGAATTCCAGCACGTAAAGCCCGGCAAGGGTGGTGCTTTTGTCCGCACGAAGCTCAAGAACATCGATTCCGGCGCTGTACTCGACAAGACATTCCGGCCGGTGGAGAAGTTCCGGCGCGTGCGCGTGGAATCCAAAAAGATGCAATATCTATACGCGACCCCGGACGAGGTCGTGCTGATGGACAACGATACTTATGAACAGCTTTCCCTGCCGCCGGCTCTTGCCGGAGACGCGCTCTCCTATATCAAGGACAACATGGAAGTCGAGATCCAGATGATCGACGGCAAGCCGGCCCAGTTGGTGCCGCCTATCTTTGTCGAGATGGAGATAACCGAAACGCAGCCCGGCGTGAAAGGCGATACTGTCAGCGGCGGCTCGAAGCCCGCGATCATCGAGACAGGTGTTGAAGTACAGGTGCCGCTCTTTGTCAAAACGGGCGATGTCATCAAAATAGACACACGCACCGGCGGCTACGTGGAAAGGGTGTAACCGGCCGCCATGGCAAAAGCGCGACGCATCCTGATAACGGATACCACGCTGCGGGACGGGCATCAGTCCCTCTGGGCAACCAGGATGAGGACAGCCGACATGCTGCCGATCCTCGCTTCGATGGATGATATCGGATTCTATTCCCTGGAGGTCTGGGGCGGCGCCACATTCGATACATGCATAAGGTTCCTCAACGAAGATCCGTGGGAACGCCTCAGGACCATCAAGCAGCATTGCCGAAAAACCCCTTTGCAGATGCTTTTGCGCGGACAGAACCTCGTCGGATACCGGCACTATGGTGACGATTTAGTCCGTCACTTCGTAGCCCGCTCAGCTGAGAACGGCGTTGATATCTTCCGGATCTTTGACGCCCTTAACGACACCCGTAACGTCGAGGTGGCGGCCGAGGCGGTAAAGGAAGCAGGAAAACACTTCCAGGGCGCGATCTCCTATACCATCAGCCCTGTTCACACTATCGATCATTACATGGAAGTTGCACATATCTACGCCGAGATGGGCGCCGATTCTCTGTGCATCAAGGATATGGCGGCGCTGCTTTCGCCTTATCACGGTGAGGAGCTCGTGCGGCGGCTCAAGCAGGAGATCGACCTGCCGCTGGAGCTGCACTGCCACTATATCGGCGGGCTGGCGCCGATGACCTATCTAAAGGCCATCGAGGCCGGCGTGGATGTTGTTGACACCGCGAGCGTACCGCTGGCATTCGGCGCGTCCAACCCGGCGACCGAGATGGTGGTGAGCGCACTTTCCGGGACACCTTACGAGACAGGGCTGGAACTGGATAATCTTTTTGAGATCGCAAAATACTGGGAAGAAGTCAGGAAGAGGGGCGGTCATAAGCGCGGGGTCACTTCGCTCACCCATATGCAGGTCTATTCGCACCAGGTGCCCGGCGGCATGATCTCCAACCTCGAGAGCCAGCTAACCGAGCAGAACGCACTCGACAGGCTGCCCGAGGTGCTCGAGGAGATCCCGATCGTGAGGGCCGAGGTCGGTTATCCGCCCCTGGTCACGCCCATGAGCCAGATAGTGGGCACACAGGCAGTGCTGAACGTACTGTCGGGGAAGCGCTGGCAGGTTGTCCCAGATGAGATGAAATCGTATTTACGGGGTAAGTATGGAAAAGCGCCCGGCCCTGTTTCGGAAGAGGTAATGCAGCGCGTGCTGGGTGACGAGAAACCGCTCACCTGCAGGCCGGCGGATCTGATCGAGGAAACGGTCGCGCAGTTTGCCGAGGAGATCGGCGACCTCGCCCGTAACGAGGATGATGTTTTGACATATGCGATGTTCCCGGCGACGGCGAGGACTTTTCTTGAAAAGCGCCGTCACGGTTTGGAGGAGGATGTTTTCCTGACCCAGGAAAACGATGAATCCGGAAGTGGAGCTGAAATGAATATAAACCAGATCAAGGAACTTATCGCCGTGGTGGAGGCGTCCTCTATCGGGGAGATAACGATCGAAGAGGGCGAGACCAGGATCACGGTACGCAAGAGCGGCGAGGTGGCGCAGGGGAGCGGCGCAGGCGTGACGGCCGGGCCGAAAGCGGCCGAGGAAGAAGAAGCAGGCGACTACTTTGTTGTCAAATCGCCGATGGTTGGCACATTCTACCGCGCGGCTTCTCCGACGAGCGATCCATTCGTCGAGGAGGGTGACGAGGTGAAGGTGGGGCAGACCCTCTGTATACTCGAGGCGATGAAGCTCATGAATGAAGTGACCTCCGAGGTTGCTGGTGTTGTAAGGCGGGTGCTCGTCGATAACGCCAAGCCGGTGGAGTACGGACAGTCGCTGCTTTATATCGAGGCCGCGGAGGAAGAAGGGGGGTGAGCGGGTGGCGGGAGCGGGATGTTTTCCTTGCTCCCCCGATTCGCGCATAACGCGCGCGTAAAACTCTTCTTTTTGCGCGCGAATAGAAGGGTCGCGGCGGAAAACATCCCGCTCCCGCGCGCGTGTGTGGTGCGGGATGGAAAAACAAAAACATAAAGAGTTGCGATACGGGAATTTTTTGTGATTTTCCGCTCAGTAAGGAACTTTGACTCTATGCTTTCTAAAATACTTATAGCTAATCGTGGTGAAGTGGCTTTGCGGGTCGTTCGGGCCTGCAAGGAGCTGGATATCCCCTGTGTTGCGGTTTACTCGGAGGCGGACAGGGAATCGATGCATGTCCGGGAGGCCGACGAGGCTGTCTGTATCGGGCCAGGGCCGGTTATCGACAGTTACCTGCGTATCCCGAATCTTATCGGGGCTGCGGAGATCACGGGTTGCGACGCGGTGCATCCCGGCTATGGTTTTCTGGCTGAGAATCCCGAATTCGTGCTGACCTGCGAGGACAACGATATCGTGTTTATCGGTCCGGGTGCAGACATTATGCAGCGCATGGGGGACAAATCGCTTGCCAAGCAGACCATGAAGCAGGCGAGGATTCCAGTTGTCCCGGGTTCTGACGGCGCCGTGACGGATGCGGCCGAGGCTGCGCGACTGGCCGCGGAATACGGTTATCCCGTCATGGTTAAGGCGTCAGCCGGCGGCGGCGGCCGCGGCATGCGCCTGGTCAAATCACCTGACGACATGGAAAGCATGTTCAATATGGCAAGCAGCGAGGCGGAGACTGCGTTTGGCGACGGCACGATGTATCTTGAGAAAGCGATAATCGGTCCGCACCACGTCGAGATGCAGGTGCTCGTCGACAAGGCCGGCTCGGTGCTGACCCTTGGAGAGCGTGACTGCTCGGTACAGCGGCGCCACCAGAAACTGGTGGAGGAAGCACCTTCACCCCTGCTGGACTGGGAGACGAGACAGAAGATGTCCGAGTCTGCCATCGCCGCCTGCCGCGCCTGCGGCTACGAAAACGCAGGCACGATCGAGTTCCTCGTAGACGACGAAAAAAATTATTATTTCATGGAGATGAATACGCGCGTCCAGGTCGAGCATCCGGTATCCGAGATCGTGACCGGGGTCGATATCGTCCGCGAACAGATTCGGATCGCTCGCGGGGAACTGCTGACGATGACAGGCTCGATTCAGCCGCGCGGGCACGCCATCGAACTGAGGATCAACGCCGAGGACCCGTCTAACGATTTCAGGCCGAACACCGGCACGATCAGCAGATACGTGCCTCCGGGCGGGCCCGGCATCAGGGTTGATTCACATCTTTATGAAGGTTATACGATCCCGGTATTTTACGACTCACTGCTGGCAAAGCTCATCGTCTGGGACCAGGACCGGCCATCGGCCATACGCCGCGCGCTCCGGGCGCTTGATGAATATGTCATCGAGGGAATCGTGACCAACAAGGGGCTTTGCGCTGAGATCCTTCGCGCGCCCGCTTTTGTTGAAGGTAGATATACGACGGCGTTCATCGAGGAGAACATGGAGCGGTTGAAGTTAAGGTAGTTATGGAGACGCCAACCATCTCACGCAGGCAGGCAAGACGGGACGCCATGGTCATCCTGTACCAGCGCGACATCGCCGGGGCGGGGCTGAGCGAACTTTATGACAGTCTGGAGAAGGACCGGGGTTATCCTCCCGCCGGATTCACCAGGGAGGATGTCGAGGGGGTAATCGGCGCCATGGATGAGCTGGACGCAGCTATCGACCTTGCATCCAGGGGCTGGCCCGCGCATCGCATGGCCGCGCTTGAGAGAAACATAATCAGGCTTGCGGTGTACGAGATCAAAAACAGGGACGACATCCCCGTTGAAGTGAGCATCGACGAGGCGGTGGAGCTTGCCAAGAGATACTGTTCGCATGAAGCAGGCGCGCTGGTAAACGGAATTCTCGGCAAAATCGCAACGGAGGCGATTGACAATGGATGAGGAAAACACGGCAGAAGGTTCTGAAGGCATTTCAGGCGAAGTCCCGGTAGAGCAGGATGCGGTTGTTTTAGATCCGGATCCCGCCGCGGCAACTGCGCCTCCCGCGGAAGACCGGAATCTGACACGCGCGCTTGAATCGACCCTGGACAGTCTGAGCCAGTCAATCGAACGCATGGAGGACCTGGTGCGGCGCCTGGGCTCAGGGGAAAGCGACTGGGAAGAGTCCGTCCGCCTCCTGGCGGAGGCCAATGAGCTGGCTATGTCCAGCAGCCAGCAGCTGGACCGGGCGGTTCAGGACGTTATGTACGGCGCCGGCAATGAAGAAGCGTCCGGCGAAAGCGCCCAGCAGAAGCTTCCCATTAACCAGGAAGAATAGTAATGGTTAAAACCTCAATCTACCCCGATGAGCTCGTCAGGCTGGTCGAGGATTACATCGACGGCATCCAGTTCGGTGAAGCGTCCGCGGTGGCGCCTCTCTGTGAGGCCATGCGCTACTCGCTGCTGGCAGGCGGCAAACGTATTCGTCCCGTACTGCTCATGGCTACCGGTCAGGCTCTCGGCTGCGAACCGGCCGAGCTGCTGCCTGCGGCGGCCGCCATGGAGATGATCCATACCTATTCGCTCATCCACGACGACCTGCCCGCTTTTGACGATGATGAGCTGCGCCGCGGCAAGCCGACATGCCATGTGAAGTACGGTGAGAACGTCGCCATCCTCGCCGGTGACGCCCTATTCGCGGAGGCCTACAGGCTTATCTGTGAGCGGCAGCAGGCGGCTCCGGAGATAAAGCTGGCCGTCATCGAGGAGATATCGCAGGCGACAGGCGTAAAGGGTGTGGTCGGTGGTCAGATGCTCGACATCATGGGCGGTTCGGACGACATCGATTCCCTGAGGCTGCTCCACTCGCTTAAGACAGGGCGTCTTATCATGGCCTGTGTTCATTGCGGAGGTCTGCTTGCAGGTGCGCAGCCAGCCAGACTGCAGGCGCTCAGGGGTTTCGCGGCCGAGCTTGGTTTGCTATTTCAGATTAAAGACGATATTTTGGATGTCGTGGGCGATACAGCGGTTTTAGGCAAGCAGGCTGGTACAGACGCGCGTCTCGAGCGCAGTACCTATGTTAGCGTATATGGTCTCGAGGAAGCCGGGCGGCTGGCCCTGCAATCGAGGGACAAGGCTCTGGAAATACTCGGGGGCACCGGGGAGAAAACAGGTTCCCTGGCTGGAATCACCAACTACATCTACGAGCGCCACCAATAACTTTTGTCGCTGCTGGATAACATCAACTCTCCGTCTGACTTAAAGCGCCTTGACGATCAGGAGCTTCAGGAGCTTGCCGGCGAGATTCGCACTTTCATGGTCGGCGCGGTCTCCAAGGTGGGCGGTCACCTGGCTCCCAGCCTGGGTGTAGTAGAGCTGACCCTGGCCCTTCACAGCGTTCTCGACAGTCCGGATGACAAGATCATCTGGGATGTGGGGCACCAGTGCTACGCGCACAAGATAATCACAGGTCGAGCCGCTGAATTCCATACAATCCGCCAGTATGGCGGTCTCTCCGGTTTTCCGAACAAATGTGAATCCGAACATGACATCGTCGGCACCGGGCACAGCTCCACGTCCATCAGCTACGGAGTCGGACTTCAGGAAGCGATAAGGCTCGCGGCCGCGCAGAAAGAGCTGGCCGGCGTCGATGCGACCATAGAAGGCTCAAGCGATACAACGACAGGTGGGCACATCGATGAGATGCCTGGCGGCCACGTCGCCTGTGTCATTGGTGATGGCGCGCTGACCGGAGGTATCGCCTACGAGGCATTGAACCAGGCGGGGCATCTGAAGACGCCGCTGATCGTCATCCTCAACGACAACGAGATGTCCATCAAGCCAAATGTCGGCGCGATATCCCAGTATCTGCACAAACTGCGCCTCGACCCTACACTTTACAAGCTGCGCGAGGAGTTTGAGCACGGTCTAGACAAGATCCCGGGCATTCGCGGCGCTTCACGTTCGATCAAGGAAAGCATGAAGGCATTCCTGGTTCCGGGCATGCTGTTCGAGGAGCTGGGATTCGCCTATATAGGCATCGTCGACGGACATGATGTCAAGGCTCTCAGGAAGAGCATAAGAGCGGCAATGGAGATCGAGCGTCCGGTCCTCATCCATATCAAGACTACCAAGGGTAAGGGATATGAGCCCGCTGAGGCGCGCCCGGACACATTCCACGGCATCGCGCCGTTCACGATCTCGACCGGCGAGGCCATCAAGAAACCCGGGCCGATCACCTATACCGAAGCTTTCGGCCAGGGCCTTGCCAGGATGGCCGCCGATGATGAGCGAATCGTCGCCATCACCGCGGCCATGTCCAGCGGTACGGGGCTGTATCATTTCGAGCGGAAATTCCCTGATCGCTTTTTCGATGTCGGCATAGCCGAAGAGCATGCGGTGGCTTTTGCCGCGGGCCTGGCGATCGGAGGCTTCAAGCCGGTTGTTGCGATTTATTCTACTTTCCTGCAGCGAGCCTTTGACATGCTGGTACAGGACGTCGCCCTGCAGGAGCTGCCGGTGGTGTTCGCGCTCGATCGCGCCGGCCTGGTCGGCGACGACGGCCCGACGCATCACGGCGCCTTCGACATGGGCTATCTGAGCCTCGTGCCCGGCATGACGGTGATGGCGCCGCAGGACGAGGCCGAGCTTCAGAACATGGTTTATACGGCGCTGCAAATGAACGCGCCTGCGGCCATCCGCTATCCGCGCCTGGCCGGCCGCGGGGTGTCCATGCCCGAAGAGTTCGAACTGCTTCCGGTGGGCAGGGCTGAGATCATCGACAGGGGCGAAGGAGCGTTGCTGATCGGTATCGGAACAGGCGTCGGCATCTGCCGCCGGGCTGCCCGGTTGCTTGTCGAACAGAACGGCCTTCGCGCGACTGTCGTCAACGCGCGCTTTGTAAAGCCGCTCGATAAAGAGCTGATCCTCAAGCTGGCAGCCGAGCATGAGCTGATTGTAACCGTGGAAGAAGGAACGGCGATGGGCGGGTTCGGCTCGGCGGTGCAGCATCTGCTCGCCGAAGAAGCGTCGACGCCGGTAAAGAGTTTCGCCATTCCCGACGCGTTTGTCCCACACGGCAATCGCGCTAAACTCCTGCGAGATATTGGACTGACGCCGGAGGCAGTTGCGGATTATGTCGGGGAAAAGCTTTTGAAGAAGAAGATCGTGCCGGCTGAGCGCCGGAAGGTTTCCGGAGAGGAATAGGTTGGATCTATCAATCCGGGCTGCGTTACGGCCCTGATAACAAGGGTGGATCGGTTTTGAGCATTGTGATTGGATCATGAAAACGCGTCTTGATAACATCCTCGTGCAGCGGGGATTTTTTTCTTCCCGCTCTCAGGCGGCCGCGGCCGTCATGGCGGGGGAGGTAAGCGTCGCAGGACAGCCAGTGTTCAAGGCGGGCGCGATGGTGGCGCCCGAGGTTGAGATAACGCTGAAAGAGGAGAAACGCTTCGTATCCCGGGGCGGCCTGAAGCTGGAAAAAGCCTTCGAGGAATTTCACATCGACGTCTCCGGCAAGGCAGCGCTTGATGCCGGCGCCTCCACCGGCGGCTTCACGGACTGCCTGCTTCAGCACGGAGCCCGCAAGGTCATCGCCGTGGATGTGGGCTACGGGCAACTGGACTGGAAACTCAGGAACGACGCCCGCGTAGAAGTGCTCGAGCGCACCAACATCCGCAATCTGACGCCAGGGATGCTGTCAGAACCTCCGATCTTCGCGACATTCGACCTTTCATTCATATCTTTAAAGAAAATTTTCCCCGCTGTGATAAAATGCCTTCAGCCGGGTTTTGAGGCGGTTGCACTGATCAAGCCGCAGTTCGAGGTCGGGCGTGGCATGGTCGGTAAAGGCGGCATCGTGCGTGACGAAGAGGTCCGCGCCCAGGTTGTATCTGACATGCGTGACTTTATAATCTCATCCGGGTGGGAAGTACGCGGGGTCGCGGAATCTCCGATACGCGGACCAAAGGGCAACGTGGAGTTTCTGATTTACTTTGTTGATGGCGGAACATCAAAGTGACGCCTGCAAATGGCATAATATCTGTCGGAATGTCATATTGGACGAGCTTGAGGGACTTTCGAGTATCCCGGTTCTTCCAGGGATGACAAAACGAAGCATAACAACTGGGGCGCGCTCTGCTTAAAAATATCGCAATAATCACCCACCGCCGCTCTGACGCCACAAGCAAGGCGTTATTGCAGGTACTCGACCTTTGCCGGGAACTATCCGTTGAAGCCGTGATCCCGCAGAGCGAGGTCGACAAATACTCGATCGCCGGCGCGGCGAGCCTTGCTACCGTCGTGCCCGATCTGGATAGCGTCGATGTCGATATCGCGGTAGCACTGGGTGGCGACGGCACCATATTGAGGGCTTTCAGCCGTTTTGCCGGAATGCAGACACCGATCATCGGTTTTAATTTCGGACGGGTCGGTTTTTTGTCGGCCATGGGTCCGGATGACATCCCCGCTGGCCTGAGATCAGTCCTTGAGGGGAAGTATGAACTCATCGGCCTTTCCCTGCTTGAGATAGTGAACAAGGGGGAGAGCCACCTGGCCATCAATGACATCGTCGTCCACAAGCCGGAAGGCGGTTCGGTCATCCACCTCGCTTACGCGATCAACGGGGTAGAATATGACTCGTTCCGCTGCGACGGTTTTGTCGCGTCAACGCCGGCCGGTTCGACGGCCTACAACCTTTCAAACGGTGGTCCTCTGGTGACCCTGGCGCTGGACGCGTTTATCCTCACGTCGATCGCGCCGCACGTGCTGCGCTCGCGCGCGATGGTCCTTGGTCCGACCGATACGCTTACGATCCGCAATGACTCGCATGGGTCACAAGGCACGATATACGTAGATGGACGGCCGAGTGGCAGCCTCGCCCCCGGTGATGAAGTCCTTGTTTCACTGGCCGCCAGAAAGGCGCAGCTGGTTCAGCCGCCTGGCGCCGATTTTTACAGGACACTCAGGGACAAGTTCATAAAACCTGCTGACTGACGGGAAGCTGAGAGTGCTGTCCGAGCTATACATCGAAAATCTGGCCGTCATCCCAAGGGCTGAACTTAAACTTAAGCCCGGCCTCAATGTGATCACAGGCGAGACTGGCGCAGGCAAGACGATACTCGCGCACGCTATCTCACTTCTGCTCGGGACCCGCGCCGACAGTGGATTGATAAGGCCGGGCGCAGATGAAGCCACCGTGGAAGCCGTGTTCAATGTGCCGGACGGACTGTTTGGCGATATTGCCGGAGAATTCGACATCCCGGCGGAGGAAGACCTTATCGTACGGCGGCGTATTTCCAGGGACGGGCGCAGCCGTGCATTCCTTGGCGGACGCGCTACGACTCTCGCAGTGCTTGAGCAGGTTACAGGAAGGCTGCTTGCCTTCTCGGCGCAACACGAACAGCGCCGCCTGATGCTGGCATCGCGTCAGCTCGACATCCTCGACGATTATGCCGGACCTCGACTCGCGGATCTGCGCGACGAGTTTCAGATTCTTTATGACAGGCGTTCGGTCCTTCAGGAAATCCTGAATAATCAGAGGCACGGCTCCGAGGAGCGCGAGCGTGAAGCAGAACTGCTAAAGTTCCAGCTCGCCGAAGTCGAGATGGCAGGCTTGTTGCCGGGCGAAGACGTGGAGCTGGAGGCGGAGAGACAGCGGCTGCTGCGTTCCCGGGAGTTGAGGGAAGCGACCGCAGAGCTTGCCGCCGTCCTTTCCGGCGATTCTGAGGGTGCAGGCCTGATGGACGCCCTGTCACAAGTCCTGGCGCGGCTGGAGGATACCACTGGCATCGACCGTGATTTCGACGATTTGACCGAACGGCTGCGAAAAAGTTTTTACGAGCTGGAAGAGACAGGCAGGGGCGCGCGCGATTACAGCGAGTCCGTGCAGAGCGACCCCGCCCGTCTGGCGGAGGCGGAAGAGCGTCTGGATCTGATCAGTCAGCTCAAGCGCAAGTACGGGCAGTCTGTCGAGGATATTCTCGCGTACGCGTCAGAGGCGGGAGAAAAGCTTGAATTATTGAACTCTGTCATCGAGGGTGGCCCGGCGCTGGACCTCGAGCTTGCCGGAATCGAATCGGAGATGCTCGAGCTTGCTTCGCGGATGAGGGATTTGCGCACGGAAGCGGCTTCACGCCTCGAGGAGGAAGCGGGTCTACACCTGCGTGATCTGGCGTTCCAGGATTGTGGTTTTGAAATACGATTATCACGAAATGAGGGTGATGATGAGATAAACGCTTCCGCGCTCGGCCGCGGCGGCGCGGATTCCGCGGAGTTCCTGGTCCGCCTCAACCCCGGCATGCCTCCATCACCGCTCAGGGAGACGGCATCCGGCGGCGAGCTCTCGAGAATCATGCTGGCCATAAAGAGCGCGGTTTCATCATCGCGTGAATCGGCAACACTGGTTTTTGATGAGATCGATGCTGGTATCGGAGGCGAAACTGGCGCGGCGGTCGGCGCCAAGCTGAAAAGCCTGTCAGGCAATTCCCAGACAATCTGCATAACCCATCTTCCCCAGATAGCCGGTTTCGCCGACGCGCATTTCTCCGTGAGCAAAAGCGTCGATGACGGAGAGACGATAACCGGAGTCACCCGCCTCGAAGGCGATGAACAGATAGTCGATGAGCTCTGCCGCATGATGGGCTCAAAACCCGGGGACCCAGGCGCGCGCGACCATGTAGCAAGCCTGCGCAAAAAAGCCGCGAAGGCGAAATAGATGGGCGTGATAATCACATCGCTGCGGCCCAGGCAATGGACGAAAAACCTTGTGGTGTTCGCCGGGCTTATTTTCTCGCGCAATATTTTTAACTTGTCCATGCAGGGAAAAGTCTGGGCTACTTTTATCGCTTTCTGTGCTGTGGTCGGAGCAGGATATATCCTCAACGATATCCTCGATCGTGAGAAGGATCGGATTCATCCGATCAAGAAATCGAGGCCGATTGCCAGCGGCAGCCTGGAGATTGGCAGGGCGGGAATGGTCGCCGCGATCCTGGTTATAGTGGCGATGGCGGCAGGTTACTTCGTTGATCCATATCTGCCATTGTTCCTTGCAGCCTACCTCGTTTTGCAGGTCGCATACGCCCTGGTGCTCAAACACCTGGTAATAATCGACGTGCTGGTGATCTCACTGGGGTTTGTCCTGCGCGCGACTGCCGGCGCCGTAGTCATCCATGTGTCCATTTCCGCCTGGCTGCTGATATGCACCATGTTGCTCGCCCTTTTCCTGGCTCTGGCAAAACGGCGCGCCGAACTGGTACTGCTGGAGGATGAGGCCTCCAGTCACCGGCGTAATCTTGAGCATTACAGCATCGCGCTCGTCGACCAGATGACAGGAGTCACAGCCTCGGCCACACTGGTTTCATACGCCCTTTATACGTTTACAGCATTCGATCAATCACGGGGGATGATGATGACCATCCCCTTTGTTCTCTATGGCATCTTCCGCTATCTTTACCTTGTGCATAAACACCTAAAGGGCGGCTCGCCGGAGCAGATCCTGCTTACGGACAAGCCGCTGCTCATCGACATCCTGCTCTGGGTCGCAAGCGCTGCGGCAATATTACAATGGCTGGAAAAGTAAGGAGTGACTTAAGAAGATGAAATCCAAAGTTGCGGTTTTAAAGACGAATCCGGGGACGGTGGTCGATGATTACGGGAAGCTCATGCGTTCGGTGGGCTACAGCGATCATCTGCCGCAGGACAAGAAAACACATGTAAAGATAAACATATCCTGGCATGTCTGGTATCCGGCCTGCTCGACGGCCCCATGGCAGCTGGAGGGGGTCGTGAAGACCCTGCTGGAGGACGGTTACGACAAGGACTCGCTCTATCTTACCCAGAACCGCACCGTCGTGGTCGATGACCGGGTGGGCGAGATAAACAACGGCCACGCGGATGTCGCCGGGCGTTACGGCCTGGATTTCACGCGCCTGTACGAGCCACCGGTAAAGTGGGTGCGATATGAGCCCAAGGCGGAGATGCTGGTGCTCGACAAGGTATACGAGCATGACGGCATCCATATACCGGATATCTTCTTCGATACAAACATCATTCAGATGCCGACCGTGAAGACACATGTTTTCACGGGTACGACCGGCGCCATGAAAAACGCTTTCGGCGGTCTCCTGCATGACCACAGGCACTGGACCCACAGTGTCATCCATGAGACGCTAGTAGATCTGCTGGCTATCCAGAAGGAGATCCATAGCGGTATCTTCGCGGTGATGGATGGCACTATATGCGGAGACGGCCCCGGACCCCGGGCCATGGTGCCCTTCATCAAGGACTATATCCTGGCCAGCGACGACCAGGTGGCCATCGACGCGGTTGCCGCGCATATGATGGGCTTCGATCCGATGGACCTTAAGTACATACGCCTGGCGCATGAGCGTGGCCTGGGCTGCGGCGTTCTCGACGAGATGGAGATCGTAGGCGAGGACATCGAGGAGGTCAACTTCCATTTCCACGGCAAGCAGGACACTTTCGCCAGCAGGGGGCAGAAGGCGATCTATCATGGCCCCCTCAAGCCGCTTGAAAACGCGCTGCTGCGCAGCCCGATCGTGCCATGGTCGTACATGGCATCTAAGTTCTACCATGATTACTACTGGTATCCATTTGTCGGCTGGCCCCGGGTCAGCCAGGTTGCTGAGACCGAATGGGGGCAGCTGTTGCAGGAATACCTGCCCGAGGGGGCTGAGCTCGAGCGACAGGGCAAGGGTCGGGGGACGTTCCTGGCTGTAGCGGCTGCGGGGGCGCTGCTGGGGATGAGCGCTGTGCACAGGGTGGCGCGGATGGCGCACGGGAAATAGGCATGGTTGTCGGTGTCGGCAGTCTAAATTCGGCGTTTGTGGGGAGCGGGATGGGGAGTCTCCGCTTTCACTTGGGTCTTCGACAATCGTTATAGCGGGAACTCCCCATCCCGCTCAATGACGATCAATTAGCAATGCTACACGGGTGTGAAAGTCCCTGCAGGGATTGGTGCGCGTAGTCGCCGGATCGTCACAAAGGTCCAGGAGCGCATGGAGCCCGCCATGAGGGAGTATCGCGCGCGCCAGTAACTCATTAGAATAAATATATGATGAAAAAACTCAAACGCAATCTGATCATAGGGCTGGCTTTCGCGGTCGGCCTCTATTTTGTGATGGGGCTTTATGCGGATTTTGACAATCTGGCGGAAGCTTTCAGAAGCTTTTCCTGGCAGTACTTTCCAATTGCGCTGGGACTTGTTTTTGTCAACTATCTGATTCGTTTCATCAAGTGGGAATATCTGATCAGGGTGCTCGATATCCATATTCCGGCAGTGCAGAGTTTCGTCATTTTCATCTCCGGGCTTACGATGACCATCTCGCCGGCGAAGATGGGGGAGGTCATGAAATCCTTCCTGCTCAAGGACTACCACGATGTTCCCGTCAGCCGTTCATCGCCGGTGATCGTCGCCGAGCGGGCGACTGATGTCATCGGTGTCATCATCCTCGGCAGCGCCGGCACTCTGGCATACGGCTTCGGGCGCGAGGTGATGGCGATAACCATCGTGCTCATCGCCCTTTTCATCACGATCATGCAGATACGCAGTCTCTGTTTCAGATTGCTACATCTCGCCGAACGCCTGCCGTTGATAGGGCGTTTTGCGCACCATTTCGAAGCATTCTACGAATCGGCATATGTCCTGCTCAAAACCAGGCATCTGGTTCCGACTGTTATCCTCAGCACCATCGGCTGGTTCTTCGAGTGCCTGGCCGCATATGTATGCCTGCGCGGGCTCGGCATGGACATAGCCCTGCCACTGGTGATGTTTATTTTTGTGATTTCCTCGCTGGCGGGAGCGCTCGCGATGATACCGGGCGGCCTGGGTGTCGCCGAGGGAAGCATGACGGGGCTTCTTGTAACGAATGGCTATGAAAAAGATATCGCTGTTGCCGGAACGCTACTCATCCGGCTTGCCACCTTCTGGTTCGCGATATTGCTTGGATTGATCGGCCTGTCAATTTACGGCCTGATAACCGGCGGGCGTGCCGGGGAAAGCGTTGAAAATAATGCCGTGGATGCGAATTGACCGGCATTTACTGAAGAACGGACCACAAATAGCATAATTCTGGATGGAATGTCATGGAACATGATAATTGTCAGAGACTTATAGAGATGTCTGTGCGGGAGCGGGATGAGAAGTTTCCGCTTCCACTTTAGGTCTTCGACAATCGTTGCAGCGGAAACTTCTCATCCCGCTCAGTCTGGTTCTTTCCAGTCAGGCAGGGTATGGGATGAGTAACATTCGAACCAGGTAATGAAGAAGAATTTAGGGGGATGATTGCAGACTCAGGCAATAAAGACTGAAAGCGCCCGCCGTTATCAAAGCATCCGCATGGTTCTTCTCTATGTACTTTTCGCCAATGTCGCCGTATCGCTGGGAAAAGGAATCGTCGGGTGGCGGTCCCATTCGATCGGCATGGTCGCCGATGCTTTTCATTCCCTCATGGACGGCTCCTCGAACGTGATCGGGCTGATCGGTATTGGTCTGGCTTCACGGCCCGATGATGAATCCCATTCGTACGGACACTCCAAGTTCGAGACATTCGCCAGTATCGGCATCGTCATACTGCTGCTGCTAACCGCCGTGCAGATCGGGGAAAGCGTTTACGGGAGGCTCACCGCACCGGGCAGCATCGGACCGGAAGTGTCCGGACTCGCTTTTGCGATGATGGGCGTGACGATCGTTATCAACATATCGGTGAGCATTTACGAACGATATCAGGGCAGAAAGCTCAACAGCATCTTCCTGGTCGCTGACTCAAAGCACACATTGAGTGACGTGTTCGTATCGATATCGGTTGTCGCCAGCCTGATAGCCGTAAGTAAGGGGCGTCCTGAGGTCGACGCCATCACCGGCGGTTTCATCGCCCTGGTCATCGCCTATGCGGCTTTCAGGATAATGAGAGATGCTTCGGTGGTGCTGCTCGACCGCGCCATGCTCGATCCCGGAAAAATTGAGCAGGTCTGCATGAGCCTGGATACAGACAGCATCCAGGGTTGCCACAAGATCCGAAGCCGCGGCAGCGAAGCCGGTTACTGGATCGACCTGCATCTTATCGTCGACCCGGAGTTGTCGACGAAAGACTCGCACAGCATAGCTTCTAAGGTCGAAAGAAAGCTGAAGGATGAATTCGGCGAGGGAACCGACACCATCATCCATATAGAGCCCGGGAAGAAAGTCACTGCGGTGGCCGACTGAAGTTAAGCAGGAAAGCGGCCGCCTGTCAGCGGATCAGGCCATCCTTGTAAAGAACCCTCTGGCTCGTCAGCAATGGCTGGCCTGTCAGACAGGTAACTCTCACCGGACCGCCCTTGGTATTGCTGAACTGGGGCGTTATCATGCCGCCCTCGGGTATAGTGAAGAATTCATTTCCGGTATTGGCCGGGTCCTCCATCCTGACTCCGGCGATGTAGATCTCCACCCGCGCCTCGCCCGTGCCCTGGTTGGATACCAGTATCCAGTCGCCCCTCATGAAGCTGGCCAGCATGGAATCGTACCAGGTGAACCATTGGTCGCCTGTCAGCGTCGATGGCTTGATCCCCTGTATTTCCTCGAAACTGTCACGGTACAAAACCCGCTGGGAAGACATCAGCGGCTGCCCGTTGGTCGAAACGACCCGCACTGGTCCGGTCATCAGGTTTGGAAACCGTGGGGTCACCATCTCACCGGCGGGGATCGCATTGCCACTCGCCGTGCTGTACCTGGCCACCAGGATTCCGCCGGCAAAGATATCGACATCGGCCGGAATGATGCCGCGGTTCGCCACCAGTACCCAGTCACCTTTCATGCTGGGGCTCATCGAGTCATACCAGGTAAAAAGGTATTCGCTGGCGAGTGAATCGGTGGGCACGCCCATGACTTCGCTGAAACTCTCACGGTACAGCACCCGCTGGCTTGCGATGAGAGGCTGGTTGTTGGTGGAGCGGACCTTGACCGGGCCGCCGCGGATATTGTCGAATCTGGGCGTTTCGATCATTCCTGGGGCGATGGCGTTTCCAGTCGCGGTGCTGTATCGCGCCATCAGGGTCGTTCCGATCCATATCTCGACATCCGCCGGGATGGAGCCTGTGTTGGCTACAAGGATCCAGTTGCCGGTCATGCCCCCCTCGGGCTTGGAGTCGTACCAGGTGAAATCATAAGAGTCGGAAAGCTTTTCCTCCGGAGTACCCAGTACTTCGTTGAATGAATCCTTGTAAAGGACGCGCTGGCTGACCATCAGCAGCTGTCCGGATGTCGATACGACTTTCACCGGCCCGCCGATGCTCTGAGGGAATATCGGCGTTATCTCTCCGCCTTCGGGAACAGTGAAGAAATCATTTCCCGGATTGTTCGGGTCATGCATCTTTGTCGAGCCGATGGAGATCTCTACGGTTGCCGTTCCGGAACCGCGGTTGGCCACGAGGATCCAGTTACCGAGCATGCTGCTCTGAACCTTGCAGTCATACCAGGGGAAATAGAAACTTGTCGAAAGATCAGCCGCCGGCGTCCCGGGCATCTCGTTGAAGCTGCCAAGCCAGTTGCCACGCGCGCTGAAGTTCCAGATCTCCGTGGCGTAGCGGGCTATAGCGTCGCCATAGCCGATCCCGGGCGAAGCCCAGCGGCCGCCAAGGTCCCTGAGATTGTAGACCCCGTAGCGGTGTCCGGGCTCGAAATGCCTGGGGTCGTATTCGCGGCTGCACCAGCCGTTCTGGTGTGTGGGATATACATACCAGGCAAGGTGTGCATAGTGGGCGATGACGCCCAGCTCGGCGGTGGCGAAGGAGTTGCCGGGGTTGCCGCCGCCGGTGGCGCCAATACCGGCAAAATTGTTCTGCCATGCCGCGACGTCGCCTCCATAACGGAGGAAGCTCGTTTCGTGGAGCATCTGGGCAAAGGCAAGATCCGCCCTGATGCCGAAACGGTAGCCCCAGATGACATACAGCTGGGCTATGTCGCCGTGGATATGGCCGGGATTCACCGACGTGAGTTCGCCTTCGAGCTGCGCCGGTGTTACGGCTGAAACGCCGGCAAGCGGTTCATCGGCCGTGATCGCCAATGCGGGACCGGCGATCATCAGCATGATGGCGGACACCGATACCAGGGCCACAGTGACCATCTGCATCTGGATGCCGGCCAGCCCTTTTTTGAAAGCCCTGCAGGGCATGATGTTGTTTTTTGCCCCCATCAGAAATCGCACCTCGAGGAATTGCCGCCAACCTACATGATATATCGGCCCATGCGGGGTCACAAGGTATTTTATGGGCGGTCCGGTTTGCCGGAACTGCGTATCGCTGTGATACAATCGCGCATATAAAATCAACGAATTATGGACAGAAAGCAGCATGAAAGTTCCCAGGATAGATAAGGAAAAGTGTGTCGCCTGCGGCAATTGCGAGGAGATCTGCCCAGAGGTTTTCGAGATCGACGATGCGGCCAATGTATCGCACGTGATCGTCGAAGATTTTGAAGGACTGGAAGGTTGCATCGAGGCCGCGGTCGAGAACTGCCCTGAAGACGCCATTACGTACAAAGAAGAGGACTGAATTCAGGGAAGCCTCAGGGAATTTCCCGGGGATGTTTTCAAGCGGCATGTAGTGGTGATATAATCTCCTAGTTGGGATAAGCACGAACCTGATAGGGCGATTGATTGAGAGCAGGAAGAAAAAATTCATTCTTTTCCTTGAACCGGAGCCGCGCCTCCGGTTTTTTCGTTCCATTAATTACAAATTGCAGGGAAAGGCGGCAGGAACATGGCTAAACACATTTTCGTGACTGGCGGGGTGGTTTCGTCGCTGGGAAAGGGAATAACTGCGGCGTCCCTCGGAAGGCTGCTGCGCAGCCGCGGGCTCAAGGTTCAGATGCAGAAGATGGACCCGTATATAAACGTGGATCCGGGTACCATGAGCCCGTTCGAGCACGGAGAGGTGTTTGTGACGGAGGACGGGGCGGAAACCGACCTCGACCTCGGGCATTATGAGCGCTACGTGGACGAGAACTTCACCAGTGACTGCAACTTTACGTCCGGCACCGTCTACTTCAGCGTCATAAACAAGGAGCGGCGCGGAGATTACCTGGGAAAGACAGTCCAGCTGATCCCGCACATAACCAACGAGATCAAGCAGCGTATCCATAGAGTGGCAGACATGGGCGGCGGTGTCGACGTGGTCATCACCGAGGTCGGAGGTACGGTCGGCGATATCGAGTCGCTGCCGTTTCTCGAGGCCATCAGGCAGTTCAGGATCGATGTCGGACGCGAGAACGCCCTCTATATCCATGTCTCACTGGTGCCATACCTCGAAGCCGCTGGCGAGCAGAAGACCAAGCCGACGCAGCACTCAGTGAAGGAGCTGCGCGGCATCGGCATCCAGCCGGACATCATCGTCTGCCGTTCTCCGCGCCACATGAACAAGAACTTGCGCGAGAAGATCGCGCTTCTATGCGATATCGATATCGAAGCGGTTATAACCGCGGTTGATGCGCCTGACATATACATGGTCCCCCTCATGCTTCACGAGGAGGGGCTGGACGAGCTGGTGATCAGCAAGCTCGGGATCGAGGCCGCGGAACCTGACCTCGCCGACTGGCAGGACCTTGTCGACAGGATCAACTCCTGCACACACAAGGTGCGCATCGCGCTTGTCGGCAAATACGTACAGTTGTGGGACGCCTACATGAGTGTGATCCAGGCGCTCAAGAACGCAGCGGTCTTCCACGATCACGAGCTGGAGCTTGTCTGGGTCGATTCCGAGGGCGTATCGCCCATGCTGGTCGAATCACAGTTGCGCGATGTCGACGGTGTGCTTATTCCCGGAGGCTTCGGCGTACGCGGCATCGAGGGCAAGATCCAGGCGGTAACGTACGCCCGTGAGAACAATATCCCCTTCCTGGGCATATGCCTGGGGATGCAGTGCGCGGTGGTCGAATACGCACGCAATGTGGCGGGCATGCCGGGCGCCAACAGTTCCGAGTTCGACCAGGGCACTCCATACCCGGTCATAGACCTGCTGCCTGAGCAGAAGGATGTCGAGGCGATGGGCGGCACGATGCGGCTCGGTTCATATCCCTGCAAGGTGTCGCGTTCAGGACGGGCGGCCAAGGCTTACGGCGAGCGAACCGTCCATGAACGCCACCGTCACCGTTACGAGGTCAACAACGCCCTGAGGCCCAAGCTGGTGGAGGCCGGCATGAAGATCAGCGGCACATCTCCCGACAAGCGCCTGGTGGAGATAGTCGAGCTGTCCGACCACCCCTGGTTCGTCGGGACGCAGTTCCATCCCGAGTTCAAATCAAGGCCGACACGCCCCCATCCGCTGTTCCGCGATTTTGTGGGCGCCGCGACCGTGATGGCGCAAGCCCGCGTGGCCAACGGATATACCCCGGCCGATGAAACCACTGAAAGCCCGGGCGAGATCGACCAGATCGTGGTTGATTCGTCTCCTGAAGAATAGAACAAAGACTTAGCCGATGAGGCAGGAAAGCATAGGCACGAACGATCCCATCGTGGCTCTCTTCATCGAGCTTGCCAGGATACCCAGTCCCTCGGGGCACGAAAGGGCGGTCGTAGATTTCGTAACCACGAGGCTGCGCAGACTTGGTCTGGATGTCTGGGAGGGCGACCCGCTTTACGACAACAGCAAGTCCAGCGCCGGCAACCTCTATTGCCGTATTCCAGGCAACATGGCAGGAGTCACCATCCTGCTTTCAGCCCACACTGACACGGTGGCTTCGGATCCCGATGCTTTTCCCGACCCATGGCTCGACGGCGGTGTCGTACGCAGCCGCAGCCGCTCGGTGCTGGGGGCGGATGACAAGGCGGCGCTGGCGGCGATCCTCTGCTCGGTTGAAAAGATCGTGCGTGATCGCCTGCCGCATGCTGGGATCGAACTGCTCCTGACGGTGGGAGAGGAAGCGGGACTCAAGGGAGCCAAGGCAAGCTCACTGGAAAAACTCGAATCCCGTTGCGGCTTCTGCCTGGACAGCACCGGCCCGGTCGGCGACGTCATTATGAAATCCCCTTCGCAGAAAACCGTAAACGCGCTTTTCATGGGGAGGTCCGCTCATGCAGGAGTAGCGCCGGAAGAAGGCCGCAACGCGATCGCGGCCGCGGGCAGGGCGATCGCCGGCATGAAGCTGGGCAGGATAGATGGGGAGACGACCGCGAACGTCGGCATCATCAGGGGCGGCGATGCGGTGAATGTCGTCCCCGATAGATGCAGCATAAACGGCGAGGCCCGCAGTCACGATGATGGAAAACTCGAGGCGCAGATCGCCGCGATGATCGATTCAATCAACCTGGCCGCCAGCCAGGAGGACGTCGATGTGGAAATCACGATCGTCGACGAGTTCACCGGTTTCGATTTTTCGAAAGCCGGCGGCCTTCCCGTCAAGCTCGCTGAAAAGGCGATACGCAGGATCGGCCTTACGCCTGGATATACCTCTACTGGAGGCGGCAGTGACGTGAACGTGTTCAACCTCATGGGGCTGCCGTGTGTCAACCTTGCGACCGGGATGGAGAAGGTCCACACGCCGGATGAGTCAATCACAGTTGAGTCCCTGCACCAGATGTACGAACTGATACTCGCGCTTGTCGAAGAGGCGCAACAATAGATTTGGGTCGTTCGTCAATGGACCAGCGAAGGTGAGCCTGTCATGAAAAACCGCCGCCTCTCGTCGAGGCATGCGTACCAGGGCAAGATCATCAGTCTCAGGGTCGATGATGTGGAGCTGCCTGATGGCAGCAGATCGATCCGGGAAGTGATAGAACATCCCGGCGCCGCGGTCATCATTCCCATTGATTCAGAAGGACGTGTGCGGCTTGTTCGCCAGTATCGCGATGCCGCCGCCCATGAGATGCTTGAGGTTCCCGCCGGAAAACTGCGCCCGGGAGAAGAACCGGCAGATTGCGCGCGCCGTGAGCTGGCCGAAGAGCTGGGTCTGCTGGCCGGCAGGCTGACCCATCTTGCGACTTATTATTCGTCACCCGGGTTCTGCGATGAGATACTTCACGCTTTTATGGCCGAAGACCTTTCCTCTGTCGAAGGCGAATCCGACAGGGAGGAATTTCTGGAGCCGGACTCGCGGCCGCTGGAACCGGTGGGTGATCTTGTGGGTGAGCTCGAGGATGCCAAATCGATAATCGGCGTGCTGCTGGCACACCAGGCGCTTGGAAAATTATGATAGATGGTATTATAAAAAATCAGAATATAAAGTTGAGCCAGGCCTTTTTGAAAATCAAATATTGAGAGGTAGATCTTGATAATAGGTGTCCCGTCAGAAATGGAAGTCGATGAGTACCGCGTTGCGATAACTCCCGCTGGAGTGCGCGAACTGGTTTCTGCGGGCCATACGGTCCTGATACAAAAAGGCGCTGGTGATGGCAGCCGCCTCACCGATCCGGCATATGAGGCGCAGGGCGGTGAGCTTATAGAGGACTTCCACGAGCTTTTTGAGAAGGCAAACCTGATCGTGAAGGTCAAGGATCCGTCGCCCGATGAGGTAGCGTTGCTGAAGCCCGTCCAGTCAATATTCTCTTTCCTGCATCTGGCCCCTCAGCCGGAGTTGACAAAGCAGCTGATGGAAACAGGCGCGACGTGCATCGCCTATGAGACGGTCGGGCTTCCCGGCGGCCCTCTGCCGTTATTGTCCCCCATGAGCGAGATTGCCGGGCGCATGGCAGCGCAGGTGGGCGCCTACTTCCTTGAGAAGATGATAGGGGGGAGGGGCGTGCTACTCGGAGGCGTCCCCGGAGTCCCGCCTGCCAGGGTTGTCGTTCTGGGCGCGGGTATCGTTGGAACAAACGCCGCTAAGATCGCCGCCGGCATGCTGGCAGATGTAACTGTACTGGACAATAACATCGATCGTCTCCGTAAGCTGCACAGCTTCGTTTCAGGCCGGCTTACAACCGTGATGTCGACCGCTTTTACCATAGAGGAACACGTCACAGGCGCCGATCTGGTCATAGCCGCAGTGCTGATACCCGGCGCCAAGGCGCCAAAAATAATAACGAAGAAACTCGTCGAGCAAATGGTCCCTCATTCGGTCTTCGTAGATGTCTCAATCGACCAGGGCGGTTCTTCCGAGACCTCGAGAATGACGACTCATAGCGAGCCGACCTATATGGTCGACGAGGTGATCCATTACTGTGTCGGCAACATCCCCGGCGCGGTCCCCATCACTTCGACGCACGCGCTCACCAACGCCACTCTGCCATATATCCTGGAGATCGCCAACAAGGGTGTAACCGCCGCGGTAAGGGACAACGATGCACTCGCCAACGGCGTAAACGTCATGGAAGGCAAGCTTACGAACAGGGCTGTTGCTGATGCCGTAGGCCTGCCATATTACGAACTTGCGAATATCATTCCCTACAGATTGTCGACTCCTCCGAACTTCCAGTCTTAGAGTCAGTATGGAAACAAACCGGTTTTTTGGGCCTGATCTTATGATCCGGGGCTGATTCAACGCCGCATAACAAACAAATATTCCAGTGTCCCTTTTCTTGCAAATAAACTCCTATTTAGAGGATTATTGACCATCACTCCAGAAAATGCTGGTCGATGGAAATGATTGAAACAAAAAATATCGAGAGCGGAACCCGGAATCATCTTATCGATGAGTTCCTGGGCTATCTGCAGTTCGAGCGCGGACTGGCTGACAATACTATCTCTTCCTATCGCAGGGACTTGTCACAATACTGCAATTATGTCAAGCAGCAGGGATCTACCGTTGAGGAAGCTGATATCGCGATGGTCAGAGCCTTCCTCGAGAGCCTTGGTGTCGATGCGACTCCCGCGGGTTCTACCATGGCGCGCAAGACGAGCGTCCTGCGTACCTTCTACCGATTCCTCTGCCGGGAGGGTCTCGCGCCCTGCAACCCGACGATTTCTCTGCAGTCACCCAAAAAGGCGCAAAAACTGCCGACGGTTTTGAACCTGGCCGAGGTGCAACTTCTGCTTAGCCAGCCGGCTGGAAGCAAGCCGGGGTCGTTGCGTGACTACGCCATGATGGAGCTGCTTTACAGCGCGGGCCTGAGGGTCTCGGAGCTGACCGCGCTGAGAGAAGAAGATATCGACCAGGAAGGAGGCTTCGTCAGGTGTATGGGGAAGGGTTCAAAAGAAAGGGTGATACCGGTGGGGGAGCCGGCGCTGACGGCTGTGGAAACATATACCCGCCGGGCGCGTCATATGCTGGGAAAGGGCATCAGGACCGATCACCTGTTCCTCAACCGTTTCGGCCGCAGCATCAGCCGCCAGAGCGTACACCGCATGCTGGTCCATTACGCCAGGGAAGCCGGACTCAGCAAACAGGTGACGCCACACACCCTCAGGCACAGTTTCGCAACACACCTGCTGGCTGGCGGCGCGGATCTGCGCAGCGTACAGGAGATGCTGGGCCACGCCGACGTCTCTACAACCCAGATATACACCCATGTAAGCAGGCAGCGGTTACGCGAGATCTACTATGAAGCCCACCCCCGCGCCAGGAAGTTCGAGCTCGTCGAAGACCGGTAACCTCCCCTGTCTGGTTATGGTAAAGATTCGGCCGCCGTTGCCGGCGATCCTTATTCCATAAAGATAAGCCTCTAAAAAGGGAACACCCCTTCCCGGGGCGAAAAGATAAACCTATGCTCAATCCTCTCTGGTTACTATCACGTCGAAGGCTGCGGCGGCGCGTTCGCTGTCTGCTTGTCACGCTGGATGGAGTCGGCGCCGGGGCGCTTCCCGACGCCGAGGAATTCGGCGATGCCGGCGCCAATACCCTGGGCCATGTCGCTGAGGCCGTTGGCGGCCTGAGATTGCCGAACCTGGGCGCTCTCGGCCTGGGCAATATCCTGCCCCTGAAAGGTCAGCCTCCCGTTCCGCGTCCGCAGGCCCTGTATGGCAGATTGCGCGAGCGCTCGCGCGGCAAGGACACCACTGTCGGGCATTGGGAGCTGATGGGGGTCGTCACAAACAGACCTTTCCCGGTATTTCCCAATGGTTTTCCGCAGGCGATTATCAGGCAGTTCGAGCGTGCTACCGGACGCGGGGTGCTTGGCAACAGACCGGCTTCCGGAACAGAGATCATCAAAGAGCTGGGTGAGGAACACTTAAGGACAGGCAGTCTCATCGTCTATACATCTTCCGACAGCGTCTTCCAGATCGCCGCGCACGAGGAGATAATCCCGGTCGAGGAGTTGTACGACTATTGCATGATGGCGCGCAAGATGCTCAAGGGAGAGTTCGGGGTGGTCCGCGTCATCGCGCGGCCGTTTACAGGCGAGCCCGGCAGTTTCATCCGTACGCCGCGGCGAAGGGATTTCTCCCTCGAGCCTCCGCGCACTTATCTCAACCTGCTTGAGGAGATCTCGGTTCCGGTACACGGAGTCGGCAAGATATCGCAGATTTTTGCCGGATCAGGCGTTGATCACGAACACAAGACGACATCCAACACCGACGGCATCAAGAGGACTATCGAGATCATGAGGGAGATAGACGAAGGCCTCGTTTTCACCAACCTGGTGGATTTTGACATGCTCTGGGGGCATCGTAACGATTTCAGGGGCTTTGCGGCGGGGCTGGAAGAGGTTGACGCGGCCATCCCGGAGCTTATCGCCGCATGCGGCGAGCGGGACATGATGATCATCACCGCCGACCATGGTTGTGATCCGTTGGCACCCGGGACCGACCACACACGGGAATACATACCGATGATGGCACGGATGGGAAATGATGTTTTCTCACCCGGGGGTCCCATTTTCGCCAGCGAAAGATCCAGGACACCCGGCTCAAAGGAGATCATCGAGCTTGCGACCGAAGCGCCTTATGAAGGTGATTTTGCAGACGTCGGCGCCACTGTCTTCCGATTCTTCACAGGCTCCAAACTGGAAGTCGCTGAAGCCCTGTCGATGCCCGGCACGCCATTTATAAAGCAGCCTGACAGAAAGCACGGGCACTTCGAATAGTCATCGGGCTCGTTTGGATATTACGGCAGGAAGCTGCGGAGGTTCGGCAGTTCCCGGCCTAAAGCCAGGGTGGCGTCGAGCCGGGGGGAGCGCAGCGTGTATAAGTGAATCGTGACTCTGAAGCAGACCCATCCTCGCTGGCCGCGCTGACAACAGTCATCCCTTTTGAATAATACGGGATGATACAGATGAAATACTGGGGCGGAGTTACAACCGCGTAGACCTGTCCGGCCTCGTCTGTAACCGTTGAATTTTCGATTATACGGAAATCGTAGCTGTTCGAAAGGCCCCACTTGACTGTTTTGCCAGCTACCGGTCCGCCATCGGCATTTTTAACAGTTACTACAAAACGGCGCGGGCCGTACGCTGCTTCAATGACCGGATAATGGATAGCTGGATCAGGCGCCGGCTCGACCGGGCAGCCTTCGTTTGCCAGGGCGAAGTCAGGATCCATGCTCATCTGTTGCTGCTCCACCGGCTGCGGCGCGGCGGGCGACTCTGTGGCATCCGGCAGGCATACAAGCCTGAAATGGCTGTGAAAACTTCCCACTCCCTGGGGAATGCGGAATTTCATGCTCATATGGCTGATGGCCCCCTGAGAAAGATTGCCGATATACCGCGGCATGGGAGTCTCAAGTGATACTCCGCTGCTTGCTTCGACTCCCTGCAGCTGTAGCCTGCAGGACTGGCAGTCGCTGTCGTTGCGGATGGTTTCGTCAACCGTGAGCAGGCGGTCGCGGTAATCTGCATAGCTGGACCAGTGCGGAGTAGCGTCGATCTCGCTGATGGCGGGAAGGCAATCCACTGCCGCAAAAGCTTCTCCTGCGGTCAGGATCACGGCTGAAGCCATGATCAGGAAAATAATCGACGATTTTGCTGAGAATCTCATAAGACTTTATTTTCACCCGTGCCTGAATAACAAAAGCCGACCAGGCATCACCTAAAAGGCCGCCGGACCGGCTTACTTGTTACAACCCTGCTTAAGCATCCCCACTAACAGAAAGACCCGTTTGCCGGATTTACGAACCGGCATGGCTATTACTTTTTGAATATTAGCACAACTGACATGTTCTGTCTATAAGCACGACTGTACGAAAAAACACACCTGGATTCCGTTATGGGCACTGCAACCAGGCAGGATAGACGTCCGGCATGTGTAACCTTAAACAGATGTTCCATCCAGTTGAGATAATCCGGAAAAAAAGAGATGGTATCGAGCTTACGACCGCGGAGATCACATCCATGGTTGATGGCTTCATGGCTGGCGGCATTCCCGATTACCAGATGTCAGCCTGGCTGATGGCCATCTTCTTCAAGGGGCTTTCGATAGACGAGACCGTGGCGATGACAGACGCCCTGGTCGATTCGGGCGACTCGCTCGACCTCTCGTCCCTGGGCCGCACGGTCGTCGACAAGCACAGCACCGGCGGCGTGGGTGACAAGGTATCGCTTGTACTCGGGCCTTTGATCGCTTCCTGCGGGGCGGTGTTTGGGAAGATGTCCGGAAGAGGCCTGGCCCATACGGGAGGAACCGTAGACAAGCTTGAATCCATCCCGGGATTTCGAACCCGGCTGAGCCCGGAAGAGTTTGAGACGCAGCTGCGTGAAACCGGTATCTGCATCGCCGGGCAGAGCGAGGGCCTTGTGCCCGCCGACATGAAGATCTACGCATTGCGCGACGTGACCGGGACCATCGAGTCCAACCCGCTGATCGCCGCCAGCATCATGAGTAAAAAGATAGCAGGCGGCGCAAGCGCGGTAGTTCTTGACATCAAGGTGGGCCGAGGCGCGTTTTTCAAGACCATCGGACACGCATCCGGCGCCGCGCATCTTATGAAGAAGATCGGCGAGATCAGGGGCGTGAACGTCCTGTCTGTATTCACTTCGATGGAGCAGCCCCTGGGAAAAGCCGTGGGCAATGCCCTGGAGGTCAGGGAGGCGGTCGAGGCGCTGCGCGGCGGCGGACCAGAGGACCTGACTGAAGTAGTCGTCGCCCTGGCCACGAGGCTGCTTCCCCTATCTGATCTGGGCTGGGATCGTGGACGCTCCGAAGAGGAAGCACGCGCGCGCCTTGCAGGCGGCGAGGCCCTGGAAAAATTCAGGGAGTGGATTTCGGCGCAGGGGGGAGACGCCGGCTTTATCGATAATCCGGTTGTGCTGCCTTCGGCGAGCCACGTATTGAATGTCCCGGCGGATCGCTCAGGTTTCATCGCGGCTATTGACGCGCTTGCGGTCGGAAGGGCGGCGCTGGAATTGGGAGCCGGACGCCATCGCAAGGATGAGGCAATCGATCACTCGGCGGGCGTTATGCTGAAAGTGAAATCCGGAGATCACATAAGCGAAGGCGAGAGCCTCGCCAGTGTGCACTCTGCGACTTTGGAGAAATGCCAGGCTGCGTCAGAAGCTGTCGCCCATGCGTACAGGATTTCAGACACGGAGGCAGAACCTGCTCCTGTATTGCTCGACTGATATATGCGCAGCGTTAATTGTTTTTATAAGTGCCGGCGTGGTGTGATTCTCGAATACGAACAGACAGGAATGCGCAT
Organism: Thermoleophilia bacterium; assembly: GCA_041658605.1. Lineage (GTDB taxonomy): Bacteria > Actinomycetota > Thermoleophilia > BMS3ABIN01 > BMS3ABIN01 > JBAZWE01. The sequence goes on along the minus strand of JBAZZU010000001.1, from coordinate 140,553 downwards.
TCAGACTGAAAAAATAACATGAAAAACAGGATCAACCCGGATATTGACCATTCGAGAAGCACAAAACGCATCGTTAATTTCAGCGATGCCGTCTTCGCGGTGGCGATCACCCTGCTCGTGGTCCAGATTCCGATTCCCGTGAACGCCCCCGACCGTGAGCTGGGAGACGACCTTGTAGGCAACATACCGATGTTCACCAGTTACGCGATCAGCTTCGGCGTGCTCGCACTCCTGTGGCTCAAGCATCTTCACTTCAACAACCATGTGAAAAGATACAGCGTGGGATTGATCTGGCTGAATTTCTTTTTTCTGCTGGTGATCGCGTTTCTGCCTTTTCCAACGGGGGTTTATGGCACACACCCGGGGGATGAGGTGGCGCAGGTCTTCTATGCGGCAGTGATATCACTTGCGGGTTTTCTTGCGGCATTGATGTGGCTGCTGGTTCTAAGGCAGCCGGGTCTCCTGCATGACGACATCGACGAGCAGGAAGTGAGGCACTCGATGCGGGTATCGATGATCATGCCGACCGGTTTTGCGGTCTCGATCGTTTTCAGTTTCTTCTATCCCGCGATCATGCCTTATATCTGGATGGTATTCGCGGCGGCAAGCCCCCTCATGCGCAAGATATGACCGGCGGGTGTTCACCCTTGTCTGTATCGCGCGGTTTGCCCGGATACGGCGGATTTGCTAGCGTTAACCATTCCCTGCCACGAGTTCAAGGAGAAGAAAATAGACGTCAGGATCATAACCCGGCCCGTAGGCCCCATTCAGGCAAACTGTTATCTTGTCGCCGACAGGGACTCCGGATCATGTTTTCTGATCGATCCCGGCGACGATCCTTCGATCATCATGGGCGCGATCGAAGCCGCAGATTGCAGGCTGGAAGCCGTTCTCATCACGCACGGACATTCCGATCACCTGGGGGCGACTGCAGAGATCGTGGAGGAGACCGGCGCACCGGTCTATGGAAGCAGCGAGGTATCAGATGTTCTCGGTTCTCCGGATGAATACCTGCTTTTTCCGGGAATGCCGTCATTTAAGGCCTGCAAGGTCGATGAGTTATTGTCCGGAGGGGAAAAAAAGATCATTGGCGGCATCGAAATCGATGTTATCGCGACTCCGGGCCATTCGACGGGGTCTCTTACCTATTTCGCGGCGGATTCCCTCTTCTGCGGCGATCTGCTATTTCATGGGTCGATTGGGCGCACCGATCTTTCCGGTGGCTCTTTTGAAGTTCTGGCCACTTCTGTGAAAAACCTTGTCCTCCGGTATCCTGCAGACACGGTCGTCTATCCCGGTCACGGAAACTCGACCACACTGGAACAGGAAAAAGAAAACAATCCGTTCCTGACCGATCTGGGCTGGTGACCATGCAGGGGCCAAAAGGGACATACGATGTTCTTCCCGCGCAGCAGCAGCTGAGGCAAAAAGTCATGGATGAAGCCCGGCGTGTTTTTTCCGCCGCTGGTTACGGCAGGATAGCGACGCCCACATTCGAGGACACGGAACTTTTTGTTCGCGGCGTCGGCGCCTCCTCCGACATAGTACGCAAGGAGATGTACACGTTCGAGGACAAGGGCGGACGCAGCCTGACACTCAAGCCCGAGGGAACCGCTCCGGTGGTCAGGGCTTATATCCAGCACGGAATGCACAAATCCCCCCAGCCCGTGAAGATGTGGTACTACGAGCGCATGTTTCGTTTTGAACGGCCGCAGGCAGGGCGCTTTCGCGAGCATTACCAGCTGGGAGCCGAAGCGATCGGTTCTGGCGAATCCTCTCTTGACGCCGAGCTCATCATCATGTTGTCCGATCTGTATGCGGCTCTCGATGTCCCCGATGTTGAGCTCAAGCTGAGCAGCATGGGATGTCCGGATTGCAGGCCGGCTTACATAAGCGGGCTGAAGCAACACCTCGACCATATCGGCGGTGAGCTGTGCGGCGACTGCCGCGAGCGCGCCATCATGAATCCTTTGCGGGTTTTCGATTGCAAGAACGAAAAATGCATCTTGCTTCTGAACGACGCCCCGAAACTGGTTGACAGCCTCTGCGCGCCATGCCAGGAGCATTTTGATCGAGTCCGGCAGTATCTTGATTTGCTGGGCCGGGAGTACCAGATAGACGGAACACTTGTGCGCGGCTTTGACTACTATACGCGTACAACCTTTGAATATGAGTGTGCCCGGCTGGGCGCTCAGAAGGGCATCGGGGGCGGTGGGCGCTACGACGGACTGGTAGAGGAGATAGGCGGGCATCCCACGCCGGCGATAGGTTTTGGCACCGGCATGGAACGTATCGTCCTGGCGCTCGAGTCGGCCGGAGAAAATACGCCGAAGCAGGAGATAGATGTATTTTTCATGGTACTCGATGAAAGCGCGCGTCCGGTAGTCGTAGAGCTGCTGCACGAACTGCGCGGTCTGGGTATCAGCTCGGACACCGATTACGCGGGACGCAGCGCCAAGGGACAGATGAAGCAGGCGTCGCGGCTTGGAGCGCGGTTTGCTGTTATCATCGGTGAGGACGAGATGAAGGCTGGCGCAGTTACGGTGCGTGACATGGGCACCAGTGATCAGGAATCGGTCAAACTGGATGGTTTTCAGGAATATCTGAAGGCTCGACTGTAAAAGTTTCGGAGTGGCGTGGGGCGGGCAGGTATTTCCCCGCTGCACTAAAGCGTCTTCGACAAGACGTTCCGCGGGAAAATACCTGCCCGCCCCGGGAGTATATATAAAAGAAAACATGGATGGATTGAGCTGATTGTTTCCGCCGTAGCGTCTTGTCGAAGACGCTTTAGCGGAGGTGGGAACAATCAGCTCAATCCAACACCAACACCAGCATCATTAAGGAAACGGAAATCATGCGCACCGACTATTGTGGAAGATTAACGAAGGACAACATCGACAGCAGCGTGACCGTCTGCGGCTGGGTTCACAGGCGCCGTGACCACGGCGGGCTTATCTTTATCGACCTGCGTGATGTCAGTGGTCTCGTGCAGATAGTATTCGACCCCGAGCGCTCAGGAGAGGTACATACTACGGGCCATTCTTTGCGTCCCGAGGACGTGCTTGAAGTCAAAGGGAATGTGGCTCCGCGTCCGGCGGAGACAGTAAACCCGGATCTGCCGACGGGAGAGGTCGAAATCAATGTCACCAGCGTCGAGATCCTCAACCGGTCCGAGACACCGCCGTTCGGCGTCGAGGAGCAGGGAGACGTGGACGAGAACCTGCGGCTCAAATACCGCTACATCGACCTCAGGCGTGAGGAGATGCGCGATAACCTCATACTCCGTCATACGGTCTCGAAGACGGTTAGAAACTTTCTGGACAATAACGATTTTACCGAGGTGGAAACGCCCGTGCTTACGAAGAGCACTCCCGAAGGCGCCCGTGATTTCCTGGTGCCATGCCGGCTGCAGCCGAAAAAGTTCTATGCCCTGCCTCAGTCGCCGCAGCTCTTCAAGCAACTGCTGATGATGTCGGGTCTTGACCGCTATTACCAGTTCGCCCACGCGTTCCGGGACGAGGATTTAAGGGCCGACCGCCAGCCGGAACACACCCAGGTAGACATGGAGATGTCTTTCATGTCCGAGGCTGGCATCATGGGACTGCTGGAGGAGCTGATGGCTGACCTCTTTATGAAGACCATGAACGTCGATCTGGCAAAGCCGTTTCCTGTCATTACCCACGATGAAGCTCTCCTCAAATACGGTTCCGACAAGCCCGACCTGCGTTTTGGCCTTCAGATAGTAGACGCGTCTGATATCTTCCGCGGCTCGGGATTCGGCGTCTTTGAAAAGGCGCTGTCCGCTGGCGGGACCGTAAGAGCCATCAGGGCGCCAGGTGCGTCCAGCTTCTCGCGCCGGGAGATCGACGAACTGACAGAATTTGCCATATCCCTCGGAGCCAAAGGCCTTGCTTACCTGATAATCCGAGAAAAACTCGAAGTCCAGTCTCCGATTGCCAAGTTCCTCTCACCGGACGAGCTTGCAGCCGTGATGGAAGCGGCCGGCGCTGAAGAAGGCGACGTCATATTCTTCGTCGCCGATACCATCGGGACCGCAGAGGCCGTGCTCGGCGCCCTCAGGCCCCGGCTTGCTGAGAAGCTCGATCTCATAAGGGAAGGATGGAGCTTCCTCTGGGTGACCGATTTCCCCATGTTCAAGCTCGACAGTGACACCGGAGAGATCGTCGCCGAGCATCATCCGTTCACGCTTCCCACCGAAGCGACGATTCGCTATATCGACGAGGAGCCGCTCCGGCTGCGCGGCAGGCTGTATGACCTGGTTTTAAACGGGGTTGAGATAGCCAGCGGCGGCCTGCGAATCCACAAGCCCGACCTGCAGAGGAAGATACTCGCTATTCTGGGTCATGAGGACCACCAGATGGAGATGGACTTCGGATTCCTGCTGGAGGCGCTCAAATATGGCGCCCCTCCGCACGGCGGTCTCGCTTTCGGTCTGGACAGGCTGGTTATGCTGATGGCAGGACTGCCGACGATCCGCGATGTGATAGCATTCCCCAAGACACAAAGCGGAGGCTGCCCGCTGACGGGTGCCCCGGCGCAGGTGGATCCGCGTCAGTTGAAGGAACTCAGGCTGAAACAGTAGCAGCGGTTTCAGGAAAGATGGTTTCCGGATATAATCCATCGTGGCCATCAGATAAATTATTACCGGAAACAAGGATTTATCTGCCTATTGCCGAAAAAGATTGTCGTGTGCTAGTATAAAGCTAGCTCGACCTTGTTTGTGATTTGTAACTTTATTGAGCCAACATATTGAGTACGGGAGCTTAATCTTCCCCACCTGCCCATGGGTAGCTGGGGAGAGGGCACCCACCTGCTGGAGCAGGTTCAATAAACGGACAGACACGGCAAGGTGGAGCTTTATTTTGTGAAAAGAAGGGAGAGCATGACAAGGCTCCTCAATGTAACCGCCACAGCTTTGATAATCGCACTGGCGGCTTTTTTATTTGCCGGATGTGGCGAGGAAGCGCCTACCACCAAGGCATCGACCAAGACCAGCACCTCAAAGTCAAAAGGGGGAGCGGCTGGCGGTAGCAGTACGACCAGGGTCGAGAACCTGATCGGGCAGGTAATATCTCCCACCGATCAATCCCCGAAGGATTTCAGCGATTCCATCAAGAAAAGGCGTCCGGTAGTCGTCCTGTTTTACATGACAGGCCCTTCTGCTTATGACGATTCCCAGGTCAGATCGACAATATCCACGCTTGAGAGCCGCTACAGGGGACAGGTCGATTTCTACACTTACCTCTATAGCGACGGCGCAAGATACATGGACCTGGCAATGCTGCTCAACGTCAATACGACTCCATCATTGATAATCATAAACAAGCAGGCAACGGTTCAGAGGGCATGGACCGGTTACGCCGACAACCTCTCAATCGAACAGGGAATAGTCGAAGCGACCAAGACCTGATATCTCCCAGATACGCGCAAGAATCAAAAGGACCGAATCGTTCGGTCCTTTTTTTATCCCCAGGCCTGCTTGAATTTCGGCGCCGGGTCGACACAGGTTATTATTAAACCATGGATCCTGTATTCAAAGATCATTTTTATAACCCCCGCAACAGTGGCGGCATGTCGGCGCCCGATGGCGCCGGCAGCGCCGGAGATCCGGATTGCGGAGCGCAGATCACGATATTCCTGCGTTTCACCGGTGAGCAGATAGGCGCTTGCAGCTACCAGGCAACGGGTTCGAGCGCTGTTATTGCTGCTGGCAGCATGCTTTCGGTGATGATCACGGATATTCGATGGGATGAAGCCGCGGCTATCTCGCCGGTAACGTTACAGCGGAGTCTTTCGTCTGATACCGCAGACGTCTGTTTGCCAGCCGATCCGTCTGCTGGCATACCTGATCCTGAGTCCACGCGTCTGGCACAGGCGACGGATTTCGCTATCGAAGCGCTGCACGGAGCCCTGGAAGATTCGATCCGGCGTGATAGTTTCCCCATAGCGGATGGCATGGACGAAGACCATGTTTTGGTTGCGATGAGCGGTGGCGTCGACAGCTCAGTCGCCTGTATGCTGGAAAGAGATGCGGGCCGGCGCGTCACAGGAGTGACTATGCGCCTCTGGACCGATCCCGACTGTGAAACAGATGAGGAGAGCGCAACCTGCTGCTCGCCGAAGGCCATTCGTGATGCGCGGGCAGTATGTCATGACATGGGCCTCGCACACCTGACTGTTGATTACTCGAATACGTTTGAATCGCAGATAGTTGATTATTTTACAGCCGAGTATTCCGCCGGGCGAACCCCTAATCCATGCACGCGCTGCAACGGCGATTTTCGCTTCCCGGCACTGGTGGCCCTGGCTGACCGGCTCGGAGCCGCACTTGTCGCAACCGGACACTACGCCCGCATTATCGAGGAAGAAGGTCAGCGCCTGCTTGCCAGAGGGCTGGACAAAGGCAAGGATCAGTCATACATGTTGTGGGGAATAAGCCCGGGACTTCTCGAGCGCGTGGAATTCCCGCTGGGAGGATTACAAAAATCAGAGGTACGCAGGCTCGCACGTGAAGCCGGAATGATCGCGCACGAGCGGCCCGAGAGCCAGGAGGTCTGTTTCATCCCCGACGACGATTACCGGCGTTTTCTGCGAGCGCGCCTGGATAATATACCGGGCGAGGGTGATATCGTCGCCAGCGACGGCTCGAAACTGGGGAAGCATGACGGATACATTAACTATACAGTCGGCCAGCGCCGCGGCCTTGGCGTAAGTGCCGCTGAACCACTCTATGTGCTGGGCATATCCGCGAAAGAAAATCTTGTGACTGTCGGGCATCGAGAGCAGCTGGCTGTCAAACGTTTTGAGCTTAGGGAAATAAGCAGTTTCTTCTCCACAGAAAAACTGGAAATCGCAAAGTTGCAGGCTCAGGTGAGGTATAACTCGCCGCCCGTTGCCGCCCGGCTGGAGCGGTCAAACCCCGATGAATGGATGATCGAACTGGATGAACCGGTCTATGGCGTGGCTCCCGGCCAGTCGGCGGTTCTGTATCGGGGTGACGTGGTGGCTGCCGGAGGCATCATCATTTCGACGTGCTGAGATCATGGACAGCTTTCAGGGACACCCGGAAGCGTGCCCCTGAAAGAACAATCGATCATGCCGTATTTACGCCTGTCGGTCAGGACCTGAGCCGTTGCGAACCCTGCGCCACTGCACCAGTTTGAGTATCAGCAGATAGGCCAGGAAGGCCATGAGTATCAGCGGCAGGATTACCCCCATCGCCATGATGACGAAGTTGAAGGTCTGTACCGCCAGCCAGCCAGCGTATTCCACCGATTCCACGAATCTCCAGTCGGTGCCGTCTGTCTCCTGCGCGCCACCGTCCTTCGTCTCCCGCAGGTCAACCGTGATCGTTGCGAAGTCTGTGCGCGATTCCATATACGTGATGCGGCCCTTTATCTGTTCGATCTGGGACTGCACTTCTGAGAGGCGTGACTGCACCGACAGTATCTCCTCAATCGTCTGGGCTCTTTGCATCAGGGCCAGCATCTGGGCTTCCTGAGCTTCGTAGTTGCGCAGCCGGCTCTGGAGGTCCACATATTCTTCCGTGACATCCTGCCCGGATATCTTCCTGGACTTTACGTTTCCAAGGGCGTCGATGTCATTCTGGGCACGGTCGAAATTATCGGCCGAGCTCGCGACCCGGATCGAGATGGTTCCCCTCATCAGGTCTTCGCCATAAGAGCGCGCGTCCGCCGAGACAACATATCCGCCATATCTGGCCGCGACCGCCTTGATTTCAGAGTACTTGCCGTCGAACTCGCCCTGGGCGACTTCGATCGTGTAGTCGGCTGTCTTGATGACGCGCTGGCTGGATGGCAAGCCGGGTGATGACGCGGCTGAGCCGGCGGCGCTCTCCGCCTCGGGGCCGGAAAAGCCGGAGCTGTCCTGTGCAGCTCCCGTCTGGCCGGGTACGGGGGAGATACCTGTTGATTTCTCACGCGATGCGACATCGGAGTCAGTGACCGCGTCCGTGACCAACGCAGGGCTGGGCGTGGAACTGCCAGGCCCGCCGCCGCGGATTATGGCCCCAGTCAGGCCGATGACACCCAGTCCCAGGACCAGCGCGGCCGTCACGGCGGCAATCCGGGGCAGGCTCAACCAGCCTGGAAGCAGTCTCCGTTTTTCTCCTGCGGCGGCAACCGCGTCAGACCCGCTATCCGCAGCCTTAAGCTTTGCCATTCCAAGCGCGAGCCGTTCCTCGAAACGGCCGTCCGGCAAAGCCCTGCCGTCCATAAGTTCAGCCGCTATCGCCAGCAGCTGCCGCGCTTCCTCTGTGGTTTCTCCGGACGTAGATATAACATCGCCCGCGAGCATTCTGTCGATCATGTCTGAAATTTGCTTTTGTTCTTTATCCTCAGTCATTTTTTATCCCGCCCTCGAGCATCGTTTTTAATTTAATGAGAGACCGGTAGAGTATGGTGCCCGCGTTCGAATCAGAGATATCCAGAAGCCTGGCGATATCGCGGTTCGTCATCGCGGCTCCGAATTTGAGAGATACGATCTCACGCTCATTCGGAGCCAGGCCGGACAACGCATCATGCAGCTCACGCCTGAGCTCAAAAGTCTCGAGACTGTCAAAGGGATCATCACCGTGTTCACTGTTTCGCCGGGTATTTTCATCCAGGGGTGTCTCGCTGCCTCTGCCGGTCTTGCGGAAGTGGTCAGAAAGACAATTGCGCGCTATTGTGAATATCCAGGTCGATGCGGAAGCGCGCCGCGGGTCGAAACCGTCGAAGCCGCGCCACGCCTTTTCAAACACCAGCGCCGTAATATCCTCGGCGGTGGCGCGCTCATTGACCCTGTAGGCTATGAACGCGTATACGGGCCGCATGTAGCGGCGATACACGTCGTCGAAATCGGGAGTCCTGGCGGCGTCTCCCTCTGGTCCTGCCTGCTGTCGCTTTCCGGGCTTCAAGTTCATCATTGCTTCTTCCATCATGGTCAACAAGGTAAACCCTCTGTTCGGTCTCATAAGGTTATACGTTTAACCGGCAGATGTGTCACAGATGAAAAAGTGACACTTTGAGTCTTCCATATGCCTGCCTCCGGGTTTTGAATCCCGCGCAAAAGGGGGATTCCCCGATTACTGATGGGCTTGACCATGGGATATATTGGCTCTCCAGCCTTGGAAAGGAGACTGATCAGAGTGGAGTCCAGCATCACAAAGGACGTTTTAACTGTGTTAAGATACGGAGGCCAAAGCATCAAAACACGGGAGGAATATCCGCATGGACTGGACAGCCATTCTCGAAGGCTCACTGAGCTTCTTTCTGGTGGTAACGGCACTGGCCCTGGCCTATGTGCTGCTCAGGATGGGGGGGACGTTCACGCGCCTCAACATTTTTGTAAAAAGGCTGGACGAAGAGGTCATACCGCTGCTTTCACAACTGCAGACGACGCTGGACGAGGTGAATGACCAGTTGAAAAGCGTGGATGGCATGGTGGATACGCTAACTGGGGTCACGCAAAGGGTCGACAGGACGACAAAAACAGTCTCGTCAGTAATTACCAACCCGGTTAAGAAAGCGGCAGGTCTTTCGGCGGGCCTTACCGAGGCCGTGTCATCGATGATGGACAGCTATCGGGGAAGGAGCTGACATGGGCCGGTTTTTTGGAGGAACGGTTCTTATAGCGCTGGCCGCGGGCGCGGCGGTTTATGCATATGCCCAGCGGCGGAGCGAGACGACAGGCAGGGACATGGGCGCGGTGCTGACGAACCTGCCGCAGGAACTGAAGGACAGTAGCGGAGTCTTCAGGCAGCACATGGGAGAGGCCGCGATAGCGGGAAGAAAGGCGGCCATGGAGCGTGAGGCTGAGATCGACCGTCAACTAAATGGAGAGGAGGACCTCGAGGTCACTATCAAGGACTATATTGTCTGAACTTTGATTCTCCCTTTAGCGGGTAGGTCCAAAGCCCGGAAATATTTTTTAAAAACCGCTAAAGTTTTTCCAGGTTACTGCCGAAAGGCGTCGGGCACCAGCTAAATCGGTAATTAATATCGAAAAGCACGGTAGCTCGGGCAAGCGGGGAGCTCAGGTTCGGGGGAACCACAACTATCGAAACAAGGGTAAAAACGCTTCTTGATATCCAGGAAGCTTATTCGATGGAGGTGGGGCATGGGAGCCACGGCATGCTACGCAAGTCAGGGCAGTTTAATGAATCACGGACAGTTGGGCGAACGAGACCTGCTGTCGGCATATTGCCATCGGGGAGATACAAGGGCTCGCGATGAGCTGATAACGCGGTATCTTCCTCTGGTTTACGGCGTCTCCCGGCGCTATTGCCAACGCGGTGAGCAGCTGGAAGACCTGGTGCAGGTCGGCTGCATCGGACTCATCAAGGCCATTGACCGCTTCGATATCGATCGCGGCGTGGCGCTCTCCACTTATGCGACTCCCAACATCATCGGCGAGATCAAGCGCTATTTTCGCGACAAGGGCTGGGCGGTAAAGGTCCCACGCGGGCTGCTGGAGCTGAACATACGGCTGGAGCAGGTCATGGGCGACCTGGCGGGCAGCCGCCATCGATCTCCGAGTATTCCCGAGCTTGCGGATGCCGTGGACGCCACATCCGAGGAAGTCATGGAAGCGATCGAGGCCGGCAGGTCAAGAAGCGCGCTCTCGCTGGACCATTCCTTCAAGCGCGGTGATGATGAGGACGAACGATTACCGCTGGACTCGATAGGCGGACTCGATTTTGGATTTGAGACCGCGGACAGACGTTTCACGCTGGAGCCGGGATTCGCGCGTCTCACGAGCCGCGAACGCAGCATTTTGCATCAAAGGTTCTTCGAGGGCTTGACTCAGTCGCAGATAGCAGCGAACATAGGCGTATCCCAGATGCACGTCTCCCGGCTGATCCGTAGAGCGCTTGCCAAGGTTCGCTCGGAAATTGAGTCGCGGGAAGGAAAGGAGAGTTGACAGTCCTAGTTGAAGAGTCATGAGATCCGCTCCAGCTTTCAGGAGTTCTTTATCGAAAACGGGCACGAAGCCCGGAAAAGTTCTTCGCTGGTTCCCGTGGGAGATCCGTCGGTGCTGCTCACAACTGCAGGAATGCAGCAGTTCAAGCCGTACTTTCTCGGGATCCAGCCAGCGACGCATCCTCGTTTAACAACCTGCCAGAAGTGTTTTCGGACGACTGATATAGATCGTGTCGGAAAGACCGCAAGGCATCTCACTTTCTTCGAGATGCTGGGAAATTTTTCTTTTGGAGATTATTTTAAGGAAGGCGCCATCGATCTTGCGTGGCGTTATTCCACGCAGGTGCTGAAAATGGACACCAACCGGGTCTGGGTAAGCATATTCCGCGGTGATGACAAAGTAGAAGCCGACGAGGAGGCCCGCGCCGCCTGGCTCGAAGCCGGTGTAGCCGCCGAGAGGATAGTGCCTCTCACTGCCGAGGACAATTTCTGGTCAGCTGGCCCGACCGGGCCCTGCGGGCCCAGCACCGAACTTTATTACGACCTTGGCGAGAGCGCCGGCTGCAGTGATCCCGAATGCAGGCCCGGCTGCGACTGCGATCGCTTCGTGGAGTTCTGGAACCTGGTCTTCATGCAGTTCAACCGCGACGAAGCAGGCCTGCTTACGCCGCTGCCCACACAGAATGTCGATACCGGAATGGGACTCGAGCGTATAACCGCGGTCATGGATGGAAAACTGGCTGTCTTTGACACAGACCTTTTTGCGCCGCTGATAAGTCATATATGCGACACCGCCGGCGTCAGGTACGGGGCTGGTAACGACAGGATCGACCGCGCAGTGCGGGTGCTTGCCGACCATAGCCGCGCGGTGACATTTCTTGTCGCTGACGGCGTTTTTGCCGGCAACGAAGGACGCGGATATGTTTTAAGGCGCGTCATGCGCCGGGCTATTCAGTCAGCGTCGAACCTCGAGATACGTGAGCCTTTTCTGGCCTCTTTATGCGACATGGCTATCGACAGTATGCAGGAAACCTATCCCGAACTGCTGCAGCACAGGAAGTTCATCGAGGAGATGGCGCAGGAAGAAGAGCGCCGCTTCGGCATGACGCTGGAACAGGGAAACGCCATCCTGATACAGACGATAGAGCAGAAGAAAGAGTCTGGCGGCAAAATGGTCGAGGGCGGGGTGGCTTTCCGGCTGCATGATACGTATGGTTTTCCCTTCGATCTGACAAGGGAGATGATCCAGGATGAGGGGCTTGATGTCGACGAAGAGGAGTTCGACCGTCTGATGGAAGAGCAGCGACAACGCGCGCGCGCATCGGTTAAGGCCGTGGGTGACGCGGAGAGGCACGCCATGGCGGAGCTGGGGCGCAACGCCAGGGTCAGGACGGAATTCGTCGGCTATGGCAAACAGGAGCTTTATACGTCGATCGGCGACCTCGAGGAGCTGGAAGGCGGACGGGTGGTGCTTAAACTCAGGGAATCCCCGTTCTACGCGGAATCCGGCGGTCAGATCTCCGATCAAGGCTGGATTCACACCGACGATGGCAAGGCCAGCGTGCTGGAGGTCTACTCCCTCGATGGCGACCAGGTGATTCTTGCTGAGATCGAAGAAGGGCGCCTGGAGGCGGGAGCCCGTGCTAAAGTCATGATAAACCGGGTACGACGGCATGCCACAGCCTGTAACCATACTGCAACCCATCTTTTACACAACGCGTTGCGCAGCCTGCTCGGCGAGCAGGTGCGGCAGGGAGGCTCGGCCGTAAACGCCGAAAAACTGCGATTTGATTTCAGCCATACAAAGGCGCTGACTGAGGTCGAGCTCGCGAAAATCGAAGACATAGTCAATCGCAAGATTATCGAGAACCAGCCAGTCAAGGCCTTTACGACCACAATGGATTATGCGAAGGACATGGGCGTCATCGCCCTCTTTGACGAAAAGTACGGAGAATTTGTGCGGGTCATCGAAGTCGGCGATTTCAGCCGGGAGCTTTGCGGCGGCACGCATGTCACCAGCACGGCCCAGATAGGTGTCTTTAAAATCCTGTCTGAGTCCAGCGTTGGAGCTAACCTGCGCCGTATCGAGGCGATAACATCCAAGCCCGCGATCGACTACATGCGTGGCCGTGACAGGATGGTGGATCTGCTGGCCCGGGAGCTGAAAACCGAGCCGGAGCGTCTTCCGGATACAGTCGCAGCACTAGATAAGGAGCTTAAGTCGCTCAGGATAATGGCGCGTGAGTCAGAATCCGGCAGGCTGGGAGAATTGAGCCGCAAGCTGGCGGGCCAGGCAGAGGAAATAAACGGCATAAGCGTGCTTGTCGATGAGGTTGAGGTCGAGAAACCTGACGATCTCATGGAGCTTTCAGATCATATCAGGGGGGCACTGGGTCCAGCGGCCATTCTGCTGGCGATGGCGGCTGAGGGTCGTGTAAGTCTGGTGGCAAACTTTTCCGACCAGGTTATCGAACGAGGCGCCAGGGCAGGCGACCTGATAAAAGAAATCGCACCCGTCGTCGGCGGCAAGGGAGGCGGGCGTCCCAATATGGCGAGGGGCGGCGGCAGCGACGCCGGCGGAACAGGCGAAGCGTTGGAGAAAGCCCGCATGTGGCTGGCGGAAAAACTCTCCTGACTAATCCTCCGGCAGGCAGGTTCCCACGATGAAGATCATTGCGCTTGATTACGGCCAGGCACATACAGGGGTCGCGATCTGCGATCCGACGGGTACGATCGTCAGGCCCCTCGATGACATCGATGACGCCTCAGGCAAGGCAGGACTGAAAAAGATAGTCGATCTTGCACGCGACGAGGTCGTCGAAGCCGTCCTGGTCGGGATGCCAGTCTCATTGAGCGGCGAATGTGGCCTCCAGGCCGGGGAGAGCATGGACTTCATCAGGGTCCTGGAAGAAGCTCTCGAGCTCCCGGTTATTTCATGGGATGAGCGTTTCACGAGTAAAATGGCCGGCAGAAAAGGTCATAATACGTCCAGTTCCAGACATAGTCTGGCGGCATGTGTCCTGCTTGAGGACTTTCTGGGCTCAGAAGCATATCGTCGCATGAATGACGTCGATCCCGAATAGAAGAAACAAATAATGTATTATTTTATCTGCTCACCGGAACGAACATGAGATCATTGCGCCCACAATCCGCCCCATCAATACGCCACAGCTTCCCCGTTGTGGTAATCGTTGCCTCCTGCCTGCTGATAATTCTGTCAGTGATCTCATGCGGGGGAGCCAGGAAGGAGGGGCAGGTGACCATTCGCATATCGCCGGGCACCAGCACTTCCGAGATCGCCCGCATGCTGGCCGCGGAAGACGTGATCGACAGCGAGAAGGATTTTACCAGCAGGGCGAATGAAACCGGAGTAGGCGAAAAGTTGAAGGCCGGTGTCTATCGCTTCGAACGCGGTGAGTCCATCGACAGTATGCTGGAAAAGCTGGAAAAAGGGATCCAGGCGCCCGAAGGCGTGCTTACCATCCCCGAGGGCTATTCAATAAGCGATATCGCGAAGCTGGTTTCATACAGGACGGCTATCACTGAGAAAGAATACCGTCAGGCCGTGAAGACAAACAACAGGCTGCTGCCGCTGTCAGGTGCGTCGCAGGCGGAGGATCTGGAGGGCTTCCTCTTTCCAAGCACGTACGACCTGAATGACCAGTTAACCGCCGGCAAGTTTGTGGACAGCCAGCTGGAGACTTTCCGGAGTAAGACTTCAGGCCTCGACTGGGGCAAGGCTGCCGGCCTCGGCGTGAGCGAGTATCAGCTGCTGATTGTGGCGTCCATGGTGGAACGTGAGGCGAGAGTCCCCGAAGAAAGGCCACAGGTAGCGGCGGTCATCTATAACCGCCTCTCCGCCGGAATGAAACTGGAAGTCGACGCCACGGTTCAGTACGCCATCGGTTACTGGAAGCTCGAACTCACCCAGCAGGACATTGAGACTGATTCACCCTACAATACGCGCCTCTATAAAGGGCTTCCGCCGGGCCCCATATGCAACCCGGGGATCGAGTCGATCAAGGCGGCCATGAATCCGGCGCCTGTCGACTACATCTACTATGTAGCTACGGGAGACGAAGAGGGACACCATTTCTTCACAAGCTCATACGATGAATTTCTGAACGCAAGGGACGGAGTTTGACGGAACGTGGTCCGCGCGCGTTGCGCTACTGCCAGGGTTTGACTCTTAAATCAACACCGAGGTGGTAGCGGCAGATCTCGCGGATGCAGCTCCAGACTTCATCGGAAGCCTCCATCGTCAACGTTGAAGAAGAGGATTCCGTCAGCGGCTTCTCCAGCAGGCGCCGCATCGCCTCCAGCGCCTCTCCTGAAACCACGAATGACTCGCTGCCGCAGTTTTTGCAGAGCGCTCCGCCTGCCTGTGCCGAGAAGCGCGGCAGATAATCCGCGGCCCCGCAGGAAGCGCAGTTCGCGAGGTGCGGAAGGAACCCGGTCAGCAGGAGCAGCTTGAGCTCCGCACCCAGTGTCGTGGAAATCAGGGCCTGTCCTTCAGTTGAAGCACCGGGCGCCGCACCGGTCATCTTCGAATTCAGCTTTTCCATCACGTCGAGGTAATTTATCAACAGGTTGAAAGTGCGCGGCTGTCGCTCGGCATCGGTTGTCGCCCGACCCAGCATGTCCACGAAGGCCAGTCCCGCCCTCAGTGATGCCGGATTATCCCTGAGCGACGCGTGGGTCATTATGGTGTCGGCGCTGGTAAGCGTATGGAGGCTGCGGCCCTCATGAAGCTGTACGGCGAGCACCGTGAATGGCTCGAGCCGTCCACCGAAGCGTGATTTGATCTTGCGCACGCCCTTGACGACTGTCGGCGTCTTTCCCTGGTCACGCGTAAACAGGGTCACGACACGGTCGGCATCTCCCAGTTTGTGGGAACCGAGAACAACTGCTTCAGTGGAATAAGTGCGGGGCATCTCACCATTTTATCCCATCGGGATGAGATCGGCGTTTCTCAGGATGATGACTGGCTGATCAGGGAATCATGTAGCTCTTGAGCCGGTAAAAAGCGCGAGCCTTCTTGAAAGTCTCCTTCTGCTCGTTGGGCTCGCTGATGATCTCAGCCGCCCTGCCTATTCCCGGTACGAACCATGTGTAATCCAGCGTGGTGTTCGTGATGCCGCTTCTTTTGGCGCTGACCCTGGTCTGCAGAAGGAAAGCGTCGAAATCTCCGGCGGGAAGAGTCAGGGTGTTGTGCGCGACGACCAGGTTTTCCGATGTTATCTCCACGGTTTTTCCGTCTTCGATCTCGCTGTAACTTTCGGTCCAGCTCCTGTTCACTGATACGGGGAAGACAAGTGCCCGCGATGGAGTCGAATACAGGATGGTCCTGGATTTCTCGGCCGACTTGCCAAACGCCCTCCAGGCGGCGTCATCCTTGTTCTGGAAGTTGTACTCCTGGCCCAGGGCGCCCGGAGACCAGGAAGACAGGACGGCTACCGAGGCATCCGGGAATTCCTCAGCCGAAAAAGCCGCTTCAGGATCCACCATCGACATATTGAGCGTCATCGCGTCCGGACCATCCGAGAAGTCCCATGGCCCTTCGAGCGTGAAAGAAACATCAACCGGTTTACCAGGAGAGTTGGAGTCAAAGACGAGACGGGAACCGATGACCAGCGGCAGGTCCGCCGCTGTCATGGTGTCTGCTGTATCAGGTACCGCGGCCAGCTTTATGGTCGTAGCCTCAACCTGTTCGGCCGAATGCTTCGATTCGCCGCAGCCCCAGATCGACATTGAAACAGCCACGCTGGCAGCGGCAAATATCAGATATATATTCTTGCGGACCATATCGGGATTTATTTTATCACCTCGGGGCCATCTAATATACCGTCAGTTTTTTGGTCCACCGGCATCCCGGTTCTTGTTAAATGGACACTATTTTAATAGAATCTATCTCCGCCTTGACCGACTTTCCCACCTTTCAGGAGATCATACTAACCCTACAGGCTTTTTGGGGTGCGGAGGGCTGCGTCATAATGCAGCCTTACCATACGGAGGTCGGAGCCGGCACTTTTAATCCCGCCACGTTCCTGAGGTGCCTCGATGACAAGCCATGGCGCGTGGCATACGTGGAACCATCCATCAGACCCACGGACGGCCGCTATGGCGAGAATCCCTACAGGCTGTCGCATTATTACCAGTTCCAGGTACTCCTCAAGCCCTCACCTGATAACGTCCAGGACCTCTATCTGAAATCGCTGGCCGAGCTCGGAGTCGATCTGGCGGCCCATGACGTGCGCTTTGTCGAGGACGATTGGGAAGGCCCGACACTCGGGGCCTGGGGCCTGGGCTGGGAGGTCTGGATCGATGGCATGGAAGCGACCCAGTTCACCTATTTCCAGCAGGTGGGGGGCATCGACCTGCAGCCCGTGCCCGTCGAGATAACCTATGGAATTGAGCGCATCGCCATGTACCTTCAGAAGAAGAACAGCGTCTTCGACCTGGTCTGGTCGGGAGATGTCACATATGGAGATGTATATCAAAAGAACGAGGCACAGTTCTCGCGCTACAATTTCGAGATAGCAGACACCGCCATGCTTTTATCCCACTTTGCCGACTACGAGCAGGAATGTGAGCGCTGCCTGGCCGGAGATCTGCCGATCCCGGGTTACGACTATGTGCTCAAATGCTCACATACCTTCAACCTACTCGACTCGCGCGGCGTAATCAGCGTTACCGACCGCACGGGATACATAGCCAGGGTGCGCAACCTGGCCCGTCGGTGTGCCGAGATGTATTTAAGGCAGCAGGGGGAGGGCGGGGAATGATGAATCCGGCCGATCAGTCCGGGAAACCAGCAGATTTCCTCTTTGAGATAGGTACCGAGGAACTGCCGGCTGCCGCCGCGCGCTCGGCTGCCGACCAGGTGCCTCAGCTCGCCTGGCAGGTTTTCGCGCGCAACAATATCGAAGTGAAAGCGGATGCGATCTCGGTATGGGTTACTCCCAGGCGCATCGCGCTCTTCATCGAGGGCCTTGAGCCCATGCAGCAGTCGCAGGAAAAGACGGAACGCGGCCCTGTCGCCTCAAAGGCGTTCGACGATGATGGCAAACCCACGGGCGCGGCGGAAGGGTTCGCCCGCGCCAAGGGAGTCGCGGTCGGTGATCTCGAGGTTCGTGATCACGACGGACAGAAATTCATCTTCGCCGTGCATCGGAGCGAGGGCCAGCCTGTTATCGGACTGCTTCCGGAGATCTGCAGCGAGATACTTCTGGGAATCTCCTTTTCCAGGACGATGCACTGGGACGGCGCCGATTTAAGATTCTCGCGACCGGTCCGCTGGCTGGTGACAAAATACGGCTCCCAGACTGTAGAATACGAAATAGCAGGCATCAAGAGCACGGAAACGAGCCATGGCCACCGGTTCCTTGCGGCGCCTGATGTCGTAATCAAGGACGCGTCATCCTACGGGGAACTAATGGCCGCGGCCAGGGTGATGGTCGACCAGGAAGAGCGCCGCCGGGTGATACTCGAAGGTCTGGCCCGGCAGGCAGCCAGTGAGAGCGCAAGTTTCATCGACCCCGCGGGCGAGCTTGAGGAAGTAATCTACCTGGTTGAGAATCCTGACGTGCAAAAAGGAAGATTTGCCGAGGAGCACCTTCGCCTCCCGGCACGGGTGCTTGCCACGTGCATGCAGTCACATCAGCGTTACTTTCCGCTGACGAAGGATGATGGCTCCCTCGTAGCTGGTTTCCTTTATGTGATAAACGGAGATCCAGCCTGCGCCGGGCAGATCACCGAAGGCAATGAGCGGGTTCTGGAAGGCAGGATCGAGGACGCCGAATTCTCCTTTGATAAGGATCTGGACATGGGCATAGAGGCGATGGTCGAGAACCTTGAAAATGTCGTATTCCACCGCAGGCTTGGTTCGCTGAAAGACAAGAGCTCGAGGTTGCTCAGACTTGTGGAAACCTTTGCGGGGCTGACGGGCTTAAGTGAAGCCGATCTGAAGGTCGCCGTATCGGCAGCGAGGCTCGCCAAGGCGGACCAGGTGAGCATAATGGTCCAGGAGTTCCCGACGCTCGAGGGTTACATGGGATCCGTCTATGCAAATCTGGAAGGCTTTTCATCGGATGTATGCATGTCCGTCGAGGAACATTTTCTGCCGCTTGCTGCCGGAGGCGTTTTGCCGTCGACAGTTCCGGGCGCGGTCCTTTCGATCTGCGACAAGATCGATAACATCACCGGCGCCTTCGGGATAAACGAAGTGCCAACAGGTTCGAGGGATCCTTACGGATTAAGGCGTGCGGCGGCGGGAATCGCAGCGATTTCAGATACATACACTTTCGACTTCGACCTGATGGCGCTTTTTTCAGCCGGACAGCGCATATTCATTGAACAAAAAGCGGACATAGCGAGGGAGCCAGGCATGGAACAGGCTGCGTTTGAATTCGTGTGCGACCGCATCCAGCAGCAGATGATGGAGAAGGGCATGCCGGTGGAGATAATGGAAGCCGCGCGCGCCGCCGGGCAAAAAAGCCCGCTCAGGTTGATGGCCCTCGCCGCCGCGCTTGATGATTTTCGCGGCACAAAAGATTTTGACGACCTTCACACCGCCTATTTCCGCTGTTCAAAGATAGCCGCAAAGGCGGGCGATGCCACCGGCATGGAGGCAGTGGACGAATCACTTTTCGAAGAATCGTCCGAAAAAGAGTTATACGGTCAGCTCGTTTCGCTCGAACCGCAGATACGGGAGTTAACCGGGGCGCGCGATTACAGGGGAGCTCTTGAGAAAGCCGCGTCTATCCGCGCCGCGGTGGACCTTTTCTTCGACGGCGTCATGATAATGGCCGATGACGTCAATATCCGCAATAACCGTCTTGCCCTGGTAAAAAGGGCCGCCTCGCTGCTTTTGACTCTGGGTGATCCCATGCGTGTCGCTGCGGCGCCAAAGGCGGTATAAGGCTCATAAGCAACGCTGCTGGCTGCCCACGGTGAAGCTTAAGGTTGTCTATAGCCTAAAAAGGATTCTTGCGATAAACTTGTGAGCCTGGATTCCAGGATTCCGGAGCCAGGCGGTAACCTTCTTACTCATCCTGCGCGTGGCGGAGGATATTCATAATGAAATATAAAGCGTCAGCACGATTTTGGGAGGAATTGCATGGGCAAGAAATATGTATTCGATTTCTCTGAGGGTTCAAAGGACATGAAGGACCTTCTCGGGGGCAAGGGGGCGAACCTCGCCGAGATGACGAATCTCGGTTGCCCGGTTCCAGACGGGTTTACGATCACAACTGAAGCCTGCATAGCCTACGGCAAGCAGGACAACAAGTTCCCTGAAGGGCTGGACGGCGAGATTGAGGAACACGTGGTCCGACTCGAGGAAACCACTTCCAGGAAACTGGGCGATCCCGGTAATCCGCTGCTCGTAAGCGTGCGTTCCGGCGCGAAGTTCAGTATGCCGGGAATGATGGACACGGTGCTCAACCTCGGGCTCAACGACGATTCCGTCAAGGGACTGGCCGCAAAGACCGGCGATGAGCGTTTCGCCTGGGACGCTTACCGGCGATTCATCCAGATGTTCGGCAAGGTCGTCATGGAAGTGGAAGGCCAGCTGTTTGAGGACGCGATAACCGTCAGACGTGACGAGGCGGGCGTCAAATTCGACAACGAACTGACACCCGACCAGCTGCGGCTTCTTGTGGATGACTTCAAGAAGATCCTCGAGAAGGAGACCGGCCGTTCGTTTCCGAGCGAGCCGCGTGAGCAGCTTGAGCTTTCCATCCAGGCCGTCTTCCGTAGCTGGGGCAACCCGAGAGCTGTCACATACCGCCGCCATTACAATATTTCCGATGACCTCGGCACCGCTGTCAACGTGCAACTGATGGTATTTGGCAACATGGGAGACGATTCCGGGACCGGCGTCGCCTTCACCCGCAATCCCTCCACGGGGGACAGGGAGGTGTTCGGCGACTACCTGACCAACGCGCAGGGCGAAGATGTAGTCGCCGGCATCCGCAAGACGAAGAAACTATCGGAGATGAAGGATGAGATGCCTGAGATCTTCGCTGAACTTTCAACTGTGATGAATAAACTGGAGAAGCATTACCGCGAGATGGAGGATATCGAGTTCACCATCGAAAAGGAAAAGCTCTACATGCTGCAGACACGTGACGGCAAGCGCACGGCCGCCGCAGCTGTCAAGATCGCATCCGACATGGTTGAGGAAGGCCTGATAACCAGAGAAGAGGCCGTGGGCAAGATAGACCCCGGTCAGCTCGACCAGCTGCTGCATCCGATGATTGACCCGTCCCAGACATACGAGGCGCTCACACAGGGCCTCAACGCCTCTCCGGGCGCGGCAGTGGGCAAGGTCGTGTTCGATGCCGATACCGCCGCCGAGCGTGGCAAGGCTGGCGAGGCTGTTATCCTGGTCCGCTGGGAGACGAGCCCCGATGATATCCACGGCCTCATCAGCGCCCAGGGTGTGCTGACCTCACACGGCGGCATGACCAGCCACGCAGCGGTTGTTGCGCGCGGCATGGGCAAGCCGGCGGTATGCGGCGCCGACCAGGTGAATATCTCCGAGAAAGACAAACAATTCACGGTCAATGGCAAGACCGTCAGTGAGGGCGATATCCTCACGATCGACGGCACGACCGGAAAGGTCATCCTGGGCGCCGTGGACCTGGTCCCGCCCCAGATCAACGAGAACTTCCAGGCCATAGTAAGCTGGGCGGACGAGATCCGCACGATGGCTGTTCGCACCAACGCCGACACGCCGGAGGATGCTGAAAAAGCCCGCGAGTTCGGCGCACAGGGAATAGGCCTCTGCCGTACGGAGCATATGTTCATGGCCGAGGACCGGCTGCCCATCGTCCGCCAGATGATCATGGCTGAAGACAGGGAAGCCCGGGCATCGTCGCTGGCGCAACTGCTTCCCATGCAGCAGGGCGATTTTGAGGGCATTTTCGAGGCCATGCATGGCCTGCCCGTGACCATCCGGCTCCTTGACCCGCCGCTCCATGAATTCCTGCCTGATTACACCGATCTCATGGTTGAGCTGGAGCGCGCCAAGCTTACCGGCGCTGATGAAGCCGAGATCGCCGCCAGGGAGAAAGAGGTCAGCCGCGTGCGGTCCCTCAGGGAAATGAACCCGATGCTCGGTACCCGAGGCTGTCGTCTTGGCATCCAGTGGCCGGAGATCTACGAGATGCAGGTGCGGGCGATCATGCTGGCCGCGGTAGCCGTGCAGAAGAAACTGGGCGATGCGCCGCTGGTTGAGATAATGATCCCGCTGGTAGGTTACGCGGAAGAACTGCAACTGATGCGCGAACTGACCGTCAAGGCTTGTGACGATGTCCTGGAAAGCGCCGGCGTCAAGATCGATTACCTCGTCGGCACTATGATCGAGCTGCCCAGAGCGGCGCTCACCGCCGACCACATATCGGATTATGCCGACTTCTTCAGCTTCGGCACCAACGATCTGACACAGACCGCGCTTGGATTCTCCCGGGATGACGCGGAGGGCAAGTTCCTGACATATTATCTGGAAGAGGGGATAATCAAGACAAATCCCTTTGAGACCATAGATGTCCATGGAGTCGGCAAGCTTGTTGAGATTGCCGTGAAGCTCAGCCGTGACAAGAAGCCAGGCATCAAGCTTGGGGTCTGCGGCGAACACGGCGGGGAGCCGGACAGCGTCAAGTTCTGCCACCGTGTGGGGCTCAATTATGTCAGCTGTTCGCCCTACAGGGTGCCACTGGCGAGGCTGGCGGCGGCCCAGGCTGTCCTGGAAGAGAAGAAAATGGCGTTCACCACCGCCTGATATGCCGCTGGTATAGACGAATGCAATGACAGGCCGGGCCATCGTGTCCGGCCTGACTAATCTTCATCAAGGCCGCGGGCCGAATTTGCACAGTTCCATCCGCGAAGTAAGTTATAATTTTTTTATCGATGGTAAAAAATCCTGTTATTTAGGGAATACAGATTTCTTACAGGCCTTGAACACAAAACATACATCAGCCTCAATCGCGGATAGCTGGGAAGAGGAGCACCTCTCCCGCTATGCGGTCAAGGCCGCCGACAGTCTTGGGCGGGCCTGTCCGGAAGAGCCATGCTCGCTGAGGACCTGTTTCCAGAGGGACCGCGACCGCATAGTTTACAGCAAGAGCTTCCGCCGCCTGAAACACAAGACCCAGGTATTCATCGCTCCGGAAGGAGACCATTACCGAACCCGGCTTACGCACACCCTGGAGGTTTCGGGGATCTCACGCACGGCCGCCCGCGCATTGAGACTTAACGAAGACCTCGCCGAGGCGATAAGCCTGGGTCACGACCTGGGGCATACGCCATTCGGGCACATCGGTGAAGACGCGCTTACTTTATCACTGGAGAAACGCGCCGGCCGCCGCTTTGAACACAACGAGCAGAGCCTGAGGGTTGTGCGGGACCTGGAGAATGGCGGCCGCGGCCTGAACCTCTGCCGGGAAGTCGAAGACGGCATACTGAAACACACCGGTCCTGAAAAACCCGAAACGCTTGAGGGCCAGATCGTACGCATCGCCGACCGTGTCGCTTATATAAACCACGACATAGACGACGCGTTGAGGGCGGGCATAATCAAGTTCGGCGACCTGCCTTCCGACGAGCTGTCACTGCTTGGAGACACCTGCAGCAGGCGGATCGATCACCTGGTCCATGACCTCGTGGATTCGAGCCGGGATGAAGGCCGGATATCACAGAGCCCGGGCATGAAGGAAGCAATGAACAAAATGCGTGCTTTCCTGTTCGAACGCGTATATATCGGCTCCGTAGCCAGTAAAGAGATGGATCGTGTTTCAATGCTGGTAGAAAGTCTTTTCGAACATTACATGATGCATCCTGAGGCGCTGCCTGGCTGGAAAGACGGGGCTGGCTCGGACCTGGCCACAAGTGTGACCGATTATATCGCCGGCATGACTGACCGCTACGCAATCAGGATTTTCAAGCAGCTGTTCATCCCCAGCGAATGGCCTCCCAAGGAAAAGAAGGGTAATATTCCCTACCCTTATGCCGGCCCTGACCACAAAAGCCCTGCTCAAATACGGGAAGAGAGCTGAGTCATGGGGAGGATCGACCCAACATCATGCCGCGCATAGCACAGATCAGCATCCAGGCTGTGCTTGACGCCTGCGACATGCTGGAAATCGTCACCCCCTATACGACCCTAAAAAAGAGCGGCTCCAACTATATGGGAAGATGCCCTTTCCATGGCGAAAAGACGCCGTCCTTTTCAGTCGATCCGGTCCAGAAACTCTATTATTGTTTTGGTTGCGGCGAGGGTGGCAACGCATTGACCTTCGTCGAGAAAAAAGAAGGGCTCGATTTCGCCGACGCGGTGAAAAGCCTGGCCGATAAATACGGGGTCCGGCTGGAGTTCGACCAGAGCAGCCCTTTGCAGGAAGAGCGCCGCCGAAACCGTGAGCGGATCTACACGCTCCTGGACCAGGCCGCCTTCTACTATTCACGTTATCTCTGGGATTCACCAACCGCTGTAAACGCCAGGGATTATCTTGAAAAAAGGGGATTCAAACCGGGGACAGCAAGGGATTTTCGTCTTGGCTACTCCCCGCCCTCAGGCACTTCACTATACAAGGCGGCGCTTTCAAAAGGCTATACGATCGATGAACTGACAGCGGCCGGCCTTGTGTCCCGAAGCGATAACCGCACCTACGACCGTTTCCGTGGACGGCTCATGTTTCCTTTTACCGATCACCGCGGCCGCGTACTGGGTTTTGGCGCGCGCGTGCTCGATGACAGCAAGCCAAAATATCTGAACTCGCCTGAATCGGAAACCTACCACAAGGGAAACCTGGTCTTCGGGCTGGGAAACGCCCGCCAGGCGATCGCAAAGGAAGACCGTGTCTTTGTAGTTGAGGGCTATACGGATGTGCTGGCATTAAGGCAATCAGGAATCGCAAATGCAGTCGCTTCGATGGGCACGGCCCTGACCGAGCAGCAGTTGAAGGAGATATCGCGTTTCACTAAAAATATTTACCTGGCTTTCGACTCTGACGCCGCCGGGCGAAGCGCCATGTTACGGGCGTTGGGACTGGCAAAAAACCTGCAGCTTTCAGTGCGCGTTGTAGTGATGCCGGCAGGCCACGACCCCGCGGATCTGATTCTCGGCGAAGGAGGAAAAGATGCCTTCCTCGAACTCGCTTCCAATGCTTCGACATTACTGGAATACCAGGTACAGACAACCTTGTCGTCATCCGACCTGGATAACGTGGATGGCAGGGTCAAGGCATTCAACGAACTGAAGAATGTAATCGCGAGCGCCGCCAATTCGCTCGAACGAGACGAACAGTTGAGGATAATAGCGGATCGACTCCGCCTTGCCCCTGAAAATGTGGCATACTTAATGAAGTCCGCTCCATCGCATGATGGAATTGAGGATGGAGGGACCGAACGGCGGGTTTTATCTCAAGAGGAAATCGCTGAGAGAAGTTTCCTCAGCCTTTGTCTGGCACGCCCTGGGGAGGCCGGAAGGTATTTGCAGGATATGACCGAAGCCCACTTCACGACCGAACAAAACAGGTCGGCATTCAAATGGGTCAAGGGCAGGCTTGGCAGCACTAATGCCGGGGCTGACTTGCCTGCGGACAGCTTATCCGCTGACAGCGGTGCGCGTTCGATACTGCCTGAACTTGTGATTCGCGCCGAGACGGAGAATTCCGCCGATGGCGCCCTCCCTGAGCTGTATTTCAGACTTTGCGAAGCCGAACTTCTCCGCCGCATCAACAAGATCAGGACTCACCTTTCTGAAGAAGACGAATCTTCCGACGATTTTCGCGAACTTTGCCGTCTGGAAGGACGGCGCCGCAAGATCGTCGAACTGATTCAATCCGGATCTTACGAAACGGTATGAGCCACTCCGAAGAAATCACTATCGATGAAGTCCGCGAACTGATCCTCGAGGGGCGCGAACAGGGGTACCTATCCTCTGATCGTGTAGCCGATGTCCTCCAGGACATCGAACTCTCAACAGAACAGATCGAGAATATCTACGCCCTGTTTCTGGACATGGGCATAGACGTCGTCGAGGAGGACGACGACCTGCTCGTAGCCGCGGCGACGGAAGAGGCAAAAGCTCACCAGGCGGAGATAATCAACCGCCTCGACCTTACGGTAAAAACTCCCACAAGCGATCCGGTGCGTCTTTACCTGAAGGAAATAGGTAGGGTGGCGCTGCTCACCGCCGAACAGGAAGTAACGCTGGCCAAGCGTATCGAGCGGCAGGACATGGAGGCAAAACGCAGGCTTATCCAGGCAAACCTGAGGCTGGTCGTCAGCATAGCCAAGAGATATGTGGGCAGGGGAATGCTGTTTCTGGATCTAATCCAGGAAGGCAACCTGGGCCTGATACGCGCTGTTGAAAAATTCGATTACCGCAAAGGCTATAAATTCTCGACTTATGCGACCTGGTGGATCCGACAGGCGATAACCAGGGCCATCGCCGACCAGGCGAGAACAATCCGAATCCCGGTCCATATGGTTGAAACCATCAACAAGCTCATAAGGGTGCAGCGGCAGCTCCTTCAGGACAAGGGGCGTGAGCCTACGCCGTTCGAAATCGCGAAAGAGATGGACACCACACCTGAAAAAGTCCGCGAGATTCTAAAGATATCGCAGGAGCCGGTGTCACTTGAGACTCCTATCGGTGAAGAGGAGGACAGCCAGCTTGGCGATTTCATCGAGGACAACGACGCTGTGGCGCCTGTTGACGCTGTCTCAGACATAATGCAGAAGGAAGATCTTTCCCAGGTTCTGGGAAGCCTGACCCATCGCGAACGTAAAGTCATCGAGCTTAGGTTCGGGCTTAAGGGCGAACATCCGAGGACGCTGGAAGAGGTAGGACAGAAATTCGGTGTGACCAGGGAGCGTATCAGGCAGATCGAGGCAAAGACACTGGTGAAGCTGAAAAGTTACCGCGAGTCCCAGAAGCTAAAGGAATTCCTCGAATAGACTTTGAATATATCAGTTTGCATTAATAGGCGGCCGGGTTATGGCTGCTTTTTTATTCGACTGAACTGATTGAATAATTTTTTGACAGTGATATACTATTTATGTTTAAGCTTCAGACGTCATTGATCGGCATGCAAAATGCCGACGAGTCGAGGTGGGGGAGGTAATGGCAATGGATGACGGCAGGTGTTGGGAAATGAAGCCCAACTGCATGATGAACAGCCAAAGCAAGGAAAAATCAAACTGCCCGGCGTTTCGTGAAAACATCGGATGCTGGGAAGTAGACTGGAAAAAGATCGTCGAATCCATGCCTGCCAGCCAGCAGGAATACTGGTACATGTTCATGGAGAAATGCCCTTCATGCATAGCCTACAGAGCGCATCCGGACGAGATGCAGGCACGCATCGATGAAGTCAAGGTGCTCTACCTGAACGATTAATCAGGAACTGGCGCCACATCACGCAGAGATCTCCCCGGTCTCCCCTGAAAGAAACATACGCCCTTTCTTGAAAAGGCTGATTGCAGCGCTCTATAATGCAGTTACTTCATTATGCTCCTCGGTAGCTCAATGGTAGAGCGTCCGGCTGTTAACCGGTAGGTTGCAGGTTCAAGTCCTGCCCGAGGAGCCAGTTTTCCATTCTGGCCCGCAGAGTCTGCTCCCATGAGCTTACGTATTTCAGGGTTATCCCCTATGCCACGTATCCCTTCATATATCTATACTCATATACATGAAAGTATTCAATTGTCCATATTGCGGTCAGGAAAAAAATCACGAGTTATCAGCTGCTGAATTCTGCAGCTGCAGGTTTTGTGGTTTTAAATCGGCGCTGGTTCATACCGGCGCAGGCAATCTTCTTATAGTTGACAGGAGAATGCCCTACCTGCAGAGACGTTGCAGGGAACTGTCGATAAGTTCGCCTGAGGTTACAGTAATTGTTGACCGGCGTATCGCCCAGGACCCGTACAATGAATCAGAAAGACGAATCGTCGCGCAAGCACATTTGCTGCACACCGAAAATCCCGGCATGTCTGATCCGGTTATTCCAGACCGGCTATGAACCTGCCAAGATCGTAGGCGGCCTGGAGAGAATCCTTTCTTTCATTTATCTCACCCTGATAGTCCACACCACGGACAAAAAGATAGAGGTCCTCCCTTGGCTCCATATCTATGGCATCGAAGAAATATTTCAGCGTAAGTACCGTTCCATCGAAAAGCTGTGAACCCCTGGTAGCTCCAATTCCTATAAATGCCGCGAATCTGCGCGGGCTATCCGCAGGCCTGGGAAAAGGTTCCTTAAGTACATACTTGCTCGCCCAGTAACGCTGGCACCGGTCGATCATCGCTTTTGCCTGAGCTGGAAGCGCCATGAAGAACATCGGTGCGGCCAGTATGATGCGGTCCGCCAGCTCGATCGCTTCATAGACCTGATCCATATCGTCAGTCAGGCTGCATTCACCGGATTCAAAACAGTCATTGCATTCGATACAACTGGAAAAAAGCAGGTCATTAAGGCTGACTTTTCTTGTCTTTGCTCCAGCCTCGACCGCGCCCTTTAAAGCCTGGTCGAGAAGTATATCCGAGTTACCATTATGTCGGGGGCTTCCCAGTATTCCCAGTACCTTGATGTCAGTCAAAGCGTCTCACTTTGCGAGCAAGAGGGATTTTTCCAGGAGCGGTGGGTTTGTGATCTCCGGGGTATCCAATACACACGAGAGCGACAAGATGTTTTGTATCTTCTATGTGTAGATAGCGGCTGACGAGATTTCCATCGAAGAATGTATACCAGAGGCTGCCGAGCCCCTGCGCCTGCGCTGCCAGGAGCATATTCTGTATGGCGGCGGCGCAGGCGTACTTGTAGCCGTCCTGAACCCTTTCGCGCATGATCTGACGGATACCAGTCTGCGGAAGTCCGACTACTGCGATAATTACCGGTACACTCCGAAGAAAATCCAGAGAATAACCAGGGGAGGACCTGCTTTCCTCCCCGATGCCATCCGATCGTGGAACCGGCCGTATATAGGAAAAACCATGCACTTCAACAATGCCGTTTTCCAAAGCAGTATTTGAAAGACTGAATATCTGCTCTCGCGCAGCCTTTCCCGATATCACGATAAATTCCCACGGCTGGCTGTTGGCTGGAGAAGGCGCCATGTTTGCGGCCTCGAGGATCATATCGATCTTCGCTTCTTCAACCTCTCTACTGGAAAAACCGCGATAGCTCCGCCGCTCCCTGATGGTTTCGAATAATTCCATGGGATCAGCGGTTATATGTATGCTGCATGGCTATCAATCGTCAGCTTTATTAATTGTTGCTTTGACGGCTGATTATTTGGTTTTTTTGGAAGCTGCCTTTTTTCTGGCGGCAGGTTTCCTTGCTGCCGTCTTTTTGGCCGCCGGCTTGCGTGCCGCGGTTTTCTTGGCCGCTGGTTTCCTGGCGGTGGTCTTCTTCTTCACAGCAGTCTTCCTGGCTGCTGTTTTCTTCGCCGCAGGCTTGCGAGCCGCAGTAGCTTTCTTGGCCGCCGGCTTGCGTGCCGCGGTTTTCTTGGCCGCTGGTTTCCTGGCGGTGGTCTTCTTCTTCACAGCAGTCTTCCTGGCTGCTGTTTTCTTCGCCGCCGGCTTGCGAGCCGCAGTAGCTTTCTTGGCCGCCGGCTTGCGTGCTGCGGTTTTCCTGGCCGCTGGTTTCCTGGCGGTGGTCTTCTTCTTCACAGCAGTCTTCCTGGCTGCTGTTTTCTTCGCCGCCGGCTTGCGAGCCGCAACTGTTTTCTTCGACGCGGTTTTTGCCTTCGGCTTTGCTGCTGCCTTCTTCCTGGTTGCTGTTTTCTTTGCCGCCATATGAAGCCTCCTTGGAGAGTTTGCACCGGTTGTGCGTTATCGCGTTACACCTGCTGACATAATCTAATAACCAAAATCAGCAAAGGTCAAACGAAAAACATGTATAGCGACCGTCGCACATCCGCTTTGACAAGTTACCAGTTAGTCAAGAATCGTAAAATTCCTGCCGATGGGCGTTTACTAGGGTGGGAGGCGGTCTCTCCTTGTAGTGCGATTACTTACCCGGAATTTGCCAAATTTATATATATATATGGTCAACAAACCACAAAAGAACTATATGTTAAATAAAATCAAACACCGCGATCACGCAGATCAATATTCGGCAATGAAAGCCAATGATATGGCGCGTTTGACCATCAACCACGGAATCGTGGAAAAAATTACACTGCTGGTTCTAGGGGTGGTACTGATATTCCTGATGAGCGCCATGGTTCAGGGATATGCATCGAAAAAGTCGAGGAACCTGGGTTAGGCAAAACATTCCGCCTTTCCGAAAATCCGATAAAGGCCATCGATGGAAGAGTCGTAAGCATAGTGCATGTGATGAGGAACCCGCCATAGTTGAGCTGTTGACGGATATTTTCACGATGGACGGCCACGGAGTCGATGTAGCTAAAAATGGACGCCTTGCCTTAAAGAAATTATCAAACGCCAGCTACGACAATGTAATCACCGATATGAAAATGCCGGAAATGGACGGAAGGGAACTGCACAGTAGAATTCGCGAGATCGATCCAAACCTGGCCGCTAATGTCGTATTCATGACGGGAGATACCGCAAGCGTTGATATTAAGGACTATCTTGATAAAACAGGAAACGTTTATCTTGTAAAACCGTTTAACCTGCACGAATTGAGGGAAACTCTTCATAAGGTGATGAAAAAAAATGAAAACTGAAAAAGCAAGAGTGCTGATAGTGGATGACGAGGAAACAGTGCGCGAGATCCTGCGAAGGACGTTGTCGCAGGAGGGGTACGATTGTGCTACTGCATGCGATGTCGACACGGCTCTCGAACTGATGGAGGGCGATTCCATCGACCTTGTGATTTCCGACATAATGATGCCGGGCAAATCCGGTATAGATCTGCTCGGGGAAGTCAGGGAAAAGAGTCCAGATACCGCGATGATCATGGTAACGGCGGTGGCAGACACCCAGACCGCAATCAACGCCATGAAACTGGGCGCTTATGATTACGTTACCAAGCCCTTTAACCTTGTCGAGGTTCTTATGAGCGTTGACAGGGCTATGGAGAAGAGGAATCTCCTGATAACGAACCGTGAATACAAGGATGACCTTGAAAAAAAGGTGCAGGAGCAGACGGAGGAGATCCGGGAGACTTTCCTGGGTGCGGTTATGGCTCTGGCGGAAGCACTCGATGCCAAAGATACTTATACTAATGGACA
Organism: Thermoleophilia bacterium; assembly: GCA_041658605.1. Classification (GTDB taxonomy): domain Bacteria; phylum Actinomycetota; class Thermoleophilia; order BMS3ABIN01; family BMS3ABIN01; genus JBAZWE01. The sequence continues at coordinate 109,408 of JBAZZU010000001.1, read as the reverse complement.
CTCAAAAAGGGTTACGGAGATCGCGGTTACGCTTGCCACTGAGCGGGGTCTTGCGAGTGAGGCGATAGACAAGATCCGTTTCGCGGGGCTTGTGCATGATATTGGAAAGATCGGCGTTCCCGAGGAGATATTGCTGAAACCGGGAAAGCTCACCAATGAAGAGTTCGATCGCATCAAGGAGCATTCGGCCGCTGGTGAGAAGATACTCAAACCGATTATCAGGGACCGTGAGATTCTGGAGATGGTAAGGTACCATCACGAAAGATATTCCGGCGGCGGTTATCCCGAGGGCAGGAAAAAAGAAGATATCCCGCTTGGAGCGCGTATTATTGCCGTCGCCGATGCATTCGACGCAATGACTTCGAACAGGCCATACAGGGAAGCGCTTTCACCTGAAAAGGCCAGAAACCAGCTTCTGGCAAACAAAGGCAGCCAGTTTGATCCCGAGCTTGTGGATTTGTTTATCAAGGCTGAAGAGAATATGCCATTTTGTCCGATTTCCGGAAGTCCCGGTTTGAACAAATAGCGTTTTTTCATTATTTCTCATCTTTTTTTGTCAGATCAGAGAATCTTCAGGCCGGTTGTTTGGCAATTCCATAATCGGGGTAGTTCTTCAGTATATGTAAGGTCATTCCCTTATATCATTTACTTTAGCCACCGTTTAGGCTTTCATTGCGGGTCGGGCGCCAGGCAAGACGGCAATGCAGGCAGGAGGTTCGGTAAGATGAAAATGTATGACTGTGACATATGTTTATCCGCAGGTTCTGTCAATCAATGGGGATTCTGTGAGATTTGTGGTGAGGAATTTGAGAGTACGGATTCGCTTGTACGGCTGCAGTTCTCTTCAGCATCGGCCATGATGAGCCAGAATATCGTTACCGGACAATCACAGGATGCCAAAATAGTCTCAATAGGACAGGACGCAGCCTGAATCAGCCGGACCTTCAATGGTCCTGTATAAGAGCGAAAGCTTCAATCATTTGTTTCAACGCGGGCGATTAAGCCTGCTTTTTTATTTCCCTCCCTTTGAGAGGTATCCTCCGGATGATATAATCCCAGCTATACATACAGGGGGAGCTGCGAGCCAGCGGCTGAGAAAGTGATATCCATTACTGACCCCATGAACCTGATCCGGATAATGCCAGCGCAGGGATGACTCTTTTTATGCAGGGAAGAGCCGTGCCACGAGATGGGACGGTTTTTTATTGCGGCAGCGGGGGCTTGCCAGGACGGTTGGCTTTGAAGCGATGTGGGTAGAACGGTACGGAAGATAAGGCTGTATAAGTGGGCGAAGAAGCCTGGGGCAGAGGCGGCAAAAAGGCAGTTTTCGGGCTGATATGTGATTCCCGCATCCTGTCAGGCAAATACAGTTTGCTCATCGCCAAAGACAAATCCCGGATCGAGAGCTTACATATTATCTTCATGTGCCGGCTAACAGGAACCTTGGATATAGCCGACAGACCTTATCATGCAGGAACCGTGTAATACGGGTTTCCATAACATAAACGCCCACTGTCAGCATGAGTTGACCCGGGCGCAGATGGAAAGCGACTTTTGCTGTAAGCATGAGTAACTGAACAATCATCGAGCAAGGACGGATGGGTGATAATGGACTTCGGACTGTATGTGATAACCAAGTCTGTGCCGGAACTGGGACGCGACCATTATGAGGTCGCCGCAGCTGCAATCGAGGGTGGAGCTTCGGCGATCCAGCTCCGCGTCAAGAAACGCGCCATGGGAGAAGCCTTAAAGATCGCGAATGCTATTCATGCGCTCACACTGGAAGCGGGTATACCGCTGATAATCAACGATCATGTTGGTATCGCCATGGCATCAAAAGCCGAAGGGCTCCATATTGGACCCGACGACATCACCATAGCTGCCGCCCGCAGGATGCTCGGTTCTGAGGTCATCATCGGCAGCTCTTCCGGCAAGCCTGCGGAAGCGATTAAAGCCGAGCGCGAAGGCGCGGACTACGTTGGAGTGGGGCCGGTCTATGCAACTGACACCAAACCGGGAGAACCTGAAATCGGTATCGCCCGGATTGCAAAGGTCAAGGCCGTTGTAAGCATTCCTGTCATAGCTATCGGCGGCATCAATGCTGACAATATGGCTGCATGTGTCGAGGCTGGAGCCGATGGAATCGCCCTCGTAGCTGCGGTCTGCATGGCCGAAGACATGTATTCCGCGACATCCGCGCTTCGGCAGGCGCTCGACAAGGCGAGGAAGAAAATCGGACAGGCCGCGACGGGCAAAGGAAGATGATGGGTAAATCTACCGTTCTCAATATTTTGAAAACCGGCGTGGTCCCGCCCGGGGTTGCAAAGGCAGCGGCGGCTGAAGGCGTCGATGTTGAGGTCATGGCTGAGAACATGCTGAAAGGCACGGTCGTTGTACCCGCGGGTAATACCGGCAGGAAAGTCCTCGGCACAGGAATCGGTTCGGGGCTTAAAACCAAGGTGAACGCCAACATCGGCTCCTCAAGTGAAGCCGCTTCCATCGAAATGGAGCTTGAGAAACTTGCCGCCGCTATCGATGCCAAGGCGGATACCGTGATGGACCTATCGTGCGGTGGCGACGTCACGGCTCTCAGGCGCAAGCTTATCTCCAGCTGTGAGATTCCCTTCGGAACGGTTCCTATATATGAGGCGACCGTTGAAGCCATAGACAAAAGCGGGAGCGTAGTGTCTATGGACAGTGATGACCTTTTCTCCATGGTAAGGCGTCACGCGTCCGAGGGTGTTGATTTTATGACCATCCATGCCGGTCTGACACGAGCTGCCATTGACGAGCTGCAGGCTCAGGGCAGGATAATGGACGTAGTCAGCCGCGGTGGCTCTTTTATGATCGCGTGGATGCTGCACCATGATCGGGAAAACCCTTTTTTCGAGAATTTTGAACAACTGCTGGAGATCCTGGCGCATGAGGACGTGACGATAAGCCTGGGTGATGGTCTCAGACCCGGCTGTCTGGCCGACGCCAGTGACCGTGCCCAGATGACGGAACTGGCTACCCTAGGCAGGCTCGCCAGGATGGCGCGCGAGGCGGGTGTGCAGGCAATCATCGAAGGACCTGGACACGTGCCGCTCCAGGATATCGAGGCAAATATTAAAATCGCAAAAAAACTTACCGGTGGCGCTCCGCTTTATGTCCTCGGACCGCTCGTAACGGATATTGCTCCCGGGTATGATCACGTGACCGCTGCGATCGGCGGGGCTCTCGCCGGCGCGGCCGGGGCTGACTATCTATGCTATGTAACGGCCGCCGAACATCTGGGCCTGCCGGGCCCCGACGATGTCAGGCAGGGGGTCGTCGTCTCCAGGCTGGCAGCTCATGCTGCTGATATTGCCAAAGGGATCCCTGGCGCAATGGAATGGGATATCCGGATGGCAAAAGCCAGGAAAGCTCTGGACTGGGAAGGCCAGATCAGCCTTTCGATCGATCCCGCCACTGCGAGGGCTGTTTACGAAGACAGGGAAAGCGGTTCCGTTGATGGATGCAGCATGTGTGGTGACCTGTGTGCCATGAAGCTAGTATCTGAATACCTGGGTGTGAAAGCTGGTGAGATTTCAGGTTGTTAGTAGCCAGGCTTGGTGAAGAGGCTCTGCTGGAAAAAATGCGGGATCTCTTCGAGGTCCAGGCGCCATCGGTTGCTGTTGGAATAGGTGACGACGCCGCGGTCATCGAGCCGCCAGACGCAAAGTCGCAGGAAGTATGGACGACCGACCTGATGGCGGAGGGCATCCACTTTAAGACCGCATGGCAAACTTCCAGGCAGTTAGGAAGAAAAAGTCTTGCGGTAAATCTCAGCGACATCGCCTCAATGGGAGCTTCGCCTCGCCACGCACTACTTTCTATTGCCTGTAATCCAAAAACCCGCGTAGATTTTGTAATTGGCATTTGTGATGGCATCAAGGAACTTGCGACTGAGTCGGGCGTGACCATAATCGGCGGCGATACATCCGCTTCAGACGAAGGTATGGTAATCAGCATCACTGTCGGAGGTTGGGTGCCCGCGGGAGAAGCAACCTTGAGAAACGGCGCCCGTGTCGGCGACAGGATCTGCGTTACCGGTTACGTTGGCTGCGCCGCCGCCGGGCTGAGACTGGTTGATGCCGGAGTGTCTGAAACCTGGCCTCAGCTGCATCATGCCTTCATCTCACCCACAGCCCGTATTTCCGCGGGGATCGCGGCGAGGGAGGCCGGTGTGACTGCAATGACAGATCTGAGCGATGGACTGGCAAGCGATTTAAAGCATATCTGCGATCAGAGCCAGGTTGGGGCCGTTGTCGCATTCGAGGATCTTCTGGTTCATCCCGAGTTGCGTCAGGCAGCGGTTGCAAACGGCTGGGATCTGGAAGATCTTGTTTTGACCGGCGGTGAGGATTACGAACTTCTTTTTACGCTTCCGCCAGCGAAACACGATGAACTTTCCCGCGCGATCGAGGATGCAGCCGGTGTTCCTGTAACACAGATCGGCGAGATAGTTTCCAGGACGGCAGGATTGCATATAACAGGAGCGGACGGTAGTTCCCGCCATTTCCCACCCCATGGTTTTGAACACTTTGCGGACAATGGATAACATGCCGCCACTTTCAGTGCTTTCGGTGGGCGGCTCCGACCCTTGCGGCGGCGCGGGCATCCAGGCCGATTTGAGGATGTTCAATTATCTTGCCGTGTATGGCTTCAGCGTGATTACCGCGGTTACTTCACAAAACACGCAGGAAGTAAAAAAAGTGTCTGCTCTTTCAGGAGAGGATATCGCCAGCCAGCTGGACGCGGTCGCGGAGGACGCGGTTCTTGCCGCTACGAAAACGGGGATGCTGGCGACTGGTGAGGCGGTTGAGACGATCGCGGAATTCGTGGAGGGCAAAAAAGCCGGTGTTTTCGTAATTGATCCTGTGATTGTGAGCTCGACGGGCACACCACTTATTGATAATGAAGGCGTCGAGCTTGTTAAATCACGCCTGATCCCATTGTGCAGGGTGATTACGCCCAACCTTAAAGAGGCGGAGCTGCTTACCGGCGTAAGGATTAAGAAGCCCGGGCATGCCGAAGATGCCGCGAAAGAGCTGGTGGCGATGGGGGCTCGTGCCGCTTGCGTGACCGGCGGCCACTGGCCGGGAAAACCTGTGGATGTACTTTACGATGGAGCGGATATCGAGGCTTTTGAAGGCACCCGTTCAGGGGAAGGAACAGAATTTCATGGCACCGGCTGCCTGTTTTCTGCGGCGCTTACGTGTTATCTTGCCCGTGGCCGGAAGCTGCCGGGCGCAATCGCTGATTCAAAGCGGCTCGTCCAGGCCGCCATAGCGGGAAGCGTGAGGTCGGGTGGCGGCATGCGTGTTCCCTGGCTCGGGGTCCGGCTTGAACCCGGGCATCCCAACCATTAATCTTAGTTTCTGACATCGCCGGGTTGTTGACAGGGCGCTGACGGTTTATCGTGATACAAGGCTCCGCCTTTGCGGGGCGCGAAATTATTCTGCAAGGAACTCCGCGTGCGAACACTCAAACCGGGAGACAGGGGCAAGGAGGTTCTCGACGTCCAGTCCAGGCTCTGTGGGCTTGGATACAGCGTCGGGACCGATGGTGTCGATGGCTATTTCGGCGATGACACCGAGAATGCTGTCCTGATGTTCCAGCAGGAATGCGGCCTGCTCGTCGATGGCATCGTGTCCGACAACACCTGGTGTGAGCTGGTCGAGGCGGGCAATGAACCGGGGGAGAGGCTTCTGTACCTTCGCATACCGCCATTTCGCGGAGCCGATGTCCTGGTGCTGCAGCGTTCTTTGAACTGCCTTGGTTTCAATGCCGGGCCGGAGGATGGAATATTCGGTTCTCTGACGGAGAGAGCGGTGCTGGATTTCCAGCGTAATGCCGGCCTGGTCATGGATGGCATGGTGGATGAATCCGTCCTCAAGGTCATGGACAAGGTGACCAAGGACGGCGAGCCCCATTCAGCGGAAGCGAAGATTCCCGACCGCAACGGCGGCAGTGCCGGAGGCAGGTCCCTGGCGGAAACGACGATATCCATCGATCCAGGCCATGGCGGTGACGATTCCGGGTCCGTGGCGGATACCGGCATAATTGAGAAGGATATAAACCTTTCGGTAGCGCTGGCGTTGGGAAGGGCGCTGGAATCCATGGGAGTGAATGTAGTGCTGACACGGGACAGGGATGAAGCCGTTCCCCTGTATGAACGTCCGCTGGTGGCGAACGCCGCCGGGGCTGACATCTTCATCAGCATCCACCACAACAGCAATCCGAGCCCTCTGGCGCAGGGAGCCACTGCATATTTCTTCAGCCGCCAGGGATATTTCTCTGAAGCGGGCAGGATGCTGGCCCAGCATATCGTCACCGCTCTGGCCGCGAACCTGGATGTGCCCGAACTCCCGGCCATGGGACGGAATTTCGCCGTACTCAGGGAGACGGAGATGACAGCCGTACAGATCGAGCCGGTATTTATCTCAAGTCCCGGGCTTGGGAAGATGGACATCGAAGAACTCTCACGCCTTGAAGCCGAGGCCATCCTCGCTGGAATAAACAGGTATTTTGACACCTGATAGTGATTAATCACCATAAAAATCTCGCTATTTGCGGGATTAACATCAGTATATCCGGGATAACACCTAGCATAATTTGACTTCCGAAATATGCCCTGTTAAGGTTCACAAGGTTTTAGAGAAGGATAAAGCCAACTGAACGACGCCAGAAGGCCGTCCTAAAGGAGGCGAAGGAAATCAGGGTAAACATAAATTCATTATCAGGAATTAGCAAAATCTCCCCTAGAAGCTCCTCCCCAAAAAAGAATCCCCGAAGACTCATCACAGTCTTCTTAATCTGTCTCCCCTTAATCGGAATCACCGCTCTCACGGTTTTTGCCGGATTCGCAGGTGCCGATCCCGCGGGTGACGTAACATCCAAGCAGTCACAGGCTGAGTCTGTGCGGTCCGAGTTGGCCGTGCTGAACGGACAGCTGGAGGCAAAGGTAGAGAGTTATAACGCAGCCAATTCGGAACTGGGAAGCATAGATACAAGGATTGAATCGAATGAAGCCCAGCTTGAAGAAACGGCGAAAACTCTCGATGTGACCCAGGACAGGCTTGCGAAGCGTGTGGTCAAGATATACCGCAACGGTTCGGTTGAGGTCCTGGATGTTCTGATGGAAACCAACGACCTGAATGAATTCCTCACGAAGTTCGACATGCTGACAAAGGTGAGCGAACAGGATCGTGACGATTTCGAACAGGTGAAGATGCTCAAGGCGCAGGTCGAAGAAGCCCAGGTTCAGCTGGCAAGCGACAAGGCCAGGCAGGAAACTCTGGTTTCACAGCTTGAGACTGAGAAGTCCGAGATCGAGTCAGGGCTGGGACAGCGCAAGCAGATGCTCTCAGGCCTCGAAAGCGAAATAGCAGCTCTTCAGGCGCAGGAGCAGGCAGCGCAGCAGGCAGCCCTTAACGCGCAGGCAAGCTCTGGCGGCGGAGGCGAGTCGTACGATGGCGGCGGCAGTTATGGTCCAGCGCCGGTATCGACAGCCGGCGGTGCCGCAGGAATCGCGATGCAGTACCTCGGAGTGCCATATGTATGGGGCGGCGCATCACCTTCAGGCATGGATTGCTCAGGTCTCGTAGTGGTAGTCTTCGGTCAGATGGGAATTTCCGTGCCGCGAACCGCTGCTGCACAGTATTCCGCAGGAACGCCGATCAGCTATGGTGACCTTGCTCCGGGGGATCTCGTGTTCTTCGGTTACGGAGGAATAAGCCACGTGGGCATCTACATCGGTGGCGGCAGCATGATCCACGCTCCCTTCGAGGGTGAAGTGGTTCAGATAGCGCCCGTTTCCGGTGGAGGTTCATACCGGGGCGCCGCCAGGTATTAAAAGTAAAAAAATAACACATTCAAAAAGAGCCCGGTTTTTATCGGGCTCTTTTTTATGAGAGACTTCCATGCTGAAAGACCGGATATCGCTCGAATAAAGATCACATGAAACGGATACGAAGAGGATGACATTGAACGATGATCCAAAGACATTGCGGGTGCGATTCGCTCCCAGCCCGACGGGTTATCTGCACGTGGGTGGAGCCCGCACAGCTCTTTACAACTGGCTGTATGCGCGCTCACACGGAGGAAGCTTCGTCCTGAGGATCGAGGACACCGACCTTTCAAGGTCGACACAGGAGGCTATCGATCAGATAATAACCAGCCTCAGATGGCTTGGGCTTGAATGGGACGAAGGATCCGGAGTGGGGGGCGACTATGGTCCCTACAGGCAGATGGAGAGAGTTGATATTTACCAGAAGGCGGTGAGCAGCCTGCTGGAGGAGAAGAAGGCATACAGATGCTACTGCACTCCCGAAGAGCTTGAGAGGGAGCGTGGGGCCGCCAGGGAGGCAGGCAGGCCTTATGTATACGGCGGTCGCTGTCGCGAACTCACGGCTGAAGCGGAAAAAGAGCTGCGCGAAGCCGGGCGCGAGGCGGTAATCAGGCTGCGGACACCCGATGCTGGCGTGACAGTAGTCCATGACCTCGTCAAAGGCGATGTGGAGTTTGATAACTCGCTTCAGGGAGATTTCATCCTGGTGCGCTCAAGCGGGGTACCGACCTACAATTATGCTGTAGCCGTCGACGACGCCGCCATGCGGATATCCCATGTCATTCGCGGTGACGACCATCTTCCCAATACCCCCAGGCAGCTGCTTGTGTTCAAGGCGCTCGATGAAGCGCCGCCGCAATACGCTCATCTGCCTCTGATCCTGGGTCCCGACAAGTCACCTCTTTCAAAGCGGCATGGCGCCTCGTCTGTCGAGGAGTTCCGCATCCAGGGGTACCTCCGCGAGGCCATCTGCAATTACCTTGCCCTGCTCGGCTGGAGTTTTGATGGTGAAACAACACTGTTTACGATCGATGACCTGGTTGAGAAGTTTACCCTCGAAAGAACGGGAAGCACGGCAGCCGTCTTCGACAATGAGAAGCTGCTGTGGATGAACGGCCATTACATACGCTCGATGGAAGTGTCTGAGCTTGCCGCACGGATGGAAGATTTCCTGAAGGACACACGGCTGGCCGGCATGACAGGAACCGATGGCAGGCCGACGATCATGGACATGATTCCCCTCGTCCAGGAGAAGATGAAGACGCTGGCCGATTTTGTCGAGCTTACTGACTTCTTTTTCCTGCCGCTGGAGTTCGAGGAAAAGGCACTTGACCGGCTGCGCAAGGATCAGAATGCCCCGGCGGTGCTCAAACGTGTCGCCGAAGTGCTGGATGATCTGGATGCCTTCGATATCGAAACAATCGAGACGGCGCTCAGGGCGGCGGCCGATGACATGGAGATCAAGACAGGCAAGTTTCTGCAGCCGATCCGGATAGCCGTCAGCGGCAAGACGATAACGCCGGGCATGTTCGAGACACTGTCCATGCTGGGCAAGGAAGAATGCCTGGCGAGACTGGGAGCCTCGAGGAATCTGCTTGGGTGAACATGTTCCGGCCGCGTAATGCTAAACTGCCCCGGTCGTTGTTAACTACACATTTATGATATTCATCCACTCCGCGGTTGAAACATTCAGTAAGTCAGAATCTTCCCGTTACAGCTCAGATATAAAAGTCCCTTTTCTTGTATGCGAACCTGGATAATGCAAGCAGTATGGTCACTATCGATAACGTGATGATTATGTAGGCCATGTTGTAGCTGTGCTCGGAAAATATTATTTTCGCATCGAAGTATTTGAACGGAGTCATATATTTCAGAAAACCGAACCTGTCAGTAATGTCCACAAATGCAGAAATAATGTAGGTTGCAAGTAATACTGAGGCAGATAACATCCCTACCCGTTTTGGCCTGCGCATGATCGTCGCGAACGAGGCGCCCACAACAAGGAAAAACAGTTGTACGAAGAAAACGGACGGCATAAGAAATACTATGTCTCCGTTTATTGACGGGCCTTCATTGAATGCCGCCATGGTTATGATTGACGATATGAGCGTGATGATATTCAGAGTGGCGATGATGGTGAGACCCGCCAGAAGCTTGGAGAACAACACACGACTCCTCGACACTGGTTTCGTGATCAGGAATTCGATGGTTTTATCTATCTCTTCTTTTGAAATGATGCCTGAACCGAGTAAAACCGCATGGACTCCAAGCATGACGGAAAGATACATGACCGTCATCGCAAAGAACCCGCCGGCAGTCTGGAGGTCAAGAGTACTGGCGCCAATGAATGAGCTGAGCCCTGCCGGAAGACTGTTTAATAACTCGGTCATCGATGTGCCTGATTTGCTGTAGCCCTGGTACTTGCTCATCGCCGCAAGTAAATAACCAATAACGGCCAGCGACCAGAAGATGAGGGACTTTCTGTAACTCTTCAGCTCAATCAGGTAAATGTTCATCTGTCGGACCTCATAGCGCGCGAATATCCTTCTTCTGGTAGATCGCAAAACTTGCGATCACCGCGCCGGCAGTCAATGCGGCCAGGTAAGCAAGCATTCCGATTTCATAACCGCCTCCGGCGGTCAGCGTGTTTAAGTTAAAAAACTTGAAAGGGGTCAGGAACTTGATCTTTTCTTCACCGATCACCGTATCGAGCATCCCGAAAGTATAAAAACCAAACACCGCGGGCAGGGAAACAGCGATCACTGATTTTATCCTTGGCAACACAGCGCCGAGCAAAATCCCGAATGCAATAAAAAATATTTGAATAAGCGAGAGGCTCAGCGAGCTTGAAATAAACGTACTGAATTGGTACTGATCGTTTAGCAGCGCCTGGATCAAACCCCAGCCCACGGCCAGGAAAACAATGTCTGTCACAACGGTCAGCATGAAAACCGAGAGCAGCTTTTGACGCAGAACTGACATCCGGCTGACTGGCTTGGTAAGCAGAAAGTCCGCCGTTCTGTCCCGCATTTCCCTGGAGGTAATATTTGTGCCGAGATTCATGGCCTGCACCGCGCCCGCCAGCAAAACCATGTTGAGCACAACGGCGTACAGGCCCGAAAAAGCCGTCATAAATGAGTCGCTTATCCCAAACGTCTTTTTGAACGCTGCGGGAAAATTATTTACAAGGTTGGAATAATCGGTACTCTGGGAAATCGATGGATAAATCGAAATGTACATGCCGGCGATAGCTATAAGTGAAACGGTCCATATGATTGTCGAATTCCTGTTCTGCCTGAGTTCATGTCTGAGGATATTCATAAGGATCACCTGTAATAGTGCATGAAGATCTCTTCCAGGTCCGGCTCGCCGACAATCAGATCGACAAGGTCGATCTGCGCCAGAATTCTGGAAATGGTATTTACGTCACCCTTGTAGAGAAAGCTCACCTGATTCTTCTCAACTGAGAGGTCACTAACCCCTGGTAGTTTGAAAAGTCCATCTTCCGCCTTTTCCCTGGTCGTCAGATGAATGCGCTTGTAGTTGTTCTGGATGAGGTGTTCCATTGACTCTATGTTGATCAGTTCGCCATCCTTGATAATCGCGACGCGATCGCAGATCTTCTGTACTTCGCTCAGGATATGCGATGAAAAGAATATCGTCGTTCCTTCCCTGCTTTCTTCCCTGAGCAGCTCAAAAAAGTTCTTCTGGATCAGCGGGTCGAGTCCGCCGGTCGGTTCATCGAGCATTATGAGTTCGGGGTCGTGCAACAGACCCTGGACGATCCCGACCTTCTTTTTATTGCCGTAGGAAAGGTCGTCTATCTTTTTGGTGAGATCGAGTTTGAGCAGTCCGGATATCTCAATGATGCGTTTCGAGCAGTCTTTTTTATAAAAACTGGCGGAATACTCAAGCAAATCCTTGACCCGCATGTTTTCGTAATAAAAAACCTCGGATGGAAGGTATCCGATATCGCGCTTTATTTCGGGGCCGTACTGAATAACATCCTTGCCGAATATCGTGGCGCTGCCGCTGGTCGGATAGATTAGTGAAAGCAGGATGCGTATGGTCGTGGATTTGCCTGCGCCGTTCGGGCCGATAAAGCCGAGTATCTCGCCCTTTTGAACGCTCAGGCTGACGTCCTTGATGCCTTTTGACTTGCCGTAATACTTTGTCAGGTTCTTTGTTTCGATAATGGCCATTGACCGTCCCCTTATATGCCTTGCCATTCAATAACCCGAAATGGCTTATCCTGAAGATTACCGCCTGATCCCTTAATCCCTCTTTTTCTTTCGGGTCAGTCCTGGCCGAATATTTCAGGACCGATATGTCATCGACCCACGATTTGCATGTTTTTGATTATGTGCACCCGTGATTAAGGGAATCATCTTACCGTGTCGGTGTGCCTCGCACGATGGCTGATACGCAAGGCCTGTGTGTGGTATGGAACAGGCCTCATAATTAATAAAGGCGATCTGTTTCCGACACGATGATTAAACAGCACATCATCCCTTTGGCAGGGGAATGATTAAAAGCAGTTTAATGGTAGCGCATAGGGGATTTGAACCCCTGCTACCGCCGTGAGAGGGCGGCGTCCTGGGCCACTAGACGAATGCGCCACGAAGTATTCCGAAGTTGAACCTGGATGGATTCAACCTGCATATCTTACACAGCGATGTCACGCCTTTCAAACCGGTATACCGCGGCGGCAGTACTGATCAGGGTTATCGTCACCAGAACCGCGATATCACCCCAGGCAAAATCAATATCGTGCAGGTAGCGATAGGGATCCCAGTAATAAAAGATTGACAGAAAATGCACGTTGCCGATCGTATCGTTTATCTTGGCCAGGATATCCAGCGCGTAGGAGATGATTATGATCCCGAGCGAGACAAAGATCGCCGTCCCGCGGCTGTTGAAAAGGACCGAGAAGAAGAAAGTGGCTGAGCCTATCGCCGTGAAGAAGAGGAACGACGGTACCACGAATGCGAGCAGGCCCATGTGGCTCATGTCGCCGCTCACCAGCGGGGAACCGATGGCTATCGGGATCAGCGTTGCTCCAATCAGAAACAGCAACCCCAGTTCGAAAAATAAGTGCCGTGTCAGAAGCAGGGATCTCCGGGAAACAGGCTGCGCCAGCAGCAGCTCCATTGTTCCCTTCTCGATCTCTGAAGCGATAGCCCCCGTGGCAATGCTTATCGAAAAGGCGGTCATCACGATGACCCACATCTGGTTGAAGTACTCCACGGAGAGAAAGCCGTCAAATGTGGCGAACGACATGTTCTCGCCGCCGAACGCCTTCCTGATGCCTTCCGGATAACTTTGCCACAAGTCATTCAATGCGCTGATGTTCTCGCGAAGCGATGGCCAGATCGCAAGAATCATCACAGCATATGCGGCGACGCCTATCGCGTAGACCAATATCGAGAGCCGTTTGTCCGCGATGCTCCTCCTGAGGAGGTTAAGATTCATCTTTATCTCCCGACTGCCCATAGAAGCTCAGGAAAAAATCTTCAAGACTTGGCTGGGTGAAGGTCAGGTCCAATACCTTGTGTGCAGAAAGAAGCTTTATCAGCGCATCTATGTCACCCTTTACCGTGATTCTCATGTGGCTGTCGAGGCGTTCAGCCGAAACGACCTGCGGCAGCGTCTCAATCTCGCCGGTTTCCACATGCTCGCCGAAAACGACGTCCATATGGCGGATCTTGTTCTGCCGGAAATCCTCGATAGCCCTGACGTCGACCAGGCGTCCATCCCTGACTATGCCTATCCGGTCGCACGAGCGCTCCACTTCCGACAGGATGTGCGAAGACAGGAACACGGTATGGCCGCGGTCCCTGAACTCACCCAGAATCGTATAGAACTCCTGTTGCATCAGCGGGTCGAGGCCGAGCGTCGGCTCATCGAGGATGAGGATCTCCGGGTCATACATCATGGCGAGTATGATGGCCACCTTCTGACGGTTTCCCCGGGAAAGAGCCTTGACCTTTTTGCCTACATCAAGATTCAGTCTCTCAATCAGCTCGTCTCTCAAAGTGTCAGGTCCCGGCCTGAAATCGTCAATATAATCAATAAGATCGTGGACATGCATATTCTCATACAGGCGCACGTCTCCAGGAATATGGCCTACGTTCATCTTGATGGGGGTCGATTCACGCCATGCATCCATGCCCAGCACATGCGCGGAGCCTTTCGTAGGCTTCAGCATGCCCATCAGCATGCGTATGGTAGTAGTCTTGCCAGCGCCATTCGGCCCAAGGAAGCCAAAAATCTCGCCATGCCCCACCTCGAGGTCGAGGTTTTCAATTCCGCGGGTGCTCCCATAATACTTGGTCAGTCCGTTGCAGATTATGTTGGGCCTGTCTTCATTCATAGCATTTGTTTTTGCAGATTATCCACGGATTCCTTTTTCGTCGTTGGCTCAGATGGCGAATGTGAACAAATATACCCGCATTGCAGACACGCTAATCCACGGGTGGCAGTAAAGGATGATTCAAAAACAATAAACAGGGAATGAGAAGCAAATGGGAGGGTTTTTGGCTGAGGCGGGAGGATTCGAACCTCCACCGGCGGTTCCAGAGACCGCTGTCCTACCATTAGACGACGCCTCAAACTAAGCGACAAACAGCTTAACACAGGACGTTTCGCGCTTCCAATACCTTAAGAATGCGCTTGGATTTCCGAATAAGCAGATAGAAGACAGGGCAATCCCACACCGGTCGATTTTCGACAGGGAGGCTATTTCATGAAGAGCGTTGATGAACTTTTGCAGATCGTAGTGCAGCGTGGGGCATCCGACCTGCATCTGAAGGCAGGCAGCCCGCCCGCCATCCGCGTTGATGGCGAGCTCTACCTGCTCGACGAACAGGTGATCACGCCTGAAGAGATGAAAGATTACGCTGCCACGGTCATGTACGACAAGCAGATCGCCGCTTTTTCCGAAAACAACGAGATAGATTTTGCTTACGGGCTTGAGGGCGTGGGACGTTTCCGCGTGAATATCTTTCGACAGCGCGGCAGCATCAGCATCGCCATGCGGCAGGTTGTGGGAAAAATCCCCAGTTTCGAAGAGCTGCACCTGCCTCCACTGCTGAAAAAGTTATCACTTGAACCACGGGGCATGATCCTGGTGACCGGCACAACCGGTAGCGGCAAGACGACTACATTGGCATCGATGATCGACTGTATCAACCAGAACGTACGCAGGCATATTGTTACGATTGAGGACCCGATTGAAATCCTTCACAAGGACAATAAATCGATAATCAACCAGCGTGAGATCGGCATCGATACCCGGAGTTACTCGACCGCGCTGCGATATGTCCTCAGGCAGGATCCGGATGTTATCTTCATCGGTGAGATGCGCGATCTTGAGACTGTGCGTACAGCGATCACGGCATCACAGACAGGACATCTGGTTCTGAGTACCCTTCATACTATCGATGTCAGTGAAACGATCAATCGCATAATCGACTTCTTCCCGTTGCATCAGCAGAAACAGGTGAGGATTCTGCTGGCCGGTTCACTTCGTGGCATTGTCTCACAGAGGCTGTTGCCGAGAGCAGATGGCAAGGGCCGTGTGCCCGCGATCGAGCTCATGGTCATGACGAAGCGCATCAGGGACCTGATACTCGATGAAAAACAGACCCACAAGATCTCGGAGGCTATCAAGGAAGGCGACTACTACGGGATGCAGACTTTCGACCAGGCGCTTTTGACTTTGTATCGCGACGGTCTCGTGACTCTTCAGGATGCGGCCGCGGTTGCCAGCAGCCCGCATGATTTCAAACTGATGGCGCAGCAGGAAGGATATGACGTCTCTTTGATTAGTGGAATTGCATAAGGGACGGAATAGGATATTTTGAAAAAGGGGGCCTTCCAGAGTGGGGGTCCCTTTTTATGCCTCCAGGGTGGTCTTGCGCGTTGTTTCTGTCCAGACGTAATGCGATGCGCTTTCATGCTACAATATCGAGCGGTGCCCGGGCCGTCATCTGTCCGGTAGCCGCAGGAACTTCTATACGGATCGGGGTGTGGCTCAGCTTGGTAGAGCGCACGGTTCGGGACCGTGAGGTCGGCGGTTCAAATCCGCCCACCCCGACCATCCAAAGATTCTACCGCCTGTGCTTCCTGCTGGTGATTATGATCTCGGTCTTCGAAAGCGGGACGAGTTCGCGGCGGTAACTCTTGTGAACCGCCTGGACTTCCTGTTTCAGCCTCTCGGTAGTGGTTACCACTTCGCTGCGCAGCTCATCTATTCTGGAATGCAGGTCCTCGATATGCTGCTCGAGTTCGATGACTTTCTCCACACCCGCGAGATTCATCCCCAGTTCAGTCGTCAGGCGCTGGATATATCTCAGGCGCCGGATGTCCTCTTCTGAATAAAGGCGCGTGTTCTTGGGGGTACGGGCCGGGCTTATGAGCCCTTTCTGTTCGTAGATGCGGAGCGTCTGGGGGTGCATGCCGGCCAGTTCTGCGGCCACTGATATCATGAAGAGCGCCGTAGTATTCTGTTTGTTCTTCATGTCAGCCATTACGTTCGACGCCTTCGGCCATGATTCTCATGATTCCTCGCGTGGGTTACTGGTGCTTAACTTTGCGTAGTTCTCAATAGCTTCCTTCTGGGCCTTTGTGAGGTCGGTGGGTACCACAAGCTTTACCTTGACCAGCAGGTCGCCATTTCCGCCTTCTTTCAGGCGTGGAGCTCCCTTATCCTTGACCCGCAGCATCCTGCCGTTCTGGGTGCCTTCAGGGATCTTCAGCGATATATTTCCGTTCGTGGTCGGAACTTCGACCCTGGCGCCCAGCGCAGCTTCAGGGAATGATACCGGCAGAGTGATTATCAGGTCGTCACCACGCCGGTGGAACATCTGGCTTGGTGCGACTTCGACCTTGACATACAGGTCGCCCGGATGCCCGCCCTGAGCCGACGGCTGGCCCTTTCCCTTGAGACGTATCTTGCTGCCGGATCTCATGCCAGCCGGTATCTTGACGGTATATTTCTTGGTTGCGCGGACCATTCCGGTTCCTGAGCATCGATGGCATGGTTTCTCGATGATAGAACCACGTCCGTGGCAGCGCATGCATGGCTGACTCAGAGCAAAAAATCCCTGGTTTTGGGCGATGACGCCGCGGCCACCGCAATCCGGGCAGGTGACCGGAGATGTTCCCGGTTCCGCGCCGACGCCATGACAGGCAGAGCACTGGATATTTTTATCCACAGCGATCTTTGTGGTGAAACCTTTGAGGGCGTCGTCGAAGGAAAGGTTGAGGATGTAGGTCAGGTCTGAGCCACGTTCGGGAGCTGCACCTCCACCACCACCGCCGAACATGTCGAATATGCTGGAGAACCCGCCCGCCCCGGCTCTGCCCTGGCCTCCCGCTCCCTGGGCGCCGCGAAAGATGTCCCTGAACATCGAAGGATCGAAACCCTGGCCGGCGCCGGGTCCCCCGGAACCATAGAATGCCGGGCCCGCATCATATTGCTTGCGCTTACCGGGGTCTGAAAGCACATCGTAAGCAGCTGAAATCTCTTTGAACTTCGACTCGGCGCTCTTGTCGTCCGGATTGGCATCCGGATGGTACTTGCGCGCCAGCTTGCGATACGCTTTCTTGATATCCGCCTGGGACGCGCCCTTGTCAACGCCGATTATTTTATAGAGATCCTCCAACGCTCATCACGTGGAATTCGGTCCGCTGTCCTCTTCGGGGCTGGCGGATACGATCACTTTCGCGGGGCGGACGACTTTTTCATTGACCTGGTAACCCTTTTCCAGAACATCCGTGACGGTACCTTCCTCGTGTCTATCAGACGGCTTGCACATGACCGCTTCGTGCTGGTTGGGATCGAAGGCGGTTCCTTCAGCTTCTATTTCGCAAAGCCCGCGCCGGGTGAGTATGTCGCGCAACTGGTTGTAAACCAGTTCGACGCCACCTTCAAGCAGTTTTTCGTCGTGTTCGGCAGCAGCTTTCATCGCACGCTCGAAGTTGTCCAGCACCGGCAGAAGTTCCTCGATGACCCTGATAGAGGCCTGTTGCGAATGTTGTTCGCCCTCACGCAGCACGCGCTTGCGGAAATTCGCGAATTCGGCCTGCAGGCGCTGGAGCGAGTCCAGGTACTCATCCCGCTCGCGCACTACTTCTTCAAGCATTTCAGCGGATATTTCAGCTGTCGATCCTTCTGGATTTGCCTTTGAATGTTTGATGTCATCATGTTTGCTTTTCACATGTCCGACTTTTTCCGGCGCCGCGGAATCATGCTCCTGCTGTTCCGCGGCTTTTGCTTTTTTGTGGTCTTCTGTCATATTCGAAGGTCCTCCAGAGACCTATTTCTTCTTGTCTTCTTCATCGATGATCTCGTAGTCGGCGTCTTCGACGACTTCGTCTTCGTCCGACTCAGGCGCGCCAGATTCACCGGCGCCGCTGGAGGACTGGGCCTGCTGATAGACTGCCTCGGCCAGCTTGTGTGAAGCGGTGAGCAGGGACTCAGTCTTTGCCTTGATGTCAGCGGTGTCGTCGGTCTCAAGTGACTTCTTCAGATCGCTGATGGCGCTTTCGATATTGCCCTTTGTTTCCTCGTCCACCTTGTCACCCATCTCCTTGATGGATTTTTCAGTCGAGTAGACCAGGTTCTCGCCATTGTTTTTCGCCTCGACAAGCTCGCGCTGACGATGGTCGTCTTCAGCATGCGCCTCGGCGTCCTTGATCATCTGGTTGATATCATCGTCCTTGAGGCCGGTCGATCCTGTTATCTGGATCTTCTGCTCCTGTCCGGTCCCCAGGTCTTTGGCTGATACGTGGACGATGCCGTTTGCGTCGATATCGAAAGCGACCTCGATCTGGGGGATGCCGCGCATCGCCGGCGGTATTCCCAGCAGCTGAAACTTGCCCAGCGTCTTGTTATAGGAGGCCATCTCGCGCTCGCCCTGAAGGACATGGATCTCAACGCTTGTCTGATTGTCATCAGCGGTCGAGAATGTTTCGCTCTTCTTGGTCGGGATGGTCGTGTTGCGCTCGATCAGTTTTGTGAAAACGCCGCCCTTGGTCTCGATTCCGAGAGAGAGGGGGGTTACGTCAAGAAGCAGTACATCCTTGACCTCTCCGGCGAGGACGCCACCCTGGATCGCCGCGCCTACCGCTACAACTTCATCAGGATTGACGCCCTTATGGGGCTCCTTGCCGGTTACTTTCTGAACCTGTTCCTGGACCGCGGGCATACGCGTCATGCCGCCGACGAGTATCACCTGGTCGATGTCACCAGAGCTGATGCCGGCGTCCTTGATGGCCTGTTTCATCGGTCCGACGGTCTTATCGATCAGGTCCGCCGTAAGTTCATTGAGCTTCGACCGGGATAAAGTCATCGTAAGATGCTTCGGTCCACTGGCGTCAGCCGTGATGAAGGGGAGGTTGACATCCGTTGTCATGGCGCTGGACAGCTCGATTTTTGCCTTTTCCGCAGCTTCCACAAGACGCTGGACTGCCATCTTGTCATCGCGCAGGTCGATACCCTGTTCTTTCTTGTACTCGTCAGCCATCCAGTCGACCACGCGCTTGTCGAAGTCGTCGCCTCCGAGATGGTTGTTACCGCTGGTCGCCTTGACCTCAAAGACACCCTCTCCAAGTTCCAGAACCGAAACGTCGAAGGTGCCGCCGCCCAGGTCGAATACGAGGATGGTCTGGTCATGTTCCTTGTCGAGCCCATAAGCGAGGGAAGCAGCAGTAGGCTCATTGATGATTCTTTTTACCTCGAGTCCGGCGATCTTTCCGGCATCCTTTGTGGCCTGCCGCTGAGAGTCCTCGAAGTAAGCGGGCACGGTAATGACCGCTTCGGTCACCTTTTCGCCGAGATAGTCTTCAGCGTCGCGTTTGAGCTTCTGCAGTATCATTGCCGAGATCTCCTGCGGCTTCCATGTCTTGCCGCCGGCATCGATTATCACGTCACCGCTTTTGTCACTCTTGACCTTGTACGAGACGGTCTTTTCCTCGTCCCGGACGTTGGATTCCTTGCGGCCCATGAAACGTTTGATCGAACTGACGGTATTCTCGGGATTCGTCACCGATTGCCGCTTGGCGACCGTTCCGACCAGCCTCTCCCCATCCTTTGTGAAGGCCACTACGGACGGCGTTGTCCTTCCACCTTCTGAATTCGGGATAACGGTCGGTTCGCCACCCTCGAGGACGGCGACGCAAGAATTGGTGGTTCCAAGATCGATTCCTATAACTTTACCCATTTGTTTCCTCCTTGAATGCTATTAAGCGCATAAACATAATAAAATCTAAGCGGTACATTGTCAAATTTTAGACGCTGCTGGTATTCAGAGGATTCGAAGCATCTGCGAACCTAATATTTAAGGCATCTCATATGGCGATATATGAAGCCCTTCATTAAGGCTTTATGCCCGTGACGTTTTTTTCCAAACAGAAACTTAAGGACACAACAGGCGCAACTTGCTGCCAGTCACCAAAATTATAACTTGATTGAAAAAAAGGGTTTACGCCTGTAAACTGATTACTTGGAAAAATCCTGTGTGTAATGGTTGTATCCTCGCTTCGGAACACCCTCGAAAAAGACAGGTTCATCATGCATGCATTTCAATCAGGGCTTGCCTTATTACGGAAACTCGGGAGGAACGCTATAATTTGAGACTTGGAAATATTGATACCCCGGAGAACTACATATCCCCAGCGGTAGCTGAAAAGGCAAGTGTTTCCCTGAAAAAGCAGGTCGATTTCATAACCCGGGAATGGCTCAAGTCGCTGATCGATGTCATGGACCTCGATGCACTCAAAAGATTTCCGACGCAGGAAATGATTGTCGCAGTGCCTCGAATGATCGATAAAGTGGCCGATGGCATGGCTCATCCCATCGACGAACACATATCCGAACTGCGTGAGCTTGCCCTGCACATGGCGAGCCTGCGTACCGATCGGTCAACGGTAGCTGAAATCATCGACGACAACGCCGCCCTCAAGCGTTTGATGCTGCAGGCCGCAGCACAAGGTCTGCGCAAGTCCGACCTCGAATCGCTGCTCACTTATCAGCGTCTGGATCTGGTCGTGGCCGAGATGCTCAAGGAGGAACTCGGATCCTTCACGGAGGTCCACTCCCGGCATTTAAGGGAGCAGGCTAACACCGATCCCCTTACAGGTCTTTATAACGTGCGTTATTTCAAGGAACAACTGGCCAGCAATATCGAGATGAACCGGCGGTACCAGGTTCCGTTTGTGGTAATGATGCTGGATGTCGACGACCTCAAGCTCCTCAACGACACCGAAGGGCACCCCGCCGGAGATCGTGCGCTCAGGCATATCGCGGAGATCCTGGTCAGCGAAAAGCGCGCTACCGACATCGCGGTGAGATATGGAGGGGATGAGTTCTTCCTGATCCTCCCCGGCATCAGATCCAGCCGGGAGGCCGATTCGCTGGCGCACAGGATCGTCGACCATGCACGCGACATCAATCGCGAGACCGGCGGCCGGGAGATGACCAGCGTTTCAATCGGTCTGGCCTCCTGTTCACGGAACGGCACCGGCATGGATTCTCTGTTGCAAAGAGCGGACAATGCCCTGTATGCCGCAAAGGCTTCCGGCCGTGGCAGTGTGGCGCATTACGACAAGATGATGGAGGAAAAGTAGGACGGCGCTTGTCCGTTAAAACCTCTTTTACCAGACCTTTTTGCACTTACGGCTGATCCTGGCCATAGCCAATCCTTTGATTTTGGTGATAGTTGCAATCTGATACATAAGGGAATAGGGTCAGGCCAGCAATCCTGTGGTAAAGGAGAATTGATGCCAGGTAAAAAATTGCCGCTCGGCATTGCCGCCAGGCTTTCACGTTACCTGCAGATTCTTACCCAGACCGGCAAATCCGGAAATAGCACGATCTCTTCGAAGTCCCTCAGTGAATACTCAGGTGTGAATCCAACCCAGATAAGGCGTGATCTGTCGGCGTTCGGCAAGTTCGGAAAGAGAGGCGTCGGTTACGATGTCGATCATCTGATCAGCCAGATCAAGGGAATCCTCCATACTTCTGGACAGCACAATATCGCGCTTCTGGGCAGCGGGAATCTTGGTGCTGCCATCGCCGGTTCCGGTGTTTTCGCGGACCACGGTTTCCGGATCGCGGCGGTTTTCGATATCGACCCGGCCAGGGTGGATAAACATATCGGAGACCTGCCGGTTCAGCATGTGTCCGAGATGGGGACTACGGTCGAGGAACGAAATATAATAGTAGGAGTACTGGCTGTGCCCGCGACGGCAGCGCAGGATGCCGCGGATACATTGATGGATGCGGGGGTCAGGATAATCTTTAATTACAGTGAGGCCCTGGTGAATGCGCCGCCGGGGGTCCGGATACATTCAATGAGTCCGGCGGGTGAACTGCTCTACGCGCTGTACTTTTATCTGTCCTAGGAGGTGACGGGGTTGTGTCCTAGAAAAGCAGCTCTTCCAGAGTCCTTTTTTCCAGCAGGTAGGAGAAGAATTCCACGATCTTGTCGTCAAAATAGGCCTGCTCTGGTGATTTATCGACATAGAGCGCGGAGAGAGGATCGGGTTTGCACTCATGGTCTGAACAAAAACCTGAATCATGACCGTGCACTACCCACTTGCCACAACCTTGAGCTTTACACTTGTTATTCTCGTTTCCCATTTGGACCAACCTGTTACGTTTCAACGGCGGGGTGTGTGTTCCGGGCCGCTTAACGGGAATTAGATGTATTATAAGGCATTTACTACTATTTGAAAAGAGGTAATTATTAATTTGTTATTCAGGAGATGCTCATGAGCCGCAGACGCACGAAAATTATCGCGACGCTGGGTCCGGCCACAGAGGGCGAACAGCAGGTAAGGGCGCTCGTCGACAGCGGCATGGACGCGGCCAGACTTAACTTCTCGCACGGTAACCATATAGAGCATGCGCGTTCAATCGCCAGCATCCGGGCGGTGGCCGCGGAGGTGGGCAGGCCGATCGCCGTGATCGCTGATCTGCAGGGTCCGAAGATCCGCATCGGTGAGATGCCCCAGGGCGGTTCCAGGATGGTCAGGGGTCAGGAAGTTGTGATTACTCCCAGTCGCGTAACGGGATCGTCCGTTCTCATTCCAATAAGTTACAACGATCTGGCTCGGGCGGTTAAAGTCGGCGCGAAGATTCTGCTTGATGACGGCGCGATCGTTTTGAAGGTTCTGGAGGTACGTCCTGATGGCGATGTGCTTTGCCGCGTCACAGCCGGCGGAGTGTTGATGTCAAGGCGGGGCGTGAAACTGCCTGGTCAGGATATGGCAGCTCCTGCCCTTACCGGCAAGGACCAGCAGGATCTGGAATTCGCCCTCCAGGCGGGAGTCGATTACGTCGCGCTTTCATTCGTGCGCACGGCAAATGATATCGAAGAGCTGCGCTCGCTGATCAGGAGCCGCACGGACCGCGCGGTTAAGATCATAGCCAAAATAGAAAAACAGGAAGCCATACGTAACATAACTTCGATCATATCGGCGGCTGACGCCGTGATGATCGCCAGGGGTGACCTGGGAGTGGAGATAGCACCAGAAAGGGTCCCGTACTGGCAAAAAGAGATCATTCACCGGGCTATATCCCAGGCAAGGACTGTTATAACCGCGACGCAGATGTTGGAGTCCATGATAGAAAGGCCCATGCCCACAAGAGCAGAAGCCAGCGATGTGGCCAACGCTGTTTATGACGGTACCG
Organism: Thermoleophilia bacterium; assembly: GCA_041658605.1. GTDB lineage: Bacteria > Actinomycetota > Thermoleophilia > BMS3ABIN01 > BMS3ABIN01 > JBAZWE01. The sequence goes on along the minus strand of JBAZZU010000001.1, from coordinate 85,835 downwards.
ACGCGCTCATGCTTTCGGGTGAAACCGCCATCGGCAAGTATCCAGTGCGCGCCGTCAGCACGATGAATCGGATAGCCCGCACCGTCGAGTCATCCATAAGGCAAAAGAAGGGTGTTCGCCTTTCCGGTGGGAAGACAGTCACAGACGCGATCAGCGCGGCGGCATGTGAGCTGGCCGATAATATCGGCGCCAGGGCGCTTGTCACTCCGACAAGCTCAGGCACGACTGCGCTGCAGGTCGCCAAGCATCGCCCGCATGCACAGGTTCTTGCGGTAAGTTCGAGCGTGGATGTGGTAAACCAGCTTGCCATCGCCTGGGGCGTGCAGCCGTTTCTGGTATCTCCCGCGAGGGATACTGATGACATGTTCGCCAAGGCGAGCGAGGCGGCCAGGGAAGCCAACCGCGCTGCCTCCGGAGACGAGATCGTCATAACTGCCGGTGTCCATGTAAATGTTCCGGGGACCACCAATCTGATCAAGGTCCACAGGATGGAATAGGTTTTAATCGAAATTATGTGGGATTTGAAGGTCAGGCCGGGGGCTCCGTCGAAAATAAAAAATATCGTTGCCGGATGAAAGGCAAAGGACTGGCAAGGAAACAAAAAGGAGCGATGCTTGCAGCATAGAACGACAATGGCTTCCGGGATGGCGGGCTTCTTTCCCAGGAGGCGGGGCTGGTGGAGACTGGTGCTGCTCATCGTCATTCTGGTCACAATAACCGGCTACGTTTCTCCTGTAAGGGCCTATATCAGCCGCAGTGAACAGATAAGTGTAGAAAAGGCCGGTACGGGAAATCTCAGGCAGCAGCATGACCAGCTTATGATTGAAAAAGAGCGTTTACAGAATCAGGCCTATGTCGAACAGGTGGCACGCAGGGATCTCGGCCTTGTTAAGCCCGGAGAACAGTCTTATGTTCTGAAGGATCTGGATCGGGGCGACGAGGTCACGGCCCCGGCTGAAACCGTACGGGAAGACAAATCTTTTTTAGATACCGTGATGGACGCAGCCGGATCCATGCTGCCCTGATACGTGGGCGGGTCTCGTTACTCTGATGCGGATCTGGTTGAGATAGTCACCTGGCAGATCGGCAGGAGGCCAACGATCAGTTTCAGTGTTGCCAGGGAATGCACCTTCGGATGGCCGGCAGTGATTATCAGCTCCCCCTTCAACGCAAACGGCGACCCCAATCCGAACCTGTATTATTTGAGCTGTCCTTATTTACGGATTGCGCTGGCACGGCTTGAAGATGCCGGTTCAATAGCCGATCTGCAGCAGGAGATCATGCATAATCCCGATCTGATGCAGAATCTGTCAGATGCCCAGGCTGAACATGATCTTGAATGGCGCCGCGCCGCAGGTGAGCTGGCAGGAAGTTTCAGAGACGACAGGGTCAATATAGCGGGTTCCGGAAAATCCTCACATTTGAAATGCCTGCATGCCCACTATGCGTATTTTCTTGTTCATCCGGATTACGAGGTGGGTATGAGGATATCCGGTATGTTCGGGAATAACTGGTGTGATGACGAGGCATGCGGCAAATGGGATAAATAAAATAATATATGGAGTCCGTCACATGAAAAGAATCGCGGTGATCGATACGGGGACCAACTCAACCCGGCTGCTGGTTGCGGATGTCGATCACTGCAGCGTAACCGAGCTGGAACGAAGGACCACGATAACCAGGCTGGGGGAGGGTGTGGACAAAGCAGGCCGGCTCAACCGGGACGCGAAAGAACGGGTGCGTTTAAGCGTCTCCCAATACGCTTCGATAATCGCCCGGCATGAGCCGCTGACTACGGTCATGCTGGCAACCAGTTCTGTCAGGGACGCAACCGACGGTGCTGAGTTCCTTGCGGAAATCGCGAACCGGTATGCGTATGATTATAAGATTCTTACGGGCGATGAAGAGGCCCGGCTGAGTTTCAGTGGAGCTACTTTTCATGCCGCGCATGAACAGCGGACACTCCTTTTCGATGTCGGCGGCGGCAGCACTGAGATAGTGGTGGGTGAGGGAGCGGACGTGACTTATGCCCGCAGCATGCGTCTTGGTTGTGTACGTATAAAGGAACGCTTCCTTGGAAGCGGAACCGCCTCAAAAAAGGAGATACAGGCAGCCAGTGAATACATAGATGCTATTCTTGCCGACGCGATTGATCCCGCGCAGGTTTCCAGGATCGCCCTCGGAGTCGGCGTCGCTGGAACGATCACAGCGCTGGCCGCGATCGATCTCGGGCTGAAGGTCTATGACAGGGATCTGGTTCATAACCATGAAATGACAGCCGAAAAGGTGGAAGGTTTATTTACATGGCTGGCAGCGCTGCCAGCCGCGAAGCGGATGCTGATCCCAACCATGGAGAGCGGAAGGGCTGACGTCATCGTCGCGGGAGCTTTGATAATCACGAGATTGCTGCGATACACAGGTTTGCGATCTTTTCTGGTAAGCGAATGCGATATTCTTGACGGGGCCGCGCTGGGCGTGTTTGAGGGAAAACTTCGATTTCCATGATGAATGGATTTGCGGCTGGTCCGCCACCGGACCTATAATCACGTGATCACGGTGCGCCTGCCCGAGTGGTGGAACTGGCAGACACAAGGGACTTAAAATCCCTCGCCCTCAGGGTGTGTGGGTTCGAATCCCACCTCGGGCACCAGATTTATTCAGACGTGTCTCGTGATCGACAGGCTTTTCTCCAGGAGAACGGTAGTACCGGAATCACCTGTCTCAACATCTACCTTGTCCATCAGGCTGCCCATTATGCCCAGCCCGAGCCCTTCTGAAGGTGGCGGAGGCAGTGGCATGCCGCATCCATGATCGATAACCTCGAGCACCATGCTGTCCTGAAGCTCGTAGCAGGTTATCTCGATGACTTCCTTCTCGATGCCGACATCCTGGTAGGCGTGTCTTACGACGTTTGTTGAGGCCTCAGACAGCGCGACCTTGATGTCGGCCACGCTTTCATCGGTAAAACCTGCCCCCTTGGCTACGGCCGCGACTACCAGTCTAACCAGCGAAAGATACTCCGCCCGGGCCGGCACGACAAGGTGCAATACCTCTTCATTGTTCTGTGTCTTCGTTTTCATGAGCTGTAAGTCTCTTTCGAAGTCAGGTCCTGCCTGAGCAGTTTCAATGTCCGCCGCAGCAGCCTCGATACATGCATCTGTGAAATATCCAGGCGGTCGGCAATCTCAGTCTGGCTGAGTCCTTCTATAAAACGCAAATAAAGCAGATTCTGCTCTCGCGAGTCAAGGCTGCTCATCGCTCCTGCAAGACTCAGGCGTTCATCCAGCAGACGCATCGTCTTGTCTTCACCCCCGATTATGTCGAGTAATGACAGATCCCCATCCTCGGTTGTGGTATCGAGCGACGCAACGTTTGTGGATTCCGCGCCTTCAAGCCCTTCGATAACCTCTTCTTCTGTTATACCCACTGCGACGGCGATTTCAGCAATACTCGGCGATCTGCCGAATTCCTGTGAAAAACTCTGGATCGCCATGTTGAGAGTATGGCTTCTCTCACGCAGGCCACGCGGCAGCCTTATAGTCGAAGACCTGTCCCGGAAATAACGCCTGAGTTCACCGACGATCGTCGGCACCGCATATGTAGTAAATTGCACATTTCGGCTCGAATCAAACCTGTCGATCGCTTTCAGGAGTCCCATTGAGGCGACCTGAACAAGATCATCAAGAGGCTCCCCGCGGTTTGCGAAGCGACGTGCAAGTGAGTGGACAAGGTTCATATATGAGTCTACAAGAACCTCTTTGACCTTGGGATCCTTGTTCTCATTATAAGTCCGGAACAGGGAAAGCAGCTCTTCCCGGGCGAGTTTTTTTTGTGACCTCTTCGGCAACGGCTGTTAATGTCCCTGCGCTATCCGTTTTATGATGTGGACATCGAGCCCGCCTGTGGGATTAGGCTTTTCTGTAACGGAGTCCATCATCTTTTCAAGAATAAATCGACAGTAGCGGCCGACTTTGCTGGTCTCATCGTTAAAGCCAGCGCCTATTCCCTCAGTCACGACCTCGAGACAGTCGGCGTGAATGTTGTAATGGATCCTGAAAACAGAAGATGGCGGATTATTTTCCTGGGTCATGGAGAAGCGGAAAAGTTCATCAAGAGCCGTATTCAGGTCATCCGCCTGATCGATATTCAGGCCGGTACGGCTGGCGACTGCCGTCGTAGCCAGCCTGAGTACACTTGTCATACGTTCATCCGTGGGTACGGAAATATGTATTGACTCGTCAGGCATTTCGACCATATTCCAGCCTCCGTTTGAAAAGAAAGAGAAAATCCTGAGCCGTATTACTGCCTCGTGCTGCCATTATACCCAAAAGTCGCATCCGCAAGCGTTTCTCTCACGCATACTTTATCACTGATATAATAGACACTAATCATGGTGTGGTCTTTAAAAAGGAAAGAATGAAAAGTTCACGGGACAAATGCAAGCTGCATAAGGCGAACGGTATCGAGGCATGGTGTACCAGGGCCAACTGCATATACTGGAGACTGCTTCAGTCACAGGACGTCGATATAGGGAACGACGTCGGATGTGGGCTTCAGCATTACAAAATCGTCGACGACCTCTCGCCCGAAATGGCTGAGTGGCTTCTTTCAATGAAAAAACGCCTCGAAAACACAACACCGGATGCGGGAAAATCGAGGATTACTTTCAGGCGCCGCGAAGAATAATAAAGAAGTTTTTGTGTTTACCGGCTCTCAACTAAGGGTATTTTTTGATTGAGAGGTAAAAAACTTCTCATGGACGTGAGCGTCATGAACTTAACAGACAGGACACTAGGCATCATTGTTGGACCAGGCTTTGATGAGTCGCAAGTCGTCAAAGTCGCACAGGAACTGCGTATGCGCGGGGCCAGGGTTATTGTAATCGGACTTGCCGAAACGGAAGCCATGGCGGTTGCAGGCCTTAATGGTTCACTTCTCAAGCCTGACGCGGTCATCTCAAGGACAAATGCATCAGGTCTTGACGCGGTTATTATCCCCGGCGGAGATTCCACGAGCAAACTGAAAACCGACGACAGGGTCCTGACGCTCGTACTGGAGATGAATTCTACCAGCAAGCCGATCGGAGTTACCGGCAACGGCACATTAGTTCTTGGCGCGGCCGGCCTCCTGGCGAACAAACGGGTGACCGGAGATCCGGGGATAAAAGAGGAAGTTGAGAAATCAGGAGCGCTGTACCTGAGCCAGGGTGTTGTAGTCGACCACAATCTGGTGACATCACGAGCTGATACCGATCTTCCTCACTTCGTGGATACAATCACATTCCTGCTTGAACCGGCCACGACGAAAAGTTGACCGCCAGGAAGATACTCGTTGTTGATGACGAGACAGCGGTCCGTAGTCTGGTGTCATCATATCTGAAGCGTGAAGGCTATCAGGTGTCTGAAGCGTCTGATGGCGTCCAGGCCCTCAGGAAAGCCCGCACAGAACATCCCGATCTTATCGTGCTTGATCTGATGCTGCCCGAAATCGACGGGCTCGAGATCTGCCGGGTTCTCAGGGCGGAAAGCGATTCCTTCATCCTGATGCTCACCGCTAAAACCGAGGAAGCTGACAAACTGCTCGGCCTTGGGATGGGGGCGGACGATTACATCACCAAGCCATTCAGCCCAAGAGAGCTTGTCGCCAGGGTGAAAGCCATACTCAGGCGTGGAGCTCACGAAACTGCTTCTGACGCAGCCGTCATCAGATCGGGTTCGATTGAAATTGACTCAAATCGTCACATAGCAAAGATAAACGACAGGGAGCTGGATCTGACCGCCCGGGAATTCGATATTTTAAAGCAGCTCGCCGCCAGGCCGGGAATGGTGTTCTCCAGGGAGCAGCTTCTGGAGATGGTCTGGGGCTACAGTTACTACGGCGACCCGCGTGTGGTCGATGTGCATGTAGCCAAACTTCGCAAGAAAATGGAGAAGGACCCCGCCAGTCCGGAGATCATCATAACCGTCCGTGGGGTCGGATATAAACTGGTGCCCGATGATTAGGAAGATACCAATTAAATGGAAGCTTCTCCTGACCTATCTTGTGGTCGTGGCGGTTTGTCTCGGCGTTGTGATCATTGTGACCCGCCAGCTGACTATCAGTGCCTACAGTGACCACGTTCGCATGATGCAGGGTGAAGGCATGATGGGAAACAGGGTATCTGGCAATATGGCCTCCGACCTGATCGATGCGTTTCGCGATGCACTGAACATCTCGCTTCTCTGGGCCGGCCTCATCGCTGTCCCTGTGGCCTTCGTTATCAGCATTGTCATCTCAAGAAGGATTACGCGGCCGATTCATGACATGGCGCTGGTGACGGAGCGGATAGCTGACGGCGATTACAGCCAGAAGGTGGATGTCCAGTCGAATGATGAGATTGGGAGCCTGGCGCACAGTCTCAACGAAATGACCGAAGGGCTCGCCGAATCCCAGAAGCTCAAGCGTGAGCTGATGGCAAACATCGCTCATGAACTGAGGACTCCGCTAACTAGCATCTCGGGTTATATGGAAGGCCTTGAGGATGGGGTTGTCCCGGCTAACAATGAGACGTACCAGCTGGTCCACAGGGAAGCAGCGAGGCTCAGCCGGCTTGTGGACGACCTGCAGCGCCTCTCCCGAGCAGAGTCAGGCCAGGAGGAGCTCGATGTCGTAGAACTGCCCTCAGAGCTGTTTATCGAGCGTGTGGCAAAAAAACTGCGTCCGATGTTTATCGAGAAGGATATATCCCTGCTCCTGGAATTTACACCAGGGACACCAGCGCTGCTTGTAGATGAAGACAAGACCGACCAGGTGCTGGTCAATCTAATCAACAATGCCCTGAATTACACCCCATCCGGCGGGAAGGTCACGTTGTCAGCCCGCGCATCCGGGCGGATGGTCCAGATTGATATAGCCGACACCGGCATCGGCATAGACGCCGAAGACCTGCCGTATATTTTTGAGAGGTTCTATCGTGCGGATAAATCGCGCTCCAGGGACAGGGGAGGCAGCGGCATCGGGCTGACCATCGCAAAAAAGTATATCGAGACTCTCGGCGGAGAAATCTCAGTCAGCAGTACTCCCGGGCAGGGAACTATTTTCACTGTATTGCTTCCAGCGGTAGCCTGAAGCTTCACAAACTCTTCACAATCGGTTAACCCTTCCTTCACGCGCCTCGGGCATAATTCCTCTTGTACAGATCATTCGACTATCAATAAAGGAGGTGTATCGATGTCAAGATTTACACTTACAGCAGTGCTCGCGATCGCATTACTCCTGATTGCGGCAACGGTAGTATTCGCCCAGGGCAGCCCGACAGGAAGTATGGGCGGTCGTGGGACCATGATGCAGGCTCCGGCGACAACGGATGGGAATACCGCTGGGACCACCACTACGCCAGGCCCGATGAACGGCGGCCAGGGCCATATGGGCAACGGAACAGGCCCGATGAACGGCGGCCAGGGCCATATGGGCAACGGAACAGGCCCCATGATGGACGACGCAGACAGGCAGGCCATGCAGGACGCCATGGCTAGCGGTGATGTGCAGGCCATGCAGAACACCTGCCAGCGTATCCACGACGAAAACAGCGCGCAGAATACGCCTCAGACAGCTGCACCGGCAACAGCTCCCACGAGCAGCGGTGTATAGAATCACTATAAGATGATATAAAGCGTCATCAAGATGACGGGTGAAGAGGTGTTATTTCCTCTCCTCACCCGTCATCTTCACTTATTTGCCTGAAAATATGATCCCGGCAGGTTTATCATATCTGGCGTCGAATTTTGTTTCTGCCCGGGATTAGGCTAAAATTTTATATATGCCGCCTAAACAGGCGGCTGTTGTATGCTTGGAAATCATTGACGAATATCTCAGAAATGTGACTGCAATTGAATCTGTCTGAAGCCTTAAAAATATTTCGCCGCTATAAATGGCTGATCGTTGCAGCGGCCGTGCTGTCAGGCCTGTTCGGATATTTCTTCAGTGCCCGTCAAACGAAGATCTACGAAGCGTCGATTACCGTAGTCGTGGGCCAGAATCAGGGACTGGCAGAAAACCTTAACCTCACGACGGCGCTGCAGCAGGTAGCCAACAGCATGAGCAAGATGATCGCATCCAGGACGGTTGCGGAGAAAGTAGTGGGGGATCTTAATCTCAAGGAAACACCTGATGAGATTCTCGGGCGGATGTCGGCACAGCCTGTCCAGCAGACACAGCTTATAGAGGTCACCGTCTCTGACACTGATCCCGAAAGGGCAGCTCGTATCGCCAACGGAATCGGCAACGCTTTTTCTGAATTGATCCAGCGGACGGAGTCTTCCCGCAGCGGGCTGACGGCCCAGGTATGGCAGGCTGCCATGGTGCCGACGAGCCCGGTTAAACCTACTCCTGAACGTAACGCGATACTGGCGATACTGCTCGGTTTAGGAATAGGTGTTTGCATCGCGTTTATACTCGACCGTCTCGATACACGCTGGCGTTCGCCGGAAGAAGTCGAGGAAACACTCGGTCTGCCTATTATCGGTGTCATTCCGCAGATGACATACGAAACCCTCGGAGAGAATGTCAGGTACTGAATTGACTGAAGAAATAGACGACAGCTACCACTTGTATGTGAAGCATTATCCGAACTCGGCAATCGCCGAGTCCTTCAGGACGCTGCGCACCAATCTGCTGCTGACGAATATCGACAGCGAGCTGAAGTCCATAGTGATTACGAGTGCGGACAGGGGTGAGGGAAAATCCACCATATGCGCCAATCTGGCAGTTGTCATGGCGCAGACTGAGAAGAAAGTACTGCTTCTGGATTGTGATCTTCGATTGCCAAGCCAGTACAAGCTGTTCGATCTTCCACGCGACGAAGGCGTGACGAATATCGTTGGGCATTATACAGAGGGCACGGCTCTTGAGCTTGGGGAAGAATCAATGCCGGGCCTTACAGTTGTAGCGAGCGGTCCGCCGCCTCCAAACCCTTCTGAATTCCTGAGTTCAAAAAGATTTCACAGTTTTCTGGACAGGGCTGAGAAAGAATTTGACACTGTCATAGTAGATGCTCCTCCTGTTGGACTTGTAACGGATGCCGCCATCCTCTCATCTGTAGTCGATGGCACATTACTTGTGCTTGACACTCAAATGGGACACCGCAACCTGGCGCTAAAGGCAAAAGCCGCGCTTGAGCAGGTAAACGCCAACGTGATCGGACTTGTTCTCAACAACGTAAAACAGGAAAAGAGCGCCTACTACTCTTATTACCATGGGGGAGGTCAGTCCCAGGGTTAGGTTGGCGCAGGAAATATTAAGAGCGTAAATAAAGAAGGTGCGGATAAATCCGCACCTTCTTTGTACTTCATGCCGGTAACCGGCATTATTTTTTATTCCTGGTTCCTAACGATTCTTCCTGAGCAGCTGGGAAGCAGCGCCGATACCGACGACTCCCGAACCGATCAGCAATGCAATCGCGATACCAGTACTGGGAAGGGCCCCTCGAGTTGGCCCTGCCGAAGCCAGCCGCGTGCTGCAGCCAAGCCTGTTATAAACCGTACTGTAGTCGGCCAGAACGGCCGTGTAGCCAGAGAGCGCGCTAAGTACCTGACACTCCGCAGCCAGCTGCGCGTCCGTGTATCCTGAAACGTCGCCGGCAACAGCTGAATTAAAAATAGCGATGAATGTATCAGGGCTCAGGCCTACGCCAGCAGCCGCGGTTTCCATGGCTGTGTTTACCGGATTGTACTCTGCGCCGGAACTACCAGTTGGCCATGCGGCCATCGCGGTTCCTGAAAAGACGAGCATTGTAACCAGTACCAAAACAATAAGTGTTGCAATTCTCACAACATCACCTCCCTGTCTGATTGACAATTCACTTATATTTAAAAAACCTTTTTTCAGGGCAAACTTCTTTTCCCTGGCACGGGTTTTGCCCATTAGGTTCAACAATTAAACGTCGAATCCTGCCTTAGTATCGTGCAAAACCTATCCGGTCTTTAACGACTATGCAACATACAAATATAATCGGCATAGTAGTAATAGAGATTACTAGTTTGAAATTGATCGTTCTGAAAGCTAGTGTTCAAGGGGTAGTCTAGTGGCTGCTTAGGAAGGAAAAACAATACTGGAGGAATCTGTGCGGCAGGAAAACCTTCATCGGCCCTCCTCATCTATGCGTGCGGTACGGTCAATGCTCATATTGACCGGCATAGTGGCGATCATGTCAACTATTGTTCCGTGGTATGCCGGGCATCTGCAGAACAAGGCGCTATTAGAGGCGGAGCAGGGCTACCAGGTAGAATCGTTGCATGAAGCTGAAAAAGCTGTCACTTATAACCCTTTTTCCATAAACGCACTGTTCGTGCTTGCCGGAGCGCAACAGCGGATCGGCCGGGAAAACCAGGCAAGGCTTACGCTCCAGAAGGCTACCGAGATCCAACCCCTGAATTACGTTACCTGGGAACAGCTTGCCATTTATGAGCGTGACAAGTGGGGACAGCCGGATATAGCAAAGGAACATTTTGATATTGCCATATCACTCAATCCCCAAGATTCTTTTCTGAGGAAGACAGCGGGAATACCAGGAGAAAAATCAATCTAAATATCATCCACCGGTCCGGATTCATCAACGTTATCATCTCGTCTGCGTGCGTGACTATTAACCGCATCCGCCACGTTTTCTGTCATGAGTAAAGGCTTAAATCCGGGTTCATTTCCATTCTCTAAAGTTCCAGCGAGGCTCATGTCAAAAGGCGTATATGAAGGAACCCAGTCCTGTAAGTAAATCTTAATGCTTTCGCAATTATGATCGTTCGCTTTGTCAAAAAGCATTGGCAGATCCTGTAATATCTGCTTCCGGGTCCATTGTGCTTGTGGATAAAGCATTCGATAGATCATGGGGTGATTTGTTTCCTCCCGGGTTTCGTACTTATCGATCAGTTGCTCATGGAGTTTTTCTCCAGGCCTCAATCCCGTAAAGATAACTTCAATCGATTCATGAGTTTTCAACAAGCTTATCATCTGGTTGGCTAGATCGATGATTCGTACAGGTTGCCCCATTTCCAGAACATATACCACGTTACCGTCGGGAAATGCCGCAGCCTGCAAAACGAGGTCTACAGCTTCACTTATCAACATAAAATAGCGTGACATTTCTGGGTGCGTTATTGTGACAGGCCCACCCTTTAGAATCTGCTCACGAAAAATAGGAACGACGCTGCCGCGGCTGCCGAGAACATTCCCGAATCTCACGGAACAATATTTGGTATCTGGATGAAGGGCGCCCAGCTCCGTCACAATCCGTTCGCTTAGATTCTTTGTGGCACCCATGACATTCGCAGGTTCAACCGCCTTGTCCGTCGAAATATTAACAAAGCATTCAGCTCCAGAATTGCCGGCGCACCTCGCTATATTAAGGGTACCCTGGACGTTGTTTATAACAGCCTCATCTGCTTGCAGTTCCATCAATGGCACATGCTTGTATGCGGCAGCATGAAAAACCAGGTTTGGTTTAAGAATGCCGAAGATGCGTTCCATCTTGTCTGCGGATCGGACATCTGCGACCCACATCCTGAATTTGTAAAAATTATTCCCTCTTAGCTTTTCATGAATATTGTATAGCGCCGATTCATCCTGATCGACTAGTATAATCTGAGACGGATTATGATGGCTGATCTGCATTACAAGCTCAGAACCGATAGATCCACCCGCCCCGGATACCAGTACAACTTTACCGCTGATGAAATCACTTATCTGTGAATAGTCAGTCTGTACAGGCTGCCTGCCCAGGAGGTCTTCGATTTCGATATCACGTATCTGGTTTATACCAACTTTACCGGCATGCAGGCTTTGTAGTGGGCGTAGCGTCTTGGTTGGCAGACCGGTACGTTGGCATATCTGCCAGATGCGTTGAAACTGAAAAAGTGAGGCACTGGGAATGGCGATTATGATCTCATCTATTTCTTTTTCAGCAGCTATTTCCGGAATTCGTTCTGTTGGTGAATAAATGGGTACTCCGTGTATTTCAAGTCCCTTGAGTTCAAGGTTGTCATCAATAAGCGCGACGACATTCATGGCAAGTTGGCGATCATTTTGAATGCTGCGTATTATCGTTTCTCCGGCAGAACCCGCGCCGACCACCAGCAGGTTTTGAGTTGATTCTACCTCCCGTAACGAACGCTCATAAAAAATCCTGGGATAAAAGCGAACACCAACCATGAGGATGAATACGATAGCGCCTCCTATAGGTATCATGACGAGAGCATGTAAATGGGAGGATGACATGACAATCAAGCCGGCAATCAACAGCAAAGCGGTTGAAATGGAAACCGCCTTGATGGTCTTCATGGCCTGACCGAGTCCGACATAACGCCCGACCTCGCGGTAGAGGCCAAATTTTAGGTTGATGCCACAATGAACAATCACCGCCACGGGCAGAAATATAAGTAATTCTTCATAGTATTGCAGCGGCGCCCAGCGGGCGAAAAGGACAAGCGAAGCGAGGGTATAGGCGTTAACTACTATGCATGCATCGACGAAGATCGCAAGCTTTCGCAGTCTAAACAGATGTAAGGAGGTCAGTTTCAAGTTAACTGCTTTTGAATGTCTTCTGTTTTGTCAATATTGCTATCAGGTTGATAGATTCCTCTAATTATTCCAACGCTTATCCAAAAAAGTGCAATATTAGCCCAAACAAGATATGCGTCAAATGTAAATGAATTAATCAAAAAACCCGTTACACTAGCCAATGCTGCTAACGCCCAGAGTTGCGTGCCCGATTTAATGCGCGAAGCTCTAATACCGTACACAATAGTAGTGCCAAGTATTATCATCCATAATGAAAAACCTAAAAGACCCTGCTCCATGAAAATACTAAGATAAGTGTTATCAATTAAATTCTTATTCCATCCGGATTCAAGATAAGTATTCATAATATCACCACCCCGCCTGAAGCCAACACCCATAAATAGATTGTCAGAAATGCCCTTGGAAGCGCCATCCCATGTGACCAATCTATCCCCAATACTGGAAGTCATACGTACAGATATATCGTTATATGCCTGATTCCAAAATGCGGCAACAATAGCTAGGCAAATAATTACGACTCCAAAGATGGGGCCGATTTTCTTTATTCCCGAGCGCACAAGATAAATAAATGATGCAGCAGAAATTAAAGCCACCGCAATCCAGCTTCCTTTTGAGTATGTAAGAAGTAGGGCAGCAAAAGCCCAAATGAATGTCGTAATGGCAAGAGAGCGCCACCAGAGCTGATTGCTGAACGACAACAGGAAAATATATGGAAAAGCCTGAACCAGGAAGGCTCCGAAAAGTACGGGTTGCGATAGAGTGGAACCAATACGGTGAATGGTATTTGAAGGTTGTAAGTTGGAATGATTCGGAAACAGGAAGTTATACTGAACGGCATACTCAATAAAGCCATAGATTATAGCGGTTGCTGAAATCAGTACGATAGCAATAATCAAAATATTGAATGTCTTTCTATTTTGAACCACAATTGCTGCAAGATAATAAAGACAGCCTCCATACGTAACAAACTTTATTACTGCAGCATTTTCCGGGCCATCGATGTTTCTAACAAAAAAAAATATTAAAAAAGCCAATATGGCGAAATCAAGAAAATCCATTCGCAGCGCAGCGCGTCTTGCAAATGCACAAAGAAGCGTACCAAGCGCAATTAATGGCGTTAACAAACTGAAAATAGATTGATTGCGAGAGGCTATACTGACACCGAACAATATCGGATTGAGAAGGATGACTGCAAAGATTGCCATCACCAGCAATACTAGTGCAGTTGTTTCAGTATGAGATCTTTTAATCGCAGATAAGATATTACTTTTCAGTTTATGAGTATTAACAGAAAAAGTAGCTCATGGAGAATTTAATTGTATGATTATATATCAAGAGAATTATATATCATACGCTTCGAATCTTGCTTGGAGGAAGAAAATATAGGCAAATAACGTAGACAAAATAAATCAAGAGCGTCGCATCAGGTTCTGAATGTTTCTCGCCCGAAATAAACATAAACAATATATTCAAAGAATGAGAAGAGGGTTTTCAGCGAATTACGCTTCACAATTACATAAGATGAGTCGTTTGCGACGGAATCTGCTTTCAAATTATTTTGGAAGCATATGGTCAGTAATAGTTCAAATAGCTTTTGTTCCCTTCTATATTCGCTTTTTAGGAATAGAGCAATATGGATTAGTCGCATTTTATTTGACATTACAGGCAACCCTGCAGATTCTTGATTTTGGAGTAAGTCCTACAATCAGTCGTGAAATGGCTCGATACTCAGTCCAGCCGAATAGAGCTGATGAGGCAAGGGACCTCGTGCGCACCCTTGAGGTTGTGTATATTGCCCTGGGTCTGGTCATCGGACTCTCCATCGTCGTTGCCGCGCCTCAAATTGCAGCGCATTGGATCAAGGCTGATACTTTAGCAACAAGCACGGTTCAAAGCGCGGTTATTCTCATGGGCGTGGTGTTTGCATTGCAGTGGCCCTTGAGTTTTTTTACCGGTGGACTGATGGGTCTGCAAAGACAGGTTCTGGCAAACGGCCTTAAGATAACAATGCAGACTATAGCTGGTGTGGGCGCGGTTCTTTCCCTTTGGCTGGTTTCGCCAACTATAATCGTATTCCTGGCTTGGCAAATGGTCGCTAGCGCTTTGGGTGTCATACTTATCAGGTTTGTACTTTGGAAGAATTTGCCTGGGTTAATGCGAGCGGCACGTTTCAAAATATCTTTGCTGCGTAATGTGTGGCGGTTTGCCACCGGTGTGGCGGGTATCGGTATTATGGGCTTGTTATTTTCCCAAATGGACAAGGTAATAATAAGCGCGATAGTTGATCTGAAAGTGTTTGGATACTACGCATTGGCCGGCGTTGTTGTAAGTGGACTATTTTCTCTTAGCGGGCCGGTGAATAATACAATTTACCCTCGTTTTTCAACTCTTATAGTAGAAGGACGTATTGAAACACTCACAAAGCTATATTTCCAAAGCTTTCAATTCCTTGCAGTTCTTATATGGCCCGTTATGGTATTTTTATCCCTTTTTTCTTATGAAATACTTTTTCTATGGACGCGCGACGCGGAAATTGCACAGAACGTTGCACCCACTGTTACGATACTTGTCATTGGTACGGCCTTAAATTGTATGACAGTTCCACCCTATGCATTGCACCTGGCTTATGGCAAAACGCGACCGATCTTTTTCATATTGGGGATTGAGGCAATTATCATGTTACCCGCGATGATATTTATGACTGTTTACTACGGGATAATTGGGACAGCCATTTGCTGGGTGGTGCTCAACGCATGCTATTTCTTAGCCCTGCTTCAGACAACAAATCGTAACTCACCCATCCAGGGGCATTTGAGGTGGTACATGGTAAATCTGGGCAGACCTTTGGCTGGAGCTATTGTTATTCTTGGCCCAGCTCGAATATTAATGCCTGACGGTGAGCCACTATATGTTCTATCGGGCATGCTGGCAGCGTTTGGCATGAGTGCTCTGATAGTCGCGTATTGGGCATCACCTTTGGCGCGAAGCTTGAGTGCGCGAGAGATTTGGAATGGAATAGTACGACAAAAATAACTTTCATCTATTTGCTACATTTCGATTTAGTGTTGATACTTCTACCATACGTATTCTTGATGTTTGCAGGTTTATGTGCATGTTTTCCGTTGTTAATAAAATCCGTTTATCAGAAAAATACGCATAGAAATAGTTGAAAATGACAGCTCAAAAAAATGATATAGAAATCAATACTGAACAATGCCCGGATTGCATTCTTTGCGGTACGGTAGGTGTCATCGTCTACAGAGACTTGAAAGATACACTTTTTGGAGCACCGGGAACCTGGAATACTATGCGCTGCCCCGAATGTGGGCTTTTTTGGATTGATCCAAGCCCCACTTCCGAAGCAGTCGGGATGGCTTATGATAGCTATTATACGCATAGTGCAAAAGATGGCGGAAAGCAAAGGCTATCATCTCTAAAAAAAAGTCTTTCAAATCACGTATGGAAAAGGTGCTACGGATATCGTGACCTGATTGATCCAAGCGAGGATTTGTTGGGAAGAGTTCTTAGTTATATTCCACCACTCAAAGAGTCGGTGGGTATGAGCATTATGGAGTTGAATGCATCGTTGAGGGGAAGCATTCTTGATATCGGTGGCGGTAACGGTGATTTTTTATCTACCATGCGTGATCTTGGATGGCAGGTTTATGGAGTGGAGCCGGATCAACACGCGGTTAAATATGCAAAAGAAATATACAATTTAGAACTGCATCAGGGCACGTTGGAAAATGCGGGTTTTCCTGACAGCTATTTTGATGTTGTGACAATGAATCATGTAATTGAGCATGTTCATGATCCCGTTGAGCTGGTAAGGCAATGTGGTCAAATATTAAAACGCGGTGGACGATTGGTGGTTGTGACGCCTAATGTAGAAAGCGTTGGTCATAGGCTGTTTAAGCAGTTTTGGCGAGGACTGGAACCGCCCAGGCATCTTCACCTGTTTTCCTTGAAGACAATACAACAATGCGCTGAGCAAGCCGGCCTCAATATTGAGCATTTACGAACGACAACCCGTTCGGCGCGCAGCATGTTTGTTGGAAATTGGTTCTTGCGAAAGAACAAAAGTTATACAAACGAAGAGATTACTTGGCCGCTTTGGATTAGCGGAGTAATTTTTCAGTTTGCTGAGGAAATATCTAGAAAGATCTTAAAAAACGCAGGAGAGGAAATCGTGCTTGTATGCGTGAAACAAGATGACATTAAATAAACTAGATCTTGCAGTCATACTAGTTACGTATAATTCGAACGACTGCATAGAGGCTTGTTTAGACAGTCTACGTAACAATGAATTAGCCGAAATAAATGAAGTGTATGTGGTCGACAATGCCTCGACGGACGGTACGCAGGATACACTAAAGAGAATCTCGAATGACTGGTCCGCATTAAAGTATATTTTTAATTCCGACAATGTCGGGCTGGGGTTTGCGAATAATCAACCTATGTTTAGATGCACGTCTAAGTATATTCTAATATTGAATCCAGATACGGTTATTCGGAAAAGCTCACTTTCGAAAATGGTCAATTTTATGGACAAGCATGGCGATGTTGGCGTCGTTGGTCCAAAGCAGTTTTTTATTGATGGCTCTCCGCATGTTACATACCATCATGACTGGAACATACTATCGCCAATTATTTGGCGTTTTTTGCCTTATGGCATGGTTCGATATTGTTATGACAAAGTCTTTGGTCGCTATACTGAGCAGGATGTTCTCTTTGTATCTGGCGCATGTCTTATGATTCCCCGCAAGCTATTTTTGAATATCGGTGGCTATGATGAAAACTATTTTCTGGCTGTGGAAGACGCTGTTGATCTCTGCATAAGAGTAAAGAAAGATGGTTATAGAATCGTTTTCTATCCGGAAGCAGAAGTTGTCCATATAGGCGGTCTTAGCGGCGTGCAGGTAAAACCACTTGCATTATATAAAGGATGTGAGGGAAATCTATATCATCTAAAAAAGCATAACAATGCATCCCTCGCATTGTTTTTGCGCTTCCTTTTGATCATCAACTTTTCAATTAAAGCTGTCATTACGGGTTCACTTTGCCTGGTGGGCTTTAGACGTTTTCGTGCATACTATAATGCTTATGTATATACAACAGGAAAACTACTCACCGAAAAGCTTCCCCAGGTAACGAAATAAACGATATGAACCAATATGCACGGCTGCCAGCAGAGGATCGTAAAAGCAGTAATCGAGTTATAAAATGAATCGCTGAAGTTGTAACTCTGGGTTGGTTCCAAATGGATTGGTTTTGTAGCGAAAGAAAGCCAATCAAATTTTGTGAAGCCGTTTGCAATGGCGTTTTGTAGACAGGCGGAAGAATCAGTTGAGCGGTACGATATGGGGGAAAAGGGAGTTGTCCTGACGAGTGAATGGCAGCGGAAGCACTATAACCTGAGCAAAGAATGAGACTGCTGGAAAAGAGGTTGATGATAAGGTATAAGTCCATTCAATTCTTTATCCGGAAGGCACATCGCGAACAATGAAGTGCTATTCAGCGGACAGGATGGAAGCTAAGGATATACACTATTTAATTTAGACTGAACTTAATTAACACAGACAAGTTATAGTGACAAAAGGATAAAGATAACAAGCATGGATCGAGAAACGCAATCAGATACGTCTATGCACAATTCCGATAGAGCTCATCCTTTGGTCAAGGTTTATATAGTCATCGTAAACTGGAATGGTTGGAAAGATACGATTGAGTGCTTAACAGCGGTCTTTCAGAACAGTTATCCAAACTACCAGGTCATAGTCGTAGATAATAATTCTTCAGACGGATCTATTGAACAAATAAAAAATTGGGCAGAAGGTAAGGTCCGATCAGATGGCAAATACGATATGTATGAAACCGGGAACCGTCCAATTCCCTATTGCGAACTTGATAGCCTCTTAGTGGAAAAAAACAGTTTATTAGATGCAGAAAATGTGCTAGGTGGACAGCTGGATAAATGTATTACTCACCCTCTTGTGCTTATTCAGACGGGAGAAAATCTGGGTTTCGCGGGGGGAAATAATGCGGGGATAAGATGCGGGCTTAATTGGGATGACAACGCATATTTTTGGTTGTTAAATAACGATACCGTGATAGAGCCGGATGCGTTGCAGTGTCTGGTTGAAGTAGCCGAGAAAGATAAATTTGTTGGAATAGTAGGTTCCAAGATACTCTATTTTCACAACCCAGGTGTTATTCAGGCAGCAGGCGGAGGTGTATTGTATCCGCTGATTGGTAGATTTAAATATATTGGTGGCGGAAAAAGAGACGACGACCGCTGGAACCGGCAGTTTTACATTAGCTATGTAATGGGAGCCAGTATGCTGATCAAAAGGAATGTCATTAAAGACATAGGGCTACTCGAGTCAAAATATTTTCTTGGATGGGAAGAAACGGATTTTTGTACAAAAGCAGTCAGGAATGGCTGGAAGTTGGATTATGCATACAAAAGCAGGGTTAGGCACAAAAATAGTTCAACGATAGGCATTAACAGCGCAAGTTCAGACTACTATGGAACTCGCAATTCGATCTGGTATCTCCGGGAGTACTACTGGTATGCCGTTCCAAGCGCCATCCTCTTCGGTGTTATTACGAAGCCCATGGTACGGCTTTGGAGACGGCAGGTGGATAGGATACCGTTGCTACTGAGAGCATATTGGGATGGGTTGTTCTCGAAAGAGGGAAGACCGAAATGCCCTTAGGCAAGTTTATCTTAATGGCCATATCAGTTTGCCTCATAGGCATACTGTTGGCATCAGGGACAATCGAATTAGCTACAATTATCGGTATTTCTTTGGTATTGATTGGTTTTGATGTTAAGAAGCCGATTTTACTGAAGAATCTATTCTTAATTTACACATTCGTTCTCTTTGCCATCGCAGGGCAGTACTTCAATCCAGGCGATACAGAGCTACTTTGGGATATGAATGCTTACTTGTTTGCATTTCTAATTGGGTACTCTCTGCTGATACGGAAAAGAAGGCAAGTTCCCGGTCCTGTCTATTCGCCGAAAACGTTCTTGAAAGTTGCGACGATCGAACGGGTTATGATTATTTACTGCGTAATAAGATTGTTCATATTGGCTTATGAGATCTATGCATATGGCTTAGGAAGCTATTATTCAGGAGCATCGCTTATGGCTGATTTTGAGTCATACGGGCGAGCAGACTTTAGTTTGGGTTTATTGACCATAGCGAAGCAATTCATGATTATTATTAACGTTGCACTCCTTGTTTTCTATATAAGTGTCTGTTCGTTAACAGGGAGTAGGATACGGTATTCGATAGTCGTATTCATGACAATCGCTTTACCTATATTATTACTTCAAAGGTCGAATCTTGCACTTGGTTGCTTATTCTTGCTTGTGATTGCGATATGGGATAAGCGCCCAGGATTCTCGGCGGTTGTTTATGCGAGGATTGCTGTGGTCATGATCTTTATCGTTGTAGTGGGAATTGGATTTGGCTTATTGCGTGACAATGCTTTTAATGGCGCCTCGGAGGGAGTGTCGACTGAATCGTCAGATATTACTCGAGTGCTGTCTGGGGAATTCACACCAATCGTTGCCTACCAGGGAATCAAGATCAACATTGATTACTTGGGATACCAGTATGGAAACACTATTTTTCCCACCATGTTTTACAAATTGATTCCCAGGAGCTGGATGTCGGATAAACCTACCAGCTCCAGCGGCTACTTTATGGAAAAGATACTTCCCAATGATGCCGCAGGAGGATATTTTATCTCATCAAGTATTTATGGAGATATGTATCTCAACTTTGGAATTTTGGGCGTAATATTTTTCTGTTTCCTGTTAGGTGGTTTCTCAGCGAGAGTGGATTCAATTTTTATCGAGCATAATATGAGACGTTTGCCGATGTTTTTGATTGTTTATTACTACTATTACGTATTACTTAGAGGCGACTTGCAGGGAAGTCTTTCTCTAGTACTTTTGACTGCGGCTGTATATTTTATCCTCAAACGGTTGCTTGGATATATTTCGGTCATCGCTTCAAAACCAGATGGTCATATTATCAAAACTGCAATAGATTCATCCTGTCTTATCTCTCCAAAGGTTACTCTCAGTGATTGATAAAATATCTCCAAGGTTAAGTCTTTTGCCTGCCTTTTTATCGCCTGAACGTGATTTTCCAATTGGTTGCCTGGATGTATTGAAGGACATTATCAAACGACCATGTACACATATTGGATCAGGCTTAATCGAACAGATAGACGAGGATGGAGAATATCTTGCGGTGAAGCTACGTTTCGTTTCAGATAAGTTGTACTGGCCGGGATCCTTGCCGCTTTTTGATTTGTACAAAGTGGTTACAGAGTGCTTTTGTGAGGATGATTCTCATTTCTATGAAGTGAGAGAGACACGGGTCGCGCCAAATGACGTTGTGTTGGATTGTGGTGCAGCCGAAGGGATATTCTCGCTTCGTGTCCTTGAGCGAGCAAAACGCATTATTGCATTTGAGCCACTGCCTCTTTTTATAAGAAGCATGGAAAAGACATTTGCTCAATACAAGTCAAAGGTATCAATTCTGCCATACGCATTATCAGATGTTGAAGGGCACGCATCATTAAGCGGTTCTTCGCTGTATGGTACTGTCGTAGACGAGACGAAAAAAGGGAATATCCCGATTGAGATTACAACGATTGATAAATGGTCTGAAGATTCGCGCTTGAAAGTAGATTTTATTAAGGGCGATTTGGAGTCTTTTGAATATAAGGTGTTATGTGGAGGCGCGGAAACCATTAAACGTGACAAGCCCAAGATTGCACTGACGGTATATCACCCAGGCAACGACTGGCGCGAAATGCTGAATTATTGCCGAGGTTTGGTTCCTGAGTACGCTTACAGGGTGAAAGGATTGAGTTACAATGAAAAGTATCCTCGCCCTGTAATGCTGCATCTCTGGCCGGAGTAAAGAATGAGAATAGGGATTGACGCCCGCTTGCTGGTCTATCGCCGCGGTATGGGCAACTTCGTTTATAACTTGCTCATTGAGTTAGCCAAATTGTCAGGCAATGAGCAATATATTTTATATGTTGATGATAAGCGAGCAGCAGAATATGCTCCTCGCGACTCTCGATTTTCGATCAAGGTAATAGGCCCGAAGCTTTATCCTCTATGGGAGCAAGTTAGTTTGCCTCTGGCAATCAAGCGTGATCGGTTAGATGTTTTACACTGTCCAGCGAATACTGCACCGTTAGTCCTGCCTGAACACCTTAACCTTGTATTGTCGATTCACGATACGATGTTTTTATTACCTAAGAATGTATTACCAAAATCGCCTTCAATTTATCAAAGAATAGGGAGAATTTATTATCGCCTGGTGGCTCCACATGCGGCTAAACATGCAAAAATAATCATGACCGTTTCGAATCATTCAATGCGAGACATCGCTGATAAGTTAAATATTGCGAATAACAAGATTCAGGTTGTTTATGAGTCTGGAAACGTGCGGTCTTGCTGTATGCCGGATTCAGATGTGGTTGTTGATGTGATGCAGCATTTTGCAATTAAAGGGCAGTTCATCTTCGCGTTGGGTGCATTGGACCCCAGAAAAAACACCACGGGCGTTTTGAATTCTTTTGCTCATCTAAAAGATTTGACTAAACAGCCCATATACCTGGTGATTGCCGGTCTATCCGACAAGGAGATAAATAAATTTCATACTTTGGTTTTGGAAATGGGCCTTGATGGCTGGGTGATTTTGCTTGACTTTATTACTGATGAAGAATTGATAGCGCTATATAACGGGGCAGACGTTTTTTTATATCCATCATTATATGAAGGGTTCGGCATGCCAGTATTAGAGGCGATGGCATGTGGTACACCCGTCATTACAACATCCGCAGGATCAATTCCCGAAGTAGCTGGCGACGCAGCTCTGTTTGTTGACCCCATGGATCCTGAAGAAATTGCACACTCAATATTAAACATAATTTCAAATATTGATATACGGAACAAGCTTATCGAGAAGGGTCTGGAGCAGGCCAAGAAATTTTCGTGGGAAACGACTGCTAGACAAATGTTGGAAATATACAGGATGAGTGTCAGCCGATGAGATTGCTATATATTACGCCACGGTTTCCGTTTCCGTTGTTGAGAGGCGATCAGGTTGTTCCTTTTCATCGTCTTCGAATCTTGAGCAGGAGACATGAGGTCACACTCCTTTCCTTGTATGAAAAGAAATCTGAGTTAGAGGGGCTTGATAGTTTAAGGCCATTTTGCAAGGTGATTCATACAGTCAGGCTGCCACGATGGCGGTCGGCTGTTAATGTTGCCATAAAGGGACCGTATTCATCCCTACCTTTGCAGGCGTTGTATTATCAATCAAACCCTTTTAAAAAATATATTGATGAGTTGCTAGCTGAAAATAGTTTTGATTTGATTCATGCATATATGCTTAGGGTCGCACCATATTTGTCTCACGTGACGGTTCCAAAGATACTGGAGTTAATTGACTCCATGCAACTTAATTTGGAGCGCCGTTTAGCAATGGAAGGCATTCCAAAACGCATGCTTTTGCGCGAGGAATTGCGTCGAATAGTTAATTATGAGCGAAGAATCGGAGAATATTTTGATCATTTGATAGTGGTCTCAGAACAAGACAGGTTGCTTATTCCAGATCAAAAAGTTTCAGTTATTCCCTTGGGCGTTGACACGGGATTATTTAAACCGGATCGCAAAGAATCCAAGGAACACAAGATCATATTTTCAGGGAATATGGGATATTTGCCAAATATCAACGCTGTCAAGTGGTTTGTGGGAGAGTGCTTCCCTGTTATCAGAAAAGAGGTACCTTCAGTATCTTTGATAATCGCAGGCGCTAATCCTTCAAAAGGGGTTTGTGAACTAGCGCGTCAGGATGGAATAACAGTAACAGGATTTTTCCAATCCATGCCGGAGACATTGGCTCAAGCCTCAATAGCCATCGCACCAATGCAGTCAGGGTCCGGGATGCAGTTCAAAATACTGGAGGCAATGGCATGTGGTTTGCCTGTAGTAACAACGACCCTGGGTTTAGGTGATATTAAGGCAAAAGCAGAAGAAGAGATTATGATTGCTGACACAGCGGAAAAGTTTGCAAAAACTGTTGTAGAGCTTCTAAGGTCACCTGAATCGGCTGGGCGCCTGGGAAGAAATGCTCGTAATTTTGTCATGCATCATCATAACTGGGAAGTTGCTGCTACAAAAGTTGAAGAAATTTATAGCAAGGTCATTTACGCAGGTTAAACTGGTGGATAGTGATTCAGATAAGGTGGTTACGATTCAAAACGTAACACGAGGAATTTAAAGAGATGTAGTCATTTGGTTGGGGTTAAATCCGAGAACCTGGTTCTTGTAATAGATTAAAAATATGAGAGTAAAATTCATTGTCGAGTAGCGTTTTCAACGGGACTATCCTTTTCGTATAATTAACCAGATGCTCAGTTTTAATGACGTATGTAGATATATTTATCATAAATGAGGAAAAATGGTGTTGATTACTGGGGCCAATGGTTTTCTGGGGCAAAAATTATGTAAAGACATGCTTCAGCAGGGATGGCGCGTCAAGGCAGCGACAAGATCATTAGACTCTATTATCGAAGGTGTTGAACCGGCAATCGTCGGTTCAATTGACGGTGAAACACGTTGGGTCGATGTCTTGGGCAATGTGGATACCGTTGTCCACCTCGCTGCTCACGCGCATATAATCCACGATGAGGCAACAGACTCGTTGGCCGAGTTTCGCGCAGTCAATGTTGATGGCACCTTAAACCTCGCCCGTCAGGCAGTCAAAGCGGGTATTAAGCGATTTTTGTTTTTAAGCACAATCGGTGTTAATGGTAATGCAACTCATGGAGTACCATTTGATGAGTTAAGCAAACCTGCTCCATATTCAGGCTATACAACGTCAAAATACGAAGCTGAGCAAGGTTTGCAGGAAATAGCATCAAAAAGTTCTATGGAAGTTGTTATTATCCGATCCCCTTTGGTTTATGGGCCAAATGCGCCAGGAAATTTTGCTAGGCTAATCAATCTCACCAGCAAATCTTACCCATTGCCATTAGGTGCAATTCGTAATCAGCGCAGCATTATTTCGATATACAATTTGATTGATTTTATCGTTACCTGCATCGATGAACCCCAGGCAGCTAATCAGATATTCATGGTTTCTGATGGAGAGGATCTCTCAACAACCGAACTTATATGCCGACTGGCTGCTGCACTCAATGTGCCGACACGCTTATTGCCCGTGCCTCAGAAATTTCTTAAAGCGTGTTTTGTTTTGCTTGGTAAGGGCAGCCTGGCACAACAACTTTGCGGCTCGTTACAAGTGGATATTACAAAAGCGGTTAAAATGCTAGACTGGAATCCACCAGTTTCGGTTAATGAAGGCCTGCGTCATACGGCTGAGTATTTCTTGCAGAGTCGGGATTGAGGCTTCAAAGAACCCACATTTAACTATATAACTATGCAACGAACAGCTGCAGACACTACAGGTGCACAACCCGACATAAACTGGAGAGAAATAAATTACTTTGGTAAAAGAGTGTTTGATGTAACATTAGCTATTTTAACCATAGCTTTGGCTTCGGTGCCTATGCTGTTAATCGCAATGATGGTAAAACTTAGTTCACATGGACCTGTTCTCTATTGGTCTGAACGTATTGGTCGTGACAATAATATTTTTAGTATGCCCAAGTTCCGTACCATGCTGATAGAGACACCTACAGTAGCAACTCATATTCTTGAAACGCCAAATAATTACCTGACTCCGATTGGTGGCGTCCTGCGCAAAGCAAGTCTGGACGAGTTACCCCAAATATGGAGTATCCTGATTGGTAGAATGAGTTTCGTTGGTCCAAGACCAGCTTTGTTTAATCAGACTGATTTGATTGATTTACGTAGTGAATCTGGAGTTAGCAAGCTTGTGCCTGGCTTGACTGGTTGGGCGCAGATCAATGGACGCGATGAGTTACCTATTCCCGATAAAGTGCAGCTTGATGTGGAATATATGAATAATATTTCCCTTTTAATGGATATGAAGATTTTATGCTTTACTTTATATAATGTGTTGGTACGTGATGGAATTTCACACTAGAATTGAAATGAATTCTGATTTAGTAATATCCACTATTTTCATAGTATGAATTTTTTCCTCCGTATGAACCTTTGGCATTAGAATCCGTCACCACTATGCCCAGCACATTACATGGAACATTATTAAAGAAGTCCTGGAATGTGTTTAAGGACTTCTTGGCGGTTTTGGCCAGTCTTACGACTATCAATACACCATCGACCTTGGTTGCCAAACTTGCTGCATCTCCAACAATTCCAAGAGGTGGCGAATCCACCAGTACGATGTCAGCATACTTGCACGCCTCTTCGATGAGCAACCCAAGTTTATCTGACGATACCAGCTCGCCAGGGTTGGGGGGTATAGGACCAGAAGTAACGCAATAAATTGGTTTGATGCCACCAATATTTTTTGCTGATTGACCTTGTTCCCATGAAGCACTTGCATCATCGTAATCCAGCTGTACACCCAGTACTTTTGCTTCTATCATTTGAAGGGCTTCACGTAAGGAGCAGGTACCGGCAATCACACTTGTAAGACCAACTGCATTATCAAGTTGCATATAATGTGACAACATCGGTCGTCGTAGATCTGCTTCCAGAACAATCACTCGTTGCCCCGATCTTGCCATTGTTACAGCGAGGTTGGCAATAGTTGTAGATTTTCCTTCACTGGGGCCAACGCTCGTTATCATTATTGACTTAATCTCTTTATCTGGCTCAATATATCCCATGTTGGTTTTCAGAAGTCTGTATGCCTCTGAACATATACCGGCAGGATTAGACAACGTTACCAATGACTCATTGTGAGAAGACGATAAAGTGGGAATTGTTCCTAAAATCGGTTTATCCAGGACGTCGGTTATTTCGTCCGCAGTTCGTACAGAATTATCGAAAACGTTTATGATGTAAATCAAGCCAAGACCGAAGATAATGCTCACAAAAAAAGCAATAATTCCTGTTCGAACCGGCTTGGGTGATACTGGAGAATTTGAAACTGTTGCTGCTTTTACTATTTCCAGATTACCGGTCTGCGTAGCTTCCATGAGTTTCAGGACATCAAGTCTCTCTTTTAATACTTTGTAGCTGGCAGTCTCCTGAAGCTCAACGGGTGTCGCCAGCACCTGTGCCTCGATTGGAATATATGCAGTTTGAACAACCTCTTTGTCTACTTGTCGCCGCCAGGTAACATATGATTCAGCGAAACTGTTGGCGACATCAGCCGCTAGCTGTGGGTCCTCATCAGTCGCTGTAATTTTAAGGATATCTGAATTTTTTATAATACTGACATTTATCAGTAAATCAGCATCTTTCCCCCCCAACCTATCGCCCATCGAGTCCTCGACCGCGGATATAACCTGCGGTGATTTCACAAGATCTGATGCAGTTTGCATTTCCCGCTCGGGATTTACTGATTGATCAAAAAAATCTGAACCCAGAAGTGCTCTGTCAAGACCAGAGCGCTTGCGTAGTAATTCTGTAGTGGATTGATACTTGTTGGGAGACAAGAGGACTGTATATCCAACTGCCAGTGATGTTATTACTACAATCGAGACTATCAAAATCCATTTACGATGCCACATCAGACCTAATAATGCGCGGTAGTCAGTTTTCATAAAAATCGTTGAAGATTCTTCCATTCTTGGGAGTCACCTTCCATAAATTATTTAGTTCGAGCAAATCATAGCTGCGTAATATTATATATAATCAGCACGTCTTGCAAAGAAGCCATCCCTCATATCTCCGAACGACTCCATCTTCCTTTGTCCTGGCTGTTTTTATGCTGGCCGGCCTTAATACATTTGCAATATTTTTCAATGGTGCATACTTTCTAAACGCAATGACCCTGTGCATTGTTGGAAGTTGGGTAATTGTTCTCGCATTAATCTTCTTTAATAGCGGTGAATTTCTTGCCAGCTTTCGGAAAGAACAGTGGCTGGTGTTCGGGATTGCCTTTGCATTCTGGCTCTGGGTTGGATTATCGATGATTTGGTCGATCAGCCGTGACGCAACATGGATTGAATTTAACCGCACCGGGGGTTATCTGGCCGTTTTTGCTGCCGGTATGGCAATTGGCAGATATCGGTTTTCACGGCGTCTTGCCGTTTTTCTTTTCCTGATAACCGTAACTGCTGCTGCCGTTTATGGTCTCGGACCAAAAACCTTCCCACAACTCATCGAAAATCTGGACAATCTTAGCCGGATAGCCGTGCCAATTGGCTACACCAACGCAATGGGCCTGCTGCTGGCAATGGGATATATAATTTCGATATATCTTTCCACGGTCAGGGATTTTCATTGGGTCTTGCGTTTATTTTCCGTGTTGGCAGCTCCCTTAATTCTCACTTGCTTGTTCTTTACAAACTCACGTGGAGCATTACTGGCACTTTTAACTGGCCTTGTTATTTACTATGTTGTAACACCAGTTCGATTGAGAAGTTTTGGCGTAATGATGCTTTCTTTTTTCCCTGTGACGCTTATCTCCACCTGGAGTAACGGACAGAACGCGCTGATGATGAATTCCATACCTGTGGAAGAAAGGCAGCTGGCAGCCATTCCACTCAGGTTATATCTTCTTATTTCCGTAATCACAGCAGGCGCTGTTTTTTCCATATTCATTATTCTGGGCGGAAAATTCAAATTCCCATCCGTTATTAAAAAAATAGCGGGAGCTACGATTCTTTCATCGATTTCGATATCAATTATTGTGATCGTCACACTAGCAATCAGCTCACTGCCTTCGTTTGGAGATTGGGCTGGAGATGCATATCAGAGATTTCGTTATGGTATGCCTTCAACATATGGCGCTGCCCGGCTTCTGGAAATGAGTACATCGGGACGATGGCTGTTTTGGGAGGAAGCCATGTCAAACTTTCAGGACAATCCAATCCTTGGAACTGGTGGACAGAGTTTTCCTATTGTGCATCTTATGCGCAGGGAGAATGAAGTTTTTGTCAAACAGCCGCACAGTCACCCCTTTCAGCTTCTGACAGAACTGGGACTTGTCGGCTACATCATCGGCATGGCATTTATCGCCGTCAGTCTTGCCTGTTGCACTTTACTCTTATGTAAATTACAAAATCGTTGGGACAGGGCTCTGGCTGGTGCCATCCTCTCTGTAATAGTAGTTTATTTGATTCATGCTGCTTATGAATGGGACTGGAATCTATTTGGGCTTACGATGGTATGGTATCTTTTCACCGGAATTTTGATGGGATGGCTAGCTGTTGTTCAGCAAGATGCTGGAATCAAACAAAATAGCGATTTATCCGACCCAGTTTCTCATGTATCCGGGAAACCCTCCTAAAGCTAATCAACCCCGGTGACGACAAGCCTCGCAGCAGACCTGAGGTTCTGGTTCGGCAAGTCTCCAGGTGTTAAAATATTAATATCCGCGAGAAACCATGGGAGCTCAAGGTCTGGGCAATCCCTTAAATAAGGGCAAAAATTTAAGCGGTCCCCGGCGCTTGGCCGGCGGTGCCAGGAAGCAGATGAGATTATGTCGGGTAAGAGCAGTCTGCCCCGCTGGATTCTTTTGATTGATATCATGGCAGGCCTATGTGCGATCTTTTTCGCCTTCCTCATCGTGCGGATCGAGCCATCACTGGCGGTCCACGGCAATGTATCGCTGAATTCGCTGGACTATATTTTCTATGTCAGTTTTGTGGTAATGACGCTGACCAGCATAGCTCTTGGCGGCGACTATCTGGTCTCAAAAAGGTATTCGAGGCTGACTGATATCAGCCTGGTATTACGGAGCGCCGTGATCGCCTTTGTTCTTCTGGTAAGTTCCGCATTCGTGCTCGAGGATTTTATCTTCTCGGAATATTATGAGTTTTCCCGGCCGGGAATCCTCATACTCACCGTCTCCTTTACCTTTATGTTACTGACGATAAGGCTTGTCGCGCATCACACTCAGGCTCATCTGTTTGGTACCGGCTCGTGGCGCAGGAAGATGGTCATTGTGGGCGCTGGTCCGCAGGGCGTCGAGGTTTACAGGCACCTTAAGGCCAAGAACTGGCTTGGGGTTAAATGCATAGGTTTCATCGATCAGAACGCGTTGAAGTCTCCTGTGGAGGATGCGCCGCTTCTGGGGCGCGTTGAAGATCTTTCAACAGTCGTCATCGACCAGGATGTCGAGGAGATCGTTATCGCGCTGCCCCCGGAAGAGCATGTACTTATGGAGCGGATCGTCAACAATGGTGTGCGGCGCGACGTGAAGGTCCGCATCATCCCTGACTCTTTCGCGTACCCCTACAGCGACATAGATATACAGGAATATGATGGACTGGCAATGATTGACGTCAAGCAGACGAACCTGGACGCAATGCACAGCGGGCTGAAAAGATTGATGGATATCGTCCTGGCTATCATCATGCTGATAATCCACTCGCCGCTCTGGGCCGTTACCGTCATCCTGATTCGGGTTACATCAAAGGGGCCGGCGCTCTACAGGCAGACGAGGCTGGGCAAGGACGGTGAGGCTTTCGAAATGCTGAAGTTCAGATCGATGGTGGAAGGTGCCCATGAGATGCGCAATGATCTGAAGCGAAGCAATGAAGCATCCGGGCCTATCTTCAAGATGAAGGAAGACCCGCGCATTACCCGCATCGGCAGGCTTCTGCGGCGGACGAGCCTTGACGAATTACCCCAGTTTCTGAATGTCCTCCAGGGAGACATGAGCATTGTCGGCCCGCGGCCGCCGCTCCCTGATGAGGTAGGACGCTACCAGTCGCATCATCTCAAGCGTCTTGCCGTAAGGCCGGGAGTCACTGGGCTGTGGCAGGTCAGCGGCCGTGACAGGCGAGACTTCGAGGAGATGTCGAGGCTTGATCTCTACTACATCGAGAACTGGTCCATAAGGCTGGACATGAAGATAATCCTGAAGACGGTTCCCACCGTTCTAAGTCGCAAGGGCGCGTATTAGGAAAGACTGTTGACCTTTAAGAGGCGTTGCCAGTTGAGCCGTGACAGGTTTTTCAGGCGGCAGGTTGATTTTCGAGCAATGTACCGGAAGTCAGCCGGCCCTTGACGATCAGCCTGTGTGACGTATCCCATGGCGGATCACAGGTGATAAGGGTAATCGAATCATAGCCTTGCGGCTGAAGATCGCTGACATCTTCGGGAACTGTCAGCCGCGTGCCGACTATCACATATTTAAAGACTCCGTAGGATGTCTGCAGCGTAACCTCGTCCCCTTCACCCACTTCATCAAGGTTGAGAAAAGGACCACCGTACAGCACCCTGTCGCCGGCTACACCGAAGTTGCCTCCCATGCCGGGCAGCGGGGTCTCCTCAAGATGGCCGGGTCCCTTGCGAAGTGATCCTTCCGTCGTGCCTTCGACCACGATCGCGTTTACGCCGATTTTCGGGATCTCGATACGGGCGATCGTCTGCTCGCTGGTCAAGCGGGATTTTGTCAGGATCGCAAGCTGGCGGAGTTTTTCGGTGTCCGCCTGGCCTTTGAGCCTGTCCATGACATCCTTGTTCAGGGTCAGCGCCGCAGCCGACTCCTGCTCGAAGGAGCTCGACAAACCTCTCTGGTCATACCATCCCCAGACCCATGTAGCTGGTACGTACAAGAGTATGCCGACACCGACGACCATGAGGATTATGCCTGTTATGGCAAGTATGCTGACTGATTTAATCATTGGAAATGGGAAATTCAATCCTTCTCTTATAGCATAGAGAAGCTTGCCTGCATTCTCAAGGAAGCTTTTTTGTTATCGTTCGCTAGCCTTATGATGACTTGAGTATACTAAATAACAACAACTGAGCATCTAATCCTGGAGACTAAAAGATGCATTTTATAGATACACATTGCCATATTGTTTCGGGTGTGGATGACGGGGCTGCATCCGTCGACGTGAGCCTTGAGATGGCTCAATTGGCAATTAAAGACGGGATATCCACGATTATCGCTACACCACACATCGTAGAGGGCATTTACGACGGCGTGGACCTGCAGAAACGCCTGGATGCCCTCGGTATCGCATTGGTTGAAAAGGAAATCGATCTGAAGCTGGTAGCGGGAGCCGAAGTACCCATGAGCGCCTGCATGGCTGGCGACAAACAGATACTCGAGGGCCTGACGCTTGGAGACGGACCTTGCCTGCTGATGGAAACCTCAGACACCAGTTATGATCAGGTTGCCCGTGCCGCATACCAGGTGAGATTGTGCGGGCTTCTGCCGGTGCTCGCGCATCCCGAGAGGACTGCGTTCGTGCAAAAGGATCCCGGAAGGCTGGAGCAGCTTCTCGGCAACGGCGATGTTTTCTGCCAGATAACAGCGGCAAGCTTTGAAGGGCTATTCGGCAGGACCGTGCAGAAGACGGCCTGGTCCATGCTCAAGTCGGGGATGGTCCACCTTGTCGCGTCTGACGCCCATTCAGCCGGCAGACGCAGCCCACACCTGTCGACCAGCCACAGCCTTATTATCAAGTCGGTCGGGGAAGAAAAAGCCTCCGTGATATTTCAGGAAAATCCGCAACGGGTCCTGGCCGGGAACAAGTTGCTGCAGGCGCCAGCCGGCACTGGCGGCGAAGTTTCAATACGGGGCTTTCTGGCAAGGCTTCTGGGAAGATGACGCACAGCCGGACCGTTAATCCCTGAAGCGGGAAGATATATTGTTCCTGGAAGCATTGAGAAATATAAATCGCAGAAGGTTTCGCACATTCCTGACAGTGCTTGGAATCTCAATAGGCATTATCGCACTCACCGTGATGGGCAGTCTGTCGGAGTTCATGAGCCGGATGGTGCAGGTTTCGCTTGAGGACGCCCGCAATACGGTGACGGTGCAGCCGAAATATTCGCTGGGGGCGCCGGGCAGCGGTACGATCTCCCTTGAAAGCCAGAACCGCATCAGGGAGATGCCGGAAGTCGAGAAGGTCATCCCCTGGGTAGTGACGGCTCTAGGTGGAAAGGATGATACTGAAGACACGGGAGGGTTCTCGGGACTTGCAGGCTTTCCGCCCGAGGAAACCGCGAGGCGTTTTAAAAACATAGAACTGGAAAGCGGCTCATACCTTGAAGGCGGTGACTCGGTTGCGATCCTGGTGGGGCATGCGGTTGCCATGAAGTATGACCTCCACGTCGGAGACATCATCAATTTTCGGGGTATGAATTTCTATGTCAAGGGGATATTCAAGCCTTACGAAGGGCTTTTCACAAACGGAAGCGTAGTCGCGCCGCTGGAGACAGTCAGGCGCCTCGCGCTGCTGCCGCCACAGGCTGTTGTCCTTAATATCATCCCCCGGGAAAATACCGATACCGAAGCGCTGGCTGACCGCATAAACGAAGAGCTGACCGACGTCAAGGCCCTGTCACCGAAAAAGAGCGAAGAGCAGGCGAACCGTAGCCTGTTGATATTCAGGGCGATGGTTCTGGGGCTGGCGGTAATCTCTCTGGTTGTCGGTGGTGTTGCTACCACTAACACAATGGTCATGGCTATTTCTGAAAGAACGCGCGAGATCGGGCTGAAAAAAGCCCTTGGCGCCCCCGACCGGGCTATTCTGCTCGAATATGTGACCGAGGCTACCATCATCGGCCTTATTGCCGGCGTGGTTGGTCTGGCTGTCGGAGCAGCCGCGACTGTCGGACTGAATATGCTGACCAGCAGCCAGTTCGGCCTCGAAATATTCCGAATTACCTTGCGCCTGGGAATTTTTACTGTTGTTTTCGCTGTCTGTCTTGGCGCCCTGGCCGGGTTTTTCCCTGCCTTGAGAGCCGCGCTCCTCAATCCAGTCAAGGCGCTCAGAACCCAGTAATCCTCTCATTTTCCTTTTTGAAAGAACGATAAGTCACTTATAATCACCCGCGAATATTGCTATAAGCTAAAGCGCCAGCGTATAGTGGCCGACTTATCCCATGTCAGGGCACTCCAACCGGGATTTCCGGTGAACATGGGCGAAGTAGAGAGAACATTGAGCGGGGGGCAAAGAGAGGGAGGCACTTTCCTTGATTCCCCATCTTCTTGTCAGCAGGAGGAGACTCTTCCTTTTGTGCTGATGACGCTCGCCGGTGAGAATTTTGCCATAGAGATAAACAAGGTGCGGGAAATAATCCGCGTTCCCAAAGTCACATGGATACCTGGAGCAGCTTCATATATCAAGGGAGTTTTCAATCTGAGGGGAAGGGTCGTGGCTGTGATTGACCTTGCGGTACTGATTTCTCTTCCCGATTCCGTTCCAGGCGATCAGAGCCGCATTGTCATTGTTGACTCAAAGGACGGGCAGGTGGGTATCCTGGTCGACAGCGTCAGTCGGGTAGAGGAAATCGTCCCTTCATCAATCGAACAGCCAATGAGAACCCTGGATGAAAAACAGAGAAACTTTGTGATAGCTCAGGCCAGTATCAATGGCGTGATGGTTGGAATGCTGGATATCGACCAGATAGTCGAAGAGACCCGATCGGCATAGAGGGTTATAAAACGGATTTGGGGGGCGTTCGAATATGAAAGATGCATTGGGCAGACTCATGCACGGTTCCGGCGAGGCATATATAGAACAGGACAAGCTGTACAGCCTGTCTGGAAGAACTTTCGTGGTGGCATGATGTTGAATATTTTCAGAAAGAGCATACAGGCGAAGATCATGGGGATGGTGGCGCTGATCCTGACGGTTGGATTTGTTGTCTTCGCACTGATCAGTATCAGGCATGAAGAGTCAGACCTGGTGATGCAGCAGGAAGACAGCAACCACGTTCTTGCCACCGCAGTGTCAAACAGCCTTAAGACAAGCATGCTGGCCGGCAAACAGGACCTGACAGTACAGGCATTGGACAGCCTGAAGGGAATCGGCGATGTCCGGCAGGTAAGAGTCTTCAGTACCAATGGCAAGGAATCATTCGGTGGCGGTGGCACCTTGTCAGCCGCTGGCTCTGATCAGCTTTCCAGGGTACTGCGTTCCGGCGAAAGGGCGGAGTTTTACGAAGATGAAGGTGCGAATCGCGTCTTGACCGAGATACATCCCTTGCCAAACGAGGCTGCATGTCAAACATGCCATACGGATGCAGGCATAGTGCAAGGCGCGATTATGGTTTCAACGTCGACGAAACGAGTTGACGAGGCCGTCTCGTCAAACAAGATATATACGATTGTCGCCTTATCAATTCTGCTGGCGCTTATTCTCGGGTGTCTGTGGGCGGTTCTTTCGGTGACTATCGTAAAACCGCTGAGGAGTGTTGTTTCCGCCATCAAACGCATCGCCGCCGGAGATCTCACGGAGCGCGTACCGGCAAAATCATCTGATGAGCTAGGCGTACTTGCGTCTAACTTCAACGAGATGACCCAGAGCCTCAGCGATCTCAGCACAAAAATCATGGAAACAGGCGAGCAGACGAGTTCCGCATCAGCTGAGATTTCAGCGACCGTCGAGCAGCAGGCAAGCACATCCGCGGAACAATCATCAGCTGTTGCGGAGACTACGGCCACCATCGAGGAATTGGCAGGGACAGCGCGGCAGATCGCTGACACTGCCAAGTCAGTCTCAAGGGTTGCTGATGAGACATTGACTCACGCCAGGCAGGGACATGAAGCGGTGGCGGCGACTCTCGAAGGCATGGAAAAAATAAATCAGAAGGTAAACAAGGTCGCGGAAAAGACCCTCTCGCTGGGAGAAAAATCCCAGAGGGTGGGAACGATTCTCGAGATTATCAACAACATCGCCGACCAGACGAACCTCCTGGCCCTGAATGCGGCGGTCGAGGCTGCCAGGGCAGGGGACCAGGGACGCGGTTTTGCAGTTGTTGCCGGCGAAGTGCGGCGCCTGGCGGAAGAAAGCGTAGAAGCAACCGCCAAGATCAAGACTCTTATTGACGAAATCCAGGCCGAGACCAACAGCACCATCATGGCTACGGAGGAAAGCTCCAAGGAAGTCGCGTTAGGTGTTTCGCTCGCTAACAACGCCGGTCAATCGCTGGAGAGCATTCTCGAAGTTGTAGCGGAGAACACAACGGCGGCAAAAGAGATATCCATCGCCACACAACAGCAGAAGAGCGCCAGTGAGCAGGTCGTAGTCGCAATGACAAGCATATCCGAAGCCAGCAAGCAGCAGGCGAGCGGCGCGGGCCAGACTGCGGCGGCCACAAAGCAGCTCAATAGCGCGGCGGCTGAATTACGTTCCGCCATAGCAAAATTCAAGGTCAGATAAGGTGCTGGGCTAAAACATTGAGAGCGCCGGCGGTAAAAGCAATATCAGATGAATTTATTGCATTCGCCGGTTTGAGACCGGCGAATGCTTTTAAAGGAGAACGAATAAACCATGGATGATTGGGCGAACGACCAGGAGTTTCTGCAGACCTTCAGGGCTGAAGCCGAGGAGAGGCTGAAAAACCTGACAGAAGGCTTTGTGGCGCTGGAAGAATCTCCGGGTAACGAAGAGGTGATCAAAAGCCTGTTCAGGGAAGCGCACACGCTCAAGGGCTCAGCCGGGATGATGGGATTAGTGGCAATAAAAGAGCTGGCCCATAAAGCAGAGGATATTCTAACTGCCGTGCAAAACAGCCAGATCGAACTCAACCAGGAAATCACAACCCTGATGCTTGAGAGTCTTGACCGAATGTATGTTCTGCTGCCATCGCAGGATGAGCCTTCGAAGCCCGAACCTGATATTTCAGATCTGCTCAATCGGCTCGGAGGCGTTCTCGGTAAGAGTACTCCGGTTGAAATAGCAAAGACAGCCGGCGCGCAACCCGCTCCGGCTGTTATTACTGATATCCCGCCTGCAGCAGTGGAAGAAAATATGGAACAGCGGGTCTCTGAAATAGTATCTCCGGAAAATACCAGAACGCAGACTGCGCAGAATACATCGATGGACACATCCGCGCTTTCTGAGAAAAGAGCTGATCCGACGATCAGGGTGAACATCGAACGCCTCGACAAGCTGCTCAATCTCATGGGTGAGATACTTGTAAACCAGATAGACACCGAAGGACAGGTGAAGGAGCTTACCGCGATTCAGTCCAAGACCAGGGAGATGCGATCGATATTCAGCTCCCTTGTGGAGCAGGCTGATCAGCTCAAGGGAGGCGCCGGGCCTGATGATCTTGCTTCCTTCAGCGAGATGTTAAACCAGGCTCTGACCGAGGCGACGGGAGTGGCCGACCACCTCGAGTCGACAGCCTCACATCTTAAGGAAAATACCGCAAGCAGGCGCCTTGCTCTTGATGAACTCCAGGATCGCACACTGCATGTGAGGATGCTCCCACTGAGCACGATACTGGGCGCTTATAGCAGGGTAGTCAGGGACGCGTCGAGGTCCGGTTCCAAAAAGGTGCGCCTTGAAATAAAGGGTGAGGAGACAGAGCTCGACAAGCGGATACTGGAGCAGATAAGCGATCCGCTGATGCACATAATTCGTAACTGTGTCGACCACGGCATCGAGATTCCTTCTGTCAGAAAAGACGGAGGGAAGGCAGAACAGGGCACTGTCAGTATCACGGCCTCGCAGCGCGGAGACAGGGTCGAGATTCAGATTGAAGACGACGGCGCCGGGATCGATCCCGAAAGACTGCAGCAGACGGCCCGCAAGAAGGGCGTACTTTCTGAAAGAGATGAGTTGACAGATGAAGAGGCCATGGATCTTATCTTCAGGCCCGGGTTCTCAACCGCAGAGATAATCACTGATATCTCAGGCCGTGGAGTCGGACTTGATGTAGTCAAAAACAATATCGAAAAGCTCGAGGGTTCCGTATCGCTGGTATCAACGCCTGGCAGCGGAACAAGATTCACAGTATCGCTGCCGGTAACACTGGCTGTTATCTCCGGACTCCTTGTCGAGTGTAACGACTCGAAGTTCGTGATTCCACTGGGATCAGTGAAGGAAATGGTGTCGCTGAGGGATGAGGAAATACAGACGATAGGGAACCACAAGGGATTCCTGGTCAGGGAAAATGCCATCCCGTTGCTGGATCTTCTTGATTTTCTCGGAGGCGGCCCGACGGAATCCGGAAAAGGAAAAACCAATGTCGTGATTGTCGGCTCCGACAGGCATATGGCCGGCCTGCACGTACAAAGGCTGATCGGAGAACAGGAAGTCGTTATCAAGCCACTGGACCGCTTTCTTTCAAAGAGGAATTCAGTAGCTGGTGTGACTATTCTTGGCGATGGTGAGGTCGTTGTGGTGCTGAATATCAGCGAGCTCGTTCACAGCATCAAAAAATCGGGCATTGTCTCGGACAGGCATGAGCCGATCCTGAAGAAAGAAAATATCGAACAGAAGAAATCCATCCTTGTGGTAGAGGATTCTCTGGTGATCAGGGAACTGCAGCGAAACATCCTTGAGGCTGCGGGCTATGAAGTGCGAACTGCGGTGGACGGTGAGGATGCATTTTCCCGCCTGAGCCAGGAATCCGTGGATTGCGTCGTCACCGACGTCGAGATGCCGCGCATGAACGGCTTCGATCTGACTTCCAAGATAAGAAAGACTGAGGATCTGACAGTCATACCGGTGATTATCGTAACATCCTGCTCAAGTGAAGAAGATATGCAGAAGGGGATCGATGCCGGAGCGAACGCATATGTGATCAAGGGGACTTTTAACCAGCAGAAGCTGCTCGATACAATCGAAAGGCTGGTCGCCTGATGCACAATATCGATATCGAGGACGCTCCAGGATCGCAGAAAGCAAAAAGTATCAGGGTTCTGGTCGCCGACGATTCGTCAACAGTCAGGTTGATGCTTTGCCGGATGCTTGAGTCGGATTCCAGCATCAAGGTAGTCGGAACCGCGAGTAATGGCAGGGAAGCGGTCGAGCAGGTAGCAATGCTCAAACCGGACATGGTGACAATGGATGTAAACATGCCGGTAATGGACGGTCTTGCGGCTATAGAACACATAATGGCCTACAATCCGCTTCCGGTACTTGTTGTAAGTTCGGTGGTCGACAAGCAGAACACTTCCAACGCCGCAAAGGCATTGGGGGCAGGGGCAGTCGACGTCATCTCAAAACCGGAACCTAAATCAGTGGAAGAATTCAATGAAGTGGCCGCCGATCTGCGCGCAAAGATCAAGCTTCTTTCAAGAGTGCGCGTCATCACTCACCCACGCGCGCGGTTGCTGTCCAGTGATTCGAAGACACATCTTGAAGTCGTAAAAGATACTGATGCCGGATTCAGGAAAATAATAGCAATCGGTTCGTCAACCGGCGGCCCCCAGGCTCTGCAAAGGATTCTCTGCAGCCTGCCTGAAGATCTAAATGCCGGAGTCGTTATAGTTCAGCACATAGCAAAAGGTTTTACCGAAGGTCTGGTCGAGTGGCTTAGCCATACATGCAAGATGGCTATCAAGATAGGTGTAAACGGGCAGCTGATCCGTCCGGGTGAGATTACTATAGCGCCTGACGAGATACATATGATTGTAACTTCAGGGGGCCGGATAGGGCTCGTCGAGAAGCATATTTCCGGGCCTCATAAGCCATCGGCCGATGTTTTGCTTGAATCAGTGGCGGATGTTTATGGAAGCAACGCGATCGGCGTGATCCTTACCGGGATGGGCAGGGATGGAGCGCAGGGCATCAAGGCGATCCATGAGCGCGGAGGCCATACGATAGCCCAGGACGAAAATACGTCCGTTATCTTCAGCATGGCCAAGGAAGCAATAAAGCTTGGAGGCGTAGAGAAAGTCTCTCCTTTGACCGAAATCAGTAATATAATTGTGAGCTTTATCTAGCGAGGATCCTTTGGAAGCTGCACAGGAAAAAGTAAATCCCATTCGTATACTCGTCGCGGAAGACAGCCCGACCCAGAGACAGATAATCCGGTCGGTGCTGAGCCGTGAAGGTTACGATGTCGTCATGGCCAGCGATGGCATCGAGGCGATCACCCAGGCGCTCCATGAAAGCCCCGATCTCATCGTCCTTGATATAGAGATGCCAAAAATGAACGGATACCAGGTCTGCCGCCTGCTTAAGGACGACCATAGGACTTTTCATATACCCGTTGTGATGTTGACGAGCAAAAGCCAGGAGACAGACAAGTTCTGGGGTTTGAAGACCGGGGCCGACCGTTACGTGACCAAGGATTTCAAATTGACGGGTCTTGCCACGACAGTACGCGAGATACTGGAGCATAAAGGCATCAACGCCGGAGCCGCGCATTCAATTTCTGGCAACGGAATGCCGGGACAACAGGATGTCGATGTT
The DNA here is from genome assembly GCA_041658605.1 of Thermoleophilia bacterium. Taxonomy (GTDB): domain Bacteria; phylum Actinomycetota; class Thermoleophilia; order BMS3ABIN01; family BMS3ABIN01; genus JBAZWE01. The sequence goes on along the minus strand of JBAZZU010000001.1, from coordinate 46,055 downwards.
TTGTCACGTGTCAATGATCTACTGGATCGCAAGCTCTACGAGGCGACCATAATCAATGAAATAAGCAAGCTGAACACACTGAGCGAAGACTGCGGCATAACGGTCAATTCAGTACTATCTGTTATCGCCAAGGTAACCGACTGTTTTGTCTGCTCAGTCTTTTTCATCGATGAGCTCGAACTGATAGTCCATGTACAGAGTCCGGTTGGAACTGATTTTTTTGAAGAGTCTCGTTTACACGCGTTCGAAGCGGCCAGGCCATTGCTCGCTCCTGGAACAAACATGTCGCAAGTCAGCGAAGTCCGGGATGCGGACCATGCGTTTATCGAGGGCAATAACCCGGATTGTGACGAGGTCAGGTCTGTAATGACGATTCCTCTCAAGGCAAGAGGCCAGACAATAGCCCTGCTAACACTGACGAGTCCGCGCAGTAATGCTTTTTCTGACGAGATCCACAGGGTGCTGGAGATAATTGAATATCCGGTGAGCGTCGTCGTGGATAATGCCCGCCTGCATGAAGGCACGAAACGCCTTGCGATAACCGACGGTCTTACTCGACTGTTCAATCACCGTCATTTCTATGAACTTCTTGAGCAGGAGTTTCAGCGCACCAGGCGTTACAAGACAAATCTGTCGATGATCATGATAGATATAGATTTCTTCAAGCATATAAACGACACATATGGTCATCAGGCGGGGGATGAAATTTTAAAAGAGCTTGCGAATGTGATCTCGCGTGAAGTCAGGGAGGTCGACCTGCTTGCAAGATACGGCGGTGAGGAGTTCGCGGTGCTGCTTCCCCAGACGAATATCGAAAAGGCGCAGGAAGTGGCGGAGCGCATCAGAAAATCTGTGGAAAAACACGAATTCGATTCCCTTGAAAGCATTATCAAGGTAACGATAAGCATCGGAGTCGCCGGTTATCCGGAAAACAAGGTAAACAGCCAGACGGAACTCGTGCAGGTCGCTGACGCCGCGCTGTACAAGGCCAAGGCGTCCGGCAAGAACTGCGTGATCATAGGCGGTGCGGATTGATACCCAGGAAGAAATTGGAACTGACGGAAAAAGATTTTGAGCGTTTCCGCAGGATAATCGACCAGGCGAGCGGCATTTTCTTCGATCGCAGCAAATGGGAACTGCTGAGGCTGGGTCTTACGGACAGGGCGGAAGCTACGGACGCGGCAAGCCTCTCTGATTATTACGAGATAATCACTGATAAGGCGGACGGTGAGGAGGAACTCAGGCGGCTGCTTGATCATCTCTCCGTTCAGGAGACGCAGTTCTTCCGCAACCTGCCGCAGTTCGATGCCCTGCGAAAATATGTCATACCCGAGATCGCCCGCCGCAAGAAGGATGGCCACCGCAGTCTCCGCCTGTGGAGTGCCGGGTGTTCAACAGGGCAGGAGGCGTACTCACTTGCAATGTCGGCTCTCGACATACTTCCAGATCCCGAATCGTGGAACATACAGATTCTCGGCACCGACTTAAACCAGCAGGCACTTCTGCAGGCGGAAAAGGGATGGTATCCGGAGAAAAGGCTTATCGGTATCGATAGATCACATCGTGAAAGATATTTCCGTCCCCTGGATGGTGGGTTTGTCGTAACCGAACCTGTCAGGCGGATGGTTCACTTTGCCAGGCACAATATGGTCAACGATCAATTGCCGATGTCGATTTTTGGCACATGCGATGTAGTTTTCTGCCGCAATGTGATTATTTATTTTACGCATGACACCGCCAAATACGTGATTGAGCATTTCTTCGATATCATGAATCCAGGCGGCTATCTGTTCCTCGGCCATTCGGAAACGCTCTGGAAGATGTCAGCGAAATACAGCCTCGTGGAAATGGGTGACGCGTTTATTTACAAGAAATCACTGCCACGGTCAATCGAAGGCAGGCGCTTTATTCCGGACCGCAGGATACGCGAGGCCCCGCTCCCGATAAATGTTCAGGAGGATCGCCGTATCAAGGTTTCGCGACGTGATGTCACCGGTGTCGAAGAACTGATAAACATGCAGGAGGCGCAGGTACCATCGAAAGAAGCTGACGCTGAGTCGGAGGAACCCAACATCAGGAAAGCGAGGTCACTACTGGAGCTGGGAGAATATGACAAGGCTTCCGAATGCCTGGCTGACGCGGTTAAGCACGACGGAACCAACGCCGAACTTTTCTTCCTTCAGGGCCTGGCTCTTGAAAAGGCGAATCATTTTGATGAAGCCACGGAATCATACCGCAAGTCTGTATATTGTGACGAGAACTACAGCATTGCATATTTTCACATGGCAAGCGTGCTCGAGCATGCCGGAAACCTCAAGGCGGCTGTGAGGGAATACAGGAACGCGGCCAGAAGCATGAGAAAGGACCCCGTGGAGCGTTGGGATAATTATTTTGACACTTATGACATGGAATCAGTCATAAACCTCTGTGAATGGAAGATAGAAAACCTCGCAAGCCTCGAAGATTAACGGCAATTCCGCTAAAGCAAATTCTCCATTCAGTATGGTAACATTCAGGTCCTGGAACGGACGCAGCTTTTTCTTTTCTCGATTTTGTCAGGGCTCTCATTGGATCTGCACTCGTATGATAGGATTTCAAATTGCCCCATATTGAGGTTTTGAGAATCGAAACGAGGAGCTGAGGGATATTGGTTTCACACGATGACGTTAAGTATGTTGCCAGGCTTGCCAGACTGAGTGTCGAAGATGCCGAGCTGGACAGGTATTTGGGGCAGCTTTCCTCAATACTCAACCATATAGACAAGATATCCGAACTCGACCTCACTGACGTTGAGCCGACCTCACATGTCCTGAAGCTATCCAATGTCTTCCGCGAGGATATATCCCGGGCGGGCGTATCGAAGGAAAGTGCGCTTGCCAACGGGCCTTCGGTTGAAAATGGAGCCTTCCGGGTGCCGACTATCCTGGAAGGATAACGCTGTATGAACCTGCTGCGACTTACAGCTGTAGAAGCTCTCAGAAAAATGGAACAGGGCGCCCTTTCAGCCGTTGATTTGACCGATGCCTATCTTTCCCAGATTGCAGACCACGATGGTGACGTATCCGCCTATCTCAAGGTAACTGGCGAAAGCGCACGCAGTGAAGCTGCCGCCATCGACTCCAGCAGGGGCGACCGGGCTCCATTGGCCGGCTTGCCGACAGCCATCAAGGACGTCCTCTGCACCGAAGGCGTGACCACAACCTGTGGCTCGAAGATCCTGGAGAATTTCGAACCCATTTATACCGCGACGTGCGTGAGAAAGATGATGGACGCGGGCATCGTAACCCTGGGGAAAACGAATATGGATGAGTTTGCCATGGGCTCCTCAACGGAGAACTCGGCTTACGGACCGACCCGCAACCCCTGGGACCTGGGACGGGTGCCGGGCGGTTCAAGCGGAGGGTCCGCCGCCGCGGTCGCAGCCGGCGAGGCGATCTGGGCTCTAGGCTCGGATACAGGCGGCTCGATAAGACAGCCGGCCGCTTTCTGTGGCGTCGTCGGCCTGAAACCTACATATGGCAGCGTATCCCGCTATGGGCTGATTGCTTTTGCATCCTCGTTCGATCAGGTCGGTCCGATCACAAAGAATGTCATGGACGCGGCCCTGATGATGCAGTTTCTCGTGGGAAAAGACCCGCTGGATTCGACGTCGGTAGTTTATCCCACGGATATTCCGCTGCCTGTCGAGCGTGATCTTTCGGGAATCCGAATAGGAATAGTAAAAGAACTGGTCGGGGAGGGGATAGACCCGGGGGTAATGACCGTCTTCAATGAAGCGGTTGAAAAGCTGAAGGCAGCCGGTGCCGTTATTGGTGAGGCCAGCCTTCCGCACTCCGAATATGCCCTGCCGGCTTACTATATCCTTGCGCCGGCTGAGGCGAGCGCGAACCTGGCCCGCTTCGACGGGGTGCGATATGGACTGCGAGCCGGCGAAACCAGTGATATATCGGAGATGTACGAAAAGACGCGAAGCCTGGGTTTCGGTGAAGAGGTCAAACGCAGGATCATGCTCGGCACCTACGCGCTCTCTTCCGGATATTACGATGCCTACTATGGGCAGGCGCAGAAGGTGCGTACTCTTATCGTCCAGGATTTTGAGCGGGCTCTTGCAGAGTTTGACCTTCTGATATCGCCGACCACGCCGACGACCGCTTTTGGGTTAGGTGAGAAGACAGACGATCCGCTTACGATGTACAAATCCGACATCTGCACGATTCCCGTGAATCTCGCCGGTCTGCCAGCCATCTCGATTCCGGCCGGACTTTCGAAAGGTCTTCCTGTCGGTTTCCAGATAATCGGGAAAGCGTTCACGGCTCCGCATCTGCTTCAGGCCGCGTACAGCGCCGAGCTGGCATTTGGTTTCGACAAGGTCTCACCGCTGATCGAAAGGCGGGATCATGATGGAATATGAAGCCGTGATAGGTCTTGAGATACACGTAGAGCTTTCCACCGAGAGCAAGATGTTCTGCGGCTGCCGGGTGGAGTTCGGAGGAGAACCCAATACGCGTACCTGCCCGGTTTGTCTGGCGCATCCGGGAGCGCTTCCGGTCATAAACGGCGAGGCGATCCGTTCCATAGCCCGTATCGGCCTGGCGCTTGACTGCTCCATACCGGAAAAGAGCATCTTCCACCGCAAGAATTATTTCTATCCCGATCTTCCGAAGGGTTACCAGATATCGCAGTTCGATCAGCCGTTCGCCGTGGACGGCCACCTCGATGTGACGCTGGAAGACGAGACATATCGTGTCGGCATAGAGAGGGTCCACCAGGAAGAAGATACCGCCAAGAATATCCACGCGGGTGAAAGCGGGCGCATCTCCGGCTCGACTTATTCCATGATAGATTTCAACCGTTCGGGTACGCCGCTGGTCGAGATCGTCACCAGGCCGGAAATCCATTCGCCGCAGGTCGCGCGGGCCTTTCTGAACAAGCTAAAAAACACGCTGCTATACCTCAACGTTTCCGACTGCAACATGGAGGAAGGCTCGCTGCGCTGCGACGCGAACGTCTCAATCAGGCCGGCTGGTGAGACCGGGTTAGGTGTAAAGACAGAGCTTAAGAACATGAACAGTTTCAAATATATCGAGAAGGGGCTCGAGCAGGAAATCGCCAGGCAGGTCGAACTGCTCGAAGCCGGGGACCGCATCGTCCAGCAGACCGTACATTACGATGTGGCAAGCGGAGATATCAGCGCCTTAAGGAGTAAGGAGGAGGCGCACGACTATCGCTACTTCCCGGAACCTGACCTCGTGCCGATCATCGCCTCCGCGGAGTTTGTGGAAGAAATCAGGTCCGGCATACCTGAGCTTCCCCATGCGCGCGCGCAAAGATATATAAGCACATTCGGGTTGTCCGATTACAACGCAGAGGTGATCACATCAAGCCGTGATCTGGCTGACTACTTTGAGGAGACCGTTGCTCATCACGACGACGCCAAAGCCGTCAGCAACTGGATTATGGGCGAGCTGCTGGGTTATCTGAACGCGACCGGGCAGGACCTTTCTGAATGCAAGGTGACGCCTGAGGAGCTTGCGGCACTGCTCGGAATGATCAGGTCCGGCAAAGTCAGCCAGAATATCGGCAAGGAAGTCTTTATCGAGATGTGTGACACCGGCTCAAAGGCCGTCGATATCGTGGCAACGAAGGGGCTTACGCAGATATCGGACGAATCCGAACTCGAGACTCTGGCCGACAGTGTGATCGAAGCCAATCCGGCGCAGGTCGAGCAGTATCGCGCCGGCAAGCAGCAGGTTCTCGGCTTTTTTGTAGGACAGATCATGAAGGAGACGAAAGGCAGGGCCAACCCTGCGGTTGTCAATCAGATCCTTAAGAAGAAGCTGGCCTGATAAGAAGATGAGCCGTTTTATCCCCGCGACGATGATGACACAGCACCCGGACAGCGCGTCGCGTTACGTTCCCGTGCGCGACGAGCCAAGGGAAGCAATCGATGCCCTGACCGAGCAGCCGATCGGGCTCGGCCTGGAAGAGATAATGGTCGATTACGAGGGCAAGCTGACCCCCTATCACCAGACAGCCGAGATATCCCTGGGTTTGATGGAGCGCGGGCTGGTACCCGGTGAAAATGTGGCGGTCACGCCGCGGGTTCCGAGCGCCACGCAGGAGACTGCTTTTCACCAGCTGATGGCGCTGATGTCCGTGATTGAATCCAACTACCAGCTTTCCGCGTCGGGAAGCAATGGCGCCATCCGCGAGGTCGTTGTGCCCATGGTCGAGACCGCTTCGGAGCTACTCGATGTGCGCCGTCGCATCCAGGATGTCACTGAGCTGGGACACAAGGAGTTCGGCATATCGCGTGATCCCAACGCTGTTCAGGTCATTCCTCTCATCGAGGAAGTTCCTGAGCTGCTTACAGCAGGCCGCCTGACAGGTGAGTACCTGACGCGGGCCAGGGAAGCGGGTTACAAGGTGGACGACCTGAGGATAATGCTGGGGCGAAGCGACTCGGCGATGATTTACGGCATGGTCGCCTCGGTACTGGCGGTCAAAGTGGCGATCTCGGACTGCTTTGCGACAGGAAGTGAGCATGGTGTTGAGATCTATCCGATATTCGGCGGCGGCGTGTTGCCCTTTCGCGGGCATGTAAGCCTTGATAATTTCGAACGCCTTACGTCCGATTTCGCCGGAATAAGAACGGTGACAGTCCAGTCCGGCCTGCGCTATGACTGCGACAGTGAAGCGGCGCGCCAGGTAGCGCTGAAGGCGCGGGACGTGCTTCCGGGGGCGCCTTCGCTGGCATACAGTCCCGCGCAGCGCGACGAACTGACATCCCTGCTAGGCATATTCACGAAACCATATCTTGAAAGCTTCAACGAACTCCTCCCGATCGTGATCGCGCTTTCAGACCTCATCCCCAGGCAGCGTGACCGCCTGGCGAGAAAGAGTGCAGTCGGCTACGCGCGCGCGGCGGCGCAGCCGGACAAACTGGCGAAGGAGATCGGCGATCCGGAAATAGCTGCAGGAATCGCCGCCATTAAAGCCACTGGAGCCACGAACCTGCCCCGGGCCATAAGCTTTACCGGCGCTTTATATTCAATAGGTTTACCGCCTGAGTTCATCGGTACTGGCCGCGCCCTGGCCGATCTTGCGCGGCGTGGGGGAGACGAGGCGGTAAGCCGCCTGCTGCAGCTCTATCCTGGCATAAGGGCCGATATGGCCAAGGCCGCACGCTATGCCAACATGGAGACCGCGTCACAGCATCTGCCTGATTCCCTGGTGTCACAGATCTCCGCCGACATGGAAGAGGTCTCGAAGCACCTTGGTATCGGCATCGGCCCGTCATCGGCGGACGACCGCCGTTATCACGTGTTGCTGGAAACGCTGCAACCGATGATGAAGCAGTTTACCGCCAAAAGCGATGAGTGGAGCGGGGAGAATGACGACCGGGACCTCGTCACCGAGTGGATCTGCCGCCTGGGACGAATCAGGGGCAGCCTGGGATAAAGGTTCCCGTTTGCCGTATGAGAACAGCTCAGCCCTGACAAAGAATCGAAACTGATATCGATAATCGGGCGTCCGCACGGCCGCCCGGCTTGTTATGGGTCCATTTCTTGCGGTATTATTTGGGTTCGTCCGCGTCGCGGACGTAACTCACTGGGAGATTCCAAAACCTTATGAACATGTCAAAAGAAGATTATCTGAATAACTTTATTCTCCAGGGTGCGGTACTGAACCCGGAGAACAAGATAAAGATTGACGACACTACCCTGCGCGACGGAGAACAGACCGCGGGCGTGGTTTTCGCAAACCAGGAAAAGGTGCGTATCGCCAGGCTGCTGGATGAGGTCGGCGTTCACCAGATAGAAGTGGGCATACCGGCCATGGGCGGGGATGAGAAGAAGACTATCAAGCACATCGCCGGCCTGGGCCTGAACGCCAGCATACTTGCCTGGAACCGCGCCGTCATCAGTGACATCCAGCATTCGCTGGACTGCGGCGTGAACGCGGTAGCCATATCGATGTCCGCCTCGGACATACATATCGAGCACAAACTGAAGAAATCGCGGGCCTGGGTGCTCGAATCGATAAAGAAGGCTGTGGACTTTGCCAAGGCCAATAACGTCTATGTCTCGGTGAACGCCGAAGACGCGTCACGAGCTGACCTTGACTTTCTGGCGCGGTTCGCCAAGGCCGCACAGGAGCAGGGCGCGGATCGCATCCGTTTTTGCGACACGGTCGGGATCCTCGATCCTTTCGACACATATAATGTCATCGCTTTCCTGCACAAGAACGTGGATATCGATGTTGAGATGCATACTCACAATGATTTCGGAATGGCGACAGCCAACGCCCTGGCCGGTATCAAGGCCGGAGCTACATATGTGAATACGACCGTGAATGGACTGGGGGAGAGGGCGGGCAACGCGGCCCTCGAGGAAGTGGTCATGGCGCTGAAATATATATCCAAGGTTAATCTCGGACTTCATACCGAGCGTTTTCGGGAGCTTTCCGAATATGTCGCGGGAGCATCGGCGCGTAACATCCCGGTGTGGAAACCTATTGTGGGCGCGAATGTCTTCGCGCACGAATCAGGCATCCACGCGGACGGCGTAATCAAGAATCCTCTCAATTATGAGGTTTTCAGTCCGGAAGAAGTAGGTCTGGAACGGCAGCTGGTCATCGGAAAACACTCCGGCACAAGATCCATCAAGATGAAGTTCAAGGAATTTCTGATCGAGCTAAGTGACGACGAGAGCCAGGAGATATTGCGGCTGGCGCGAAAGCTCGCGGTTGAGCTCAAGCGAGGCCTTTTCGAAAAAGAACTCATGTATATCTACAAGGACTACAAGGCCCACAAGGAGGCCACCGGGGCAAGCAGTGGCTAGTACGCTAGCCGAAAAGATCATAGCGGCCCACGTGGGCCGTGATGTGAAACCCGGCGAGATAGTGGTTACCAGCGTTGATGTTACTGCGCTTCAGGATGGAACCGGGCCGCTTGCGCTCCAGCAACTCGAAGAGCTTGATCTGGTACGTGCTGAAAATCCGGCAAAGACTGTTCTGTTTATCGATCATGCTGCCCCAAGCCCCCGCAAGGAACTTTCCAATGCGCATATATCGCTGCGGGAATTCGCGGCGAAAACCGGCGCGGTCCTTTCCGAGATAAACGAAGGCGTCTGCCACCAGCGGCTGGTCGAGAGTTTTGCCTCTCCTGGAGACATTCTCATCGGCGCTGATTCCCATACATGTACTTCCGGAGCGCTGGCTGCCTTTGCTACCGGTATGGGTTCCACGGATGTAGGCATCGGCATCGCCACGGGCAAGACCTGGCTGAAAGTACCGGATACGCTTCGGGTTGAGATAACCGGGGAATTCAGGCCGGGTGTCTATGCCAAGGATCTCATCCTGCACCTTATCGGCATGATCGGGGCTGATGGAGCTACTTACATGGCTCTGGAATTTGGAGGGCCCGGCGCGGAAGCAATGACCATGTCGGAACGTTTCACGCTTGCCAATATGGCCGTTGAGGCCGGAGGCAAGACGGGACTTTTTGCGTCGGATGAGACGACCCGGGCATTTCTGGACGAACAGGGGCGGGGCGATTGCTACAGAGAGCTTGCTCCCGACGACGGTGCCGAATACGCGCGCACGATCGAGATCGACGCTGCCCAGCTGGAACCGACCGTCTCGGCTCCACATACGGTGGATAATACTATGAAGGCCTCAGATGCCGCAGGCGTGAAGGTGGATCAGGTATTCATAGGCACATGCACCAATGGCCGCATAGAAGACCTGCGCATCGCCGCCGACATATTGCGCGGCCGCAAACGTAATCCCCAGACGAGGCTTATCATTACGCCCGCCTCCCGATCAGTTTATCTTCAGGCGGCGCGCGAAGGCCTACTCGAAGTTTTTGTCGAGGCCGGTGCCCTGGTGACAGGACCAGGATGTGGAGCGTGTGTGGGAGTTCACGGCGGCATCCTTGGAGATGGTGAAGTATGCCTCGCGACCCAGAACCGCAATTTTCAGGGCAGGATGGGCAATGTTGAAGGGTTTATATACCTGGGCTCACCCGCCACAGCCGCGGCAACCGCGATTGCCGGCCATATCGTCGACCCCCGGGTTCAATTTCTGACTTGATGAGCCTCGGCGAAAAAAACAGACAAGGAAGCAATAAAAAATGATTTTGAGAGGCAAAGCCTGGAAATTCGGAGACAGCATTTCCACCGATCACATCGCGCCGGGGAGATATTTTCACCTGCGCACTGATCTGCCGGAACTGGCAAAGCATGTGCTCGAAGACGCGAACAAGGATTTCGCGTCTAAAATGCAGCCCGGAGATTTTGTCGTCGCCGGCAGGAATTTCGGACTGGGCTCCAGCCGGGAGCACGCGCCGCGAATCATAAAGATAGCGGGCGTCAACGCGGTCCTGGCACAGTCATTCGCGCGTATCTTCTTCCGTAACTCGATAAACGTGGGACTGCCGGTGCTCGAGATCGACACGTCAGGTATCGAGGAGGGCGACGAGCTGGAGGTCGATCTGGAAGCGGGGACGGTGCGCAACGTCACCAGGGAAGCGACACTTTCATTCGAGCCGCTGCCTCCGGTCATGGTCAAAATACTTGGTGATGGCGGACTCGTGGAGCATTTCAGGAAATATGGAGATTTTCATCTGGAAACAGAGGCGTAAAACCGGCGCCGCTGGATATTGCGATATTACGGGCGGGCATGACACCCGCCTTACTGACAAAGGGAGATGGTATGGCACATAGAGTAACTTTGATTCCCGGTGATGGCATCGGTCCTGAGATAACAGCCGCGACCCGGCGGGTCGTGGATGCATCGGGCGCGGTCATCGAATGGTCGGTTGTCGATGCCGGCCTGGACGTCATGGCTGAGTATGGAACACCACTGCCGGAGAATGTCCTGACATCCATCAGGGATACGCGCGTCGCACTCAAGGGTCCCGTCACGACGCCAGTGGGCAGCGGTTTTCGCAGCGTAAATGTGTCGCTCAGACAGACGCTCGACCTGTATGTGAATCTGCGTCCCGCGTTCACTATACCCGGAGTACAATCACGCTACGAGGATATAGACCTCGTTATCGTGAGAGAGAACACTGAGGACCTCTATGCGGGCATAGAACACATGGTAGGCCCGGATGCCGCTGAGAGCATCAAGATCATCACACGCAGCGCCTCCGAGCGTGTAGCGCGCTTCGCTTTTGAATACGCGCGCAGGGAAGGGCGCCGGAAGGTCACTGCGGTGCACAAGGCCAATATCATGAAGTGCAGCGATGGACTTTTCCTGGAATCAGCCAGGCATATCGCCGAACAGTACAGCGATATCGAGTTCGAAGACCGCATAGTGGACAATATGTGCATGCAGCTTGTACAGAAGCCGGAACTCTATGACGTCCTCGTGCTTCCAAATCTCTACGGCGATATAGTCTCGGATCTGTGCGCCGGGCTGGTTGGCGGTCTGGGCGTGGCGCCGGGAGCCAATATCGGGGATACCATGGCTGTATTCGAGCCGGTCCACGGCAGCGCTCCCAAATACGCCGGTAAAAACAAGGCCAATCCGACAGCGACAATTTTGTCCGCCGTTTTAATGCTGCGGCACCTTGGCGAAAACAAGGCCGCCGACCGCGTGATGAAAGCTGTACGCACTGTCATCGGCGAGGGAAAGACCGTGACCTATGACCTGGGCGGAACCGCCGGCACTTCGGAGATGGCTGACGCGATAATCACTACGATGGAATAACCTGCGGGCATATTCAAATCACGAGAGGCGATCCGGCAGGATCGCCTCTTTCTTTTATGAAAAAATAATTATTGATCGGGAGCAGGATCTGGCGTTCTATGAACCGACGCCGGAGAGTGGTTTTAATCCTGCAAGTATAGCCTGCACGTCTCCCCAGCCATGACCAGTCCACGTTCCGGTCGACATGCTGTACCAGAGATCCTGCGGCTTACCGGCCGCGTCCGTGAACTGCCCCTTCCAGACAACGACAAATACCTCCGCTTCACCCACCGTATCGGACTTCACCGGGTCTCCGGCCGGAAGAAATTCTTTCGTCTTGTGCCAGTAGACCTGGTAGCCGACGCCATTTATTTCAGTTTCGGTCAGGTAATATCCGGATTGCGGTTTGCTGTTGGCGTGACTCTGGTTAAAAGTCAAAGTACGGCTTTCGTTTCCCGGATCAGAATACCGGTAGCTGTAGTGACCCACGGGGTCCTTCGTATTCGCGCCGCTGGAACCGGTATAGTCGGTGTCCAGACGGTATCCGGATGGCAGTTCAGTCGGGACGATAACCGGATATGGCACTTTTCCCTGAAGCACAATCAACGCTTTCATCTCATCAGGAACAGGTATTCCAGTAATACTCTGCAGGCCTGGATCAAGTACTATTCCCGTCCGGGCTGGAATGGTTGAGGTCTTCGTGGCGGTCGTCGCCATCCTGGTTTGAACCGTCCCACCCGCCGGATTTTCTTCTTCTCCACATCCGGCAATGGAAATAATCGTCAGACCGGCGAGCGACAGGGAAATAATGAATCTGGCTATGAATGGTTTCATTGAAGTTAACATCGCTTTCTTGACCAGGCAATATCATAGCAAACATGCGCCACGGGCAGCGCCTGAATATACATCAAATACAATATTCGAAAAGTGGAAACGGCTTAAGAAATAAATCAACCAATTTGCGGACAATTTGCTTACGCTGCTATTGATGCAATGGCCTCGTTGGAATAGTATTCAACCCCCACTCACTCGCTGCAGGGGAGCAATGAAGTTATACGGTAATACCAGAATCGCCACGGCAAATGACCGGGCATCCGGGGAAGATCGCAATGAATTTGACGATGCGTCCTGTGATAACTGCTTCTTTGGCCAGAGCGATCTGTGCTCTCTCCCCAAGGACGAAGCATGCACAACATTCAGGCCGCAGAAACAACAGATTTCGGGCGTGCCAAGCCTTACTCCGCTTCACCTTTGATGACCAGCACCGGGCAGTGAGCCTTCTGCAGCACCTTGTTGCTTATGCTCCCGAGCAGCATACCTTTAAATTCGCTCAGGCCGCGGCTTCCGATAACTATCAGATCGACTTCTTCCTCTTTCGCGATATCGATTATGGCGTTACCGGTCAAATCGGGTGACGCATCGATTTCCACCCGTGTGCGAACTGGTATCCCTGCTTCGGTTATTACCTTGCCGGCGTCCTGCACTATGACTTCGGCCAGCTCACGGTTCTTGTCATCAGGATCCAGATCGGCCGTGCATGCCGGGCAGACGTGTACTACCAGGACCTCGGTCGAACCGGCCAGGCGCGCGACTTCAGCCGCATGCTCAACCGCCATGACGGCGTTTTCAGAACCATCTGTTGCTACAAGGATCTTTGTATACATATTGTCCTCCTCTTTCCCCGATGTGCGTTATTCATAACAGGAGTAGTTGAAAAATGTCAGATGTCCTTGATGTTTCCCAGGCGTGAGATTGAAACCATAAGCTCTTCACCGTCGATGGTTATGGTCTCACCGAATGAACCTTCCGGCGCCTCCGTTGAGTACGTCATGTCCCGGCACAGGGTCTCAGACATGAAGAACTCTCCGAATTCACGGCTCACATCAACAAGCGATGCCGCGCCTGAGATATTAACGGCTATCGTGTCTTCAATCTCGAATCCGGCCTCCTTGCGCAGGTTCTGAACCTTGTGCACCAGCTCGCGGGCAAGCCCTTCCCGCAGCAGGTCTTCGGAAATCACGGTCTTGATGCCTACGGCATTTCCCGCCTGCGTCTCGACCGAATAACCTTCCTTTTCAACTTCCTCGACAAGGATCTCGTCGCTGCCTAACAGCTCCTCGCGGCCGTCGATGGAAATGCCTATCTGACCCTGGGCTTCGATGACCGCAAGGATATGACCGGGGTCCATGGCTGCAATGGCGGCGTCGACCTGAGGGCGGCGGGCTCCGAAACGCGGGCCGAGCTTCTGCAGGTTCGGCTTCAGTTTCACATCCGCCAGCTGTTTAATGTCTGTTATAAAGATGATCTCCTTGACGTTCAGCTCGTCGAGTACCAGGTGAGCCAGCTTCTCGATAGCTTTCTGCTCCTCACCGGTAGCGACGACAACAGCTTCGGTCAGGGGTTGCCTGGTCTTGATGGCCGCCTTGTTCCTCGCGGCGCGTCCCAGATTGATCACCCGCCGGACCTGCTCCATCTGGAACAGCAGGTCTTCGTCGCGCAGGCTGTCCGCTGTTTCTGGAAAATCAGTAAGATGCACGCTGACGGGTGCATCAGCGTCAGTCGAGCAAACGAGGTTGCGATAGATCTCTTCCGAGATAAATGGGGTATACGGAGCCAGCAGTTTCGACACCGTCACCAGGCACTCGTGAAGCGTTAAATATGCGCTCAGCTTGTCATCGTCCTCCTCGCTCTTCCAGAAGCGGCGGCGGCTTCGTCTCACATACCAGTTTGAGAGATCGTCGACGAATTCCTGGATGTGCCGGCCGCTCGCGCTGACTTCGTAGTTGTCGAGTCCGTTTCTGACCCTCTCCACCAGTTGCTGGAGGGAGGCGATTATCCAGCGGTCGAGCAATGGCCGCTCGGAGACCGGAACCTTGTAAGCAGTCGGATCGAACGAGTCGATGTTCGCGTAGACGACAAAGAAGGAATAAGTGTTCCAGAGTGTGAGCAGGAACTTCCTTACCACCTCATCGATGGCCTCTTCAAAGAAGCGGCGGGGATACCACGGCGAGCTGACGGTGAAAAGGTACCAGCGGAATGCGTCCGCGCCCTGCTTGTTGAGTATCTGCCAAGGCTCGACGACATTGCCCTTGGATTTACTCATCTTCTGGCCGTCCCGATCAAGTATATGCCCCAGGCAGACCACATTCTTGTAGCTCGACTTTCCAAAAAGCAGCGTGCTGATCGCCATAAGGCTGTAAAACCAGCCGCGCGTCTGGTCGATCCCCTCGCAGATGAAATCCGCCGGAAAGCGCCGCTCGAACTGTTCCTTGCCCTCGAATGGGTAATGCCACTGGGCGATGGGCATGCTGCCCGAATCGAACCAGGCGTCGATCACCTCTGTGACCCGGGTCATCTCACCGCCACAGTCGGGGCATTTGAGCTTAATTTCATCGATGTACGGTCTGTGCAGATCGAGGTCATCGATGACTTTTCCGGTTATATCCAGACCTTTTAGTTCTTCGATGCTGCCGATGCAGACCTCGTGGTCCTTATCGCAACGCCATACCGGCAGGGGGGTGCCCCAGTATCTCTCTCTCGATAGCGCCCAGTCGACGTTATTCTCCAGCCAGTTGCCAAATCGCCCGTGCTTGATATGGTCGGGATACCAGTTGACCGATTCGTTGGAAGCCAGCAGCTGTTCCTTGATGGCGGTCGTCCTGATGTACCAGCTCGCCTTGGCGTAATAAATCAGCGGCGTATCGCAGCGCCAGCAATGGGGATAGGAGTGTTCGTAAGGCACGTGGGCGAACAGGAGGCCGCGTTTCTCAAGGTCCTCGACTATTCCCGCGTCCGCGTCCTTGACGAAGATGCCGGCCCATGGCGTGATCCTCTCATCGAACAATCCTTCCTCGGTTACCGGATTGACGACGGGCAGGCTGTTCTCCCGGCCGACTTCCATATCGTCCGCGCCGAAAGCCGGAGCTATATGGACGATCCCGGTTCCCTCATCCGATGAGACGAAATCAGCGTTGACGATATAGTGGGCCCTGGCATCAACCTTCACAAAATCGTAAGGGGGTATATAGGCCGTGCCGGCAAGCTCGTCCGCCGGTACTTCCCGCAATATTCTGACGTCTTCACCGAGCACTTTCTCGACCAGCGGCGCGGCCATGATCATCCTGTGTCCAAGGGATTCGACCTCGACATAGCTGATACCGGGGTGGATAGCCGTGGCAACGTTGCTGATCAGTGTCCAGGGGGTAGTCGTCCAGACAAGCAGGGAGACTTCGGGGTCATCGGCAAGGGGGAAACGCACATAGACTGAAGGGTCCTCGACCGTCTTGTAACCCTGGTCCACCTCGTGGCTCGAGAGCGCCGTGCCGCAGCGCGAACAATACGGCACGACCTTATGGCCGTGATAGAGCAGGTCCTTTTTCCATATCTCCTTGAGTATCCACCAGACGCTTTCTATATAAGTGTTGTTCAGGGTGTAATAGGCGTCCCTGGTGTCGATCCAGAAGGCGATGCGTTCAGTCAGCTTCTCCCATTCTTCAAGGTACTTATAGATGCTCTCACGGCAAAGCTGGTTGAACCTGTCGATGCCGATGCGCTCGATATCCTGCTTGCCGTTTATGCCCAGCTGTTTTTCAACCTCAAGCTCGACCGGAAGGCCATGAGTATCCCAGCCGCCTTTTCGGGGGACATGATAACCGCACATCGTGCGATAGCGGGGGAAGATGTCCTTGAATATCCGGGACAGGACATGGTGGGAGCCGGGCATGCCGTTCGCGGTAGGCGGACCCTCGAAGAACACGAACTCCGGACCATCCTGCCTCAGTTCCTGGCTTTTATGGAATATGTCATTATCGCGCCAGAATTTGAGAGTCCGCTCCTCGAACTGCGGGAAATCCACCCGGGGGGATACCGGTTTATATAGCAGCTTTTTGTTTTTATCCTGGCTCATTAACCATGTTCCCTGCATTCGCTCCAGAAGATGCCTTGATAAGGTCAAAGACAATACAATATACGAACTCCGGCGCTACTTTTGCAACTTGCGCGGCTGGTGGGAATCGGTTTACTGATGGGATATCATAAATAAATATGCGCGACTGCGGACCATGGTAAAGAAGAAAGCTGAAAAAAGTACGACTCCGGTCAGGGTATTTTTTACCCTGATGGTAGTGTTGATGCTCGTCATTGTGGCATCGGTGCTTCTCGTCCGCTCTATGGAAAGAGATGAGCAGGAAGTCGAGCATGGATCGACCGGCACAGTCACCAGCGCACGCGAGCGGACGATAACCGAGGCTCCTCAAGCAAACTTCCTCAGCCTGTTTGTTTATGACGCGAATGGCGGGGTAGCGTCCTTCATGGTTGGCGGGATGACCGAGGAATTCAATGCTTTTGCCACAGCTCTGGCAGCCGCCAGGCCGGTCGAGGCGGCGGCTGATGAGTCCTATTCCGACCTGATTATCCTTTCTTTCGGCAGCAAGGATACACTGGAACTTGCCTATTCGAGGAAGCTCAACATATTCAGGCTGGGAGACCAGGCGTACGAGCCGCAGGAAAACCTGGCGCTGAAGATCGTTGAAGTAGAGCAAAAATTCAATTATTGAAAGAGAAACAGGTGCCCATGACCACTTATCTCGATAATGCAGCCAGCTCATGTCCCAAACCGCCGGGGGTCGTGGAGGCCGTTGACGAATGCCTGAGGCTCTACTGCGCGAATCCCGGACGCGGGGCACACAGAACAGCCGTTGGGGCCGCGAGGATCATTCACAGGACAAGGCAGAAAGCCGCCACCTTCCTCGGCGTCAGCGACAGCGCCAATATCATCTTTACCCAGAACGCTACCGACTCGCTTAATATCGCGCTGCATGGATTTTTATCATCAGGGGATCACGTGGTCACATCGGTCGTCGAACACAATGCCGTGGCCCGGCCGCTTCTTGTTCTCGCAAAGCATGGCGTAAAAGTTACCTACGTGGGTACGGATGCCACCGGGCGGGTAGACCCGGGGGACATCCTGTCAGCCATCAGACCGGAGACGCGTTTGGTCGTACTTACACATGCCTCGAATATAACAGGGGCGATACAGCCGATTCAGGAGATTAATTCCGCTCTGATGGAAAAAGGCGTGCCCCTCTTGCTGGACGCCGCCCAGAGCGCCGGCACGTTGCAGCTTGATATGAAAAGCCTGCCCGTGGGCATGATGGCCTGTACCGGCCACAAGAGCCTTCTGGGGCCACAGGGCGTTGGTCTTCTGTACATTTCACCCGGGCTGGAGCTTGCGTCTGTCAGGCAGGGTGGCACCGGCACTCATTCAGATGAGGAGCAGGACGCGCTCGCCAGACCCGACCGTTACGAATGCGGTACTCTGAATACGCCCGGCATAGCAGGGCTTGGCGCGGGAATAGCATATATTGAGGAAAAGGGACTCGCACAGATCACGGCTCACAAGAACGGGCTGACAGCCGGACTCCATGAGGGTTTGCTGGAAATGGACAACGTTTCAGTCTACGGTCCAGGGGTGGGGGAGGCCAGAGGGCCGCTCGTCACTTTTAATGTAGGGGATATGCCATCATCAGAAGTCGCCGGCATTCTCGATCGTGAATATGACATCGCTTCGCGTGCGGGGCTGCATTGCGCGCCGGGTGCGCATCGCGTCATGGGTACGCACGAGCGGGGAGCCGTCCGATTGAGCGTAGGACTCTTCAACACCAGCGATGATATCGAATCTGCGCTTGATGCCGTTGGTAAGATAGCGTCATCCCGGCAATAAGAACATCCAGACGGAAAAGATGAATTCTGGGGGGCAGTGAAGATGGCGGAAGACAAAAATATCGATGATACGAGCAAACCGCTTCCGGAGTGCTCGACCCTGGCCGTAGGCAGCCTTCCGCATACGGACGCTGGCGCGGCCGTTGATGCGATGCTTGAAAATAACCCGGTTTGCCCCGGCTGGCCGCAGCTTCCCATGGTCGATTTCCGCGAGAGCATGTATGTGCAGTATTCAGAAGGCATGCCGGCTGTGGTCGTTGATGTGGAAAACCGCCGTATTTCCTTCGATATCGAAAAAGCGCCTCAGGAAATGGCCGACTTTTATGAACATTATCTGGCTGATGATGTCGGATATTGCGCTATCACGCCGGATTTTGCGCGAGGTTTCGACATGCTCATTGACCGTTTGCCCATATCGGGTGCACGATTTTCCAAGGGACAGGTCACAGGACCAATAAGCTTCGGTTTGAGCGTAACGGACAACGAGAAAAAGCCGGTCCTTTACCATGCCGACCTGTTCGAGGCTGTCGTCAAGACCCTGGCCTTCAAGGGCCGCTGGCAAGCTGAGAGTTTTCGGCGCGCGGCGCCCGCGCAGCAGCCGGTCATTTTTTTTGACGAGCCGTACCTGACCCAGGTGGGATCGGCGATGATCAGCCTCTCCAGGGAACAGGTATCCTCATGTCTAAACGAATGTTATGCGGCGATCGACGGTTATACCGGCACTCACGTCTGCGGCGGAACCGACTGGGGCCTGCTCGCTGCCACTGACGTCGATATACTCCATTTTGACGCATTCGAGCATATGCAGGAGCTTCTCATTTATGAGAAAGAGCTGGCCGCCTTTATGGAACGCGGGGGTATGCTTGCCTGGGGAATCGTGCCGACGGACAGAAAGGCGTTCGATCTGACTGCCGGTGAACTCGCCGGCCAGGTTATCTCGGCGGCCGGCAAGATAGCCGGTTTTGGGAGCGGCGTGTCACAGGAGGATGTCCTGAGCCGTTCCTTTATATCGCAGTCATGCGGGCTGGGCTCACGTGACATCGGGACGGCTGAGAAATGCCTGTCCCTTGCGACCGGCGTCGCTGATGCCCTGCGTGGGCAATTATGATAAACTAACTTCCGGTTTGGGATTGTACCTATGCCGGGCACGAGGATCAGTCCGGGGTGGGGAAGAAAAACCAGACCGCAGGAGACAAGCTTGAAAAAGATAGTTGATAAAATCGGATATGACCGTCTGAGGCGGGCAATCGGGCAGTTATGGAAATACTGTCTTGTCGGTGCATCCGGTTTTATAGTGAACCTCTTCATATTCTGGGTAATGATCAACGAATTCCAGGGTCATTACATGATCGCCGGAACAGTATCATTCACTGTTGCCGTAACAAACAATTTCCTGCTCAACCGATACTGGACCTTCGGCAGTTCCGATAGGGACATATTCTCACAGGCGAGCAGATTCTTCATTATCAGCATAACAAGCTGGGCGCTTAACATGCTGATGCTGCGTCTTCTGATCGAGGACGGCGGCCTGGACCCGTATGTCGCCCAGGGACTCGCAATAAGCACGGTTACGATCCTCAACTTCACCGGCAATAAGTTGTGGAGCTTCCGGCAGCCCACTGCCTGAGCGGCTGCAGTTGAATTCGCCGGCGTCCCCGGTAAGGAACTTCTGTCTCTTAATTTCCCTTATTGCCATCGCTTTTCTGTTTTCGCTTATCCATGATGTATCCCCGGCAGCAGCCCAACTCGAACCGGACTTGAGCGAGCAGGAAGCCAAGCACCTGGCCATGGCTGATCAGAGCGTCTCAATGGCCGTGGGAAAACACCCCGAACTCGAGCGCCACGCGCGTTTTGACAATACTCTCAGGCGCTGGGATATCTTCTGGACCAACCCTTATAACGACCGCAAGCTGATTTCAATCTTCATAGACGACAAAAACGGGAATATCCTTTCCAGCGATATCAAGGGAGAAGCGTGGTTCGAAGTCCTGCCCGCGACCACGGAAAATGACGCAATCGACCTGGCTTCAGTCCAGCCTGATGTGGTGAATGAAATCAGGGATCGCGAGGAACTATCAAAGAGCGCCAGCCTGGGAGATGATTCCATCTGGACCGTGAGTTTCTTTTCCGGTACTGATGAAGTCGCACAGGTTTTGATCGATGACGCGACCGGCTCAGTCAACGAGGTGATGACAGGGCCCCAGGTAGCCTGGCAGATGGCACGCGGCTATAAGGGCGCATTTGGTCGTATCGTCAACGAACCCTATGTCTGGCTTCCATTATGTTTTCTTTTTCTTGTGCCTTTCGTGGATATCCGCAGGCCATTTCGAATTCTTCACCTCGACCTGCTCATGCTGCTGGCATTTACCGTATCGCACTATTATTTCAACCAGGGAGAGATATTCAAATCAGTGCCGCTCGCTTATCCGCCGCTGGCCTATCTGTTTTTCCGCCTCCTTTGGATCGGCTGGCGCCGCTCCGCCGGCCGCAGAAGCCTGGCATACACTTCCCCTGAACAAAGAGATGCCAGTATCGAGACAGGGGTGGCACGGGAGCCGCGCATCAATTTCAATTCGAAAATCATGCTGATCGGACTTGTTTCCCTGCTGCTTTTTCGCATCGTGATCAATATCGCCGATTCCAATGTCGTAGATGTCGGTTACTCCGGCGTAATCGGCGCTCACCGGATACTCGAGGGTACGACACCTTACGGGAACATGCCGTCTGACAACGGCAACGGTGACACATATGGTCCGCTCAACTACCTTGTGTACGTCCCGTTCGAAAAGGTCATTGCCTGGTCGGGTGAATGGGACGACCTGCCCGCCGCCCACGCCACGGCTATCTTTTTTGATCTTCTTGCCGTGGCCGGCATGTACATGGCCGGCAGGAGTCTGGCCCGCGGCCGTTCGTTTGCCAACAGGCTGGGCCTCGCGTTCGCTTATGCCTGGGCCGCCTATCCCTATACCACCTATGTGCTAAACTGCAATGTCAATGACGCCGTCGTCGCCGCTTTCATCGTCTGGGGTTTTGTTTTTCTGCAATATGCGCCCCTCGCAGGAGTGCTGCTTGGTTTTGCTACACAGATCAAGTTCTTTCCGGCCATGCTGGGGCCTGCGTGGGCTTCTTTTCCGAAAGCGATGCGTGGCTGGGGCAGAAGGTCACTTTTTGTGCTGGGTTTTTTAATGGCGCTGGCATCGACCGTGCCGGTGATTTTCATGGGCGAAGGAACGTTGACCCTTTTCTGGGAGCGAACGCTCAAGTGGCAGATTGGGCGTGACTCCCCATTCAGTATCTGGGGGCAGTACCCGGTGCGGCTAGCAGGCGCACAGCGTATAGGCCAGTATCTGCTGGTGGCCCTGTCGCTGGGGTCCTACTTCTTGCCGCTTCGCAAGAACATGGTGCAGGTAGCCGCGATCTCAGCCGCTCTGATCATGGGTTTTCAGCTCGTCCAGACCCACTGGTTCTATCTGTATATCCCGTGGTTTTTCCCCCTGGCGCTGATAGCATTTCTCATGGCCGGTTGCGGTCCGCGAGTAAAAAATCACATCTCTACAGGGAGTTTCTTTGTCGAGACAACTTGAATCGATAAGAAAAAGTCTGCGCAGACAGTCAGACAGGAGGCTGTTGTGGCTCATCACTATCGCATTCCTGTTCTTGCAAGTGTTTATATGGGGTGTCCTTTTCAGGAGCATCTGGTACGCGGACAGGACGATAACCGACATACCCGTTTATTACAGTTATGCCAGCCGAATCTCACAGGGGTTGATGCCATACCGTGATTTTTCGTCCGAATACCCGCCGGTCGCCATGGCGCTTTTTTCGCTCCCGCGGCTGCTTTCTGGAGCCGGGGAGAGCGAATTCGTTGCGTGGTTCCAGGTGGAGATGCTGCTTTTCAGTTGCAGCACCGTACTCCTGCTGTCGTGGATCTCATGGGTTCAATGGCAGAATGTCTGGAAGGTTGCCGGGACGCTGGCGATGTATACGCTGTTCCTCCTGAGTCTGGGTTCGATCGTCCAGGAACGTTTTGATCTGGCAGCGGCATTCATGATGCTGGCCAGCGTAGCCTGCTTCATAACCGACAGGTACCTGGCAGCCTGGCTGCTCCTGGGCATCGGGCTGATGACCAAGGTAGTGCCGGTACTGCTCGCGCCGATCTTTTTGATGGCGCATTATCGCCGGCGGCAGTTCAGTGAAATCTGGATGGGTCCGGCTGCCATGGTCATGGCTGCCCTGATCGTCTCAATTCCATTTCTGCTGGCGTCACCGGAAGGTCTGGCAAACGCATTCCTCTACCATGTTGAAAGACCGCTGCAGATCGAGAGCTCATGGGCTTCGCCTGTCCTGCTCTATTCAAAACTGACAGGCTACCAGGCTTCCATCATGAACTCATATGGTTCCCATAATGTATACTCAACAGCTTCGGATACCCTGGTGATGATTTCGGGTCCGCTGACAGCTGTCGCCCTGCTGGCCGGATACTGGATCTTCTGGAAGAGGAGCAGGAAGGACGAGGACAGCCTGCCGGATATTTCAGGCAATACAATAATCCGCTTCGCCGCCGTAGCGATTGTCACGTTCATCGCCGGAGGCAAAGTGCTTTCTCCACAATTCCTCATCTGGCTGATCCCGCTGATCCCGCTCGTGATCGGCGCCGACCGCATCGTGATAGCCGGCATTTTTGAAGCGATCCTCCTGCTCACCCAGTTCGAGTTTCCCTACAGCTACTGGCAGCTCTATACGTTACAGCCATACATGGTTGCTACGGTGGCTGTCAGGAACCTGCTGCTGGTTGCCATGCTGGTGATGCTCGTCGCGGCGCTGGGGAGTCGCCACCACGCCCCGTCTTTCGTCAATCGTCCAGGCGGAGATATCAGATTCCTGGGTTCCGGCAAGAAGTTCCTGCCTTTTGACAACAATTAGGCGCCGCCTGGATCTACTTCGACCTGAAGCCTCCGGATCGCGGTTGCCCTGCCGTTGTCGTCCGCTTCTACGAGCACTCCTTCTATCCAGATATCCTGGTCTGCCACCTCGAATTTAACGGGCATCTGTGTGAGGAAGCGGTTGATGATTATGTTCTTGTCCACGCCTATCACGGAATTGCGGGATCCGGTCATGCCGGCATCGGTTATGTATGCAGTACCCTTGTCCAGGATACGGTCATCCGCGGTCTGAACATGGGTATGCGTGCCGATCACGGCGGTGACCCTGCCGTCGAGGTAATGCCCCATGGCCACCTTTTCGCTGGTCGCCTCCGCGTGAAAATCAACCAGGATATGATCGACGCCGTCCGGAATCTCATCGAGGACAGGATCAATCGTCTGAAAAGCACCTAGCGGCGCACCAATATACAGGTTTCCCGAAAGGTTTATCACAGCCAGCTGAATTCCGTTGCGCGATGCTACCGTCCATCCGCGGCCTGGATTTTCAGGCAGGTAATTGGCCGGACGGATGATCCTGTCAGACCGTGAGAGAAACGGTATGATCTCCTTCTGCCGCCAGACGTGATTCCCGGTCGTTATCACGTCGACACCGCCCGCCAGTAACTTCTCGGCGATTTTCGATGTTATGCCGGCGCCGCTGGCGACATTCTCCCCGTTTACGATAATGAAATCGGGAGAATGCTCTTCCTTAAGCTCCGGGAGCCTTTTCAGGAAACCTTCACGACCCGGCTTTCCGAATATGTCACTTATAAAGAGAATCTTCATCTGGCGAGTATAACAAATGCAGGCGGAGATTCACGCGCCCTCACTTGATGGCGACCTGTTGGCAACCCGCGATTTACTCCTATATCATCCAGAACTGATATGAAGATATTAATTACAGGCGGCGCCGGATATATCGGAAGCATAGTCACCGAAGTATGCATCGAGCGCGGCGACGAAGTTACCGTATATGACAACCTGTCAACCGGACACCGCGAGTCCGTCCACCCCGGGGCGAATTTTTTGGCCGGGGACGTTGGTGACCGCGGGCGGATTTCGAGCGCACTGAAGGAGAGTGGGGCGGAGGCGGTCATCCACATGGCCGGCTTTATCGAGGCAGGCGAATCAATGCGGAACCCCGGCAAGTATTTTATCAACAACACCTGCCGCCCCGTGGAGATGCTTGAAGCGATGGTTGAAACCGGCGTCAACCGGATCCTTTTCTCGTCCACGGCCGCCGTCTACGGAGACCCTGTAACCGATTCGATCGACGAAGGCCATCCCCAGCATCCGACCAACGCCTACGGCGAATCGAAACTTCTTTTCGAGCGGCTGCTGGACTGGTATGACAAAATACACGGAATCAAACATGCCGCCCTCAGGTATTTCAACGCCGCCGGCGCGTCGTCGGAGAGGGGAGAGGACCATGAACCGGAGACCCACCTGATCCCACTGGTATTAAAAACGGCCCTCGGGAAAAGGGATTACGTTGAAATCTACGGAACCGACTACCCCTCCCCTGACGGCACCTGCGTCCGCGACTACATTCATATCAGGGATCTGGCCCAGGCTCACCTGGTTGCGCTGGACGCGCTCGGAAACGAAAGTCTCCACTATAATCTTGGGAACGGTAACGGCTATTCAGTGCGTGAGGTAATGGAAACCGCGAGAAGGGTCACGGGGGTCGATTTCGAGATCAGGGAATCCGGCAGGCGAAGTGGGGATCCCGTCATCCTGGTGGCAAGCTCTGACAGGATATCAAAGGAACTGGGATGGAAACCGGAACACCCGGAACTTCTGGACATCATAAGCAGTGCCTGGGATTGGCATCGCTCTAATCCGGATGGATATTAGAAATCAACCTGCAGGTTTTTGTATTATCTTCAAAGGCAGAGGAAAATTCAATTGCCTTCAGGGTAAAGAAAAGACAAGGGAGCCTTCAGGACGCCAAACAAAAACAAAGCACATATATGCATTAAGTTAAAACTTCAAATCAGATATTCGAGCATAACGAGTACACTCAACACTTAATCATATATATGGCGTTCCGGGGTTCTCCCTTGCCAATTTTGTTACAGCCACCTAGTCGCGGTCACACACCAGCTTGCCCCGCTTGTACTCACAGTGCCTCCTGTGACCGTCACCGTGATCATCATCATCATCACCAAAAGCCACAGCACCAAAAGCCAGTGAAGCCGTGCAAACCAGCCAGACCGTGGCGAGTATTGCCAATTTCCTCATATAGTACACCCCCTCATTAATAAGACAACCTTATCCCTTACAGACTCTGTAGGATTTAAAGTAACATAATATATTCAATCCTGCAATGTATTTTACGCATCCACAATTTGCCCCATTGCATACTGAAAGCAAAATATCTTCAGCAATCTATTGATTCGGACTGACTTTAAGGCTGTTTTTGCCTGTGCCAGCCCTGAAATAGAGCTATATGAGGTATATTGGAACGGCCAGGAATAATCTTGGGTACTAACTGTAATGGTCATTCGTTGAGATGAACAATTATCAGAATTCAGTAAGTTATCGACCGGCCGGCCGGAGAAGGATGCACACATACAGACACCATGCTTTTAGCCGATCCATGCAAATCGGCCAGCATTTAAAACCCGTCTTCCGTTGCAACTCTTCGACCCGACTATCCGCACTAATAACTCAGTAACAACTCGAACTCTCAACACGAAATCAATTATGTATAGCAACCAGGGGATTACCCTTGCCAATTATGTTAAAGCTGCCTAGTCGCGATCACAGACAAGCTTGCCCCTCTTGTACTCACAGTGCCTGTTATGACCGTCACTATGATCATCATCATCACCGAAAGCCACTGCACCGAAGGCGAGCGAAGCTGTAGCAACCAGCCACACTGTGGCAAGTATTGCTAATTTCCTCATATAATTCACCTCTTTCCCTTTTATGTAGACTAATGAATAATAAGTATCGCGAAAATGATGATAACAGATAATATGTAACCATGCAATATATTTCACAAGCAAAAAATATTAATTCGGGACCCGCGTATGCATTAATTGCATACGCGTGGCTGGGGACCATCGGCGCGCTTGCCATATTTACATATCTGGCTGCGAGAGATGGTGGATATTTCTCGGTGAATTTCTATCCTGCGGCAATTGCCGCCTGGACCGTCGTCGGGCTGATAATACTTGCCGCATGGGACAACCTGCGCGTGGTTACAGCGGCTCGTGCTGCGGTACTGGCCATGGGAGCGATTGTAGTCTGGACGGGGCTGTCATCGATATGGTCCATTTCACCTAATCTGTCGCTCCAGGAATTCACCCGGGAATCCCTGTATCTTGCCTGCTTTCTTTGCGTTCTCAGCGGTGCTGCCAGCCTTCGAAGCGTCAGACTTTCGGTGTTCCTCTATATCTGCGTAACAACAGGGCTCGCAGCCTTCGCGATTCTTGCAAGGATACTCCCGGACATTTCGCAGGATTTCGTCTACTCCGGAGGACGCCTGATGGGAAGCGTCGGCTATTGGAACGGTCTCGCGGCGCTTATGGTGATGGGTTTAATTCCCTGTCTCTGGCTGGTTTCAACTCCGGAGGCTACACGTTTTACACGAACTGCTTTCAGTTGCGCCCTGACACTTATGGGTCTCACCCTATTTTTCACCCTTTCGCGCGGCGGCATCGCTATCTGTGTCGCTTCCATATTCCTGTATCTGGTCTTTGTGCCCGACAGGCTTGCGTCGATCCTTTCCCTGTTATCATCCATGGTTCCGGCCAGTCTGCTTATTTGGTACTCGGCGACGAGATTGCCTTCGCTGCAGGCTTCGGGGGACGGGATTCCTGTTGATGCAGCCGAAGGCAGGACGTTTGCCATCCTGCTGGCCCTTGCCCTGCTCTCTTCTGCTGGAATCAGACTCGCGACGCTGCTGCTGCCCTCCAGAGTGCCCGAAACCCGTCGTGGCCGCGTTTTCATTCTGGTCTTCTGGGTGACGGTCGTCACCTGTCTCGCCGGAGTGGCGCTGATCCAGCGTGATGTCATTTCTGACAGATATTCATACTGGAGATCGAAATCCGACGTGCAGGTCTGGCAATACGATGAGGTATCGGTGGACGCGCGCGGAGTCGAGCGGCTCGCGTCCACGTCCGATAACCGCACGGAATTCTGGCGGATTGGTCTTGATAATTTCCGCCAGCATCCTCTCGTCGGAACCGGCGGTGGGACATACCGTTTTGTCAATATGAGAACGCAGAGCGGGGAGGGGCTGGCGCGGGACCCCCACTCGATCTGGATCAGATTCCTCACGGACCAGGGAATAGTCGGCTTTTTGCTTCTGCTTGCCTTTATGGCCACCGTTGTCATTGCGATTGCAGTTCAGCTGTGGAATCGTCCCCGGCTTCGCAGGGACGGACTCTATATTTCTCTGCTGATCGCCGCGCTCGCCTGGGTCGCAGACAGCAGTATTGAATGGAACTGGGCGCTGCCCGCGGTATCTGTTCCCTTCTTCATCATTTGCGGCCTGATATTCCGCCTTGGTACCGCTTCAGAACAGGATATGGAATCAGGAAAGAATTCCGTGACAGACAGCGGAAGCCTTCCAACGCTATATGTGATTCCCGTCTGGCTGAGGATGATCGTTATCTCGGCAGCAGTTGTCCTGTCCGTCACATTCCTGTCTTTTCTTACTTCCAGGATGCTGAGCGATCGTGCTCAAACCAGCCTAATGTCGGGGAATCTCGACAGTGCGGAAACCTCGGCAAGAAGAGCCAGCAAATTCAATCCATACACGGTTGATCCCCTACTTGTACTCGCGCACTCAGCTGTCGGGAGGGGTGACTATATCGAAGCCAGGCGCATCACGCAGTCGGCCATCGACCTGGAACCGGAAAAGTCTTCGCTTTATGAAGAGCTGGCACAGCTGGAGTTTTATGACCTGCATGATGTCGAACAGGCGACGATTCATATAATGGACGCCATCGATCGCGACCCGCAGAACGACTCACTTCATATACAGCTGCATCGCATTTTGAGTGACGCCGCCATATACCGGGACACCGGCGTCATGCCTGACCCTCCTGAGATCAAAGAAGAACCTTGATATACAGGCAAAAACCGGGACTGTTCTTTTCGCTGATACTTATATCAGCAATGATTTTTGTGGTATTGGCCTCCGGATGTGGTGATTCACAGATCACGCCCGGCACTACGGGTGCGGCGCAGACTTCAGCATCACACCAAAGTGGTAGTGCCTATACTTTCGCTGTCTGCGGAGACAATCGCATCGTCGGTATCAATAGCGGCGTCATGGGACGCATTATAGATTCCGCGAAATCCCGCGGCGCGGCTTTCATTGTCAATACCGGGGATGTGACGACCAGCGGAACCAAGGACGAACTGGTTCTATATCATGACTATACGGTTTCATCCGGGATTCCTTTTTTCACCGTCCCGGGAAACCATGACGTCGGCAAGGGTGGCAGCAGCGAGGCATATGAAGAGGTCATCGGGCCTCCATATTACAGTTTTGATTATGCAGGTGATCATTTTGTGATTATTGACAACGCGGATGATGAATCAGGAATCGCCGATGCCCAGATGCAATGGCTTGCTGAAGACCTGGAGGGAAATGCCGGGAGGCCGAAACAGTTCATCTTCGCGCATATACCGGTAGGAAGCACTGCACTGCCATCCGGCCATGTGACCGGAGAGGGGGGAGAGGCCGGCCTGGTATCGGGGAAGATGATGGTTTCAGAGGCAGTGAAATATCCTAACGTCGAAGGTGTTTTTTTCGGGCACATCCACGCATATCTCGCCTATCAGCTGGATGGAATTGATGCCTATGTGACAGGCGGCGCCGGAGCGCCGTTATTTCTTCCAGAGGGCAAGGGCGGTTTTTATCATTACCTGCTGGTGACCGTTATGGAAGATGGAGTTGAAGTCGAGGTCGTACGGGTTTGAATCAGGACGCCGGGCGCCGAATTGGACGATGGTTCATTCCGGTATGGTGTCAGGGCTCGTAGCCCATCAGGTTCGCGAGGCGGGCATGACGCCTCGCCATCAGCTCGTCACCCAGCTTCTCTCCGCATTTACCAAGACAGAAGTGAGCGTAACCATTAGTGGGATACAGATCGACGACCATCGTGAATTCATTTGCTGCATGCCGGTAACGCCCCGAGTTATAATATGCCCGCCCCAACGCCTCGCGGATGGACGTCCGGTCAGGTTCCCGTGTTCGGGCGCGCTCAAGGACGATGGCGGCCTGCGCCGGATGAGCGCTCCTGAGGAAAGCCTCGCCGCGCCTTAACAGTTCATATGCTGACTCGTTGCCCAAGGAATTGACCCCTTTTTGCCTAATTCCATTGTAGACGCTCGAGCCCGTGTTAAAAAGTGAGAATAAGAAGGGCTGCTTTTATCGGCGCTTTGAATTCCGATAGACTTTAGCGTGAATACTGCAGGCGTCTGGAAAACCGCCCAAAACGATCCAGGGAGAGATTTATGCTGGACATAAAAAGGCTCCGCAATGAGCCGGATGAAATCCTGAAGGCGCTGCAGCGCAGGGGCATAGAGGCGCCGCTTGATGGGTTTGCCGAACTTGACAGGAAGCGCCGCGAGATCATCGTCGAGGTCGAAGACAAGAAAGCACTGCGCAACCAGGTCTCCGACGAAATCGCTTCGTCGAAGAAAACCGGTGAAGACGCTTCCGAAAAAATAGCGGCCATGAAGAAAGTGGGGGAGGAGATCAAGGCGCTGGACCTGGTCCTGCGCGATATCGAAACCGGGCTCGATGAAATCGTCCTCGATCTTCCCAACACGCCGCTGCCTGAAGTTCCGGAGGGTGCAGATGAAAGCGCGAACGTCATGGTCCGCACATGGGGGGAGCCCACGAAATTCGATTTCGAGGCCAAAGCCCATTGGGACCTGGGAGCAGACTTGGGGATCATCGACCAGGAACGAGGGGCCAAAGTGGCCGAATCGCGCTTCACCCTGCTTCGCGGCCCGGGTGCGAAGCTGGAACGCTCGCTGATCAACTTCTTCCTCAACCTGCACACGGAAGAGCACGGCTACACCGAACTCTTCCCGCCGATACTGGTAAACAGCGCCAGCATGCGCGGCACCGGCCAGCTTTCAAAATTCGCTCAGGCTGAGATGTACAAGCTGCGCGACGACGACCTTTACCTGAATCCGACGGCAGAGGTACCCGTCACTAATATATACCGAGACGAGATGCTCACCGAGGAAGAACTTCCGATTCATGTTACGGCGTACCTGCCGAGCTTCCGGCGTGAAGCTGGAGCAGCCGGGCGCGATACACGCGGCTTGATCCGTCAACATCAGTTCAACAAGGTAGAGCTGGTCAAGTTCGTACTCCCCGAGACTTCGTCCGATGAGCTCGAAAAACTGACCGCCGACGCTGAGGAGATCCTCAAGCGCCTCGAACTGCCCTACCGGACCGTGGCTCTCTGTACCGGCGACATGGGGTTTGCTTCAGCCAAGACTTATGACATCGAAGTCTGGTTGCCCTCATATGACGATTATAAGGAGATATCCTCATGCTCCACGTATTTGGATTTTCAGGCGCGGCGCCTCAACATTCGATACCGTCCCGCCGACGGAGGCAAGCCGCGATTCGTCCACACACTGAACGGAAGCGGCCTCGCGGTCGGGCGCACGTTTGCAGCCATCATCGAAAACTATCAGAATGAAGACGGCAGCATCACCGTGCCGGAAGCGCTTAGGCATTACATGGGCGTGGATGAAATCAGGAGCATCTGACCAGAAGCCAGGACGACTTGTTATATTTTTCCGACTATCGCTGAATTCACGGTTATAATGTCGGAGCTGACAAGGGTGTCCCAGGGATTAATTACCCCGCGGAGGGGTGGCGGAGCCCGGCTGATCGCACCGGTCTTGAAAACCGGCAGGGGCCTTCGCGGTCCCTCGTGGGTTCGAATCCCACCCCCTCCGCCATGACATTCTTTTTATTTTTCGATTTTCACTGCGGACAGGCATCTTAAAAAATCATTGGCGATAATAAAAGAACAGCTGTCATTTGACCTCGAGAGCGTGCTGCTTCAGGAATATTCGATCCGTGAAAGCCTGCGCGCGAGAACCGTACGCCTTAACATGACACCCCAGAACGGACTCGTCATAGTCGTTCCCGCCGGATTCAACCGTAAACGTCTTCCGGATATCCTCAGGGAGAAGAAGAGCTGGATCGAAAACGCACGGCGCTGGGCTGACGAACAGCGCCTGCTGAATCCCCCCGAGCCGGTAGCCAGGCCTGATTCTGTGACCCTGGAGGCGATCGATGAGATCTGGTCGGTCTTCTACCGATCGACTGGCAGCGCCCGTACCTCGGCACGAGAGCACTCCGACCTCAGGTTGCTGGTCTCCGGCAACGCGAGCGAGACCTGTGCGGCCACACTCGCTCTCAGGCGCTGGACGGCGCGAAAGGCCAGGAAAAGCCTCATACCCTGGCTGGAGGACATAAGCACCGAGCTGGATCTGCCTTTTGGAGAGGCCATTGTAAGAAATCAGCGAACACTCTGGGCCAGCTGCTCGCCGGAAATGACCATAAGCCTTAATCAAAAGCTGCTTCTGCTGCCGGCGCGCCTGGTACGTTATGTCCTGGTCCACGAGCTCTGCCATACGATACACCTGAATCATTCAAAGAGGTTCTGGTCACTTGTAGGCAGGAAGGAGCCGGCTTACGCGCAGCTTCGCCGTGAATTGTCCGGCTCCTGGAAATATGTCCCCATGTGGATGGAGGAATGACAGGACATCCGTAGTCTCGATGTTCCGCCTTCCCTGTGGCTTTTTTAAGGAAAAGGATGCTCTCTCACGACGAGAATACAGATTCATGTGAGGAATCGGCCATTCTCGGGAAATTCGACCTGATATGACTAATAAGAAAGACTAATAGAAAGTACCGATTTGCTTCTTGAAAGACGGGCGAACATCGGTATAGAATATACGCCCGGTGGTATCCAGCAGGGTTGTGCCAATAAAAAAGCGCTCATGCATGACGTTAAGGGCATTGCCTGAACCAGAAGTAACACCATCGCAAGCCTGAATGTTTGTGGTCTCTTTTTCAGCCATAGACACGCGGGTATTAGACGCTCAAAAACTGTTTCAGACAAGGAATGGAAGCCGTGAGCGAAGCGGTTCGGTTCTAGCGGTTGAAATCGCGGCAGGCAGCTAATAATATTGCTCGCTGCAAAAGTCCTTCCAGTCTTAATTGACTTAAAAATAGATAAGGTTGGCCCGGGTTGTTTTTGCCTGAACGGAGGTCAGCCGAATTTCATGCGATCAAATTGGAGGCAAGTGTGAGACTAGTACTGCTTGGAGCACCAGGGGCGGGTAAGGGAACGCAGGCCAAGAAGCTGATTGAAAAATACGGTATGCCGCAGATCTCCACAGGCGATCTTCTGCGCGCCGCTGTCGGAGCCGGAACTGATCTGGGCAAGGAAGCCAAGTCCTTCATGGACAAGGGGGAGCTTGTGCCGGATAGCGTCGTGCTCGGCATGGTTGAGGAACGTCTTCAGCAGGATGACTGCAAGAACGGGTACATCCTCGACGGTTTCCCGCGCAACACCGCACAGGCGGAAGCCCTTGACGTTATGCTCGACAAACTCGGAATGTCACTCGATGCCGCACTCAGCGTCGATGTCCCCCTCGAAGACCTCATGAAACGGCTCACGGGCCGCCGCACCTGCAAGGACTGCGGGCAGATGTACAACCTCTATTTCAGCGCTCCCGCAACGGAAGGCAAATGCGACAAATGCGGCGGCGAGCTCTATCAGAGGGATGATGACAAGGAAGAGACGATTCAGAAGCGGCTGGAAGTCTATACCGCCCAGACCGCTCCGCTCATCGACTATTACAACGGCAAGGGTATCGTCAAGTCCGTGACCGGCACCGGCAACATCGATGAGATATTCGCCAACGTCGTAACAACGCTCGGCCTCAGCTAGAGCCCGGGTACTGATTGTGAATGGCACAGGACAAAAACTAACAGGAGGGTCACGCTAATGGCTTTGGTTAATCCACACGGAAAAGACAAGAAATTAATGCCGCTTCTGCTGGCTGGCGCGGAGCTCGCAGCAGAGCAGGAGAAGGCAAAGAGCCTTACCCAGGTTCGGATCTCCTCACGCGAGGTCGGTGACCTTATCATGATGGGCATCGGCGGCTTCACACCGCTCACCGGTTTCATGACCAAGGCAGACTGGCAGGGCGTATGCGACAAATTCACCATGGCCGACGGCACCTTCTGGCCGATCCCGATCACCCTTTCGACCACACAGGGCCAGGCTGACAGCATCAAGGAAGGCGAGGAGATCGCGCTGGTTTCCGAGGAGAGCGGCGAGACCATGGCGACCATGACCGTCACCGAGAAGTACTCGATCGACAAGGAGCATGAGTGCAACACGGTCTATACGACCACCGACATTGAGCATCCCGGCGTGGCGATGGTCATGAACCAGGAGGAAGTAAACCTGGCCGGTCCGGTCAAGGTCCTGTCCCAGGCCAACTTCCCTTCAGAATATCCCGAGATCTACCTGACCCCGGCACAGTCGCGGGCAATCTTCGAGGAGAAGGGCTGGAACACGGTTGCCGCTTTCCAGACCCGTAACCCGATGCACCGCTCTCATGAATACCTGGCCAAGATCGCGATCGAGACCTGCGACGGAGTCTTCATCCACATGCTGCTCGGCAAGCTGAAGCCAGGCGACATCCCGTCAGACGTTCGTCAGAACGCGATCGACATCCTCATCGAAGATTACTTCGTCAAGGACACCTGCGCCGTCGGCGGTTATCCGCTGGACATGCGTTATGCCGGTCCGCGTGAGGCTCTGCTCCATGCCCTCTTCCGCCAGAATTATGGCTGCAGCCACCTGATCGTCGGCCGCGACCATGCCGGCGTGGGCGACTACTACGGTCCCTTCGACGCGCATCACATCTTTGATCTGATCCCTGAGGGCGCCCTCGAGACCAAGCCGCTCAAGATCGACTGGACCTTCTACTGCACCAAGTGCGACGGCATGGCTTCCATGCGCACGTGCCCCCACGGCAAGGAAGACCGCATGCTGCTGTCGGGTACCAAGTTGCGGAAGATGCTGTCCGAAGGCGACGACGTGCCGGACCACTTCAGCCGTCCGGAAGTTCTCACCATCCTTCGCGCATATTACGAAGGACTGACCGAAAAGGTCGAGATCAAGACGCACAAATACTCAGAAGGCGTTTAATTCGAGGCTGTCAGCTCCGCGCTGATGCCCACATACATACAGATCAGAGTTTAAATGACTAATCCCGAGAGAGGGGGTGCAGGACAGGCAGTAAACCAGTTTAGGCAGCAATATCAAAATCAAGGAGGTTGGAAAACGATATGCCTAGTTTCGTGATTACAGAAAAATGCGATGGCTGCAAGGGTCAGGATAAGACCGCTTGCATGTACATCTGCCCGCACGACCTGATGACTCTGGATACAGAGCGCATGAAGGCTCATAACCAGGAACCGGAACAGTGCTGGGAATGCTACAACTGCGTCAAGATCTGCCCGCAGCAGGCAATCGAGGTCCGCGCTTACGCTGACTTCGCTCCGCTTGGTGCATCCGTTATCCCGATGAGGGGTACCGATTCCATTATGTGGACCGTCAAGTTCCGCAATGGAACGCTCAAGCGTTTCAAATTCCCGATCAACCTGCGTCCGGAAGGCATCACGGATCCGTATGCAGGTATGCCGGAAGCGAACTTCGATGAACTGAAGAAGCCAGGCTTCTTCAACTTCACTGCTTAATTAAAATTGGTAAATAAGGAGATGTGAGTATGGAGAAAGAAACTAACAGCTTCCAGTTTGTTGAGAAGCCGGCCGTTGAAGAGGTGGATTGCGATATTCTGATTCTCGGCGGCGGTATGTCAGGCGCCGGCGCTGCCTTCGAGGCTTGCCGTTGGGCTAACCCCAAGAACCTCAAGGTAGTAATGGTCGACAAGGCCGCTGTTGAGAGAAGCGGCGCTGTCGCTCAGGGTCTCTCGGCCATCAACACCTACATCGGTGACAATGACAAGATGGATTATGTCCGCATGGTGCGTTCTGACCTTATGGGCATCACCCGCGAGGACCTTACCTGGGATCTCGCGCGCTACGTGGATGATTCCGTGCATCTGTTTGAAGAGTGGGGCCTCCCGATCTGGAAGAAAGACGCCGAGGGCCATTCCATGGACGGCATTGCCGCCCGTGACGCCGGTGCTCCGTCGCTGAAGGATGGCGGAACCCCGGTTCGTTCCGGTAAATGGCAGATCATGATCAACGGTGAGTCCTACAAGGCCATCGTCGGCGAGGTTGCCAAGAAGGCGCTGGAGCTCAACAAGGCCACGACTGGAATGGAAGAGAATCTCTACGAACGCGTCTATTGCACCAGGCTCCTCATGGACTCTAACGAGCCCAACCGCGTCGCTGGTGCCATCGGCTTCAGCGTCCGCGAGAACAAGGTGTTCGTCTACAAGGCGAATACGGTCCTCAACGCTTCCGGCGGTGCCGTAAACGTCTTCCGGCCGCGGTCGGTCGGCGAGGGCATGGGCCGTGCATGGTTCCCGGTATGGAACTCCGGCTCAGGCTATGCCATGGGCATCCAGGCCGGCGCTGAGCTGACCCTGATGGAAAACCGCTTCGTACCGATGCGCTTCAAGGATGGTTACGGTCCCGTTGGAGCATGGTTCCTGTTCTTCAAGGCACAGGCCACCAACGCCCTGGGCGAGGACTACTGCGTCAAGCACGCTGACATCATTCACGAGCAGTTCGCTCCGTACGACAACCCGATGGGCACCAACCTGCGTAACCACGCGGCCATGATCGAGATGAAGGCCGGTAACGGTCCCATCATGATGCACACCGACAAGGCCATGGCCAAGCTGGCTGAGACCATGGACGAGAAGGCTCTCAAACACCTCGAGGCTGAGGCATGGGAAGACTTCCTCGACATGACCATCGCGCAGGCCGGACTCTGGGCCGCGCAGAACGTTGAGCCGGACAAGGTTCCGTCCGAGCTCATGCCGTCCGAGCCGTATCTGCTCGGTTCCCACGCTGGCTGTGCCGGCTTCTGGGTAAGTGGCCCCGGCGACATCCCGGGTGCCCCCGAAGAATGGTCCTGGGGCTACAACCGCATGTCGACCGTCAATGGCCTGTTCATGTCCGGTGACGTCGTAGGTGCTTCCGGTCACAAATTCTCCTCCGGCTCGCACGCCGAGGGCAGGATGGCCGGCAAGTCGATGGTTGCATGGTGCCTGGATCACGCCGATTACAGCCCGGCAGTCAAGGAGAGCGTGGACGATCTGGTGGCTGAGATGTATGCGCCGCTGGAGCTCTACGCCAAGTACAACTCCTACACGACATCGCCGAAGAATATCGACGTCAATCCGAACTACATCAGCCCGCGGATGCTGCAGTTCCGCCTGATGAAGATCATGGATGAGTACGTAGGCGGCTGCTCCACCTGGTACACGACCAGCGCAAGCCTGCTGGCCGAGGGCCTGAAGAAACTCGAAGTCCTCAAAGAGGATTCCGCCAGGCTCGCCGCTGCGGATCTGCACGACCTGCTTCGCTGCTGGGAGAACTGGCACCGCATCTGGGCAGCAGAGGCGCACGCCCGTCATATCAACTTCCGCGAAGAGACACGCTACCCCGGTTACTACTACCGTGGTGACTTCCCGGTCGTCGACGACGAGAACTGGAAGTGCTTCGCCAACTCCAAGTACGACCTGGAGTCCAACACGTGGGAGCACAAGAAGGTCGCGTATGTCGAGCTGGTAGCAGCCCCGACCCCGGTCTAGAACCACTTGACCAGGTAAGGAACTGAGTATAACGGGCGGGGCAAGCCTTCAACGGCTTGCCCCGCCCTCACAATGCCGTGATGCGTTATGAGCAGTAAGTTCTCATAAAGCCTCACTGCCCATCACGGATCACGGATAGCCTCTAGCGTTACAGTCTCACGAGGAGGGACGTTATGGCAGATAAAGTTTTAATAGTAGGTGGGGGTATCAGCGGTATAACAGCCGCTGTGGAGGCCGCGGAAGCGGGCCTCGAAGCCGTCATAATAGAGAAGAATGCCTATCTTGGCGGGCGGGTGGCACAACTTCACAAGTATTTTCCAAAGCTATGCCCTCCATACTGCGGTCTGGAGATCAATTTCAAGCGCATCAAGCAGAATCCGAAGATCAGCTTCCACACGATGGCCGAGATAAAGAGCATTTCCGGCAGCGAGGGAAATTACAAAGTCACCGTTCAGGTAAATCCCGGCTATGTCAACGAGAAGTGTACCTGCTGCAATGATTGTGTGGCGGAATGTCCCGGAGAACGCTCCAATGATTTCAATTATGGAATGGACACGACTACGGCGATCTACCTGCCGCATGAAATGTCATTCCCCATGCGTTACGTCCTTGACAAGAATGCCTGCGCTGCCGGGTGCACCAAGTGTGTTGATGCCTGCAAATACGGCGCCATCGACCTGGACATGCAGCCGAAGACAGTCGAGTACGATGTCAGCAGCGTCGTTTTCGCAACGGGATGGAATCCTTACGACGCGTCAAAGATCGACAACCTCAACTTCGGAGTCGCGAAGAACGTCATCACCAACGTGATGATGGAACGGCTTGCGGCGCCGAACGGACCGACAAAGGGCAGGATCGTCAGGCCCTCCGACGGCAAGGAAGTCAAGAACATCGCTTTCGCGCAGTGCGCCGGCAGCCGGGATGAGAACAATCTCGATTACTGCTCGTCCATCTGCTGCATGGCCTCGCTCAAGCAGGCCACCTATATAAGGGACTGCTATCCCGAAGACAGCAAGGCGACGATCTTCTACATCGATCTGCGCGCCGCCGGCAAGTATGAGGACTTTCTCATGCAGGTGAAGGCGGATGAAAATGTCACCATGACCAAGGGCAAGGTGGCAAAGATCGAAGAGGATCCGGCTACAGGAGATGTCATTGTCACAGTCGAGGATATCCTCGGCGGCGGCAAGGTGGAAGCCAGATTCGATATGGTCGTCCTCGCATCGGGCATGGAGCCCGCCGCCAAGGGGGCAAATCTCCCAGCCGATCTCGTCTACGAGGCCAACGGTTTCATGGATTCGCAGCAAAAAGTCGCCGGCCTGCACGCTTGCGGTGTAGCAAGAAGGCCCGACGATGTCGCTACATCGGTGCAGGATGGCACCGGGGCGGCTCTCAAGAGCATTCAGAGCAACGGCGGCATACCAAAATCCGCCGATGCTGTCGAGATGTCAGGAGGTAACTAGACATGGCAGATCCTAAGCTTGGTGTATATATCTGCTCTGACTGCGGAATCGGCGAGGCTCTCGATACCGAGAAACTGGAAAACATAGCAAAGAACCAGTATCGCATCGAGGTGGCCAAAACCGTGCCGTTCCTCTGCAGCCAGGAAGGCGCGCAGGTGATCAAGGATGATATCAACAACGAGGGTGTTAACAAGATCGTTATCGCGGCATGTTCACCGCGCGTCAATGGTGACATTTTCGATTTCGACCCGGCGCAGTACATAACTGAACGGGTAAACGTCAGGGAACACATCGTCTGGAGTCAGCTGCCGGCAGCTTTGGAAGAAGTACCGGAGCCGGCGGCGGCACCTGAAGCGCCAGTCGTAGCTGAAGGCGAAGAAGCGGCCGAAGCGCCAGCAGATTCAGCAACCGCGACGGCAGAGGCCGCCAAAATGGTCGTCAATGAAAACACACAGGAAATGGCAGAGGATCATCTGCGCATGGGAATCGTCAGGGCGCAGAAATCCGAACCACCAGTACCCGTTATCGAAGCGGTGGAACGCACCGTACTGGTCATCGGCGGAGGCGCGGCTGGACTTACAAGCGCCCTGGAATCCGCCAAAGCCGGTTACAAGGTCATACTCGCCGAGAAGGAAGCTGTTCTTGGTGGGTGGGCAGGCAAGATGTACAAGATCCTGCCTGACAAGCCTCCTTTCGAGGACGTGAAGACGCCGGACATCGATGAAAAGATAGCAGCCGTACAGAGCCACGAGAACATAACCGTACTAATGGAAGCCCATATCGACAGTATCGCGGGTACTCCCGGCCAGTACGACGCCACCATAACTCACAGCGGCAGCACGGAGACGCACAGGATCGGTTCCGTTGTCATGGCCGTCGGCTGGAAACCCTATGATGCCGGCAAGCTGGAGCATCTGGGTTATGGCAAGTTCAAGAACGTCGTAACCAACGTCGAGGTCGAAGAAATGGCCGCGGCGAACAATGGAACCATCAGCAAGCCTTCGGATGGCCAGCAGGCCAAACGGGTAGCCTTCCTGCAGTGCGCCGGACAGCGTGACCCGGAGCACCTGCCTTACTGCTCGTCTGTCTGCTGCATGACTTCACTCAAGCAGGCCCTGTACGTCACCGAGAGCGACCCGGATGCTAGCGCCTACATAATCTACAAGGACATGCGGACCCCTGG
Source organism: Thermoleophilia bacterium (assembly GCA_041658605.1). Taxonomy (GTDB): domain Bacteria; phylum Actinomycetota; class Thermoleophilia; order BMS3ABIN01; family BMS3ABIN01; genus JBAZWE01. Next base: position 6,258 of record JBAZZU010000001.1, on the reverse strand, counting down.
CCTTTATGAGAACTTCTACAAATCCGCCCAGGACAATCCGGGCGTGATGCTCACCAAGGGTGAGATAGTCAGCATCACTGAAGATGCGTCAGGCAACATAATCCTGGAGATCGACAACACCATCCTCGGCGAAAAAGTCCGCGTCGAGGCCGACATGCTGGTGCTTGCCACCGGCATGGTCACCAACATGCTGCCTGACGGCGCTGAAAAGGTCACCGACCTGACCCCGGAGTACGTGGGGCAGTGGAAGGAGACCGAGACCCAGGACGGCATCATCAAGGAAGTAATCGCCGACCCGGTCGTACTCAACCTCGCCTACAGACAAGGTCCGGAGCTGCCATACCTGAAATATGGTTTTCCGGATTCGCACTTCGTCTGCTTCCCTTACGAGACACGGCGCACAGGTATTTACGCAGCCGGATCGGTGAGGGCGCCAATGACCGCCATGCAGTCCGCCAACGACGGCGTCGGCGCGGCGCTCAAGGCGATCCAGTGCGTCGAGCTCACTTCGCGCGGCCAGGCGGTACATCCGCGTTCCGGCGATGAGAGCTTCCCCGAGATCAACTTCACCAACTGCACGCAGTGCCGCCGCTGTACAGTCGAGTGCCCCTTCGGCGCCCTCGACGAGGACGAGAAGGGAACACCAAAGACAAACACCAGCCGCTGCCGCCGTTGCGGCACCTGCATGGGAGCCTGCCCGCAGCGGATAATCTCGTTCAAGGACTACAGCGTCGATATGATCGCTTCCCAGATGAAGGCGATCAAGGTCCCGGATGAAGACAGCAAGCCCCGGATCGTCGCCCTTATATGCGAGAACGACGCTTATCCGGCACTTGATATCGCCGGTCTGAACAAGATACAGACGAATCCCTTCTACAGGTTCATCACCATGAGATGCCTGGGCGGGACGAACCTGGTCTGGATCGCGGATGCCCTTTCAGCGGGCATCGAAGGCTTTCTGCTCATCGGCTGCCGCTATGACGACGACTACCAGTGCCACTTCGTCAAGGGCAGCAAGGCCGCGAATGAGCGCCTGGGCAAGGTCCAGGAGACGCTCAGCCGTCTGATGCTCGAAGCGGAGCGGGTTACGCAGGTTCAGCTCGCCATGAATGAATGGGACCAGCTGCCAAAAATAATGGATGACTTCGCGGAGCAGCTCAAAAGCTTCGGACCAAATCCGTTCAAGGGATTCTAGGAGGATAGTATGGCGGATGAAACTGTGGACAAGACTGAAGAAACCGCTGGCGCCGGCGATGATGCAACCGCCACTGCACCTGCGGAAGAGACAGCTGTAACTGCGGCCGAAACGCCTGTGGCGGACGATGCCTTCGGAACTTCCAAGGAGGATACCGCAGCAGCTGAGGCACCGGATACCGGAGAAGCCGCAAGCGAGCCTGTCGAAGCTGCACCGGTTGTCCGTGAAGCCATGTTGATCAGACCTGATGTTGGCTTCGTAAAAGAGATAATCAGCGGCGGAGGCGCCGACCTGAAGAAATGCTACCAGTGCGCAACGTGTTCCGTGGTCTGCAACTTGACGCCGGACGACAGTCCATTTCCGCGCAAGGAAATGATGTGGGCGCAGTGGGGGCTCAAGGACAAGCTCATGGGAGACCCCGACGTCTGGCTCTGCCATCAGTGCAGCGACTGTGTGGCCCAATGCCCCCGCGGCGCCAAGCCGGGACGTGTACTACAGGCTATAGCAAAAATGACTATCAGCAGCTTCTCGCAACCCAGCTTCCTGACAAAGGCCGTCGGAAGCCCGGGCGCTCTGGTCCTGATGGCCGCGATACCAATGCTCATCCTTGCTGCGGTCATCGGCGTCTTCGGCCACTTCTCGCCGGAACGTGGCGAGATGATAGGAGGCAAGCTCGAACATCCAGGCGACATTGTCTACGGCAGCTTCCTGGGACATTGGCCGATCGTCGGCCTGTTCAGCACCTTTTTCGTCCTGTCGATCATCATCCTGGCCATGGGAGTGCGCAGCTACTGGGGCGCGCTGAAGACTCATGCCGCCGATGAAGGTAATCCAATACAGGGATCTGGTCTCAGCAAGCTGGGTCCCGTCCTGGGCGAGATCCTGACACACAAACGTTTCGGGAAATGCGACGAGACAGAAGACCGGAAGATCTCGCATATGTTTATCTTCTATGCTTTTGCTCTTCTCTTCACGGCGACCGCGATTTCTACAGTAATGACCGACCTGCCCCTGCTCTGGGGTGGTGAGGGTGTGCCATCACCCTATCCGACTATCAGCTTCGTCAAACTGTTCGCCTATCCCGGCGCCGCAGCCGGAATCATCGGCATCGGCCTGATCACAATCAACCGCTTCAAGCATCAGGAGAAAATAGGCCTCGGTGGCTATTTCGACTGGATGCTCATTACTGTCATCATCCTGCTGATGGTGACCGGAATCGGGGCCGCGGCATTCAGACTGGCGAATATTGGAGTTCTGGCTTATCCGATCTATTTCGTCCATCTGACGACGGTGCTCTTCCTGTTCATCTATGCGCCGTTCTCAAAAATGGCTCATATGGTCTACAGGACCGTAGCGCTGACATTCGCACGTGTTTCTGGAAGAGATACGGGCATAGAGTAAATACGAAACGTTTTAAAAACGCGGGTGTCCGCATAAGCGGGCGCCCGCGTTTTTGTGCCTTCACCAAGTTTCCTCTACAATATTTAAGAAGCAAGGTTCCATTCCGGACGATCAACCAGGGAAAGAAGACAGATGGCCACGTTGAATAACAAATCCGTGATTCCGCAGAAATACGAGCTGGATTCAAAATTCAAGTTCAGCTGTCAGCCGGGAATAGAGTGCTTTACCCGATGCTGCCGCAATATCGACATCCTTCTGACGCCATACGATGTGATCAGGATGAAGCAGCGCCTCGGAATTTCCAGCACGGAGTTCCTCGAGAAATATACACGCTACGAAGTGGATGAGAAGACGACGCATCCGCTGCTCTTCATGCGCATGAGCGATGACGAGGACCGCTATTGCCAGTTCGTGACGCCTAATGAAGGCTGCAATATTTACTCCGACCGGCCCGCGGCCTGCCGTTACTATCCAATCGGTCAGGCGACACATCGCCGCATGGACGACGAGAACAAGTTTCCAATCCATGACGAGTGGTATGTGATCGTCAAGGAGGAGCACTGCCTCGGATTTAAGGAAGACAGGACCTGGACCATAAGCGAGTGGCGCGAAGACCAGGACGCGGCCTCCTACGATGAGATGAACCGCGAGTGGAAGAACATCATGCTCAAACAGGATCTCGCCAAGGACAAGATTGACGACAAACGCCAGCAGATGTTCTACATGGCCAGTTATGACCTCGACAACTTCCGCCGCTATGTTTTCGAAAGCCGTTTCCTCGAAGTCGTGGAGATCGAACCGGAGATGCAGGCGCGGATGAAAGAGGATGATGTCGAGCTGATGAGGTTCGCCGTCGACTACATCAAATACCTTTACGGGATCAAGAACACAGTGAAAGCGAAAACCAAACAGGAATAACCCGGCCCCGGCTAATCCTTACCTCTTGTTTTCAGCATTGTTGCACGAATGGCGAGCACTGCTGTTGCTATTATAAGCACCAGAGAAAGCATGCAGAGCGGACACAACGCGTGAAGCACGAACAGCTCGATATACGTCAGGTATAAAGATACCGCCAGAGCTCCAAGCGCCATTACAGCCAAAAGCTTTATAAGCACCGATGCTGATGACTTCCTGGAAATTGCGGTGCCCGCGAGCAGGCCAATCGTCATATATCCGGCGATCCCGATGCCTGCCACCGGCAAACCGAAAATCTCTGAATATTTGCTCTGATTGACTGCCGTACAGCTTATGGTCTCATTGACGTCACAGGAAGATACATCGGGAGGGGCATAGTGCTGCTGAAGAGCATAACTTGAATCGATTATTCCACCCAGAGCCAGAATTATTATGGCGACAAGTATTACTTTCTTCACTTTCACGGTCCTCCAATTCAAAAGACGGGTATGGAGGGGGCGCGTGGGAGTCGAACCCACTCTCTATCTGGATCTCAGACAGGCAAACGGTTTTGCAGACCGCCGGGAACAACCGGTTCCTGCACCCCCGATAACGATAGAGGGCCGGCGGCCATTAAATCGGCTGGTCATAAAAGTTAGAGCAGATTATGAGGCTTTACCGGCTCCCCCGAATGTGATTCGCTCAACACGGAGCGATGTTTCTATTCATCTGAGCAGCACGGCGTACACCTCCTGATTGCCTAATTTTGAACTTGATACAGTCTAGCGGAATACCTCGTACGGCGACAAACCCGCCCCGGCTGGATTTCCCTCGGTAAAATCTCTAGAATCTTAGCTTGGTAAACGATAACAGGTGCGGCGATTCAGGCTACTGGGTCCCTGTCCGATGAATCGTTACAGAATCACTGCGGAGAGGTGGCCGAGTCGGCTGAAGGCGATCGCCTGCTAAGCGATTAAGGGGGTTTTAAGCCTCCTTCGAGGGTTCGAATCCCTCCCTCTCCGCCACGTTCAGCCATTAGCCTCGCTGGTTTCGATAACTTCAGCATTTCAGGTATACTTTCTTTTGTTCTTTTGCGGGATTCCTTTATTCGTGCCCGCGATAACGATGCGCCCGTAGCTCAGCTGGATAGAGCGTTGGACTACGAATCCAAAGGTCACAGGTTCGAATCCTGTCGGGCGCACCATCATGGCGACCCCCGCAATAACAACCTCAAGAAGTCAGGACTACCATTCGTGATAACCTGTTTCCCATGAAAGACCGCGAACACTACATGCGCATCGCGCTCAGCGAGGCCAGGATGGCCGCTGAGAGCGGCGAGGTTCCCATCGGCGCGGTAATAGTACATAGGGGGGAGGTGATCGCAGCAGCCGGCAACGAGCGCGAGGAGAAGAAAGATCCCACCGCGCACGCCGAAATGATCGCCATCCGCAAGGCATCTGAGAGGCTGGGTGCCTGGCGACTGTCCGGTTGCACGATCTACGTAACACTTGAGCCTTGCCCCATGTGCGCTGGCGCGATCTATCAGGCTCGCTTCGATCGCCTGGTCTACGGAACTACTGACGAAAAAGCTGGAGCCGCTGGCACGCTTATGGACATCGTGCGCGATGTCAGGCTTAATCACCAGGTAACAGTAGAGTCCGGGGTACTGGCAGAAGAATCCGCGGCCATGCTTAAGGAATTTTTTTCCCTGCGGCGCTGAATCATCCTTTTCCGGCGGACGTAACCTCCAATTTCGGTAACCGCCTTTCCTCAAACAGGTGTAATCCGCTAAACTAGGTCGTTGGAATCTGCAGCAATGCCCGGATTCAATCCCTGGTTTTAATGTTTGAATTCCAGCGCGGAGAGGTGGCAGAGCTGGTTGAATGCGGCGGTCTCGAAAACCGTTGTGCCTCTACTCGGGGTACCGAGGGTTCGAATCCCTCCCTCTCCGCCAGTTATGAAATGAGTCACTGTCTCGCCCGCTACGCTGCCTGCACACGAAAATCAACTGTGACTCAAGATAGGCGGATAGACTTTATGCAAAAAATGAAATTCTCAATCGAAATAATAGCTCCCAGAGAAAACGTCTGGAAAACCCTTTGGGAGAACGAATCATTTCGCGACTGGGCAAGCATTGTTGACGAAGGCACATATATGGTTGGCGAGATGAAGGCAGGAAACAAGGTGCAGTTTATTTCTTCCGTATCCGGTTACGGCGTGACGAGTTTGATCGAGAAGCTTGTTCCCAACGAGTTTGCCGTTTTCAGGCAAATGACGGATACCAAGGAGAGCGGGGAGCAGGAACGGGAAAAAGAATGGGCTGGCGGAACGGAGAGTTATTCGCTTGCGGAAAAAGATGGCGTTACTACTTTGACTGTTGAATTCGATGTTCCACGCGGGCAGGAAGAAACATTTAAAGTCAGGTTTCCCAAAGCTTTGGAGCGCGTGAAAATTTTAGCGGAAACAAGGGAGTAAGAACCCAGCCAGTTCCTTCGGAGTTTTTCAATCAGAGACCGCCATTCATAACATCCTCAGCCTGTCGTGTCGGTTGGCTATATTGCCCCGGATGTTGGATAATTTCTTGTTCGAAAGTCTGGAGAGGTGTCCGAGTTGGCCGAAGGAGCACGACTGGAAATCGTGTAGGCGGGGTTAACCCGTCTCGAGGGTTCGAATCCCTCCCTCTCCGCCACGCGCCCGTAGCTCAGCCGGATAGAGCGTCGGCCTCCGAAGCCGAAGGTCTCAGGTTCGAATCCTGTCGGGCGCACCAT